>NZ_JBWKJU010000013.1:0-180482 GCF_056432025.1 Streptomyces sp. NPDC045695
CCGAGTACGTCCCGTACACGGGCGCCCCTCCGCCTTGCGATGCACCGCACCGGACGACCCGGGCTCACCCGACAAGATCCGGAAGAGACGGCCTACCGGCTGCGGCGGGTGCGCCGCGGGGGCTGGCGAGGGGCTGTCGCTACGCGGCGCCCGCCGCCGCCAGGACCGCGACCGGCAGGAGGAGGATCCACTGCGGCAGCCGGAGCAGTGGCTTCGACCAGCCGACCGCGAACGTGACGACCAGGAAGGCGGCGGAGTACGCGAGGAAGTGCGCGGCCACGAACCACGCCATCGGGCCGGTCGCCGACGTGCCGCCCGCGAGCGCGAGGTAGACCAAGGCGGCCGCGGAGAGCACCAGGTCGACGCTCACCATGTGCCACACGGCGTGCAGGACGCGCTTGGGTTCGTCCGCGAGTGCGCAGGACAGCAGCGGGCGCACCACGTCCCGGTGACCGGCGGCGATGTGCGTCGCAGCCACACCGAACGCCGTGATGCCCGCAGCCAGAAGCCAGCCGTTCATCGGATCTCGATTCCTTTGACCATGACAGCAGCCAGCCGGTCGGCCAGCTGGGGGTCGGGCTGTACTCCGACCAGACCGACGTGGAAGAACACGGCTCCTGCCAGCGCGTCCAGGACCAGGTCCACGGGGGTGTCGGCCGCGATCTCCCCGCGGGCCACGGCCCGCTCGAAGACGATCAGCAGGCGCTCCTTGGAGGGGGCCAGGAAGTCGCTGCGGATGCGTGCCTTCAGCGCCGGATCGGCGGCGAAGTCCGCGAGCAGCCCCGGGAGCGCCGCCGCGGCGGCCGGGGCGCGGAACTCGTCGACCAGGCCCCGCAGCAGTGCGGTCGCGTCACCGGCCAGCGTTCCGGTGTCCGGGACCGGCTCGTGGTCGGTGCTCGTGAACACGGCCTCGAAGACCAACTCCGGCTTGCCCCGCCACCGCCGGTAGACGGTGTCCTTGCCGACCCCGGCACGGGCGGCCACCGCCCCGATCGACGTGGCGGCGTAGCCGACCTCGCTCACCAGCTCGGCGGCCGCGCTGACGATCGCCTCGTGCGAGCGGGGATCCCTGGGACGTCCTCTGGAGGACGGAGAGGAGCTCATGCGATTTACTATACGGGTCGACCCGTTTGGTAAACAGCCCTCAGTCTTTTGCCTTAGAGGTAAGGTGAATTGCCAGAAAGGCAAAGCTCTGGCTCAATCGGGGCATGAATCCCGGCCCTGCCCCCGGTACCGACCCCGGCCCGGACTCCGGTCCGGGTCCCGCTCCCGGTCCTGAAGACGCGCACGAAGAACTGCCCGCCGTGGCCCCGCAACTGCGGGAACTGCGCCGTCGCGCCGGACTCACACTGGAAGCCGCCGCCGCCCGGGCCAGGCTCTCGCCCGCCCACCTGTCCCGGCTGGAGACCGGCCGCCGCCAGCCCTCGCTGCCCCTGCTGCTCGGCCTCGCCCGCACCTACGGTACGACGGTCTCCGAGCTGCTCGGCGAAACCCCCGCCGCCGCCGATCCCATCGTACGGGCCGGGGGTCCGGGCGCCCGCGAGGCCGACGGGTGGACGTACTGGCAGGCAGGCGGCTCCGGGCGCGGGATGCAGGCGCTGCGCGTGCACGTCCCCCACGGCCGAAGCCAGGGCGAGCTCGTCCGCGTACACCCCGGTGAGGAATGGCTGTACGTCCTGCAGGGGCGGCTGCGGCTGCACCTGGGGGAGGCCGAGCACCTGCTGGAGCCCGGGGACAGCGCGCACTTCGACTCGCTCACCCCGCACCGGATCGCGGCGGCCTCCACGGGCGGAGCCGACCTGCTGTTCGTCCACACCCTGCTGCAGAGCAGCCTCGCGGGGCTGTGCCTCGGCGGGACCCCCACGTCCACGCACCACCGATAGGCCAGGAGCCGTAGTGATGTCCCAAGGAGAGAACCCCGTGACCCTGCGGGCACGCATCGAGTCGAAGTTCCCGCGCGGCCTGGTGATCCGGCTGGTCGCCTACCTGTTCGTCGGCCACCTCTTCGCCTTCTTCGTCTACCTCCTCTTCGTCCTGGGCGCCAAGAACCAGTGAGGTCCTTCGGGGCCTAGGAAGTTGAAGGCGCTGTGGCTACCCTCCGCGCATGATTTCCACGGTTGTCTGGGGTACCGGCAACGTCGGCCGTCTGGCCATCCGCGCCGTCGAGGCCCATCCCGCCCTGCGGCTCGCCGCAGTCATCGTCCACCATCCCGCCAAGATCGGCCGCGACGCGGGCGAACTCGGCGGACTCGGCCAGCCGTTGGGGGTCCCGGCCACCGACGACATCGAGGCCGTACTGGCCGCACGCCCCCAGGCCGTGGTGTACGCCGCGTCCGGGGACGTCCGGCCCGACGACGCCCTCGCCGACATCACCCGTGCGATCCGGTCCGGCGCGGTCGTCGTCAGCCCCGCCCTCTACCCCCTGTACGACCACCGCAACGCCCCGCCGGAGTTCCGTGACCCGGTCCTCGCCGCCATCGCGGAGGGCGGCGGCTCGCTCTTCGCCTCCGGCGTCGACCCCGGCTGGGGCAACGACGTACTCCCCCTCCTGCTCAGCGGACTGGGCACCACCATCGACGTGATCCGCTGCCAGGAGATCTTCGACTACTCCACCTACGACCAGCCGGACTCCGTCCGCCACCTCGTGGGCATGGGCCAGCCCATGGACCACGAGCCGATGATGCTCATGCCCTCCGTCCCGACCATGGTGTGGGGCGGGCAGATACGCATGATGGCCCGGGCCCTGGGGGTCGAGCTCGACGAGATCCGCGAGACCTCGCAGCGCCGCGCGCTCGACACCACGGTGACCACCCCGACCATGGGCGAGTTCGAGGCCGGGACCCAGGGCGCGATCCGCTTCGAGGTCCAGGGCGTCGTCGGGGGTGAGCCGCGCATCGTCATCGAGCACGTCACCCGCATCCACGCCTCGTGCGCACCGGACTGGCCCGTACCGCCCGACGGCGGCGACGGCGCCCACCGGGTGGTCATCGAAGGCCGTCCGCGCATCGAGGTCACCATCGAGGCCACCGACGACGGGGACAACCGCTCGGCCGGTGGCAACGCCACCGCCGTCGGACGCCTCGTCGGCGCCATCGACTGGCTCACCGAGGCGGAGCCCGGACTCTACGACGCGCTCGACGTCCCGCTGCGCGCCGCCGTCGGCAGACTCGGAAGGAAGCACTCATGAGGATCGACGTCCCCGAAGGCCAGCACCCGATCGAGTACGTGTGGGGTGACATGGTCCCCGGTATCGGGATGGCCGCGGCGAACTTCTCGCTATCGGTGTACGCCCACACCACCCTGGGGCTGCGCGAGTTCGAGGCGGCCCGGCTGCGGGTGGCGCAGATCAACGGCTGCGTCTTCTGCCTGGACTGGCGCACCGAACGGGAGGGGGAGAAGGTCGAGGAGGAGTTCTCCGAGGCCGTCACCCAGTGGCGCACCACCGATGCCTTCGACGACCGCACCCGGCTGGCGGCGGAGTACGCCGAGCGGTACACCCTCGACCACCACGGGCTCGACGACGAGTTCTGGGACCGGATGACCGCGCGCTACAGCCAGCTGGAGATCGTGGAGCTGACGATGAGCATCGGCTCCTGGCTGGCCTTCGGCCGGCTCAACCACGTGCTCGGCCTCGACAGCGTGTGCGCGCTGCCCGGCCACTGACGGGGTCGCCCGTCCCGGTCTGGGTCCGGGGCCGCTCGGTGCGTCCGGTCGGCCCCGGCTTCGGCTGTGCGCGGCACGGCAGGATCCGGAAGCGACGGCCTAGAGGTCGGTGGCGATGATCTTCTCGATGTTCCGTTCGGCGAGCGCCGTGATGGTGACGAACGGGTTCACGCTGGTGTTGCCCGGGATGAGCGCACCGTCGATGACGTACAGGCCGGTGTAGCCGTGCAGGCGCCCGTAGTTGTCGGTGGCCTTGTTCAGGACCGCGCCGCCGAGGGGGTGGTAGGTGAGGGTGTCGTGCCAGATCCTGTTGCCGCCGAACAGGTCGGTCCGGTAGATCGTCCCCTCCTTCGCGTTGATCTTGTCGAAGATGGTCTTGGCCATGGTGATCGACGGCTGCTTCCAGGCGGTCTGCCAGCTGAGGTCGGCCCTGCCCGTCGCGGCGTTCCAGGTGAACTCGGCGCGGTTGGGGTTCTTGGTGATCGACAGGTAGAACGAGGCGTATGTCTCGATCCCGGTGGGGAGCGGGGCCACCTCGGCGAACGCGCCGCCCGCGTCCCAGTTGTCGATGCCGGAGCACGGGATGGTCGACTGGAGCTTGCCGGTCGGGTCCCACATGTGGTTCGCGCGGCCGCACATGACGTTGCCGTTATCGCCCCAGCCCCTGCCCACCTCGCTGTTGAGGTTCGGCAGGGCCCCGGTGGCCTTCAGTTTGACCAGGAGCTTGCTCGTGCCGACGCTGCCGGCCGCGAAGAAGACGCGGTCCGCGGTGACGTTCTTGGTCGCCACGATGTCGCCGGTGGTGTTGATCTGCTCGATGCTGACGGTGTAGCCGCCCGCGGCGGCGGGGGAGACCGAAGTGACCTTGTGGAGGGCCGAAATGGTGACCTTGCCGGTGGCCGCCGCCCGGGCGAGGTAGGTCTGGAGCAGCGACTTCTTCCCGTGGTTGTTGCCGTAGAGGATCTCCCCGCCCAGGGCCGACTTCGTGGCGGTGCCGGCCGCCTCCCGCTTCATGTAGTCCCAGTCGTACACGTCGGGCACGAAGGTCCAGGCGAAGCCGGAACGCTGGGCGTGCTTGCGTCCCACGCGGGAGAACTGGTAGCAGTCGGCGGTCTCGAACCAGACCGGGTCGATCATGCCGACCCCGAGCCCGGCGTTGGCCCTCGGGTAGTAGGTGCCGTACATCTCGTCGGCGTCCACCGAGGGCAGGACGGACTGGAAGTTCGCGCGCTTGGGCGTGACCGCCATGCCTCCGTTGACCAGCGAGCCCCCGCCGACCCCGCGGCCCTGGTAGACGGTGATTCCGGCGAAGTCCTCGGCGTCGAGGATCCCCGTGTACCGGGGGACGTCCTTGTCGATCGGAAAGCCGAGGAAGTTGCTCAGCGGCGCCTTGGTCCTGGTCCGGAGCCAGAAGGAGCGGTAGTCCGGGCTGGTCACCTTCGGGAAGATCTTGCCGTCCGAGCCCGGTGTGTCCCAGGACATGCCCATCTCGACCATCTGCACGTCCACGCCCGCCTGCGCGAGGCGCAGGGCCGCGACGGAGCCGCCGTAACCGGTGCCGATGACCAGGGCCGGCACGTGGGCGCCGTCACCGATCGCGGCGGAGCCCACGGCCGCCCGGGCGGGGGTGACGCGGGGCGCCAGGGCCATGGCTCCCAGAGTGAAACCTGTTGCTCCGAGGAACCCGCGACGTGAAATGCCGTGGGAACCTCTTCCGGGCAGGGCTTTTTCGCTCATGCGAGCTCCTCGTTCGTGGGGTGAATGGGAACGAGTTCTACTGCTGCCCGCGTGTGAAGTCACTACATGCGTCTAGGTAACTTTCGGTCGATCACCTGACAGAAGGGCCGGGGTCCCGGTGATGGACCCAACCCAGTACCAGCACGGAGGCGACCGCGGCGAAGGCGCACCAGGTCGAGGCGAATTCCAGCCGCCACAGCGCTGAGCAGGCCAGCGCCCCGCCGGCCAGCACCGCGCCGAGCAGCCGCAGACGCCGGTCCCCGGCGAGCATCAGGGCGCCCAGCGTCGCGAGGAGATAGCCCGTCAGAACCGCCGGCATCCACGGAACATTCACGCCGTAGCCGAGGGTGCGCCCCCGGATCTCGGCGGTCACCGGCCGCGTCGCCAGACAGTACGAGAGCACCGCGGCCGTGGCGACGCCGACGGCCACCGGCCCCCACAGCCGCCGCCGGATCCCCGGCGCCACCGCGAGCAGCACGCCCACCGGAACCCACAGCGCCAGCAGCGGCAGGGCGATGACGGCCCAGGCCGTGGTGGCCGGTGAGCAGCCGCCGCCCGAGCTCCAGACGGCGGCCTCCACCAGTTGGTGCGCGCCCAGCAGCAGCGGCAGCGCGGCGACCGGCAGATTGCGGGGCCGCCGCGCGCGCACCACGCGCGCCACGCACACCAGTCCGACGGCGGTGATGACCGTGCCCGCCGTGAGATCGGCCGTCGCGCTCCAGCACACGGGGATCAGCCGGGCGCCGGGTGCCGCACCGTCGCGCGGCGGGCGCCGCCCCGCCGGCGGTCCCGGGCCCTCAGGGCGATCACCTCTTCTCCGGCGCGGCCGGCGGAGGTTCGAGCGCCGGCGCCGTCACCGAGCACTGCGTGCGGCACTGGTGGTGCGCCACCCCGGCCCCGGGCGTCCGTACGGTCGCCCAGGCCACGACGGCGCCGACCGCGAACACCCCCGCGCACCAGACCATGGCCACCCCGAAGGCGCTGTCGAACTGGGTCGCCGAGCGGTACGACTCGGGCCCCATCCCGGCCAGCAGCGGCAGCGCCGCCACCGCGAGCAGGCCGGCGGCGCGCGCGGCGGCGTTGTTGATGCCGCTGGCCAGCCCCGCCCGGCCCGGGTCCACCGAGGCCAGTACGGTCTCCGTCAGCGGAGCCACCAAGGTCACCAACCCCATGCCCATCACGAACATCGCGGGCAGCACGTCCGCCCCGTACGAGGCCTCCGGCCCCACCCGCAGCATCAGCAGCGTCCCCGCCGCGCACAACAGCGGCCCCACGGTGAGCGGGATCCGCGGCCCGATCCGCTCCCCGAGCTCCCCGGAGCGGGCCGACAGCAGCAGCATCAGCGCGGTGGTCGGCAGCATCGCGGCGCCCGCGGCGAGCGCGGAGTATCCGGCCACGACCTGGAGCTGGAGCACGACGAGGAAGAAGAACCCACCGAGGGCCGCGTACACGCACAGGGTGACCAGGTTGACGGCGGTGAACTGGCGCGACGCGAAAATGGCCGGCGGCACCATGGGATCGGCCCGTCGCCGCTCGACGTACACGAACGCGACGGCCAGCACCAGGCCGCCGCCCACCGCCGCGCCGAGCACGGGCCCGGTCGCGGACCGCGCCTCGATCAGCGCGTAGGTGAGCAGCGCGAGGGCGGCCGCACCCAGCGCCGCCCCGAGGACGTCGAACCGCCCGTGCGCCTGCGGATCCCGTGACTCCGGTACGTGCCGCAGCGCCATCGGGACACACAGCGCGGCCACCGGCACGTTCAGCAGGAACACCCAGCGCCAGCCCGGCCCGTCCACCAGCCAGCCGCCGAGGAACGGTCCCACGGCCGCGCCCACCCCGCCCAGACCCGACCACAGACCCACCGCCCGGCCCCGGTCCTCGGCCCGGATCGAGCCCTGGATCAGCGCGAGGGAGCCGGGTGTCAGCAGCGCGCCGCCGATGCCCTGCAGGGCGCGGGCGGCCACCAGTACCCCGGCGTTCGGCGCGATTCCGCACAGCAGCGAACCCACCGCGAACCACACCACGCCCAGGACGAAGATCCGGCGTCGCCCGAAGCGGTCGCCGAGCGCCCCGCCGACCAGGATCAGCCCGGCCAGCGTCAGCAGATAGGCGTTGACCGTCCACTGGAGCACCGCCAGATCGGCGCCGAGATCGAGACCGATGCGCGGCAGCGCGACATTGACCACCGTCGAGTCCAGCAGGGCCATGCCCGACCCGAGCACGGTGGCCACCAGGATCCACCGGCCGCGTGCGGACCCGAGCGGAACGCTGGGCGCGGGCGCGTCGGCGGCCCCGTCCGCGGGCTGTGTCGCGGGCGGTCCTGCGGAGAGGTCGGAGGGCGGGCCCGCGGCTGGTCGCGCAGGCGGCCCGGTCGGCGGTTCGGTCGGGGGTCTTCCGGTCGGGGGTCCGGTCGGCTGTCCGGGGGGTGGCTCGGCGGGCGCGGTCATGCCTTCAGGCTGGCCCGCCCGGCCGGGAAAGGCCACTGGGCGGACGCCCGGGGCGGTCACGCGCACGGCGACGCACCCGAGCGCCCCGGCCACGGCGGACGGGACCGGCATTCGGGTGGCGGGGGCGCGACCGGGAGCCGACGCGCCGGGGGAGCGGGCGCGGGCTCGTTATCCTGGGCGACCATGACGCTCCTGAGCGACCAGGCCGAGGACATCAGGGCCCTTGTGGGCAGTGCCGACCCGGGGGCGGTCTGGGCCGTCGGCGGCCCGGACGGGGTGCACGCGTGGTCGCCCCCGAAGGACGTGGACGCGGCCTTCGACGTCGGCGGGCTCGCCCCCGTCCTCGCGCTCTGGCCCGTCATCGGAAGCCTCGTGGAGGAGGGTGCACTGCGGCTGCACACCCCGCTGGCCTCCTACGGGGGCGACGCCGCCGCGGACGCCTCCCGCGCGGCCACGGCCCACCACCTGCTCACCCGCACCGACGGGACCGCGGCCCTGACCCGCCTCGCCGAGCACTTGGGCGACGGCACCCTCGCCGAACTCGCCGCCACCCGCGTCTGGCGCCCCCTCGGCATGACCGGTACCCGCTTCGCCGACGGCACCCTCCGCGCGCCCCTCGCCGACCTGGTCCGCTTCCAGCGCCACCTCCTCTCCCCGGCGGACGCGGCCGGCTCCGCCGCCCTCACCCGCACGTGGGTCACGGAGTCCCTCCGCATCCGCACCGGCGAACTCACCCCCGCCCGCGGTCTCCTGTGGCACCCCGCACCGCACGGCGTCTGGTGCCACCACGCCCCGCAGGAGGGCGGCCCGGCCCTCTGGATCTCGCTGCGCCACCACCGCTGGGCGCTGCTCCTCCCGGCCGCCGCCCCCACCTCCCTGCGCACCGCCTCCCTGCGCACCGCCTTCCGCGAGGCGCTTTTCGCGCCGACCAGCGCTCCATGACGGCCGGTTGAGTGACATCCCGGATGCCGTCCCGGGAGGCCACCACCCGGTGGAGCAGGCGGGCCCCGCGTCCACCCGGTGCCGGGCAGCGGGGCAAGGCGCCCACGGCCCGACCGGACGCCGCGCCGCTGCCGGTCCCAATGGACCCCTCGGGGTAGCTCGGGGCGCGCGGCCGGGGGCCGGGACGTACGGTGATCCCGATGTCACAGACCGTTGTTGTCTCGCCCCCCGTCGAACCACACGAGGATCCCATGCCCGACGCCGCGACCTCCGCGTTCACCGACCCGGACGTCGACCCGCTCGACGCCCCGTGCCGCGCACTTGCCGAGGCCGCCGCCGCGGTCGGCGAGGCCGCCCGTTACGCCTCGGCGCTGGCCCTCGGCGCCCGCCTGCCCGCGGCCGCCTTCGCCCGGGGAGGCCGCACCCGGCTCGGCTGGCGCACCCTGCTGCGCACCCTCACCGACCCGGAGGGTCTCGGCTGGCCCCCACGGGGCCGGGGCGTGGCCGGGGCCGGCCGGCTCGCCGGAATCCTGACGAGCCGCGAGAGCCTCGCGGTCAGCATCGCCGTCTGCGGACTCAAGGCCCGGATCCGGGCCGCGGACGCGTGCCGTCCCGAACTCCTCCAGGACCCCGCCGCGGCGGCCGTCCTGCGGGCCGCCGCGGCGGGCCGCCAGGCCGAGGCCGTCCGGCTGTTCCGGTCCCTCATGCGAGACCGGGGCGCCGGCCACGCCTTCGCCCTGCTGGCCCCGTCCTTCGCCGACATCCTCGCCTGGAACGCCCTCACGGACGGCAACCCCTTCAACGACCACGCCGGCTGGCAGGTCGCCACCGGCCGGGCCGAGACCGCCCAACCGCTCCTCGGGCTCGGCGCCGCGTTCCGGGCCTTCTGCGACCGCGGCCCGGCCCTGCCCGCACGCCCCGTAGGGCGGCCCGAACTGCCCCCGGTGAGACGCGCCCCCACACGCCGGAGGTTCACTGCCCTGCCGCCCGGCCCGGCGCCCCGGCCACCCGCCGACGGCCTGCTCGGTCACGCGGCCGCGCTGGGCACGCACGCGGCCGGGATGCGCGCGGCGGCCTCCGCACTGGCGGGAGACGCCCCGCGCGCCGAGGTCGCGGCGCTCGCCGACCGCTGCACGGCGGCGGCGCGCGGCCTCGCCCTGGCCGCCGCCCAGCTCGGCGGGGGACCGGCCGCGGTGAGCCGGGCCCGGTGACGTCCGGGGATGCCTCGCTCAGTTCCGCTCGGGCGCGGCCAGGTGGCGCTGGGCGGTCGGCTCGGCCGGGCCGGACGGCTCGGTCGGCTCGGCCGGGTCGGTCAGCGCGGTCAGGGCGGCCAAGGCCCGTCCGGTGATCTCCTCGGGGGAGCCGGACACGTCGACGACGACGCCGGCTTCGTCGTCCTGGAGCGGTTCCAGCGCGGCGAACTGCGATTCCAGCAGGGCGCGGGGCATGAAGTGGCCCTTGCGGGCCGCCATCCGCTCCTCGATCAGGGGGCGTTCACCGCTGAGGTGAACGAACACGGCCCCGGGGTCCGCGGTGCGCAGCCGGTCGCGGTAGGTGCGCTTGAGCGAGGAGGCGGCGACCACTGCGCCCCTCAGCCCGGCGAGGCTGTGGATCCACTCGCCGATCGCGTCCAGCCACGGCCACCGGTCCGCGTCGTCCAGCGGGGTGCCGGCCGACATCTTGGCGACGTTGGCCGCCGGGTGGAAGGCATCGCCCTCCGCGTACGGGACGCCGAGCGCTTCCGCGAGCAGCCGGCCCACGGTCGTCTTGCCCGTGCCGGCCACGCCCATCACCACAATCACCCGTCGGGTGCTCACGTCCACCTCGCTGTCACCTCGCCGTCCCCGCCGGCACCGGACCGTGTGCCACCACTGAAGCGCATCGACGCGTCCGCGTTCAAGGCTCCCCCTCCCCTGTCCCGCCGCTCCTCACGCGTCGAGAACGGCGAGATCGATCCCGGCCAGGCGCTCCGGTTCCGCGACGACGTCGATCTCGGTGATCAGGCCCTGCGTGATGGTGAAGGCCAGGACCAGGAACAGACGTCCCAGCGGCGCCATCGCGAGACCGACCACGCCGTCGACCAGCGCGGGCTGAGTGGACTGCGCCCGCTGCATCGCGGCCATCGCGCCCCGGGCCACGGTGACGGAGCCGCTGATGACCACGGGCCGCGGGGTGGGGCCGACGGCCGGGTCGGCCCGGAGCACCACGTCGGGATGGAGCAGCGTGACCAGATCGTCGAAGTTCCCGCCGCGGGTGGCGGCCAGGAAGGCGTCCACGACGCGCCGCTGGAGCGTCAGATCGGCGTCGGGCACCGCCGGGGCGCCCTTGACCCTGCGGCGGGCGCGGCTCGCGAGCTGGCGGGTCGCGGCCGGGGACTTCTCGATCAGGGGGGCGATCTCGTCGAAGGGCACGGCGAACAGGTCGTGCAGGACGAACGCGAGCCGCTCGGCCGGCGCCAGCGTGTCGAGCACCACCAGCAGCGCCAGCCCGACCGAGTCGGCCAGTACCGCTTCCTGTTCGGGGTCGACCGCGTCCTCACGGCTGACGGCCGGGTCGGCGGGATAGGCGTCCATGGAGTCCTCGCGCCGCGACGCGCGCGAGCGCAGCATGTTCAGGCACACGCGCGAGACGACCGTGGTCAGCCATCCGCCGAGGTTCTCGACGTCGCTGATGTCGGAGCGGGCCAGGCGCAGCCAGGCCTCCTGTACGGCGTCCTCGGCCTCGCTGAGTGAGCCGAGCATGCGGTAGGACACCGCTCGCAGATGTGAGCGGTGCTCCTCGAATCGCTCCGCCAGCCGCGCGTTCTCGTCCACCGGTCCCCCGTTCCCACCTCACCGTGGATCTCAACATAGATCACCGTGAAAACGCGGTCGCTCGCGGGGAGTTGGTACCGGTTCCGGCGATGCCCATGGACTGGCTCCGTCCGTTTTCGCCGGTCGCGGGCGCTGCTGGATAATGAAGTGAACGGGAAACGCAGTGGAGACGCCGGGGACACGTGGTGGTCCGGCATGAGAAGGAGTCCTTGATGGATGTGCAGCACTTCGAGCGGATCACCGCGTTCATCGAGGCACGGCTCACCCCGCTGTTCGACGCGGAGACCGGCAGCGAATACGGCTTCGCGATGGACGACACCTCCCGTGCGCTGCGCGCCCTGCGCAACTCCGTCCTGGAGGCCTCGGCCATCAAGGGCCTCCTGGACCAGCGGGCGGCGGCCGATCCCGCGATGCGGCGCGTCATCGACCAGTCGGTGGAGCACAACTGGGACGTCCTGCGCGGCATCGCCCGCCAGTGGGAGGACCACGCCGACTTCCGCCACGAGTTCAAGCACCACGCGTGGGAGCTCGACCACCACCACGCCGCCGCGGAGAGCTGAGCGCCCGCGGGCTCAAGTACAGCCACAGCCACAGCCACAGCCACAGGCGGCCCGGCCCCGCGCGCACCGCGCGAGGCCGGGCCGGCGCCTTGAGGTCAGCCGGCCGCCGTGCGCGGGGTCGTCTGCTGGACCGCCCAGCCGTTGCCGTCCGGGTCGGAGAAGTAGACGAAGGACCCCCACGGCATGTCCTGGATCTCCGTCACCTCCACGCCCCGGCCCCTGAGGTCGGCGTACGCCTCCTCGATGTCGCTCACGACGACCTGCATGTTGTCCAGCGAGCCCGGGGTCATCCGGGTGAGCCCCTTGCCGATCGCGATCGAGCAGGCCGACCCCGGCGGGGTCAGCTGGACGAAACGGATGTCCTCGCTCACCACGACGTCGTGGTCGGCGTGGAAGCCGAGCTTCTCGTAGAAGGCCTTGGCCCGGTCCACATCGGTCACGGGCACCGCGACCAGTTCCAGCTTGATGTCCATCACAGCATCATGCGCCAGGGGCCGGTACGGCGCCGCCCGAAGCCGCGCCGGCCGCCGCGAACTGCGTGCGGTACAGCTCCTCGTAACGGCCGCCCGCCGCCAGCAGCTCGGCGTGCACACCGCGTTCCACGATCCGGCCGTCCTCGACCACGAGGATCAGGTCCGCCGCCTGCACGGTCGACAGCCGGTGCGCGATCACCACGGCGGTCCGGCCCGCCAGCGCCTCGCCCAGGGCCTCCTGCACCGCCGCCTCCGAGGTGGAGTCCAGGTGGGCGGTGGCCTCGTCGAGGATGACCACCCGCTGCCGCGCCAGCAGCAGCCGCGCGATGGTCAGGCGCTGGCGCTCCCCGCCCGACAGCCGGTACCCGCGCTCCCCGACGACCGTGTCCAGCCCGTCCGGCAGGGAGGCGACCAGCCCGTCCAGGCGCGAACGCCGCAGGGCCTCCCAGATCTCCTCCTCGGTGGCCTCGGGCCGCGCCAGCAGCAGGTTCGCGCGCACCGACTCGTGGAAGAGGTGCCCGTCCTGGGTGACCATGCCGAGCGTTTCGCGGATCGAGTCGGCCGTGAGGTCCCGTACGTCGATCCCGCCCAGCCGGACGGCGCCCGCGTCGGCGTCGTACAGCCGCGGCAGCAGTTGCGCGATGGTGGACTTGCCGGCGCCGGACGAGCCCACCAGGGCGATCATCTGGCCGGGTTCGGCGCGGAAGGACACCTCGTGCAGGACCTGCGTGCCGCCCCGGACGTCGAGGGTGGCCACCTCCTCCAGGGAGGCGAGCGAGACCTTGTCGGCGGCGGGGTAGCCGAAGGAGACCCGGTCGAACTCCACGGCCACCGGACCCTCCGGGACCCGTCGGGCGTCCGGCTTCTGCGCGATGAGCGGCTCGAGGTCGAGGATCTCGAAGACCCGCTCGAAGCTCACCATGGCGCTCATCACCTCGACGCGGGCGCCCGCGAGCGCGGTGAGCGGGGCGTACAGCCGGGTCAGGAGGAGGGCGAGGGCGACGACGGAACCGGCGTCGAGGGTCCCGCGCAGGGCGTAGTACCCGCCGAGCCCGTAGACGAGGGCGAGGGCCAGCGCCGAGACCAGGGTGAGGGCCGTGATGAAGGCCGACTGGGCCATGGCCGTACGGATGCCGATGTCACGCACCCGCGCCGCCCGGGAGGCGAACTCGGCGGACTCGTCGGCGGGTCGGCCGAACAGTTTGACGAGGGTCGCGCCGGGAGCGGAGAACCGCTCGGTCATCTGGGTGCCCATCGCGGCGTTGAGGGCCGAGGCCTCCCGCTGCATCGCCGCCATCCGCGCCCCCATCCGGCGGGCCGGCAGAACGAACACCGGCAGCAGTACCAGCGCCAGCAGGGTGATCTGCCAGGAGATGCTCAGCATGACGGCGAGGGTCAGCAGCAGGGTGACGGTGTTGGCGACCACCCCCGACAGGGTGTTGCTGAACGCCCGCTGGGCGCCGATCACGTCGTTGTTGAGGCGGCTGACCAGGGCCCCGGTCCGGGTCCGGGTGAAGAAGGCGACCGGCATCCGCTGCACGTGGTCGAACACCGCCGTCCGCAGGTCCAGGATCAGCCCCTCGCCGAGGGTGGCCGAGAGCCTGCGGGTCAGCAGGCCGAGCCCCGCCTCCACCACCGCGATCAACGCGATGAGGAGGGCGAGACGGGTGACCGCGCCGCTCTCCCGTCCGGCCACGATGGCGTCGACGATCCGGCTGGCGAGCACCGGGGTGGCCACCGCCAGCAGCGCGGTCACCACGCTCAGCAGCAGGAAGAGGGTGAGCCCGCGGCGGTGCGGGCGGGCGAAGGCGGCGATGCGGCGCAGGCTCGCGCGGGAGAGCGGGCGCCGGTCCTGCTGGGCGTTCATCGCGCTGTGCAGCGATGTCCAGGCGGTGACTTCCATGTCCATGGTCCGAACGTTAGGACCTCAACCTTGGTCGAGGTCAAGGAACGCGTCCGCACCACCCCTTCAGGGCGGGCAACTCCCGTCCCCCACGCCGAAATTACCGATTCCTGGCCGCTGTCGGTGCCCGGTGCCATCATCGGTCCATGACGCAGGGATCCGAGTCCGTACGCTTCGGCAAGGCCACCACCGACACCGTCCTGCACCGCTTCGAGCAGTGGGCCCGCGACACGCCCGAGGCCGACGCCCTCGTCGCGGGCCCGAAGGTCCTGACCTACGGGCAGCTCGACGCGCGGGCCAACCGGCTCGCGCACCACCTGCTCGCCTCCGGCCTGCCCCCGGGCGGCCGGGTCGCCGTCGGTACCCTCCAGCAGACCGAACTGGTCGTAGCCCTCCTCGCCGTCCTCAAAGCCGGCGGCACCTATGCCGTCGTCGACGTCGAGCACCCCCGCACCGGGCAGCGGCAGCTCGCCGCCGCCGAGCCCCACGTCCTGCTCACCCACGCCACCCACGAGGCCGCCCTGGACGACGGCAGCGGCCGGCGCGTGATCCGGCTCGGCGCGCAGGGCGCCGGCGCGGCCGGCCACCCCGCCGGGGCGCCGGACGCCCGGCCCAGCGGCACCGCGGCGATCCTGTTCACCGGGGCGGCCGAGCCGCGCGCCGTTCCCGTGACCCACTCCCTGCTGCTCGGCGCGTACGAGAGCTGGGCCGAGGTGGCCCGGCTGACCCCGCAGGACCGGCACCTGATCACGGCGGGACCGGACGTCACGGCCTTCGCCGCGGGCTGGACGCGCGCCCTGTGCTCGGGCGGAGCGCTCGTGCTGCCCGCAGGCTCACCGTGGCAGGGCGAGGCGATCGCGGCGGCCGTCGAAGCCCAACGGGTCACCGTCCTCCACGCGGGCCCCGCCGACACCGTCCACCTGGCGACCCCCGAGCCGCAGCCGCGGGTGCCAGCCCCGAGAACCGGCCGTGCGAGCGGCGACGGGCTCGGGTCACTGCGGCTGATCGCCGTCTGCGGGGACCGGTTCCACGTCGACGAACTGGCGGCCCTCCAGACCGCGCTGCGGCCCGGTGTGCGGGTGCTCAACGTCTACGGCCTCGCCGAGACCGCCGGCACCGGCACCTGGTTCGAACTGCCGCAGCTCCCGCGCCCCCTCGACGGCCCCGAGGAACGCTCCCTGCTCGGCACGCCCTTCCCCGGCTGCCGCGTCGAGGTGCGCGAGGGGCAGATCCACCTCAGCCCGCCCGGCGGCGGCGACGCGGTACCCACCGGGGACCTCGGGCTGCTGCGCGAGGACGGGCTGCTGGAGTACCGGGGCCGGATCCGCGACCGGATCACCCTGCCGGACGGGCGCTCGCTCGACCCGTACCCCGTCGAATCCCTCATCCGGGGCCACGAGGGCATCGGCGCGGTGATCCTCCGAAGGGTCGACGGCACGCGCGGGCCGCGGCGGCTCGTCGCCTACGTGACCCCGCGCCCCGGCGCCCCCGCGTGGCCCCCGGGCGCCGGGCTCCCGGACGTCGAGGAACTGCGTGCGTACCTCGCGGGGAAGCTCGCCAGGGAGGACATCCCGCTCAGGCTGGTCCCGCTGCGGGCCCTGCCCCGCAACCGGGCGGGGCAGGAGGACCGCGCCGCCCTGCCCCTGCCCGTCCTGGGCGGCGCTCCCGCGCAGCGCGTCACCGGCAGCAAGGCGGGGGTGCGCGCGGCCGGGCCGACGGGTCCCTTCCCGGCGCCGGTGGCCGGTGGTTGCGGCGGCATCGGGCTGGGCTTCGTCGCCTTGATCCTCACGAACGTCTTCTGGCCCGGATCGACCGACCTCACCGGGGTGCCGCAGCCCTGGGCGTTCCTCTTCTTCGTCCTCTACCTCTTCGAGTGCGTGGCCTTCGGCGTCGGTGTGGTGTTCCTGGTCGCCGGCCGTGCCCGGATGCCCCGGCGCGGCCGGGGCCGCGCCCTCACGGCCGCCGCGCACCTTTCGGTGGCCTACCTGTTGATGGCGTGGTGGCCGCAGGACAACCTCTACCGCCTCGCGGCCAAACAGGACTGGTCACGGCAGGCCGCGCTCGTCTACACCTTCAACATCCCCCTGATGATCGCGGCCGGCATCGTCGCCGCCTACGTCACCGCCAAACCGCCCAGCCCCTTCGACTTCGACGACTGACACGGCCTTCGACGACTGACACGGCCCGGGCCGTGCCGTGCCGGCCGCGGCTCAAGGCCTCGCCGCGGGCGGCCCGAACACCGTTCCTACCGCCAGGGCCCCTGCCCGCACCAGCGCCTCGGCCGCGTCCAGCACCTCGGTGCTGCGCGCGGCCACCAGTACGCCCAGCCAGGGCGCCGGCTCGAAGGCGCCCGTCGGGATCGCCGGCACGAACACCGCGCCGAGCGCCGAGCAGCCCCGCACGAGGCCCGCGCACAGCTCGTCCAGCTGCGCCTCGGGCAGCCGCGCACCGAGCTCCACCCGGTCGGCGATCCGTACGAGGTGGCCGGCGCCCCGCAGCGCGTCGAGCCGGGCTGCCACCATGAAGGCGATCGAAGGGCCGGTCAGGCGCAGGTTCGTCTCGGTCGGGGCGAGGCGGCCCGCGCCGTCGGCGACGAAGTCCACGTCGAACCAGCCCCGGTATCCGCAGGCCGCCAGCTCCCGGCCCACCGCCGCACCGAAGGCGGCCAGGGGTTTCTCCGCCCAGGCGGGCACCACCCCGGGGCCCACCGTGGCCCCCGCGTAGCAGCCGTCCTTGACGTCCATGACCGCGCCGCCGACCTCGTGGGGGCGGCCCGCACCGTCCACGAACCCGTCGTAGGTCAGGTCCCGCGGGCCACCGTCCGGCCCCGGGCCGCTCACGTACTCCTCCACCAGCAGCGGCCCCCGCGGCAGCCGCCGCACCACGGCGCGGGCCCCGCCCGCGGCCCGGACCCGTGCGGGCGTGAGCACCGTGGTGCCCGAACCACCGACACCGTGCTCCGATTTGAGAACGCTGCTCTCGCCCGCCTCGGCCCGAGAGGACAGGAGCCGGATCGCGGCCCTGCGAGTGTCGGCCCGCCACTGGGCGGGAAGCACGATCCCGGGATGCCCGCCGCCCGCCAGGATCCGCCCGAAGAGCCCGTGCGCCGCGGACTTCGACTCGTACCGCAGCTCCCGGGCCTGCCACGCGCGGCCGGTCAGCCGCCCGAACGGCCGTGTCAGCCCCCACGGTACGAGGGGCAGCCCGGCCCCGGTCAGCAGCGCGGCCAGCGCCGGGCGGGCCCGTACGGCATCGGACAGACCGGGACCACCGGGACCCTCCGCGAGGCCGTCGTACACCTCGACCCCCGACCAGCCCAGTTGGCGCCCGACCAGCTCGCTCCAGCCCCGCGGCACCGACCGGGGCAGCACCAGGGCCGCCGGGTCGGGGCTGTAGAAGGCGGCCAGGCAGGCGTAGTGGTGCGCGTCCCGCTGCTCCCGGTCCAGGGAGGCGTCCGCGAACTGCGCGTTGAACTCGGCGACATTGCCCAGGTGGACCGCCCGTCCGCCACCGGTCCACGCCCGCGCCCAGCCGGCGAGCGGGGCGGGCGCCACCTGGAACCGCACCAGGCGGTCCGGTCCCGGTTCGGTTCCCTGCTCGGTCCCCCGGCAGGAGCCGTTGTCACCGGAGCCGTCGGCGCGGCCGTCCGACGCGCCGACCGCCCCCATGGCCCGGTAGAAACCGGCCGCGTGCGGATCGGCGTCGATCACCAGCTCCCGGACCCCGAGCTCCACGGCCCGGCGCAGCGCGTCCCGGTACAGCAGCCGCCCCACCCCCTGCCCGATGACGGCCGGTTCGACGAACAGCAGCCCGAGGGCCGCCCGCGGGGGAGCCCCCTCCAGGGAGGCGAGCCCGAGCACCGATCCGCGTCCGTCCTCGGCCACCACGATCCGGCGGGCCGTCACGTCGTCCGGCCGGATCCGCAGTTCCCCGGCGCATGCGGCCAGGAATCCGGCGTCGTACCCCCAGTACGCCTTCGACCGCATGACCAGCGCGGTCAGACCCTCGGCCTCGTCCGCCCGCGCGGCCCTGACCTTCACCATGCGCCGTCCTCCCCATGGTCGGCTCCCGGGCCGTGCGATAGATTCGGCCAGCCCCCAGGGCACATCCTTTCCTACCCACGCGGAGACAGGCTTCTCAATGAGCGACATCGTCAACGGACTTGGCCGTACCAGTGCCTACGGCGCGCTCGGCCTCGTGCTGCTGATCCTCGGCATCGTCCTCGTGGACGTGCTGACGCCCGGGAAGCTTCCGAAGCAGATCTGGGAGGAGCGCAACCGCAACGCGGCCGTCCTGCTCAGCTCCGCGCTCCTGGGCATCGGCGGGATCGTCTTCACCTCGATCTGGACCACCTACGAGGACTTCGGCAAGGGCCTGATGTCGACGGCGGCCTTCGGTGTGCTCGGCCTGATCCTGATGGCGCTGGCCTTCCTGGTGCTCGATCTGGTCACCCCCGGCAAGCTCGGCGCCATCGTCGTGGACCCGGAGCCCCACCCGGCGGTCTGGGTCTCGGCCTCCTGCAACCTCGCCGTGGCCGCGATCGTCGCCGCCTCGATCGCCTGACACGGAGCACCCGCTCAGGGGCGCGAAGGGCGTACGGGTAGGCTGCCCGGCAGTCGATCACGGGGGACGGGAACATGGGCGGGGCAGCCGCGCTGGAGAAGCTCGTACCGGTGCTGCTGGCCTTCGGCGGCGGGGTCCTGCTCGCCCGCCGCAAGATCGTCCCGGCCGAGGCGTCCAAGGCCTTCTCCGACTACGCCTTCCTCTTCGCGGTCCCCTGCTAC
The DNA here is from genome assembly GCF_056432025.1 of Streptomyces sp. NPDC045695. NCBI lineage: Bacteria > Bacillati > Actinomycetota > Actinomycetes > Kitasatosporales > Streptomycetaceae > Streptomyces > Streptomyces sp. NPDC045695. Next base: position 19,323 of record NZ_JBWKJU010000013.1, read on the forward strand.
CTCTTCGGCAACATCTACACCAGTGACCTCGCCGCCCTCTTCGACTGGCGGGCGATCGGCGGCTACGCCGGAGCGGCCGCCCTCGCGGTGGCCGCGGTCGCCGCGGGCGCCGTCGCCCACGGCATCCGCGAGCCCCGCGCCGTCGCGCTGCGCGTCATGGCCGGAGTCCAGGTGAACACCGCCTACTTCGCCGTCCCCGTCTTCATCACCGTGTTCGGCACGGCCGCCCCGATCTTCCCGATCCTCCTGTTCCAGGTCTGCGTGCTGTCCCTCGTGGTCATCGCCCTCATGGAACTGGGCCGCGCGGGCGCCGCCGCGGGCGGTCCGGGACGACGCCTCTCGCGCGCCGTCGGCGCCTCGCTCGCCACCCCGCTGGTCCTCGCCTGCAACGCGGGCATCCTGCTCAACCTCCTCTCGGTGCACGTCCCCGCCGTGGTCCTGGACGGCGCGGCCTTCGTCGGCGACAGCGCCTCCCCGGTGGCCCTGTTCGCGCTCGGCCTCCACCTCGGCGGCCTTGGCCTGGACGTCCGGGGCACCACGCGCGAGGAGATGGCCCTCATCGGCTTCAAGTGCCTGGCCTTCCCGCTGCTGACCTGGGCGGTGTGCGGGATGCTCTTCGGCGTGCGGGGCGAGTGGCTGGCGTACCTCGTGCTGATCGCCGCGATGCCCACCCCGCAGAACCTGTTCATCTTCGCCCAGCGCTACGACGTGGGCGTCGACCTCTCCGCGTCCATCGTCATCAAGAGCTCGGTCGTCTCCCTGCTCCTGCTGCCCGTGTGGCTGCAGGTGGTCGCCTCGTGAGCACCTCCCGGTCGTGCCTCCGGGCGGCATCGGCTCGTTGACCCGGCATGGAACTGCCGACCATCGCGGCGCCGGGCGTCGGGGAACGGGCCGACGCCGTGGCCGATGCCGCCTGCCACCTCTACGACACCGTCGCGCCCTGGGGGCCCGGCGCGCCGGGAGGGTGGAGCCGGACCGCGGCCGAGGACGCCGCCGAGGCGATCGAGACCACCGCGCACGCCCTCGCGTCCGCCGGCCCCGGCGCCGAAGTCGTCCTCGCGCCCGTCCACGCCGCCCTCGCCGACCTGCGCCGCCGACTCGGGCTCGCACCCGCCGACGGGCTGACCGGCGAGGGGCTCCCGGCCACCCCCCGTACGGTCGGGAACCCGCGCAGGACCCGCTGGGCGCGGGCCCTCACCGCACCTTCGCCCCGGCAACCGCCTTCTCGTACAACTTCCTGATGGACAGGCCGAAGTAAGAGCTGTAGGAGGTGTCGGCGGTGTCCCCGCCGGTCTTCCAGCCGCCGATGACCCCCACCACGTCCCCGGTGCCGGTCCGTGCGTCGAAGCGCACGAGGAACGGGCCGCCGCTGGTGCCGCCCGGATAGCCGGTGCAGTGGATGCGCAGGAACGATCCCGGGATCTGCGGGTCGACGCTGGTGAACTTCGTCGTCCGGTTCACGCACAGGCGCGGCCGGGCGGCGGAGGCCGGATAACCGATCAGCGCGACCCGCGCGTGGGCGTAACCGGAGCCGGTGACCAGGCGGTTCGCGCCGACCACGTCCTGCACCAGGAAACCGTCGCGGCCCGGACCCACCTGCGCGAAGGCCACGTCGAGGGTGGCGGCCCGGTCGGCGCCCCGGGAGCGGTAGCGCGGGTCGATCCAGATCTTGGAGTGCCCGCCCGCATCGCGCAGGACCGGGAACATGCCGTACGGCTGCGGGTTGGCGCGCGTGTACTGCGGTACGAAGGCCACTTGCCGGGTGTCCGAGCCGAGCAGGCAGTGCGCCGCGCTGAGCACCAGGTTGCGGCCGGGGGAGGCGACCACGCTCGCGGTGCAGAAGTAGGCGCCGCCGCCCTTGACGACGAACATCCGGCCGACGACCGGGACGCCGTCGAAGTCCTGCCCGATGCCGGGGTCGGTGGCGGGGACCCGCACCGGGCGCGTACGAGGGGGCGCGAGGGGACGCGGAGCCGGGGGCGCGAGGGCGGAGGGGGTCGCGGAAGGGACTGACGGGGTCGGAGAGGGGCTCGCGGACGGGGCCGACGGGCTCGGCGAAAGGGTGGCGGACGGCGCCGGGAGCTCCACCCCGGCCGGCGTGGGCGTCGCGAGGGGGGCCGGATCCGGATCCGCAGCCCCAGCCGCAGCCGGATCCGGGGCCGGGGCCGGGTCCTGCCCCGGTTCGACCGGCGCGGGCGGTTGCGGTGCGCCCGCAGGCAGCGGCACGGCGGATGCCATCCGCTCGGCGGTCCAGAAGGCCGCCGCCTCGCGCGCGGACCAGCGGCCGACGGCCAGCGGGGCGGCGCTCCCGGCCTGCGCCCGGGGCAGCGGCCCTGCGGACACCAGCAGGGCGACCGCCACCGCGGCCATCGTCAACGTACGTCGCATGCGAGAGCTCCTCTAGAGGCCTTGAGGGAAACGGAAGAGCCGGTCCGGATCGTAGGTACGACGGACCTCTTGCAGCCGGGCGAGGTTCGGGCCGTGGTAGGCCTCGCGCCAGCCGGTGAGCTTCGGATCGGTGTAGTTCTGGTACGCGCGGCCGCTCGCCCACGGGCGCAGGTCCTGCCAGAGCCCGTCGAGCCAGCCTTGGTGCACGGCCACTTCGGCGGCCCGCGCGGTTTCGGGCCAGTAGGCGAGGTACTGGGCCAGGAAGGCGCTGTCGCGGTGCACGAAGGCGGTGTCGCCGGCCGCGACCCGGTTGACCGCGCCCCCGCAGACCCCGTCGAACTGCACCACCCCGAAGCCGCCCCGGGGGACGGTGGAGGCGTAGCGCCGGACGGCGTCCAGGACCGCGCCGATCGCCGCGTCCGGCAGTCCGTCGCCCGTCCAGAAGTCCGAGCGGGCGGCGTACGAGTGCCGGGTGAGGCCGCCCTGCGGGTCCCGGCCGGGCAGGGTGCCCGGCAGGCGGCACTGCGCGGCGCTCAGTTCGAGACAGCCCGACATGGCCCGCACGGTGTCCCCGTAGCTCCGCACGGCGATCCAGCTGTCCCGCGGCGCCCGGCCGACCAGGTCCGCCAGCCGGGTCAACTGCCGCTCCAGCTCCGGGCGGCCGTCGAGGCACACCACCCGCACCGCCGGTGCGGCGGAGTCGGCGTCCTCGTCGGCGGCGGAGTCGCTTCCGGGGCCCGGGCCGGGGCCGGCGCCGGCCGTGAACTCCACCTGGCTCCAGAACGGGTCCGGCAGCCGCGCCAGCCAGCGCTGCCAGCCGCGCAGCACGTCCGCCGAGTCGGCGCCGGGCCACCGCAGTTCGGCGAAGGCGCCGTCGCCGGCCGGATGCGTCCGGAAGCGGAGCTCGGTGACCACGCCGAACTGGCCGCCGCCACCCCCGCGCAGCGCCCAGTACAGGTCCGGATCGCGCTCGGCCCCGACCTCGCGGACGGTCCCGTCGGGGGTGACCACCCGCGCCCCGGTGAGCCGGTCGGAGGCGGTGCCGTACGCGCGCGCCGCCAGCCCCAGGCCACCGCCGAGGGTGAGCCCCGCGATGCCGACGGAGGGGCACAGCCCGGTCGGGACGGCCAGACCCCGCGCGGCGAGGGAGGCGTTCACGTCACCGAGCCGGGCCCCCGCGCCGATCCGTACACCGTCCCCGTCGACCGACACGGCTGCCATGGCTCCCGTGTCGAGGACCAGCGCGGCGGCGCGGGTGGACCAGCCGGCGTAGCTGTGCCCACCACCGCGCGGGACCACCGCCACGGCCGAGCGGCGGGCGAAGTCCAGGCAGACGGCCACGTCCGCCGCGTGCGCGGGATAGGCCACCGCGCCCGGCGCGACGGCGTCGTAGCGGGGCTGGAACAGCCGTCGGGCCTCGGGATAGTCCCGGTCCACGGGGAGCACCACGCGCCCGTCGATCGCGCGGGCGAGCGCGCCGTAGTCGGGCCCGCGGCGCGCCGCCCCGGCGGTGGCCAGCACGGCGGCCGCGGCGCCGGCCAGGACCCGGCGGCGTGGGAGGCTCATCCCCCCTTCCTGCCACCGCCCGGCCCGTTCGCGCCGAAGGCGGGCCCACACACACCGGGTTGCCGCCCGAACGGCCCATAGCCGAAACGCTTCGGTTCGTCGGATAACCGGTTCGCCCGGGCGGACGGCGGACGTACCCTGCCCGCATGTCTCTCGTGGATCTCGCTGCGCACACCGCAGATTTCAACGCCGACCCGTACCCCTTCTACGCCGCATTACGCGAGATGGGCCCCGTCCACCGCGTGGTGCTCGACGGCGCCCGGACGTGGCTGGTCGTCGGCCACGACGAGGCCCGCCAGGCCCTGAGCCACCCCGACCTGTCGAAGAACTGGCTCGGCTCCGAACTGTTCGGCCACACACCGGACCACGCCGCCGCCACCAACATGCTGGAAGCCGACCCGCCCCATCACACGCGGCTGCGGCGCCTGGTGGCCCGCGAGTTCACCGCCCGCCGGGTCGAGTCCCTGCGCCCCCGCGTCCAGCGGATCACCGACGAGCTGCTCGACGCGATGGCGGCGCGGCCCGACCGCCGGGCCGACCTGATCCGGTCGCTCGCCTTCCCGCTGCCGATGACCGTCATCTGCGAACTCCTGGGCGTCCCGAACCTGGACCGCGAGCGGTTCCGCTTCTGGTCCGGCGAGATCGTCGCCCCGGCGGAGGGCGGCGGCGCGGACGGCCGCGCAGTGCAGCAGATGACCGCCTACCTGCGCGAACTCGTCGAGGCCAAGGCCAAGGACCCCGGCGAGGACCTGCTCAGCGCCCTGATCCGCACCCTCCCCGACGGCCCTGACGGCAGCGGAGGGGCCGACATCGAGGACGGCGATCAGCTCTCCCCGGACGAGCTGATCGGGATGGCCTTCCTGCTGCTGGTCGCGGGCCACGAGACCACCGTGAACCTGATCGGCAACGGCGTACGGGCCCTGCTCGCCCACCCCGACCAGCTCGCCGCGCTGCGGGCCGACCCCGACGGGCTGATCGACGGCGCGGTGGAGGAGATGCTCCGCTACGACGGCCCGGTCCAGCACGCCACGTACCGCTTCGCGCGCACGGACCTGGAGATCGGCGGCGTCCGCATCCCGGCCGGCTCCTCCGTCCTGGTCGCCCTCGCCGCGGCCGACCGCGATCCGGCACGCTTCGCGGAGCCCCGGCCCGAGGTCTTCGACATCCGCCGCGCCGGCCCCAGCCACGTGGCCTTCGGCCACGGCATCCACTTCTGCCTCGGGGCCCCGCTGGCCCGCATGGAGGGCCGCATCGCGATCCGGGGCCTGCTGGAGCGCTTCCCCGACCTCGCCGAAGACCCGGACGCGGACCCGGGCGTCTGGCTGTCGGGCACGCTGATGCGGGGCGTCACCCGACTGCCGCTGCGCTGGTGAGACGGGGGCGGGCACGCGCCCGCGCGGCCGGGGGCCGTGCGGGGGACCGGTGGCGTCCGCCATTCGAAGGAAACCCCGCACGCGGGCGCCGACCCCGCATCCGGGAAGTGGAGCTGCTGGCATCTTGAGGCGTCATGCACGCACCCACCGGTAACGCCGCCACGCTCCCGCCGCAACAGTCCGGTACCGAGGAGGACCGGGCGGCGCAGCAGCCGCCCGTGGGGGGCCGCCCGGAGGCCGCCTGGTGGATCTGGGCCATGGCGGGGGCGCTGTTCCTCGCCTACACGGCCGTGTCCCTGCGGATCCACGAGCACCTGCTCTCGCACTCCTTCGACCTGGGGATCTTCGTCCAGGTCGTGCGGTCCTACGCGGAGGGGCACCTGCCCGTCTCGGAGGTCAAGGGGCCGGACTTCCCCGTTCTGGGTGACCACTTCTCTCCCGTCCTGGCCGTTCTGGCACCCCTGTACTGGCTGTGGCCGTCGGTGAAACTGCTGCTCGTCGCGCAGGCCGCACTGATCGCCGCGGGCGTGCTGCCGCTGGCCTTCTGGGCCCGCAGGACACTGGGCCCCGCGGCCGCCGTGGTCATCGGCGTCGCGTACGGCGTCTCGTGGGGCATCGCGAGCGGCGTGGCCTACGACTTCCACGAATGGGCCTTCGCCGTTCCGCTGCTCGCCTTCTCCCTGACCGCGCTCGGCAACGGCCGACTGCGCGCCGCGGCGTACTGGGCGCTGCCGCTCGTGCTGGTGAAGGAGGACCTCGGCCTCACGGTGGCCGTGATCGGCCTCATCATCGCGTGGCGCGGCGGGCGGGGCGGCCGCAGGCTGGGCCTGGTCACGGCCGCGGCCGGGCTGGCCGCGTCGGCGCTCGCCGTGCTGGTGCTGGCCTCCTTCCACCCGGGCGGGTTCGACGGCTACTACGCCTCCCACCATCCCGGTGGGGGGGACGGCGGGTCGGGAGGCGGCCTGTTGGACCTGCTGCAGCAGGGGACGCTCGGTCTCATCACCCCGCAGGAGAAGGTCACGACCCTCATCCTCATGCTGGCGCCCACCCTGTTCCTCGCGCTGCGCTCGCCGCTCCTGCTGATCGCCCTGCCCACGGTGTTGTGGCGCCTCGCCTCGGACTACCCGGCCCACTGGGGCACCGCCTACCATTACGCGCTGCCGATCATGCCGATCGTCTTCGCGGCGTTCGTCGACGCCCTGTCCCGGCGGGGCGCGCACGGCCCCAGCCTGTACCGCTACCTGGCGGGTTCCGCGGCGGTCACCCTGTTGCTGTTGCCGAACTTCCCCTTGTGGCAGCTCTTCCAACCGCAGGTCTGGCAGAGCGATCCCCGTCTCGCGGTGGCGCGCACGGTGATGGCCGAGATCCCGGACGGAGCCACGGTCCAGGCGTCGAACAACCTGGGGCCCCACCTCGTCGACCGCACCAGCGTCAGTGTCCACGGCTGGGGGGAGAGCCGCCCCGACCCCGAGTGGATCATGGTGGACACCAAGGTCGCGCCGGCCCACCGCTGGCCCCTGTCGGTCGCACAGGAACTCATCGCCCTCGACACGGCCCGCCTCCGGGGCTACCGCACCGCTGCCGAGCGGGACGGTTTCGTCTTGCTGAGGCGCACGGAAGGCGGGGCACCGGTCTCCACCACGCGCCCGTAGGGGGGACCGCACTAGCCCCTGCGGGCCAGCAGGAGGCCCTGCGGGAAACTCTCGCCGGGGTCCGGCTCGCGCAGCAGGCGGGAGACCTCGGCCAGTCCTGCCGCGGCCAGCAGTTCGGCGATCAGGTCCGGCGGGGTCCCGTACACGTCGAGTTCGACCGGATGCCCGTACGCGTGGTCCAGCCGGATCCGCGCGTCGCCCGCCTCGAAGGCGATCAGGAAGTAGCCGCCCGGCGCCAGGACCCGCGCGCACTCCGCGAACACCTGGCCGAGTTCCGAGGGCGGGGTGTGCACGGTGGAGTACCAGGCGAGGACCCCGCCCAGGACCCCGTCGGCCACGTCCAGCGCCGCCATCGAGCCCACCTCGAACCGCAGCCCCGGATACGTCCGGCGGGCCACCGCCACCATCGCCGGTGACAGGTCGACGCCGAACGTCCGTACGCCGAGGCCGTCCAGATGCGCCGTCAGCCGGCCCGGGCCGCAGCCCAGGTCGGCGACCGCCCGGCCGCGGACCTCGCCCCCGTGCACGTACTCGGCGAACGCGGCCAGCATGGCCCGGTCCAGCGGCTTCCCGGCCAGGCCGGGGCCGACCAGGCGGGCGTAGTCGACGGCGACGGCGTCGTAGGACGCGCGCACGGCGTGCAGGTACGAGGTCTCTGTCATGCCCCTGGACAGTAGCCCGCGCGGACCCCTCCGCTCATCCTCCCGTCAGCGGACCGCCCGCGAACCGGCCAGCGGATTGGGCAGTTCCGCCCACTGGTCTCCCGGGGTGCCGGGGCTCAGCCGCATCAGCGTGAGCGCTTTGGTGGGCAGCGGCCCGGTCAGCAGGGCCTGGGTGTCGGCGGTGGCCGGCAGGGAGGGCGCCGCGTCGGCGAGAGCCTGCGTGAAGGCGCCGTCCGAGCCCGCCGTGGCGCCGAGCGCCCCCGTCACCAGGGAGCCGAACAGCTTGCGCCGCAGCAGGGTCACGTCGTCCGTGACCAGCCTGCCGGACAGCGGTGGCACCGGCAGGCCGCGGCGCACGAGCCGGGCCGGACTGATCCGGATGTCGGCGAGGTCGCGGTAGACCAGCCGCAGCGGCGCACCGGTGGCGGAGAGGACCACGAGGAGGTTCTGGCCGTGGGCCTCCAGGGCCACCCCCATCTCCAGCACCCGCAGGCACACCGAGAGCGCGAGACGGGCGAAGTCGGCCCGCCAGCCCGCCGAGCGCGCCGGCGCGAAGAGGGCCAGGGCCGCCACGGGGAGCACCTGTTCGCCGGCGGCCGCGTTCGCGTAGGCCTCCGGCGGCTCGCGCAGCACGGCCGCGAGGTCCGGGCTGTGCGCGCTCGCCGCGCCCAGGGTGCGGGTGATGTGCAGCCGCCCGTCGAGCCGCTCCGACAGGTCCTGGGCGAAGGCGGAGACGGCCGCCGCCGTCTCGACGGAGTAGCCGGAGATGTCCCGTACGGAGGAGGTCAGCCGGGCGCTCAGCGCCGTCTTGACGTGCGGCCCGCCGTCGGTGGGCGCCAGCGTGCGCAGCGCCATCAGCGGGTGAGCGGCGAAACCGGCTCGCACCCGCGGGCGCCCCAGTACGTGCTCCGCCTGCCACGGGTGCACCGGCACCAGGATCCGCCCGGCCTCGCGCAGTTCGGCCGGCCAGTCGCCCGTGACCAGGCACTCCTCGTCCCGTACGGCGATCAGCCCCAGGTCGACCACCGGCCGGTGCTCGGGCGCGTACGCCAGCTGCTCGGCCACCGAGAAACCGGGCCGGGAGCGGCAGTTCGGGTGGTACGGATGCCCGTCGACCACCTGCTGCTCCCACTGCCAGGTGGTCCGCGCGGCCGCGCCCGGCCCGGCGGGGCCCGCCCCGGCGGGCGTCTGACCGGCCCGGGAGAGGGCGAGGGAGGCCGTACTGGCGTCCAGCTCGGCGGCGAACGCCTCCCCGTGCGCCACCCCCAGCGCCCGCACCAGCCGCGCGGCCTGCCGGAAGGGCCTGCCGTCGAGCAGCAGCTCGGTCACGTACGCCCCGGTCGCGTACGGATCCGGCGGCGGGCCCTCCAGCCGTGCGCCCCCGGCCAGCCGCAGCACCAGCCCGCCGGGCCCCCGCTCGCGGTCCACGATCCACTCCAGTGGTTCGAAGGCCAGCGCCCGCCACAGCCGGGTCAGCACGGCGGCGCGGGCGCCGTCGAGCGCGGCGGCGTAGGCGGGCCCGAGGGCGGGCCGGACACCGGCCAGTTCGGCGGCGACGGCGTCCTCGGCCGGGGTGGCGGGAAAGTGCATGCTGCGGCTCCGACATCGGATATCGCTTACTGGATGATCAAACAATCATTGCGGATACTGAAGATCACGGCTGGGGGTTACGCCTCGCGGACCCTCCGGCGCACCGGACGGACCGAATGGAATCAGTGGACCTCAACGCCGCCGCCGACGCCTACGCCGCGACCCCGCTCCTGAACTGCCTGCTGCGCGAGGCGGCGGAGCCCGCCGAGCCCCCCGAGCCCCCGGAGTCCGGCGCAGAGCAGGGTGACGCGGCCGTCCACCGGCTGCGCGGCAGCGGGCGGCTGCTGCGGGTGCGCGGCGGGCGCCGGCCCGTGGGCCCCGAACTGCGCACCGCGGTCGGCTGGCGTCCGCTCAGCCACACCGAGCTGGTCAAACTCGTCGCCGACGAACTCGGTCGCTTCACCGGAGTCTCCAACGACGAGTTGCCGGTGGAGATCACCGACAGCCGCGACACGGTCGCCGCGCTGCTGTCCGCCCGCGCCTCGGCCGAGCCCCCGGGGGACCCGTACCTCCTCTCCGAGCAGTCCCTCGTGATGGGCCATCCGCACCACCCCGCTCCCAAGGCCCGCGGCGGGGCCCCGGCCGGGAGCTGGCTGCCGTACGCGCCGGAGGCCCATGCCCGCTTCCCGCTGCTCTTCCTCGCCCTGCGCGAGGACCAGACGGCGGAGGAGGGTGGCCCGGCCGCCTCCGAGGCCATCGACTCCCTCGCCGCGGCCCTCGACGGGCCCCGCGCGCCCGCCGGATACCGGCTGCTGCCCGCCCACCCCTGGCAGCTGGACCTGGTGGGCGAGCGGCCCGCCGTGCGCGAGGCCTTCGCCGACGGGCGCCTGCTGCGGCTCGGCCGGAGCCGGCGCGCGGTGTGGCCCACCGCCTCGGTCCGGACCCTGTACGTACCCGATCCGGCGGCCGACCTGTTCGTGAAGTTCAGCCTCGACGTCCGGATCACCAACGACGTGCGCCGGCTGTGGCGGCACGACCTGCTGCGGCTGCGCCGTACCGACGCGGTCGTCGAAGCCGGATTCGCCGCGCTGCGCCGGACGGGCTCGGGCGCGGCCTGGCTCGCCGACCGCGGCTACCGCACCGCGGCCTTCGCCTTCGAGGAGCTCGCCGTCCTGGTCCGCGACGGCCTGCACGCGCACGTCCGCCCGGGGGCCACCCCGCTGCTGGCCGCCGCGCTCGCCGAGGGGTTCGCCGGGAGCCCCCCGGGAGCCGCCGCGGACCCGGCCGCCTGGTGGCGCGCGTACCTGCGCCACGTGGTGCCGCCCGTACTGGAGCTGTTCGACCGGCACGGCATCGTGCTGGAGGCCCACCTCCAGAACACCCTGGTCGCCGTCGACGCGGCGGGCATGCCGGTGCAGGCCGTGTTCCGGGACGCGGAGGGGGTCAAGCTCCTCCCGGACCTGTCGCGCGCGGACGCCTGGCAGCGGCTGGTCTACTGCCTGGTCGTCAACCACCTCGCGGAGATGGCAGGGGCGCTGGCCGACCGGCATCCGGACGTCTCGGGGCTGCTGTGGCCGGCCGTACGGGAGGAGTTCCTCCGCTACGAGGCCACGCGCGGGCTGCCCGAGATCGCGGAGCTGCTCGCCGCTCCCAGCCTGCCGGCCAAGACCAACCTGCTGCTGCGCTGGACGCGGGCGGGCGGCGCGGACGCCCGCTATCTGCCCCTCCCGAACCCGCTGCGGGAATGAAGCCCGGCGGGGTACGGAAATCGGCCAAGCTCGGTCGGGTGTCCCGCCCCGCCCACCTACAGGTATAGACCAATGCTACGTTGGTCGGGCAGACCGCGCAGTCCTTGACCACCCGTCAGAGGAGAAGCCATGCCCTCCCCTTCGCGGGGCGGCGGCCCGGCCGCCATGCCCAAGTACCAGCGGATCGCCGCAGCGCTGCGCCGCGATCTCGAGCGCGCCGCGCGCACCCCCGGCGGCCGGCTGCCCTCCGAACGCAGCCTGGCCGCCCGTTACCAGGTCAACCGGCAGACCATCAGGGCCGCCCTCCAGCACCTGCGCGAGGACGGCCTCGTCGTGACGGGCCGCCGGGGCAGCCGCCCCGCCCTCACGCCCGCCCTCGCGCCCGCCGTCGAGCTGCCCGAGGGGCCCGAGCGGCCCGAGGCGTTCGAAAGGCCCGAGCCTCCCGCGGCAGGGACCGTCGGGCCCGGCTCCCACGGGGCCATCCTCTCCCAGGACTGGCTGACGCTGGTGAGCGTGCCGCCCTCGCTCGCCGCACTGCTCGGCATGGGCGGCGGGGACCGCACCCTCGTCCTGCACCACCGCGAACGCGGCCCGGCGGGGGAGACGCTCCAGCACGCCGTGACGTACTTCAGCCCGGGCGCCGTCGCGCGGAGCCCCGAACTGGCGGGCTACCGCGGCCGGGCGGCGCAGGCGGTCCGCGACGAGGACCTGGACCGCCTGCACCGCTGGCTCGACCGGGCCGCGGCGGCCGGCCGGGTCGCCGAGACCCTCACGATGACCCGTACCCTCCACCCCCCGGCCGCCTCCCCGGCCAGCGGCCCGACGGTGCGCCGCACCCTGCACGACGCCTCGGGCCTCCTGCTGAGCGTCACCGACCTGGCCTTCCCCACCTGGGACCGCCTGACCTTCCACCGCGACCCCCGCGACCGCCGCGACCGGGCGACCACCGGTTTCCGCGTCACGTAGGACGCGGCGCCCGGTGGTCACCGCCGTTAGGCCGTCTCTTCCGGATCTTGCCGGGCCCGCGCCGCCCGGCACCGCACCTCGCCGCGTTGTCGGGGCGCCCGAGTACGTCCCGTACACGGGCGCCCCTCCGCCTTGCGATGCACGGCACCGGGCGACGCGGGCTTGACCGACAAGATCCGAAAGAGACGACCTAGTGGACCAGGACCCGGTCGGGGGTCTGCTCGGAACCGGCCGCGTGGGCGGAGCGGCGCGGCCGCACCGGCCACCAGAGGGACCGGCCCAGGAGGGCGGCCAGCGCGGGCACCAGCACGATCGACAGGACGAAGGCGGAGAGCATGATCCCGAGGGCCGTCGCGAAGCCGATCTGCTGCGTGGAAGCGGCCGGGGTGACGGCCAGGCTGCCGAAGGACGCGGCCAGGACCAGCCCCGCCGTGGCGATGGCGGGCGCCGTGTGCCGCACGGCGCGGCCCACCGCGACGCGGGCCGGACCGGGCCGCTCCATCTCCTCCCGGATCCGGTCGGCCATCAGGATGTTGTAGTCGGTGCCCAGTGCGACCACGAACAGGAACAGCACCAGCGGCAGCGTGAAGTCCACTCCCGGCCGGTCCAGCGCCCGCTGGAAGACGAGGGTCGAGGCACCGAGCGTCGCGGCGAAGCCCAGCCCGACCGCGGCCAGCAGGACGGCCGGCGCGAGGAGGCTGCGCAGCAGCGCGAGCAGGATCAGCGCGATCAGCGCCGCCGCCACCGGGAAGACCACCTTCAGGTCCTTGTCCACGGCGGCCGAGATGTCGGCGAAGAGCGCCGGGGTGCCGCCCACGTGGGCCTCCAGGCCGGCGGGCGTCTGAGCGCCGACCACCGCCCGGACCGGGCCGGTGACCAGGTCGCGGGCCTCCTTGCCCTGCGGGTCGGCCGTCAGGAACAGGTCGATCCGCGCCGCCCGCCGGTCCTCGCTGAGCACGGTGTCCGCGACCTGCCCCACGCCGCCGACGCCGGCCAGTGCCCCCGACAGCCCGCCGAGCCGCTCGGTGGTGAGCTCGGCGCCGTCCGAGGCGGTGACGAAGACAGTGGTCGGGTCCGACACCCCGGCCGGCAGGGCCCGGGCTATCTCGCCGGCGGTGGCGACGGCGGCGGTGCGTTCCCCGCCCGCGCCGCTCTGCCCGTAGTCCATGCGCATCCCCAGGAGCCCGGTCGTCAGTGCGCCGAGCAGGGCCACGGAGGCGAGGACCAGCGTCATGGGCCGCCGCGCCACGCGGTCGCCCATCCGTGCGGCGGCGCCGGGACGGGGCTCCCGCTTCAGGCCGCGGGAGGGCCAGAACATCTTGCGTCCGGCGACCGCCAGCAGGGCCGGCATCAGGGTCAGGCTGCCCAGCAGCATCACCAGTACGGCCAGGGCGATGGCCGGCCCGAGCACCCGGAACTGGCCGAAGGAGGCCACGCCGAGCGTGGCGAACGCGGCGACGATGGTCAGCGCCGCGGAGGTGATGGCCGTACCCACGCGCCCGGCGACCTCGGCGGCCGCCTCGCGCCCGGACTGCTGCGGGTGCTGGCGCAACTGCTCGCGGAAGCGGAAGAGGAGGAAGAGGAAGTAGTCGATGCCGATGCCCATCAACACCACGCTGATCAACCCAGGTGTGGAATCAGCCAGCCCGGTCCCGGTCAGCAGTGCGGCGCCCACCACGGCGCCGGCCGCGGCCCCGCCGATGACGGTGACCGCGAGCAGCGGCAGCAGGGCCGCCAGGACGCTGCGGAAGACCAGCACGTGCAGCAGGACGATGACCGCGAGCATCAGACCGCCGACGATGGCCGACCTGGTCTCCTCGGCGTCCGCCGTGTCCACGCGGTCGGCGATCCCGCCGGTGAAGCCGGTGCGCAGCCCGTCCTGGGCGAAGAGGTCCCGCGCGGAGTCCCGGAAGGCCTTGTAGGTGGACTGCACCCCGGGATCGGCCGGATTGCCGGTCAGTTCGACGGACAGCAGCCGGAAGGAGCGGTCGGGCGCCGTCATGGCCGGACTGACCGCGGGCACCTGGGAATGGTCCTGCGCGAAGGGGGCCGGGTCCTTCTCCTCGGGCATCGTGACCTTGCGCCGGGCGAGCTGGGCGGCCTGCGCGTCGATGCGCTGCTCGTCGGCGGCGCTGAGCGGCGCCGCGTCGGACCGGGCCACCAGCACGGTCAGCAGGTTGGCGTCCGGCTTCACCCCGAACCGCTCCTCGGCGATCTCCAGCGCGGCGGCCGAGTCGTAACTCGAGGGCAGGAAGCCGCCGTTGCCGGGTTGGCTGGCGCGGAACACGAACGCCTGCCCCACCATGGCCAGGGCGATGCCGAGGACCGCCCACAGGGCGATGACCTTCCACGGACTTCGCGTCGAGAATCCGGTCAGGGCGCGGATCACTGGTTCCTCCGGTCTGTGCGGTGCCGGCCGGGGGTTCCCGACCGGTCTCCAGACCATCAGGAGCGGGCGGGGAAAGCGTCAGGTCAGGGGAGGAGCCGGACTCGGGACCAGGGTCCGGCCGCGGCACCCGACCAGGACCCGGGTCCTGGTCGAGGTCCAGCCCAGGGGCCACTGGCACGGCAGGCGGCCGGTGCCAGAATGGGTCACCGGAGCGATCGGCCGCGTGAGCCCGGCGCCAGCAGGGATGCGGCCGACAGGGGAGGACCGACGCAATGGCTGTGGGCACGGCACGGGACGGCGCCGAACGAGTGGCTGAAGGAGTGCCCGAAGGGGTGGCCGAGCCGGGCACGGGCATGGACCGGGCCGCCACCCGAGCCGAGAACCGGGGCGTGGACCGGGGCGTGGACGGCGTGGACGGCCGGGGCGGCCGGAGCCCGGACCACGGCCCGGGCGCGGCCCGGCTGGAGTGGACGCGCAACGACGCGCTCGTGGCGGTCGGGGCCGCCGCCATCGACCTCGTCGGTTTCTCCCTGGGCCTCGTGACCGAGGGGGGCGTCCTCAGTGTGACCGCGGTCGTGGTGCTGGTGGTCGCGGCCATGACGCTGCTCGCCCGGCGCGTGCGTCCGGTGACCGTCCTGGCCACCGTACTGGCGCTGGGCGTGGTGCTGAACCTGAGCACGCCGCAGTCGCCGCACTTCAGCCTCGCCGTGACGGTGGCCCTCTACTCGGTGGCCAGGTTCCGCCGCCGCGCGGTGGCCGTGGGGGCGGCGCTCGCCGTGGTACCGCTCGTCTCGGCCGGCCAGAGCGGCTCGCCCCTGCCGTTCGGCTGGTGGGGCCTGGCCGGGAACGCGATCGCCTGCCTCATCGTCGTCGGCACGGCCGAGGCGGTGAACCGCAGGCAGCGGGAGGCAGAGGTCCACCGGAGGCTGCTCGCCGACCGGGCGGTGGCCGAGGAGCGCCGCCGGATCGCCCGGGAACTGCACGACATCGTCGCCCACCACATCACCACCATGCAGCTGATGGCCGGCGGAGCGCGGGCCAACCTGGCCCACCCGGAGGTGGCGCGGGAGGCCCTCATGACCCTGGAGGGCTCCGGGCGCATGGCCCTGCGCGAGATGCGCCAACTCCTCGACGTGCTGCGCGCCGGGGAGGAGCCGGAGCAGACCCCGCCGGCTCCCCAGCCGGGAGCCGGCGACCTCGACCGGATCATCACCGAGTCCCGGCTGGCCGGGACGGAGACCGAGTTCACCGTGGACGGGCCGGTCCGCCCGCTCCCGCCGAGCGTGGGCCTGACGCTCTTCCGGATCGTGCAGGAGGCCCTGACCAACACCCGCAAGCACGCCGGGCAGGCGAGGGCCCACGTACGCGTCACCTACCACCGGGACGAGGTGGCCGTGGAGGTGCGCGACGACGGGGCGGGAGCGCAGGTACCGGCCGCACGGTCCGCGCAGCGCTCCGGGTACGGTCTGATCGGAATGCACGAGCGCGTCGCCCTGCAGGGCGGGACCCTGGAGGCCGCCGCCGTGGACGGCGGGGGGTTCCGGGTGGCGGCCCGCCTCCCCGTCCCGGCTGCGGGCCCGGGAGACGGCGAGAGGGAGGAACGGCACCGATGATCCGTGTACTGATCGCGGACGACCAGCCGCTGGTACGGCGAGGGCTGGCGCTCATCCTGAGCCCCGACCCGGAGTTCGAGGTCGTGGGGGAGGCCGAGGACGGGGCGCAGGCGGTCGCCCTCGCTCAGCGGCTACGGCCCGACGTGGTCGTCATGGACATCCGCATGCCGGTCCTCGATGGGGTCAAGGCCACCGAGGAACTGGCGCTGACGCTCCCCGAGACCCGTGTCCTGGCCCTCAGCACCTTCGACATGGACGAGTACGTGGTCGCCGCCCTGCGCGCCGGGGCGTACGGCTTCCTGCCCAAGGACATCTCTCCGGAGGAACTGGGCGCCGCGGTCCGCATCGTCCACACCGGCGAGGCCGCCGTCGCGCCCCGGCTGCTCACCCGGCTCCTGTCCACGTACGTACGGACCCCCGCCCGGCCGCGGCCGGCCACCGCGCGGACCCCGGCCGAGCTCACGCCGCGCGAACTGGAGATCTGGCGGCTCATGGCCACCGGCCGGGGCAACGCGGAGATCGCCCTGGACCTGGACATCAGCGTCTCCACGGTCAAGAACCACATCACCGGCATCTTCGGCAAGCTGGGCGTCCGTGACCGCGCGCAGGCGGTGATCGCGGCCTACGAATCGGGCCTGGTCGAGGTCGGCTGCGGGAGCGGTTGATCACCAAGTGCCCCTAAGAGGGCCGGGATGCTCCTGGTGACCGCACCTGTGACCAGCCAGAACACTGGATGATTCGCCCGTGCGGACCGGGGCCGGTCCGTGGCACAGTGCGATGAGTCCAGCCGCACGACCAGGGAGCCCCCATGCGCGATCCGCACTCCACGCCGCTCGCGGCCGCCCCCGAGTGCCCGCCGCAGCCCGGCCCGCTGCCCTGCTGCCCGGTGTGCGACGACGTACCGGCCCGCATCTCCTGGCGCCAGTGCCCGGGCCGGCCGGTGGTCCTGCTCTCCGACCCCTGCGGCCACCGCTGGTCCTCCTCGGCGGCGCCGGTCCTGGAGGTCACCCCGTCCTGAGGTGTTCGTGCGCGTGCACAGCCTCCTCATGTTCAAAGATGCGTGGTGGCCGCTGACTTCGAGCAGAATCCTTCAATGCGGCCCGGCGGAGCGCTATCTTGCCAGGAGCATGCCAAAGAGCTGTGTCCGTGACCGGACCGCACGAGGAGCTGCCCCATGAGACTGCCAAGCATCCGCAGGAGCCAGGGAGCACAGGGGGCCTTAGCCGGCCCGGCCCACCAGGCCAGCGCGCCCCACCAGCCCAGCGCGCCCCGCCCGGCCCGCCGAACCCGGCGCGGCCCGGCGCCGGGGCGTCGCCGCCCGGGCGCCGCCCTGCTCGCCGCGGCCCTCGCCGTCGCCGGCCTGGCCGCGGCCGGACCGCTCGCCCTGCCCGCCGCGGCGGCCCCCGCCGGGCCCACGGCCACCGCGGGCAACGTCACCGGCTTCGCCCAGTCCCGGAACACCTTCACCGTCACGGCCTCCAGCGGAGCGAAGGCCCGCGTGGTCGTCGCCCGCGCCGACATCTTCCGCATCTGGCTCTCGCCCGACGGGGCCTTCACCAACGACCCGGCCGGCTCCGACCTCGCCCCCACCACCGACTTCGGCCCCGTGGCCACCACGTACTCCGACGCGGGCGCCTACTACCGGATCACCACCGGCTCCCTCTCCATCAGGGTCAACAAATCGCCCCTCCAGTTCTCCGTCTACCGCGCCGACAACACCACCCCCGTCTGGCAGGAGACCCAGCCCACCAGCTGGAGCAACAGCCAGACCACCCAGTACCTGGCCCGCGGCGCGGAGGAGCAGTTCTACGGCACCGGCCTGCGCCTGGGCGAATGGGCGCTGCGCGGCAAGACCGTCCCGATCGCCGTCGACAACAAGTGGCGCGAGAACACCAACGCCAGCCCCGCACCCTTCTACATGTCCACCAACGGCTACGGCGTCATGCGCAACACCTGGGCCCCGGGCTCGTACGGATTCAACGCCCCCACCACCCTCACCCACGACGAGAAGCGCTTCGACGCCTGGTACTTCACCGGCGACTCCCTCAAATCCGTACTCGACGCCTACACCGACGTCAGCGGAAAGCCGTTCATGGCGCCGATGTGGGGCTTCGAACTCGGCAACGCCGACTGCTTCAACGCCTCCAACCCCGACTACCAGGGTGATCACAACCGGCTGCGCCACCAGACCACCCCCGACGTCGTCGGCTACGCGGCCGACGCCCGCGCCGCCGACATGCCCTCGGGCTGGTTCCTGCCCAACGACGGCTACGGCTGCGGCTACACCGCGCCCCTCAAGTCGACGGTGGACGCACTGAAGTCCAAGGGTTTCCAGACCGGCCTGTGGACCTCCACCGGTCTCGGCTCCATCGCGGACGAGGTGGCCACGGCCGGCAGCCGCGGGGTCAAGACGGACGTGGCGTGGATCGGCAGCGGCTACAAGTACGCCTTCAACGGCGTACAGCAGGCCGTCGACGGGATCGAGAAGAACTCGGACGCCCGCCGCTACGTGTGGACCGTCGACGGCTGGGCCGGCACCCAGCGCAACGCCGTCGTCTGGACGGGGGACACCTACGGCACCTGGGACGACATGCGCTGGCACGTCCCCGCCATCGCCGGAGCCGGGCTCTCCGGCCTCAACTACGCCTCCGGCGACATCGACGGGATCTTCGGCGGCAGCCCCAAGACCTACACCCGCGACCTCCAGTGGAAGGCCTTCACCCCCGCCTTCATGACGATGTCCGGCTGGGGCGCGACCAACCCGGCCCCCGGCTACCAGGACAAGCAGCCCTGGCGGTTCGCCGAGCCGTACCTCTCCATCAACCGCAAGTACCTCCAGCTCAAGATGCGGCTGATGCCGTACCTCTACACGATGAGCCGCGTCGCCCACGAGAGCGGCGTCCCCAGCACCCGCGCCATGGTCCTGGAGTACCCCGACGACCCGGTGGCCCGCGGCAACCTCACCAGCGGCCAGTTCATGGCCGGCGACTCCTTCCTCGTCGCACCCGTCGTCTCCGACACCTCGGTCCGGGACGACATCTACCTCCCCGCCGGGACCTGGACGGACTACTGGACGGGCAAGACGTACGCGGGGCCGGGCCGGCTGAACGGCTACCAGGCGCCGCTCGACACCCTGCCCCTCTTCGTCAAGGGCGGCGGCATCGTGCCGATGTGGCCGCAGATGAACTACACGGGGGAGAAGCCCGTCTCGACGCTCACCTACGACATCCACCCGCGCGGAAACTCCTCCTTCAACCTCTACGAGGACGACGGCCTCACCCGCGCCTACCAGTCCGGCGCCTACGCCCGCCAGCAGGTCGACGTCACCGCGCCGACGGCCGGTACCGGCACGGTCACCGTGAACGTGGGCGCCCACACCGGCAGCTACACGGGCAAGCCGGCCTCGCGCGGTTACGAGTTCACCCTCCACGTGGCCTCCGCGCCCACCAGCCTCACGGCGGGCGGGTCCGCCGTGACGCGCCTGACCTCCAAGGCCGCCTACGACTCGGCCGCGTCCGGCTGGTTCTTCGACCCGGCGGACCGCTCCGGAGTGCTCTGGGTCAAGACGGGTCCGCAGGCGGGCGCGTTCACCGTCTCTGCCACCGGCACCAGCGTGCCCGCGGCCGAGGCCCTGCCCTCCTCCACCCCGATCTCTCCCGCGGCCTGGTCCCTGGCCTTCGCCGACAGCCAGGAGACGAGCGCCGAGAACGGCGCCGCCGTCAACGCCTTCGACGGGAACCCGGCCACGATCTGGCACACCGCCTGGTCCTCCCCGAAGCCCACCGCGCTCCCGCACGAGATCCAGATCGACCTCGGCGCCCGCTACGCGGTGGACGGCCTCGGCTACCTGCCGCGCCAGGACGGCGGGGTCAACGGCCGGATCGGCGGCTACGAGGTCTACGTATCCGACACCACCGCCGACTGGGGCCCACCCGTCGCCACCGGCACCTTCGCCGACACCGCGGCGGCCAAGACCGCCGCCCTCACCACCAAGTCCGGCCGCTACCTGCGCCTCAAGGCCCTGACCGAGGCGGGCGGACGCGGCCCCTGGACCAGCGCCGCCGAGATCAGCCTCACCGGCCGTCCGGCCCCGCTCCCCGCGAACGCCACGCTCGTCAACGCCGCCTCCGCGAGCTGCCTGGACCTGCCGCACAGTGCCACCACCCCCGGCACCGAACCCTCCCTCTACACCTGCCACGGAGGCCCCAACCAGCGCTGGACCCTACAGGGCGACGGCCGCCTCACCGGCCTCGCGGGCGTCTGCCTCGACGGCGCCGACCCCGCCCGCGTCATGATCCGCACGTGCGACGGCAGCCCCGGCCAGACCTGGCAGGCAGGCCCTCAGAGCACCCTGCGCACCGCCGGACAGTGCCTGACCCCGGCCGGCTCCGCCACCGCCGACGGTACCCCCCTCACCCGCGCCGCCTGCGACAACACCGCGGCCCAGCGCTGGACCTTCACCCCCTGACCCCCTGACCCTCTCAGCCGCCGAGCACGGCCTGGCACTCCCGCCAGGCCGGCTCGCTCAGCAGACCCCGCAACCGCCCGAACAGCGCGAAGAGTCCGGGCCCGCAGGCCCGCCCGAACGCCGGATCGATCCGCGCGAGGTCCAGTTCGTTGGCCGCCGACAACTCGGCGAGGTCCCGCCGCGACGCCAGGGCGGGGGAGTGGACACGGCCGGTGAACCGGTCCCGGAAGGCCGCCCGGTCAGCAGCGAGCGTCGGATACGACGCGGCCCGGTCGCACGCCGCGTACAGGTACACGATCCCCTCGGCCTCCTCCCCGATCACCTCGGCCAGCTCGGCCCGGCGCTCCAGCGTCAGGAGGGCGGTGGGGAATCCGTCCGTACCGTAGAACGCGTGGCACAGGCCCGCCCGCTGGAGCGCCGGCCGCGCTCCCCAGGACGCGAGCAGCTCCTGTACGCGCCCGAGGTGCGCGAGGAGGGTGCCACCGGGGTGGGCGATCTCCTGCGCCCCGAGCTCCCGCAACCATGCGACGGCGCGATCCGACACCGTGGGCCCCCTCCGCTCGTGGTGGTGGGTCGGCACCCGTCCCGCCTGCGTTCGCCCCGGGGTCCGGACCCGGGGGCGAGGGCGGGGACGAGTTGCCGCCCGGTCCCTGCACCGATCTTGATCCCGCTCAACACCCAAGTCAATCCTCGGGTTTCCTCCCCACACCCAAGCGATACCTTGGGACACATGACCTTGGACGATCTTCGCGTGTTCGTGGCCGTCTGCCGTGCCGGCAGCCTCAGCGCGGTGGCCCGTGACCTCGGCCGCACCCAGTCGGCCGTCAGCCAGCACGTCCGGCGCCTGGAGAAGGAGACCGGCGCCAGCCTCCTGGAGCGCCACGCCCGGGGAGTCGTGCCCACCGAAGCCGGACGCATCGTCCAGGCCGCCGCGGCCGACGGCATCGCGGGTCTCGACGGCGCTCTGCGCCGGGTGGCCGACCTCGTACGGGGCACGGGCGGGTCGGTGCGCGTGACGACCGGCGCGACCACCGTGCGGCACTTCATGTCCGAGGCCGTCGTCACCTTCCGTCGGCTCCACCCCGAGGTCAGCCTGGAGTTCCAGACCGAGAACTCCAGCCGCAGCTGCTTCGACGCCCTCGCCGCCGACGACCTCGACCTCGCCTGGATCACCATCGGCGGCCCGGTCCGCGGCATCGAACAGCGCCCCGTCATGGACCTGCCCTGGGTGCTCGCGGTCGGCGCCGACGACCCCCTCGCCGCCCGCCCCCACCTCGACCCCGCCGACCTCGCCGGCATCCGCCACATCCGGCTGCCGGAGAACTCCGCCTCCCGCGCCCACCTCGACGCCGCACTCACCGCGGCGGGCGTCCGCGTCCGCTCCGACACCAGCGCGGCCGACTGGGACACCGCCCTGCTGCTCGCCGAACTGGGCCTGGGGCACGCCGTCGTACCCGCGCTGCCCGGCTGGCGGGTCCCCGGCGACGGCCCGCTGCGGCTCGTTCCCCTCCCCGCCCTGCCGCCCCTCGCGGTCGGCTGGGCGGTCCGCCGCTGGGCGGCCCTCGCCCCGCCGGCCCTGGTCTTCGCCGACGCGGTGGCCCGCAGCTGCAGGGCGCGCGCCGCCGAGCAGCGCGGCCGGTCCGTCGGCTGACGAGGACGCGGGGCGCCGTACGGAGGATGATGGAGTGGCCGAGTACGCAGGCCGAGCGCGATCCCGCCGCCCGGCGGAGGAGGTGTGCCATGACGGAACGTTCCGCGACGGAGCACGACGGCGGTCCGTCGGCGTCGAAACTGGAGGAGGGCCGACTGCTCAAGGAGCTGGAGGCGATCCACCGCACGCGCCACGAGACCCTGCTCCACGGGTCCGACGAAGCCCTGGTCACCCACACGAAGCGGATGAACGAGCTGGAGCACGAGTACGTACGCCGTCACCCGCAGCGGGCGCAGACGGCGGGCCGCACCCGCTCGGGCGCCCGTGCCCGCGGCGCCGGGGACTGAGGGCGCGAACGCCGAGGGCCCGGCCCCGTACGGGGTCAGGCCCTCGGCGTCGCATCGGCCTCGGCGTTCGGTGTCCGGTCAGCGGGCGGCGTAGGGGAGCAGTGCCATCTCCCGGGCGTTCTTGATCGCCGCGGTGAGGCGGCGCTGCTGCTGGGCACTGACCCGGGTGACGCGGCGGCTGCGGATCTTGCCGCGGTCGGAGACGAACTTCCGCAGCAGGTCGGTGTCCTTGTAGTCGATGTGTGTGATCTTGGCTGCGTCCAGGGGGTTGGGACGGGCCTTGAGGGGCTTGCGGGTGTCGTGACGGCGGGCCATGCGGATTCCTCCGGTTCCTCGGGCTTCTCGGGTTTCTCAGGCTTCTCGGGTCATGGGTTCACGGGTCAGGACACGGGTAGAGGAGGGCGTCGAAGGCGGCGGGAAGGCACTGCCACGCCTCGCGTCCCCCGGCCAGCTCGGCATCGGTCAGCAGGCAGGACTCCAGGAGCCGGACCAGTCCGTCGCGGTCGAGGCCCGGTGAGGTGAAGACCAGGTGCTGGCAGCAGTCGCCGTGCTCCGGGTGCCAGCCCAGGGCGGCGGCCGCCCTGCGGACGGGAGGCACCATCTCCCAGGCGGCGTCGGGCAGCGAGGCCAGCCACGGGCCGCTGTCCTCCACGCAGAGCGCGCCGCCCGCGGCGTCCCAGGCCAGCAGGGTGTCGGGACGGTCGGCGAGCCAGAAACGGCCGCGGCTGCGGGCCGCCGCGCAGACGAGGTCCTCCAGCGCGTGGTAGAGCCGCTCCGGGTGGAAGGGGCGG
Organism: Streptomyces sp. NPDC045695; assembly: GCF_056432025.1. Lineage (NCBI taxonomy): Bacteria > Bacillati > Actinomycetota > Actinomycetes > Kitasatosporales > Streptomycetaceae > Streptomyces > Streptomyces sp. NPDC045695. The sequence continues at coordinate 42,467 of NZ_JBWKJU010000013.1, forward strand.
TGGCGGTGCCAGACCAGGGTGGCGACCCCGGCCTCGTCCGCCTCCTGCGGCAGGAGCGCGCAGGCCGGGTGCTGGGCGGCGGCCGCCGCCTCCGCGTCGAACCCGGCGAAGGCGATCCGGGCCAGCTCACCGGACCCGGTCTCCACCCGGCGAGCGGTCGGGTGGAGCTGGGCCAGCAGCGCACGGTCCTCGTCGTCCGCGTCCGCGCTGTCGACGAGGGCCAGGACGGGCGCGTACTCCAGCTGCCGCGCCCAGGTGTCCCCGACCGTCCGCTGGTCGGTGGCCGCCGTGGCGAGCCCGGCCTCGGCGAGGTCGTCCCCGTTGGCGAGGTAGGGCAGCACCAGCGCCGGGTCGACGGCGGTGATCACATTGCTGAGCTCCAGGTCCTGCCCGCCGTGCGCGTCGATGACCTCGGCCATCGCGCGGGGTTCGACGGAGTCCCACAGTTCGACGACGGCGAGCCGGGTCGATCCGTCCGCGGCCAGCCGCCTCAGCTCCGGGACCAGGTCCTCGCGCAGCGCGCAGCACGCGCAGTCGTTGACGAGGGGGGTCTCGCCCGTATCGAGGAGGAGGGAGGCGTCGCGCACGGTGCGCCGTACGGTGCCCTCGGCCGCCGTGGAGAGGTCGTGGTGCAGGGCGACGCTGCCGGGCACGGTGAGGAGCAGCGCCCGCACCGCCGCCCGGCGGGCCTCCGAGTGGAGACCGCCCACGATGACGACGGGCAGGGTCACGGCTTGCTCCCGTAGCGGCGCTGGAAGCGCTCGACGCGCCCGGCGGTGTCCAGGACGCGTGCGGTGCCGGTGTAGAAGGGGTGGCTCTGCGAGGAGATCTCGACGTCGATGAAGGGGTAGGTGTGGCCGTCCTCCCAGATGACGGTCTTGTCGCTGGTGGCGGTCGAGCGGGTGAGGAAGGCGAAGTCGGCGGCCTTGTCGCGGAAGACGACGGGGCCGTAGGCGGGGTGGATGCCGGGCTTCATGGCGGAGTCCTTCAGGCGGTGGGACGGACGGTGGGGCAGGGTCAGCGCTCTTCGCGGAAGTCGACGTGCCGGCGGACCACCGGGTCGAACTTGCGCAGCACCATGCGGTCCGGGTCGTTCCGGCGGTTCTTGCGGGTGACGTAGGTGTAACCGGTGCCCGCGGTGGAGCGGAGTTTGACGATCGGGCGTACTTCGTTGCGTGCCATGTGACTAGTATATGGCAATGATTTCCATTTCCAATATGGTCCCCTATGAGAGGCAGGCACCACCATGTCCGCGCACTGTCAGCTGACCGGCGCCCGGCCGGGCTTCGGCAACTCCATCTCCCACTCGCACCGGCGCACCTCGCGGCGCTTCGACCCCAACGTCCAGCGCAAGAGGTACTGGCTGGCGGGCGAGGGGCGGTGCGTCCGCCTCACCCTCAGCGCGAAGGCGATCAAGACCGTCGACGCCATCGGCGTCGAGAGCGCCGTGGCCCGCATCCGGGCGCGCGGGGTGAAGGTCTGATGGCGAAGAAGAGCAAGATCGCGCGCAACGAGAAGCGCAAGGCGATCGTCCGGAGGTACGCCGCCCGGCGGGCGGAACTCAAGGAGGTCCTGCGGCTGTCGTCCTCGACCGAAGCCGAACGGGCCGGCGCGCTGGCGGAGCTCAGGCGTCAGCCGCGCGACGCCAGCGCCACCCGGGTGCGCAACCGGGACAGCGTGGACGGACGCCCGCGCGGCCACCTGCGCAGGTTCGGACTCTCCCGGATCCGGATGCGCGGACAGGCGCACGCCGGCTTCCTCCCGGGGGTCACCAAGTCGTCGTGGTGACGACCGGACGCCTCGGAGCGGCCCGCACCCTTGGGGTGCGGGCCGCTCGTCGTTCGAGCTCCAGTACTGGGTCACCTTTGCCTCGCATGAGACGATCTTGTATCGTTTGACGCGAAGGAGGCTCATCGTGGTGCGAGAAGAAGAGCTGCTGGACGGCGCCGCCCGCGTCCTGGCCGGCGATCACAGCGCCTCGATGGTGCAGATCGCCGCCGGCATCGGGACCAGCCGCGCCACGCTCAGCCGCCGCTACGCGACCCGGGAAGCGCTGCTGAAGGCCGTGGCCGTCCGGGCGATCCACGTGGTCGACGGCTGCCTCGCCCCGCTCGACCTGGACCGGGCCGCCGACGGGCCGGCCTTCGACGCCGCCCTCGAAGAGCTGGTGCTCGCGCTGATGCCCGCCGCGCACCTCTACGGCTTCACCTCGCGGGACGCCACCGTCCTCGCGGACCCGGAGTTCCGGGCCGGCGTGGACCGCCAGGACCAGCGGGCACTCGCCTTCCTCGCCCTCGGTCAGCGGCTGGGACGACTGCGCGGCGACCTGCCGCCGTACTGGATCTGGTACGCGCTCTGGGGCCTGCTCGACGCGGCCGCCGAAGGCGTGCGCGACGGGCACCTCGCGCCCCGCCAGATCGGCCACCTGGTCCTGACGTCCTTCCTCGGCGGCACCCGGCCCCTCGCGCCCCCGCCCCCCGCTCAACCCTGAACGGATTCCCATGCACACCCCCTCGCAGGACTCCCGCCGTTGGATCGTCCTGGCGATCCTCTCCGGCAGTCTCCTGCTCATCTCCATGGACACCACGATCCTCAACGTGGCCTTCCCCTCGCTCGTCGGCGATCTGCGGCCGGGCGCCGTGCAGCAGCTGTGGATCATCGACGTCTACGCCCTCGCCCTGTCCGGGCTGCTGGTCACCGCGGGCGCGCTCGGTGACCGCTGGGGGCGCAAGCGGCTCCTCATGGCGGGCTTCGGCATCTTCTCGGCGGCCTCGCTCATCGCCGTGTTCTCCACCGAGGCGTGGCACGTGATCGCGGCCCGCGCCCTGCTCGGCGTCGGTGGCGCGGCCATCATGCCGTCCACCGTGTCGATCCTGCGCAGTGTCTTCACCGACGCCAAGGAGCGCGCCTTCGCGCTCGCCGTCTGGGCGGCCGTCTTCGGCGGCGGCATGGCCTTCGGGCCGGTCGTCGGCGGCCTGCTGGTCCAGGACTACGGCTGGCACTCCGCCTTCCTCCTCAACCTTCCCGTCGCCGCCCTCCTCGTCGTCGCCGGCCTGCGCTACCTGCCCGAATCGCGGTCCCCCCGCAGCAGCGGCGCGTGGGACTGGTGGGGCGTCGGACAGTCCGTCGTCGGCATGCTCGCCCTCGCCGGCGGCATCAAGCAGCTCGGCAAGAGCGGCGTGGGCGACCCCCTGCCCTGGGCGCTGCTGCTGGTCGCCGCCGTGGCACTGACCGTCTTCGTCCGCCGCCAGCTGCGCCTGGACAACCCGCTGCTCCAGGTGCGGCTGTTCGCCAAGCCCGCCTTCAGCGTCGCGGCCACCGCGATCTTCCTGCCCATGGTGGGCATGGGCGCGATCCTGTTCCTCGTGACCCAGTGGTTCCAGTACGGCGAGGGCTACACCCCGCTGGAGGCCGGAGTGCGCCTCCTGCCGGCCCCGCTCGCGCTGATCGCCGCCTCGATGGTCGCGCCCTCCCTGATGCAGCGGTTCGCGATCCGCCACGTGCTCGGCGCGGGACTGGTCGTCATGGCCGCCGGAATGGCCCTGCCCTGGGCCTTCCAGCAGTTCGCCGAACTCGGCTACCCGGCCTTCGCGGCCGCCCTGACCGTCATCGGCCTCGGCGCCGGCACTGCCACCACAGTGGCCTCCGTGACGCTGGTCTCCGCCGCTCCCGCGGCCGAGGTCTCCAGCGCCGCCGCGATCGAGGAGACCTGCTACGAGCTCGGTTCGGCCATGGGCGTCGCCGTCCTCGGATCCACCGCCGCCGCGCTCTACCGGAGCAACCTGCCCGCCCTCGACCTGGACGGGCCCGCGGCCGCCGCGGTGCGGGACTCCGTCGGCGAGGCCGCGCACACCGCCGAACGGCTGGGCGGCGCGGTCGGCCGGGCGCTGCTCGAATCGGCTTCGCACGCCTACACCCTGGCGATCACCCCGGCGTTCCTCATGGCCGCCGGGCTCGCGGTCGCCGCGGCGGCCACGACCTGGGCGCTCATTCCGCGCGATCTGCGGCCCACCGAGAACCACTGAGCCGGGCGGAGCCGAACACGGGCGCCGCGGGCGCCGGGCCCAGCGTGGTGGTGCCCGGCGCCGCCCGGTGGCCCAGGCCCGTGCGGTACGCGTCCATCGCCGCCTCGACCCGGCCCGTCCGCCGCAGCAGGTCACCCAGCAGCCTGCACAGATCGGCCAGGTCGCCGCTGGCCCCGCTGCGCTCCAGCAGGGCCAGCGCCTGTACGTAGTGCTCCTCGGCGGACTCGGTCTCGCCGTGCTCCTCGGCGATCAGGCCGAGGAGCCGGTGCGCGCCGCCCGCGTGCACCGCGCCGTGGCTGTCTCCCAGTTCCAGCAGCGCCGAGAGCAGCCGGGCGGCCTCGTCGAAACGGCCGAGCTGGCGCAGGACGTCGGCCAGTTCGACCTCCACCTGGGCCGTGTACAGCCCGGCCCGCCGGGCTGACAGCATGTCCCGGGCCGTGCGCAACTCCCGCTCCGCCGACTCCAGTTCACCGTTCTGGGCCTGTACGTAGCCGCGCATCCAGTGGCAGTGGGCCAGATCGGTCCGCAGCCGCAACTGCCCGTAGATCTCCTGGGCCTTGGCGAGGGAGGCGTCGGCGTCGGCCACCCGCCCCTCGGCCAGGAAGGTCCGTGCCACCTGCCGGTGCATGCCCGCCACCAGCGCCGGGTCGCTGACCTGCGGGGCCAGCGCGAGCGCGAGCTCGGCCGCGTGGGCCGCGCGGCCCAGGGCCCCCATGTCGATGTACGGCCCGATCACCGCCGCGTAGAGCAGCACCAGGGCCTCGGGGTCGGCCAGCCCGCTCGCGCCCAGCTCGTCGATGGTGGATTCGAGGAGGTAGCAGGCGTAGCGCAGCTCACCGGCCAGCAGGTGAGCGACGGCGCGGCCGCGGATCGGCCGGGCGCGCCGGGGGAGCGGTTCTTCGGCCAGGAGCCGCTCGGCCGCCTCGAAGTGGGCGATCGCGTCGGGCAGTTCGCCCGCCTCCAGCGCGCATTCGCCGAGCCCGAGCCGCGCCTCCGCCTGTTCGGAGGTCAGCCCGAGGTCAGTGGCCTCGGTGAGCAGGCGCCGGTAGCGGGTGGCGGCCTCGTCGGCCGCGCCGGTGGAGAGCGTCTGCTGGGCGTCGGTGAGGGCGAGCCGCAGCTCGGTGGCCAGATGGGCGGGGCGACCCGTGGCCAGCTCCTCGTACGAGGTGCCCAGGCGTGCGGCGAGGAAGCGCAGCGCGGTCTCGGAGGGGCGCACCTTGCCCGACTCCAGGGTGGAGATGTAGGCCGAGGTGTACGAGGGCTCCGCCAACTGCCGCTGCGTCAGCCCCAGTTCACCCCGCATGCGCTGAACCCTGCGGCCGATTCGGGCCGGTTCGTCCATGGAATCCCCCTGGTTGCTCGAACTCCCCAGTATTGAGGGGGAGCAGGCCATTGCGCACCTCTCACGCGCCCCCTAGTTTAAGCAGCTGTTTCAGTGCGCTTAACAAGCTGCTTAATTCCCTTTCCTGGGGGAGGACTTCATGGATCCAGTCAGAGGACGCCGCGTCCGGCGCCCGGCCGTACGCTCCGCCCTTCGCGGGGCCGTCGCGATGGTCGTCGCGACCGCCGCGCTGGTGGCCGCGGGGCCCGCCCGCGCGGTGGACGCCCCGGCCAAGGACCGGGTGGAGGTGGAGATACCGGGCCCGGAGCACGGCGGCTTCGCCGGATCCGGCCACACCCGGGTACCGGCCGCCGCCAGCCCCGCGAAGAGCGCGGGCCGGCTCTCCGAGGCCGAGCGGGCGGCGGACGGCGAGGTCGTCAAGATGGTCGACAACGGCCCGACCGCCGACCGCCTCGACGTCGTCATCGTCGGGGACGGCTACACCGCCGGCGAACTGGAGCGGTTCCGCTCCGACGCCGCGCAGAAATGGGGCGAGGTGACGGCCGTGGAGCCGTACACCACCTACCGGAACCTGTTCAACGTCTGGACGGTCGACGCGGTCTCCCACGACTCCGGCGTCTCCGGCGACCCCGACCCGGCCACCGTCCGCGACACCGCCCTCGGCTCGTACTTCTGGTGCGACGGCATCGAGCGGCTGCTCTGCATCGACCAGCCCAAGGTCGACACGTACGTGGCGAAGGCGCCGGAGGCCGACCTCGTCATCGTCCTGGCCAACAGCGCCAAGTACGGCGGCGCCGGCTACAACGAGCCCAGCCCCACCCTCGGCTACGAGGGGATATCGACGGCCTCGGCCGGCCACGCGAAGTCCGGCCAGGTCGCCATCCACGAGACGGGCCACTCGCTGGGCAAACTCGCCGACGAGTACTTCTACACGGGCGTGCCGGACTACGAGAAGTACACCGGCCGCGAGCCCGCCGAGTCCAACAGCTCGGGCCTGCCCGCCGACCGGATGGCCGCACAGCGGGCCAAGTGGTACCGCTGGCTCGGCGAACCGTCGCCCGACGGCGGCACGGTCGGCACCTACGAGGGCGGCAACTACTACGTCACCGGCCTCTACCGGCCCACCGACAACTCACTGATGCGGGTCCTGGGCAAGCCCTTCAACCTGCCCGGCGTCGAGTCGATGATCGCCGGCTTCTACCAGCACGCACGGACCGTCACCGCGCTCACCCCGACCGACAGGACCCTGAGGCTGCGCCACACGGCGAAGGCCGCCGTGCCGGCGCTGACCGGGGCGGACGGCCGGCAACTGGTGGTGCGCTGGTACCTCGACGGCAGGGAGCTGAAGCGGTTCGAGGGCCGCAGCGAGGTGTCGGTGGCGGAGCTGTGGCTGTTCGACTTCCGCACGCACCGGCTCTCGGTGACGGCCGAGGACCGCACGCCGTCGGTGCGCGACCCGAAGATACTGCCGACCCTGCGCTCCACCGTCGACTGGCAGGTCCGGCTGTAGACGCGACGAAGCCGGTGTCCGCGGCGACAGGATCGCGGCGGACACCGGCGGGGGCGGAGCCAGGGGCTCCCGAACTACATGGGGTCCATGCCCCGTGCGTCCGTGCGGCCCTCCTGCTCGCTCTGCTCCTGCAGGCGGCGGGCCTTCTCCTGCAGCCGTCGGCGCTCCTCCGGGTCGGTGGACCGCTCGGCCGCGTCCTTCAGTTCCTGCGCCTTGTCGCGCATCTGCTGGGACCGGCCGCGGGATTCGCCTGAAACGCTCATTGATCGCTCCTTGGATCTGTGGGGGAGAGCGGGCGGATTCAGCGAACCAGTACTGCCGTTCGCCCGCATCTCGAAGCGTCACCCAGCGTGACCCCGGGGCGGGAGAGCCCGCGAATGGCCGACCGCGGATGCCGCAGCGGGCGCGTTCGGCGAGTCTGTGGGGGTGAGCCGAACCGATCCCCCGAAGACCGCCGCCTCCGCCGCCCGCACCACCGGCACCACCGTGACGCTGCGCGTCAACGGCACCGGGCACTCCCTCCGGCTGGACCACCGCGTCACCCTCCTCGACGCCCTCCGGGAGCACCTGGACCTCACCGGGGCCAAGAAGGGGTGCGACCACGGCCAGTGCGGGGCCTGCACCGTGCTCCTCGACGGGCGGCGGGTCAACAGCTGCCTGCTGCTGGCGGTCGCCCAGGACGGCGCGGAGGTCACCACCGTGGAGGGACTCGCCGACAGCGGCGACGGCGACGCGGCCGCCCTCCAGCGCGCGTTCGTGGAACGGGACGCCTTCCAGTGCGGCTTCTGCACGCCGGGCCAGCTCTGCTCCGCCGTCGCAGCGCTCGCCGAAGCGGCCACGGAAGCAGCCGCTGACGGCGCCGAAGCCGAAGCGGCTGCAGATGCCGGGCACCGCGCCCCGGTCACCCTCACCGAAGAGGAGATCAGGGAGCGGCTCAGCGGCAACCTCTGCCGCTGCGGCGCCTACCCGGCCATCGTCCGGGCCGTGCAGGACGTGGCCGGATGAAGCCCTTCGACTACGTGCGGGCGACCACCCTCCAGGAGGCCGCCGAAGCCCACGCCGCCCGCCCCGGTTCCCGCTACCTCGGCGGCGGCACCAACCTCGTCGACCTGATGAAACTCGGCGTCGAGACCCCCGGCACCCTCGTCGACCTCTCACGCATCCCGCTCCACGCCATCGAGGAGCTGCCCGGCGGGGCCCTGCGCATCGGAGCCACGGCCCGCGCCAGCGACGTGGCCGCGCACCCCCTCGTACGCGCCCGGTACCCGGCCCTGGCCCAGGCCCTCCTCGCCGGGGCCTCCCCGCAACTGCGCAATGTCGCCACCACCGGCGGCAACCTCCTCCAGCGCACCCGCTGCACGTACTTCCAGGACGTCTCCAAGGCCTGCAACAAGCGCGAGCCGGGCGCCGGTTGCTCCGCGCTCGACGGCATCCACCGCGACCACGCCGTACTCGGTCACTCCCCCCACTGCGTCGCGACCCACCCCTCGGACATGGCCGTCGCCCTCGCCGCGTACGACGCCGACGTCGAGCTCTACGCGGCCGGCGGCACCCGGACGGTGGCGGCCACCGCCTTCCACCGGCTGCCCGGCGACCACCCCGAGCGGGACACCGAAATCCGGGACGGCGAGATCGTCACCGGGGTGCTCCTGCCCGCCGCCGCTCCCGGCGCCCGCTCCCGGTACCGGAAGGCGCGCGACCGGGCCTCGTACGCCTTCGCGCTGGCCTCGGTCGCCGTGGTGCTCGACGTCGACGCCGACGCGGGTCTCGTACGGCGGGTCGCCGTCGCCTTCGGCGGGCTCGCCCACCGGCCCTGGCGCGCCACCACCCTCGAACGGACCCTCACCGGGTCCGCGCCGACCCCCGACGCCGTCCGGCAGGCGGTCGAGGCCGAACTGGCCGGGGCCCGGCCCCTGCGCGACAACGCCTTCAAGGTGGCACTCGCCCGGAACCTGGCGTGCGACGTGCTCGGCGCGCTGGCCCGCTCCCGCACGTGACCCGCCCGCACACCCCCGTAGACCGTGTCCGTGAACCCGTAGAGGAGCAGGCGATGCCCGCGCACCCGGCACTCGGCACCCCCACCGTCCGCGCGGAAGGCACGCAGAAGGTCACCGGCGCCGCCCGCTACGCCGCCGACCACACCCCGCCCGGCTGCGCCTACGCCTGTCCCGTCCCCGCCACCATCCCCCGCGGCCGCGTCACCGCCGTCGACACCGCCGCCGCCCTGGAGATGCCCGGGGTGCTCGACGTCCTCACCCCGGACAACGCGCCGCGGCTCGGCCCCTGGGAGGACCCCACCCTCCAGGTGCTCCAGGACCACGCCGTCCCGCACCGCGGCTGGTACGTGGCCCTGGCCATCGCTGACACCCCGGAGGGCGCCCGCGCCGCCGCCGAAGCGGTGAGGATCGACTACGCGGTCGAACCGCACGACGCGGTCCTGTACGAGGACCACCCCGGCGCCTACACGCCCGAAGAGGTCAACGGCGGCTACCCGGCCGTCCGCGAGCAGGGCGACCCGGACGCGGCGCTGGCCGCCGCACCCGTACGGATCGACTGCGCGTACACCGTGCCCCCGCTCCACAACCACCCCATGGAGCCGCACGCCGCCACCGCCGTCTGGGACGCCGGAGGGGACCGCCTGAGCGTCCACGACTCCAGCCAGGGCGCGGGCACCGTCCGGACGACCCTGTCCGCGCTCTTCGGCGTGCCCGAGGACCACGTCGAGGTCATGTCCGAACACGTCGGCGGCGGATTCGGCTGCAAGGGCACCCCGCGCCCCCACGTGGTCCTGGCCGTCATGGCCGCCCGGCACACCGCACGCCCCGTCAAACTCGCCCTGCCCCGGCGCCACATGGCCGCCACGGTCGGGCACCGGGCCCCCACCCTGCACCGGCTCGCCCTGGGCGCCCGCCGCGACGGCACCCTCACGGCCCTCACCCACGCGGTCACCACCCACACCTCCCGCGTCCGGGAGTTCGTGGAACAGGCCGCCGTACCCGCCCGGGTCATGTACGCCGTGCCGGACCTCCGTACCAGCCACCGCGTCGTCGCCCTGGACATCCCCACCCCCTCGTGGATGCGCGCCCCCGGCGAGACCCCCGGCATGTACGCACTGGAATCTGCCATGGACGAGCTGGCGGACGCGCTCGGCATGGACCCCGTGGACCTGCGGATCCGCAACGAGCCGGCCGTCGAACCGGACAGCGGCCGCCCCTTCAGCAGCCGCCACCTCGTCGAGTGCCTGCGGGAGGGCGCGGCCCGGTTCGGCTGGGAGGCCGGGCGCACCCCGCGCCGTGACGGGCCGCTGCTGGGCGGGGTGGGCGTGGCCGCCGCCACCTACCCCGTCTGGATCGGCCCCTCCACGGCGCGGGCCCGTGCCCACCCCGACGGCGGCTACCTCGTCGAACTCAACGCGACCGACCTCGGGACCGGCGCGCGTACCGTCCTCGCCCAGGTCGCCGCCGACGCCCTGGGCGCGCCCCTCGCGTCCGTGACGGTGGCCATCGGACACACCGGCCTGCCCGCGGCCCCGCTCGCCGGAGGCTCGGCGGGAACCGCCTCCTGGGGATGGGCGGTCCACGAGGCCTGCACCGACCTCGCCGCCCGGCTCGCCCGCCACCGGGGGCCGCTGCCGCCCGAGGGACTGTCGGCCGTGGCCGACACGACCGAGGCGGCCAAGAAGAAGCCGCCGTACGCCCGCCACGCCTTCGGCGCACACTTCGCCGACGTCCAGGTCGACACGGTCACCGGCGAGGTGCGCGTACGCCGCCTGCTCGGCGTGTACGCGGCCGGGCGCATCCTGAACCCGACGACCGCGCGGTCGCAGTTCATCGGCGGCATGGTCATGGGCCTCGGCATGGCCCTGACGGAGCACAGCGCCGTCGACCCCGCCTACGGGGACTTCGCCCAGAGCGACCTGGCCGCCTACCACGTGCCCACGCACGCGGACGTGCCCGCCATCGAGGCGCACTGGATCGACGAGCGCGACGAACACCTCACTCCGATGGGCGGCAAGGGCATCGGCGAGATCGGCATCGTGGGGGTGGCCGCCGCGATCGGCAACGCCGTCTGCCACGCCACCGGCCACCGGCTGCGGGAGCTGCCCCTCACACCGGACCGGGTCCTGGCCGTCCTCGGCCCGGGGGAATGATCAGCCGCGCAGTGATCAGCCGAGGCAATGATCACGAACGGGGTCGAACGTGCCGGCTCAGTCGGTGTCCGACCCCAGGGCGGTGGTGAGGGTGAACAGGGCCCCGTCCGGGTCGCGGAGGGTCACCCACCGCTCCTCCGCGTTGGAGGTGATGTCCGAGACGGTGCGCCCGCCCAGCGCGACGGCGGCCTCTATCGCCGGCCTGAGCTTGGGAACCCGGAAGTGGACGTGCCAGCGGGGCCTGGTGTGCGGGGAGTACGAGGCGATCTCGACCGGCCCGCTGTTGAGGCGGGCGACCGGTTCGCCCTCCTGCCGCAGCACGACCTGGTCCTCTTCGTAGGAGACCTCGCAGCAGCCTTCCCGGCCCGTGGCCCACTCCAGCACCGCGCCGTAGAACATCGCCGCGTCGAGGGCGTTGCGGGTGCGCAGTTCCAGCCAGGCCGGCGCAGGGCCCTTGCCCACCCGCCAGTCCGCGGCCACATCGCCCTCCCAGATCCCGAACACCGCACCGTCGGGGTCCGCCACGAGGGCCCCGCGGCCGCCCGACTCGAAGGAGACCGGACCGACGGCGATCGTCCCGGTCCGCTCCCGGATGCGGTCCACCGCCACATCGGCGTCGTCCACGGCGAAGTACGGCGTCCATGCCACGGCGACCCCCAGGTCACTGGCCAGCGCGCCGATGCCCGCGACGGGAACACCGTCCAGGTACGCCACCGTGAAGGCGGTGCCGAGACGGGTGGGGCGGAACCTCCAGCCCGCGACCGCCCCGTAGAAACGCTGCGCCGTATCGAGGTCGCGTGCCATCAGGCTCACCCAGCACGGTGCGCCGAAGACCTCCCGCGTCGAAATCTCCACCGCTCGCTCCGTCCCTCGTGAGTCCCAGTCCCATTCTGGGCCTTCCGGGACATTTCCGGATGATCCTCGCGCTCGACAGCGGCGAAAGCCCACGGAAGGTGGCCGAGAATCACGCTCCGTGTCGGACGCCCCCGACGGTCCACGCCGCTAATCTCGGTCCCGGACGGCCCCCACCCGCAGCCTCGGAAGGCAGGTCTCCCATGGTCGGTTCCCAGGTCCCCGTGATCGATCTCGGGCCGTGGCGGTCCGGCGGGGCACCGGCGCGCGCCCGTACGGCCGCCCGCGTCGACGAGGCCCTGCGCGCGGCCGGATTCCTGCTGGTCACCGGGCACGGCGTGGACCCCTGGCTGCCCGCGCGGATCCGGGATGCCGCCCGCGCGTTCTTCCGGCTCCCCGCCGCGGCGAAGGAACCGTACGCGGTCACGGTCGGCGACCGCGGCTGGCTCGGCCCCGGGGCCGAGGCCAACAGCTACGCGGAGGGCGAGCCCTCGCCGCCCGACCTCAAGGAATCCTGGTCCTTCGCGGCGGACGAGCCCACCGGCGACCCCGCCGTCGACGCCGAGTGGTTCCGGCCCAATGCCTGGCCGGCCGAGGTGCCGGAGCTGCGGCCGCTGGTGACCGAGTACCTGGGGCTGATGCGGGCCCTGTCCGACGAGCTGCTGGAGCTGCTGGCCACCGCGCTCGGGCTGGAACAGGACCACTTCACCCGTCACACCTCACATCCCACCTGGGGGTTCAACCTCAACTGGTACCCGGGCGCCGAGATAGTCGGCCCGCCGCTGCCCGGCCAGTTCCGCATCGGGGCGCACACCGACTTCGGCACGGTCACGGTCCTCGACCGCCAGCTCGGCTCCGGCGGGCTCCAGATCCACACCGATGCGGACGGCTGGCAGGACGCGCCCTACGATCCGGCGGCGCTCACCGTGAACATCGGCGACCTGATGGCCCGCTGGACGGGCGACCGCTGGCGCGCGGGCCGCCACCGCGTGCTGCCCCCGCCCGGCGACGCGCCGGCCGAAGAACTGATCTCGCTCGTCTACTTCTACGAGTGCGACCCGCACACCCGGGTGGAGTCCCTGCCCGCCCCGGTCGGCCGCGTGGTGCACCCTCCCGTCGACTCGCACGCGTACCTGCGCGGCAAGCTCGACTCGATCGCCATGACTACGACTTCGGAATGACCGGCAGGCCACCGGAAGCCGCCCGCGGTCTGACGCGCCGTCCCTCCCACAGCTGACGACCCGCCAAGAGGGCGCGCCTAGCGTGGCGTTCATGACACGACGACGAACGGCAGCCGCCTCACTGACCCTGCTCGCACTCCTCCTTCCCGCCCCGCTCGCCGCCGCGGGCACCGCGGCCGCCGCCGGGTCCACGACCGCGGACCTGAGCGCCGAGAGCCGCCGCGCGGCCGTGCACCTCCCGCGCCCCACCGGTCCTTTCGCGGTGGGCCAGGAGGACCTGCACCTGGTGGACCACAGCCGCACGGACCCCTGGGCCGGGTCGGGCCCGCGCGAGCTCATGGTCACCATGCGCTACCCGGCGCGGCGCGACACCGGCAGGACGGCGCGCTACCTCACCCGCGAGGAGGCCCGGCTCCTGCTGGTGGACCGGGGACTGGACCAGGCGATCCCCGCCGAGACCCTGGCCGGCGTCGCCACCCACGCCCGGTCCGGTGCCCGCCCCGTAGCGGGCCGCTACCCGCTGATCGTGCTCTCTCCCGGATTCACCGTCCCGCGCGCCACCCTCACCTCGCTCGCCGAGGACCTGGCCTCGCGCGGCTACGTCGTCGCCGCGGTCGACCACGCGTACGAGAGCGTGGGTACCGCCTTTCCCGGCGGCCGCGTACTCACGTGCCTGGCCTGCGAGAAGGCCGATCAGGCGGGCGGTACGGGGGCGGTCGCCGTCACCCGCGCCCGCGACGTGTCCTTCCTGCTGGACCGCCTCACCGGCCCGCGCGCGGCCTGGCGCCACGCCGGAGTCATCGACGCGAACCGCATCGCGATGGCGGGGCATTCCCTCGGCGGCGCCTCGGCGGCCACCGCGATGGCCGCCGACCCCAGGATCCTCGCCGGGGTCAACATGGACGGCGGATTCTCCGCACCGGTCGCCGACGCCGGTCTCGGCGGACGCCCCTTCATGCTGCTCGGCGCACAGGCCCGGCGCCCCGGCGGTAACAAGAGCTGGGACGAGACCTGGCCCCGGCTCGACGGCTGGAAGCGCTGGATCACCTTCGACGGCTCCGGCCACTTCTCCTTCTCCGACTTCCCGGCGATCGGCGAGCAACTGGGCCTCCCGGACCCCGAGGTCCCGCTGCCCGGGGGCCGCTCCGTCGAACTGACCCGGCGCTACGTCGGCGCCTTCTTCGACCAGCACCTGAGGGGCGTACCGCAACCCGTCCTCGACGGGCCGTCCCCCGACGCGCCGGAGGCCCGCTTCCACGAGGGGAGTCAGGGGGTGTTCTAAGGGACCACCGTGACCGGGTGGCGTACGACGGCGTCGAAGAGGTAACCCTGCGTGTTGTGGACCGACGTCTCGGGCTGCGTCCGCCCGGTCGCGTCGGTCGCCCGCGCCAGCAGGGCAGTCGCGCCCGTCACCCGCGGGGTCCACGGCACCGACCAGCGCACCCAGCCGCCCCGGCTCGGGGTGTCGTGCACCCGGGCCCGCCGCCAGTGGCCACCGCCGTCGGTGCTGACGTCGATACGGGTGACGGGCGCCGCAGCCGACCAGGAGCGGCCGGTCAGCAGCCGGGACCGGTGCACGCGGACCGTGGCCCCCAGGTCCAGCTCGAAGGCGCTCTTGAGGGTCTGCCGGGTCACCACCGGACCGCCCTCCGGCGGATGGCCGGGCCCGAACAGCCGGTACATCTCGGTGTTCCACGGCGAGTACAGCGGCTCGGCGCTCACCTCGATGTCCCCGACCCACTTGATCGAGGAGATCCCGACCCAGTCCGGCACCACGAGGCGGACCGGACCGCCGTGGTCCGCCGGCAGCGGCTGCCCGTTCATCTCGTACGCGAGCAGGACGTCGTCCAGCGCCTTCGCCACCGGCAGCGGGCGCCGCACCCGCCCCAGGTTCACCCCAGCCGCGGTCACCTCGTCGTCCAGCCCGCGCGGCATGATGTCGACGGCCCCAGGGGTCACGCCCGCCTGCCGCAGGACGTCCGACAGCCGGGCCCCGCGCCAGCGGGCGACGCCGATCGCACCCAGGGTCCACGGCGTGCCGGTGACGGCCTGACCCTGCTGCGTGGCGTAGAAGCTCCGGGCGTTGCCCGCGCACTCCAGGAACAGCGTCCGCTCCACCACCGGCAGCGCGCGCAGCCGCTCGTACGAGAACTCCACCGGGCCGCTCGCGAGCCCGTCGCCCCACACGTTCAGCCGCCATCGGCCGGCGTCGACGCGCGGGGTGGAGGTGTGGTTGCGCACGAAGAACCGGTCGACCGGGGTGAGCAGGCCGGTGCCGCGCAGCGCCGCGAAGTTCGTCTCCGCGTTCGTGCCGCGGAGGGTGAACAGCTCGGCCGGCAGCGGCTTGAGGATGCCCGGCGCGGCGAGGGCGCCGGGCTCGCCTGAGGCCGCGGCCGCGGCCGCGGCCTCGGTTGCGGCCGCCGCGGCGTCCGTGGCGGCGAAGGCCGTGCCGGCGCCCGCGGCCAGGCCCATGGATCCGGCGGCCGCCCCCGCCGCGAACAGCTTGAGCAGGTCACGGCGGTCCATTCCGGCGGAGCGGGCGCGGCCGCGCGCCCACTGCCGCAGGCGCGTGCGGTCGTAGTGGCTCTCGTCCGACAGGTCGTGCGGCATGACGGGGTCACTCCTTGGTCGGGGTTCCCGACGGACCGTAGGGGCCCGGGGCGGGCCGCGGAAACCTTCCCACCGCCATGGCCACGAATCTGAAACATCCCCGCAATGGCCGATTACCGCTGGTCGGCGGAATTTCGGCAGGATGTGGGGCATGACCGAGATCCGTACCCCCCGACTCCTCCTCCGCCGCTGGACCGACGACGACCTCGTCCCCCTGTCGGAGATCAACGCCGACCCGGAGGTGATGCGCTGGATCGGTGACGGCTCCACCCTCGACCTGGACCAGACCGCCGAGGAGATCGAGCGCTGGGAGGAGGAGTGGGACGAGGAGGGCTTCGGACTCTTCGCCGTCGAACTCCTCGCCTCGGGCGAGCTGATCGGCGTCGTCGGCCTCTCGGTCCCCGAGTACCTGCCGGAGGCGCTGCCGGACATCGCGATCAGCTGGCGCCTGGGACGCCAGTACTGGGGCCAGGGCTACGCGTCGGAGGCCGCCCAGGCCACCCTTGAGTTCGCGCTCCAGGACCGCGGTCTCGACCGGGTCATCGCCATCAACCGGTCGGGCAACGACGACTCCGAGAACGTGATCCGCAAGCTCGGCATGGTGCTCGAACGCGACACCACGGAGCCCGAGCACCACTACCTCCTGCAGATCCACGGCATCGACCTCACCGAGTACGAGGCCTGACCCGGTCTGCCGGCCGTCCGCCGTCGGCGGCGCACCACCGGGCACATCGGCCGATCGGTGGACCCGGGGGTCCACCGGACCGCTCGGGCGCTCCGGCCGGCGGGCCGACCGGCCGGGGACCCCCGCGCGGCGAGCATGGACCGGGGGAGCGGGAGGACGTACGCCGTCCTCCCCGCCCGGAGCCGAGAGGGACACCATGAACGCGCACGATGCACTGCTCCTCGACGCGGCCCGGCGCGGCGACGCGCAGGCGGTCGGCGCGGCGCTCGCCGCGGGGGCCGCCGTCGAGACCCGCGACGACCGGCTGCGCACGCCCCTGCTGCTCGCCGCGCTCGGCGACCACCTGGCCGTGGCCGAGCTGCTGCTCGCCGCCGGAGCCGACCCGAACGCCCCCGACTCCCGCGGGGACAGTGCCTGGCTGGTCACCGGAGTCACCGGCAGCGTCCGGATGATGCGCCTGCTGCTGCCCGCCGGACCCGACCTGAAGCAGCCGGGCCGCTTCGGCGGGACCTCCCTCGTCCCGGCCGCCGAGCGCGGTCACACCGCGCACGTGCGGGCCGTACTCGACGAGACGGACATCGACGTCGACCCCGTGAATCGGCTCGGCTGGACCGCCCTGCTGGAGGCGGTGATCCTCGGCGCCGGGGGCCCGCGCCACGAGGAGGTCGTGGCGGCTCTGCTCGCGGCGGGAGCCGATCCCGTACGGGCCGACCACGACGGGGTCACCCCGTACGAGCACGCCGCCCGCCGCGGTTTCGACGGCATGGCGCGGATCCTGTGGGCGGCCGGCGGGTACGCGGCTGGGCGTCGCCGTCCTCTGAGGCCCGCTCAGGCGGATCCGGTGCCCGGAGCCCGGGCGGCGTGGCCCGCGCGGATCGCGGCGAGGGCGGCGCGGTGCAGGGCGTCCGGGGCGCCGTGATGGGGCAGCGGACTGCCCGAGAGCGTGTACCACTCGTCGGCGTCCTTGTACTGGACGTCGAACCGGGCCAGGTCCCCGGCCACGGCCGTGGTGCGCAGGGTGAGCGGGCCGGTGATGACGCCGACCTCGTCGGTCATGGCCCCGCCCGGCCCGGCGAGCACCTCGTCCTGCCACTGCTCGTGGCGCGCGCCGGTCATGAGGGGCAGGTGTCCAGCATCGTGGTGAGCATCTTCTTCTCCGGTTCGGTGACGGTCAGTCCGTAGACGGATTTGACGGTGGTCCAGGCCCGCCCGTACTGGCACCAGCTCGACTTGTCCGGCGGCTGCCACAGGTCGGGGCTCTGGTCGCCCTTGGAGCGGTTCGAGGCGGCGGTGACCGCCAGGAGCTGCGGGTGGGTCATGTCATTGGCGAAGGCCTTGCGCCTGGCGGCGTCCCAGCCGGCCGCGCCGGAGCGCCAGCCCTCGGCGAGGGGCACTATGTGGTCGATGTCCATCTTCGCCGCCTCGGTGACGACCACCCCGTCGTAGAGGCTCTTCCAGGTGCCGGAGACCGCCCGGCACTCGGCGTCCCGCGTGACGTCCGTGCCGTCGCGCTCGAGGACGACCTCCCGGGTGTCGCACTTGTTGCCCTGCTGGGCCCAGTGCGTGAACTTGTCCCGGCTGTACCCGGCCATCGTGCCCACCGGCGCCACCTTCAGCCCCGCCAACCGCGTCCGGGCCTCGGCCGCGCCGACCATGCCGGGCAGCACGTCCCCGCCCGCCGGTTCGCCGCCGGCCGGGGGCGCCGACCGCGGGCGCGAGGCCTTCGGGTCCGGGGAACCCGGCGCCGACGGATCGGAACAGCCGGCCACCGCCACCGCCAGCAGCAGCGCGGCCGCGACCGCCGCACCGCGCACCCGTATATGACGCCCCATAACCCCACCCCGAGCCGGTACCGCTCCGCACACCGTCGGGGAAAGAGTACCCAGAACCGGACAATCAACCGGCCGACGACCCGGCGACGGGCATTGTCAGTGGCCCTCGCTAGTCTCCCGACATACCGCAGCTCAGGGGGGTTTGGCCCCCCTGTCAGGGCTGCGCGGAAGCGGATCGGTACATGCGGGAGGGGCACGGCTGATGGTGGCATGGCTGGCGGCGGGCGAGGCGTACGAGATCGCCCTCGTGGAGGGACGGGTGGCGGCGAGGGCCGCCACCGGCCGGGCGGCGGGGCGGCAGTTGAAGACCCTGCCCAAGGCGCTGAAGGACCATCCCGAGGTGGACCGGCTGCGCCGGCTCGCGGCATGGCTCGACCGGCACGAGGCGGCCTGCCTCGCGCAGGTCGACAGCTGGATGGTGTCCTCGCTGCCCGTGCCGACCGAGCTGCTCGCCCGGGTCTGGCCGGACGAGGCGTGGCGCAGCGCCCTGCGCGACGTCGCGGTCGTCGGTGACGACCCGGACGAGGTGGGCTTCCTGCGGGACGCCACCGCCTCCGGTGAGCTCAAGGCCGTCAACCTCGACGGCGAGACCGTACGGCTCTCCCCGCGCACGGTGACCCTCCCGCACCCGGTGCTGCTGCCCGACCTGGACGACGTACGGGAGTTCGCGGCCGAGCTGGGCATCGTGCAGCGGGTCGAGCAGATCCACCGGGCCACCTGGCAGAAGCCGGCAGGCCTGTCCGCCACCGCCACCGAGGTCCGCGACTACGCGGGCGGGGTCTTCCCCACCCGCTTCGGCCTGGCCGCCCGGGCGACCGGCCTCGGCTACCGGGTCTCCGGGGGCTACGCCACCTGCAAGGTTCGCGACGCGGGGCCCGGCACGGAAGCGGCCGTCTGGATCGGCGAGCCCTACTACGAGGACGAGACGACCACGGGCGCCCTCAACTGGCACGACGAGGACGGCCGGACGGTGCCCCTGGCCCAGGTCGGACCGGTGGCCTGGTCCGAGGGGATGCGGATGGCCGCGGCGCTGTACGCCGGGCGCACGATCGAGGAGGGCCGGAACGCGTGACCAGCACCGAGAGCAGCACCGAGAGCACGACCGAGACCAGCGCCGAGAACAGCACCGGGACGAACGACGAGATGAAGAACGACGCGACGACCGACGACGCGACGGACCAGGCCGCACTGCTGCTCAAGGCCGGCGCCGTACTTCCGCGCGGCACCACCGGCGCCGGCCCCACCGCAGTCGACCTGACCGCGCGCACCTACCGCCACCCCGGCCTCGGCGAGGACCGCGTCGTCGTCCGGCTCACGGCCGGTGAACTGGGGGAGGCCGAGGACCTCGCCGCCGGCTTCCTCGGGCTCGTACGGGACGAGGGCGAGCCGCCCGTCGTCGGTCTGACCCGGCGCCAGGCGCTCGGCTTCCCCGAATGGGTCCTCGTGCACCACCCCGAGGACGGCCACCACGCCCTCGCCGTCGTCCCCGAACTCGACCGGATCGCCCGGCAGGCCAAGGCCAAGCCCAAGGCCGCCCTCGACGACTGCCTCGAACTGGCCGGCCGCCTCGGCGCCTCGGTCCCGCACTTCCTGCCCGTCTTCCACGAGCAGGCGGCCCGCGTCTTCCTCGGCGTCGAGAACACCACCTACGCCGCCCAGCTGTTCGGCCGCGCCCGCGCGGCCGAGGCCGAGCACGGCCTGAGCGTCGACGAGGACCGCCTCGACGCCGTCTTCCTGGAGTTCGCCCTGGCCGGCGCCCTGCCGGTGAAGGTGCTCACCGGCTACGGCAAGGCACTGTCCGGGCGTGTCACCCCCGCCGAGGCCCACGACCGCTTCCGCCGCCTGTGCGTGCGCCGCACCGCCGGCGGGCTGCCGCCCTCCGCCCAGGCCGCGGTCGAACTGCGCCGCCTGGCCCGCGCCGCGGGCCTGACCGGCACCGAGTCCGAGCAGGAGTACCTCGCCGAGCTGCTGCCGCTGCCCGCCACCCTGCGCGCCGCGGCCGGCTGGTGGAAGGCGCACCGTACGGCCCTCGTGGCGCTCGCCCGCCGCGTTCCCGCCGTACGCGGCACGCTCCTCGGGCTGACGCCGCCCAGCGGGGGCGACGGCGCCGAGCTGACCGACCTGTGGCTGGAAGTCCTGGAGGAGTGCGGCGCGACCGCCGGGCTGACCTGCGCGGACCTGCCCGACGAGGAGCGCTGCCCCGACGGCGCGGCCGGCTGGCTGGAGCGCTTCCACGCCGCCCGCCACAGTGGCTGGGGCCCGCGCCCCACGCCCGCGGCGCTCCTCGACCTCGTCGAGCGCTGTGCGCCCCAGCTGCGCGCGGAACTCGCCCGGCCCGGGCGTGAGCCGGGCCTGCGGGTGGGGGTGGAGGACGCCGACCTCCTCGACCTGCTGCTCAGCCTGGAGATCCCCGTCGCCGACCCCGACACCGAGGAGAAGAACTACCGGCACGGCCGGCTCAACCTGACGGACTGGGCCGGCGCCGAGCAGCGCCGCGACCTGCTGGCCGTCGCCGCCGACCGGCGCTTCCACCCCGCGTTCCACCACGCGCTGAACTGCCTCGGCCACGACGGCCACGACGTCATCCGCCGCGTCGCCGCCTCACCCGGCGGCCGGCCCGTGCTGACCGAGTGGGTGCGCGGCGTGGCACGCGCCTCCACCGCCGCCGGCCTGCCCGGCGTCCCCGACGCCATCGCCCGCCTGACCTGGCTGCCCGCCGAAGCACTTGAGCTCGCCCCCGAGGAGGTGGCCGCCGCGGCCGCCGCCGACCTCGGCGAGACCCTGGCCCGTACCCTGCGGGGCGGCCTCTTCGAGGAACTGACCTGGCCCGCCTGGGAAAGCACCGTCGCCGAACTGGCAGCCGCCCACCACCGGCGCGGCCTGACCGTCGTCGAGGCCTGGCCGTACCTGATCGTCGCCAACTCCCACCAGGTCCGCGTCATCGACGCCGACTCCACCGTCCTCACGCACGACCTGCGGGTCCCCACCGGCTCCGAGTACCGCTACGGCTTCCACTACGTCGACGGTGAACTGCTGGTCTTCTGGAACTCCTGGAGCTCCAACGAGACGCGGGGCTACTGGCACACCTCGCCCGGCACCGTCTTCAGCCTCGCGACCGACCGCGCCCACTGGCAGCTGCGCTCCGAACACCTCAGCCTGCCGCTCCCGGACGGCGGGCGCACCACCGGCGGCGGCGTCCTGCACCGCGGTGACACCAAGCTCCCGGACGAGCGGGCGATGCTGTCCGACGGCACCTCGTACTGGGTGTGGCAGGAGCGCGACCGGACCGCCGAAGGCGCGGAGCGCGGCTGGCGCGAGTACGACCCCGCAACCGGCGACCTCGGCCGGTACTCCCTGCCCGGAGCCCTGTCCGGAGCTCCGTCCGGAGCCCTGTCCGGTCCGCTGGACGGGTACCCGGTGGACGCCGCCTCCGTCGGGTCCTCCTGCCGGCTGCGGCCGACGCCCGCCGTACCGGGCTCGGTGCTCGGCGCGCCCGTCGGCGGACTGCTCGGCTGGCGCACCGCCCGCATCCCCGGCCAGGGCTGGAGGGGAGCCGACACCGGCGGCCGCACGGTCACCGTCCCCGAAGACGGCACCATGCCGCTCGCGGCGCTGACCTTCCCGGGCGACGACCGCCCGCGCGCGCTGTCGAACCGCTACCACGAGCTGGCCATCAGCGACCCGGACGGGGTGATCACCGCGAAGGCGCGCGACGACGACCGCCGCACCGGTGCGGTGGAACTCCCCCCGCTCTCCCACTGGTACGCCCTGCGCCCCCGCGACCCGGAGGGTTCGGCCGCGCTGCGCACCGCCGACCGGGAGACGGTCGGCGCCCTGCTCAAGGCCGCCGCCACGGCGCCCTCCGGCGACCTGCCCGCCCTGGTGAGCGCGGCCCTGCCCCGGGTCACCGCCCCCGAGCTGATCGGCGGCATCGTCGAGGTCCTGCGCTTCGCCCTCGTCCAGCAGGAGGCCCTCGATGGGGTCGCCGCCCGGCTGCGGCAGGACGCCGGAGCGGGGACCGGCCCGCAGGGCCCCAGCGACCAGCTGATCGACCAGGCACTGAGCGGACTCACCGGCACCGGTTACTACCGCCAGGGCGCACCCACCGACGTAGCCCACCGCTTCCTGCGCGAACTCGCCGCCGCGAGCGCCGACACCGGGGCGGCCGGCGTACTCGGCAGGCTCCACTTCGACGTGCCCGCCCTGCCGCACTCCGCACTGATCTGGACACCCCTGCTCGACCAGCCCGCCGCCGCTGCCTACCGCGCGGTCGCGGTCGCGACGGGCGAGGAGGAGCGCGCCGCCGTCCTCAGCCTGCTCCGCGAGATCGACGCGCTGGGTCTGGCCAGCGCCGAGGGATCCGCGGACCGCTGGCGCCGGGTCCTGGTCCGCCTCGACCAGCGCCACCTGCGCACCGCCGACGGAAGCGAACGCGACCTGCACCGGCGCGCCGTGCTCCCGCTCGGCGGCGGAGCCGTCCTCGCCACGACCGAGCACAGCGAACCCGTCCCGGACGGCCACGAGTTCGGGGCCCTGCTCCACGACCCCTCGGGCCGCTTCACCGTCCCCGGGCCGTACACCGTGCGCTGCGCCTCGCCGGTGGGCGACCCGCAGCGAGGGCACGACTGGCTGTCCCGCTTCCTCACCGAAGCCGCCGACCGCGGCCCGGCGCCCTTCTTCCCCGAAGCCGCCGACGAGTTCGCCCGGCTCACCGGGGTGCCCGCGGCACTGGCGCGGCTGGTGGTCGCCGGCCTGCCGTCCATCGAGACCCCCTGGAGCAGCTTCCTCACCCCGGAGCTGCGGACCCTCCTCGGCGTCAAGGTCGCCGCCGCCGACCAGGCCCGCGACGAGCTCGCGAGGCTCGACACCGTGGTCCGCCGGGACGTCGTCGCCGCACTGCTGCCCGCCGAACCGGCCCTCCTGTGGACCGAGGGCCCCGACGCGGCGGCCGCCGCGGACGTGTGGAACCGGCGCGTGGGCCCTCGTACGCCCGTGCCCGAGTGGCTGCTCACCGAGGCCTCACGGGTGATGCGTACCGGATGGGCCGTGCCCCGCGCCCTGTCCGCGCTCCTCGACCCGGCCGCCTCCCGGGAGCTGTCCGTCGACGTCGCGTGGACGGTGAAGGGCGACCGCGCGGAGCCCCGCGAGCCGGCCACCGACCCCTTCACCTCGGCGGTCCTGACCGGCGCCACGGCGATGATGGCCTGGCTCGCCCACCGGCTGCCCGCGGGCGATCCGCTACGAGCGGCCCTGCCGCCCGCGCTGACGGCCGTACGCGAGCGGCTCGCCGCCCCCGAACTGCTGCTCGCCGGCGAGCACTACGCGCGGCTCCCCGACTTCCGCAAGGCGGCGGGCACGCCGACCGAGACCGGCGAGGGCTTCGAGCGGTACGGCGCGGTGATCATGGCCACCCACGACGACCAGCCCCAGCCCGCGCTGCGCCCCGCGCTGCTGGACTCCACCGGCTCCGACCCGTACCTGGCGGTCCTGCGCGGCGACGACCAGCGGCCCACCGCGGTCGAGACGGCCCTGCGGGCCGTCCACGACCCGCGCTTCGCCGCCCTGCTCGCCGACCCGGGTGCCCCGGCGGCGGGCGCCGCCGACCCGGACGGCACGTGGTGGGCGCAGGACCCGAGCCGGTCGGTTCCCGAGCTGGTGGCGCAGGTGGGCGCCGAGTACGGGCTGGGCGCGGACGCGGCCGCCCTGTACCTCGCGCTGCTCGCCATGCCCGACCCCACCGACCGAAACACCGCGCGCTGGACCGGCTGGAAGCCCGCCCGGCTCAAGGCGGCCCGCGCCGAACTGGCCGCCACCGACCTGGTGGTGTCGGCCGAGCGGAGCCGGGCCGGGCGCTCGCTGTTCCTGCCGGGCGGATGGGCGGAGCTGGCCTCCCCGGTGCTGCCGGTGGAGCAGTGGAAGCTCCCGATGTACGGCCACCCCCTGCGGGGGCCGCTGGTACCGGCCGAACCGGCCGCGGAGCTCTACCGCCGGGCCTGGCAGCGGGTCCGCGAGGGTGACGTACCGCGCTTCGCGGAGCTCAAGGTCAAGCGCACGCGCAGGCGGTGACCGCGGGGCCGCGGCGCACCGCACCGCACCGCACCGTGCGGTGCGTGCGGCGCGGCCCCGGCCCGCCGGATGGCCGGACCATCGCTTCCCCCTTTCCTTACCTCTTCCGAGACCTTCGAGGACCCGCATGACCGACACCGAACAGATCGCCCCCGCACGGCAGGTGCTGCCGGCCGAGGAGCGCTTCGCCGCCGAACTCGCCTTCCTCGCCGCCCAGGACCCCGGCCCCCGCCCGCCCGGCTGGGCCCTGACCCCGCGCGCCGTCGTCACCTTCGTCTGCGGGAGCGACGGAACCGAGCTCGCCCTGCCGGGCGGAGGCGCCAAGCGGGCCATCGCCCCCAAGTTCGTCGGCGAACGCGCCCTCGTCGAACGCTGCGTCGTCACGCTCGCCGGAGAGCGCGGCCTGCTCCTCACCGGCGAGCCCGGCACCGCCAAGTCGATGCTGTCCGAGCTCCTCGCCGCCGCCGTCTGCGGCACGAGCGCCCTCACCGTCCAGGGAACGGCCGGCACGACCGAGGACGCCTTCCGCTACGGCTGGAACTACGCGCTGCTGCTCGCGCAGGGGCCCAGTTCGGGAGCCCTGGTCGACTCCCCGGTGCTCTCCGCCATGCGCACCGGGCGGGTCGCCCGCGTCGAGGAGATCACCCGCTGCCTGCCCGAGGTGCAGGACGCGCTCGTGTCGATCCTGTCCGACCGGCGGGTCAGCGTGCCCGAACTGACCGCCACCGAGGACGCGGTGGTCTGCGCCGCCCCCGGCTTCACCGTCATCGCCACCGCCAACCTGCGTGACCGCGGCGTCTCGGAGATGTCCGCCGCCCTCAAGCGGCGCTTCAACTTCGAGACCGTCGCCCCGATCGCCGACGCGGACGCGGAAGCCACCCTGATCCGCCGTCAGGCGGTCGCCGCCGTCCAGCGCGCCGGCGCCGCCTTCGGGGTCGACGACGCCGTGCTCGACGCACTCGTCACCGTCTTCCGCGACCTGCGCTCCGGGCGCTCCGCCGAGGGCTGGGACGTGGAGCGTCCCGGCACGGTCATGTCCACCGCCGAAGCCGTGCAGGTGGCGACCTCGCTGGGGGTCGCCGCGGCGTACCTGCCGGGCGGCGACGTACTGGACCTGCTGCCCGGGCACCTCCTGGGCGTGGTCCGCAAGGACGACCCCGCCGACCACGGCCGCCTCCTCGGCTACTGGGACGGCCCGGTCCGCCGCCGCGCCGAGGACGGCTCGGCGATGTGGCGCCGCCTCTGGGACCTGCGCGGGAGCCTTCGTTGACGGCCACCGACCCGCGCGTCGCCGTGGACGCGCTCGCCGCGTCCCGCGAGCCGTACCTGCTGGGGGTACGCCACCACAGCCCCGCCCTGGCGGCGGTGGTCCCGGCGCTGCTGGACGCGTCCGTCGCGGACGTGGTGTGCGTGGAGCTCCCGGCGGAGTTCCAGCCGTGGCTGGAACACCTGGCCGACCCGGAGACCGTGGCCCCGGTCGCCCTCGCGGGCACGGGCGAGGCCGGCCACCTGGCCTTCTACCCCTTCGCGGACTTCTCCCCTGAACTGGCCGCCATCCGCTGGGCGCACCGGTCCGGCGCGGCCGTCCTCTGCTGCGACCTCCCCCTGTCCGACCGCCGCTGGACCTCCCCGGCCACGGCCGAGCACCCGGCCCCCGCTGCTTCCGCCGAGGTTGCGGTGCGCGCCGCGGCGTCGACCCCGGGCCGGGGCGCGTCCGCGCCCTCGGGCGCGGCCCGGGCAGCGGTCACGGCCTCCGCCGGGGTCCCGGCACAGAGCACCGGCCCGGATTCGCCGCGGGACCAGCACCCGGACCAGCACCCGGGCCAGGACCTGGGCCGGACGCTGTCCCTGTCGGTCGGCGCCCCGGCTTCCTACGCGGACGGCCTCGTCGCCGCCGGGACCGGGCGGGAGGGCGAGGACCTGTGGGACCGAGCCGTGGAGGTGCTCGCCCCGGGCTGCTCCCCGGAGGCCGTGCGGCGCGCCGCGCTGGCCGTCGGATGGGCGCTGCGCGCGGACACCGCCACCGTCCCCGCGCCGGACCTGGCCCGCGAGGCCCATATGCGCGGCGTGATCGCGCGCGCCACCGCCAACGGCCACCGCGTGGCCGCGGTCATCGGCGCGTTCCACGCGCCGGCCCTCCTGGGCCCAGCCCACGGAGTCGAGGCCGCCCCGCACACGCCGCTCCCCGCGGCTGCCTCCGGCACCCCCTGCGCACCGGCTCGGGCCGAGCACGGCCCGGATGTTGCGGGGGAGGGAGCCTCCGTGCCCGCCCCGGACGGCGCCGCGCGCCCGCGCCCGGGACGCCAGGGCTCCGCCACCGTTCCCCACACCGGCTTCGATGCAGGCCCGGCCGAGACGGGCACAGCTGTCACCGCGCGGCCTACTCCAGCTGGCAGGAGCTCCGGGCCCGCCTTCGGCGTCGACGCGGCGGATGCCGTCGCGCGCGGGGGCCTTGGCGATGAGGGCTCTGCGCGCGCCGAAGGCGCGGGTGCGGGGCCCGCAGGCGGTTCGGTCGGGCTCGGGCCGGATGTGACCGCGCGCCCGGCGTCCGGGCGGGCGGGATTCGGGCCCGAGGGGGAGGGGGGCGTCACCTCGCTCGTGCCCTACTCCTTCGACCTGCTCGACTCCCGCTCCGGATACCCCGCCGGGATCCGCGATCCCCTCTGGCAGCAGGCCGTGCTGGAGGCCGCCGGTGACCCCGGGCGGGTCCGGGAGGCCGCCTCCGTCGCCCTCACCCGGCTCTGCCGGGAGCTGCGCCGCGCCGGGCACACCGCCGGCACCGGAGAGGCTGCCGAGACACTGCGGCTCGCCTGCGACCTCGCCGTACTGCGCGGGCTGCCCGCGCCCGGCCGCGGCGAGCTCCTCGAGGCCGTCACCACCGTCCTCGGCCAGGGCGAACCGCTCGGCCGCGGCCGAGCGCTGGCCCGCGCCCTCGAAGCCGTGCTCGTCGGGACCGCCCGCGGGCGGATCACCCCGCACGCACCCCGCTCCGGCCTCGGCCCCGGCGTCGAAGCCGAACTCGCCGCGCTGAGGCTGCCGTCCCCCGAGGACCCCACCCCCCGCGAGATCCGCCTCGACCCGCTCCGCTCCCCCCTCGACGGCCGCCGCGAGGTCCTGCTCCAACGGCTCCTCGTCTGCGGCGCCTCCTACGGGGAGCCCCTCACCGTCGCCGCCACCGGCGACGGCACCGCCCTCGGCACCAAGTGGCGGCTGTCCTGGACGCCTTCCGTCCCGGCACGCCTCGACCTCGCCGGGGTCCGCGGCGTCACCGCCGCCCAGGCGGCCGCCGGAACCCTGCGCGACACCGCCCGCCGAGCCGCCGCCGACGGCGGGCCGGCCCCGGCGCAGATCCTCGCCGGGCTGGCCGCCGCCGCGCGGTGCGATCTGCCCGCGCTGGTCGACGTACGCCTCCAGGAGGCGGCCACCGTCCTGCCGCAGACCGCGACCCTGCCCGAACTCCTCGACGCCCTGGACCTCCTGGAGGCCCTGCACCGCGGCCACCTCCCCGGTACCTCACCCGCGTCCCGGGCCACCGCGGCCGCTCTCACCGGCGACCTCCTCGAAGCGGCCGTACGCTCCCTGCCCGGCCTCGCGGGCAGCGAGGACGCCGCCGACGCGGGCGCCCTCGTGGCCCTCGCCGATCGCGCAGCCGCCCGTCACCTCGGCCTGCGCACGGACGCCGCCCTCGCCGATCTGGCCGCCGCGGCCTCCCCGCTGATGCAGGGCGCGGCCCTGGCCGTACGGGTCCTCCTCGACCTCGACCCCGCCGCCGAGCTCGGCGCCCGCGCCGCCGGCTGGATCGACGGCGCGGGCACCGCCGACAGCCGACGCGCCCTGACCCGTCGGCTCGCCGGACTCCTCACCGCCGCCGGCCCCCTCCTCCAGTCCTCGCCGGCCGCCCTCACCCCCCTGCTCGACCGCGTCGAGCACCTCGCCGACGAGGAGTTCCTCGATCGGCTCCCCGCCCTGCGCGGCGGCTTCGACGCCCTCGCCCCCGCCGCCCGCGACCGGCTGCTGGACACCGTCACCGAGCGGCTGGGCGACCGGATCGACCTCGCGTTGGACGCCCCGCCCGCGCTGCTCGCCCTCTGGGCCGACGCCGACGCCGCCGGACTCGCCGCGCTCAAGGCCCTCCCGCGGCCCGGCACGGACACACCGGCCGGCCCCGCGCCCCAGACCCCAGACGCCCCGCGCCCGGCGGTCCCCGAAACCGACGACCGCGACGGCCGGCGGCTCGCCCCCGCCGACCGCTGGCGGCTGCTGCTCGGCCGCGAACGCGACCGGCTCCCCGCAGGCGCCCGCCGCTACGCCCACGCCCTGGACGAGCTGTACGGCTCCGGGCGCGGCGAGGGCGCCTGCGGCATCGACGGCGGCCGGGGGCACGGCCGGGGCGGCGGTCAGGAGGCCTCCTTCCCCACGGCCCGCGAGTGGTCGCAGGAGCTGGAGGCGCTGTTCGGCGCCGACGTACGGGAGGAGGTGCTCGCCGGAGCGGCCGAAGCGGGCCGCACCGATGTGCTGACCCAGCTCGACCCGGCGACCGTACGGCCCTCGGTGGAACTGCTGAGCTCCGTACTGTCCCTCGCCGGCGGCCTGCCCGAGGCCCAGCTCGCCGCACTTCGCCCTCTGGTCAGGCGGCTCGTCGACGAGCTCGCCAAGGAACTGGCCACCCGGCTGCGCCCTGCCCTCTCCGGCCTCGCCACCCCGCGTCCCACCCGCCGCCCCGGCGGCACGCTCGACCTGGCCCGCACCCTGCGCGCCAACCTCGCGCACACCAGGCGCCGGGGCGACGGCAGCGTGGTCGTCGTCCCGGAGCGGCCCGTCTTCCGTACCCGGGCGAGCCGCGAGGCCGACTGGCGGCTGATCCTGGTCGTCGACGTGTCCGGCTCCATGGAGGCCTCCGTCATCTGGTCGGCCCTGACCGCGGCCGTACTGGGCGGCGTCCCCACCCTGTCCACCCACTTCCTGGCCTTCTCCACCCAGGTCGTGGACCTCACCGACCGGGTCGAGGACCCGCTCTCGCTGCTGCTGGAGGTCCGCGTCGGCGGCGGGACGCACATCGCCGCCGGTCTCGCGCACGCCCGTTCCCTGATCACCGTCCCGAGCCGGACCCTCGTCGTCGTGGTGAGCGACTTCGAGGAGGGCGCCCCGATCGGCGGACTGCTCGGGGAGGTCCGCGCGCTGGCCGCCTCCGGCGCCCACCTCCTGGGCTGCGCCGCGCTCGACGACACGGGGACGCCCCGCTACTCGGTACCCGTCGCACGGCAGCTCGTCGCGGCCGGCATGCCCGTGGCAGCCCTCAGCCCCCTCGCCCTCGCCCGCTGGGTGGGCGACCGCCTCCGTGGAGAGTCCCGTTGAGCACCGACACCCCCGAACTGCCTTCCGTCGCCCCGGAGGTGCTCGCCGAAGCGGTCGAAAACCTCACCGCCCGCCTGCGCAAGAAGCTCGACGCCGCCATCGAGGCCTGCGCGGCGGCCGCCGCACGCGCGGCCGACGGCAGCATCACCGTCCGGTTCGGTGAGGACGCCCTCGTCACCCTGCGCCCCGGCCCGTCAGGGACGGTCACCGATCCCGAACAGGCCGCGTGCAGCTGCCTGTTGGCGCCCCGCTGCCTGCACCGGGCAGCGGCCCTGGGCGCGGCCCCGCTCGCGGACGCGGCGCCCGCGGAACCGGCGCCGGGAGAGGAGCCCGCTGCGAACCCCCAGGGCGAGGCGGGGCCGGGGCCGGGACCGGAGACGCCGCTCTCGGCGGCCTCGGCGACCGGGCCCGCCGCGACACCCGCCGGGTCCGCCGGGTCGCCCGCCGCGACGCCCGCCGGGTCCGCCGGGTCGCCCGCCGCGACACCCGCCGCGCCCGCCCCGGCCCTCACCGCAGCCCAGACCGGCGCCGCGGCCGCGCTCTGGCGGGCGGCCGCCGAAGTACTGGCCGCCGGAGTCACGGCCGGGGGAGCCGTCGTCCAGGCCGAGTTGCTGCGCGCCGCGCACACCGCCCGCCTCGCCGGGCTGCCGCGCGCCGAGGCGGCCGCCCTGCGCGTCGTACGGGGCCTGCGCGGCGCCCGGGACCGTCAGGCCGCGCAGCGGCTCGGCGACCTCACCCGCGCCTTCCGCGAACTCCTGCACACCGCCGCGGTGCTGGCCTCCGGCTCCGCCGACCCCGCGCTGACCGGGACGGCACGCCGCGCCTACACCCCGGGCGGCAGCCTGGAGGTGTACGGCCTGTGCCGCGAACCGGTGCTCTCCGCCACCGGATACGGCGGAGTGGTCACCCACCTGATGGCCGCGGACGGCGCCCGTCACTCCGTCTCCGACGTCCGTCCCGGCGGCCTGGCCCGCGCCCGCGGAGCCGGTTCCGCTTCCGTGGCCCTGGGCGGCGCCGCCCTCGACCATGCCGGTCTCGCCCGCGGCGGCCTGCGCATCGTCGGGGCGACGGTCTCCCCCGAAGGCCGGCTCGGCGCCGGACGCGCGGTCAAGGCCACCCCGCTGCGCGGCACGCCCTGGACCGAAGGGCCCGCCGCGCCGCTCTTCGCCCGCCCACCGGCCGAAGCCGTCGCCGAACTGCTGGCCGGGGCGGCCCATCCGGCCCCCGCGGCGGACGCGGCCGAGCCCCCGCTGCTCGGCTGCGACGTCATGGTCGTCGGCGCGTCGGGCGAGCACCTGCTGGTCCGCGAGACCCGGCCCCACGCGCCGCTGCTGCGGCTGCTGCCCGCGCATCCGCACCCCGAGCTGGCGCACACGGCGAACCTGCGCCGCATCGCCGCGTACCCCGGCCTACTGGTGCGCGTGCTGGGCCGCCCCGACCTCGACCGCGCCGCCACGCTGCGGCCCCTCGCGGTCGGTCCGGTGCCCGGCGCGCCCTACACGCTGCGGCTGCCCGAGGAGTGGCTGGGCCGCGCCGACCTCGGCTACGACCGTCTGCAGGGCAGCCACTTCCCGCCACCGACGGCCGCCCCGTCCGGCCCGGCCGTCCCCGCCGGGGAGCCAGTGGCCGCCGGTCCCGACCCGCTGGCCGACTCCCCGTTGTGGCGGGTGCGACGCCTCCTGGAGACCGGGGTCGCCGGCGGCCGCCGAGCCGTCGCCGAGGCCGCCCGCGGTACCGAGCCCCTCGCTGCGTACGGCCCGCTGCGCCGGGCCGGGCTCACGGCCGCGGCGGACCTGGCCGCCGCCCTCGCCGCCGAGGCCGACCGCCGGCCCCGCGACGCCTTCGGCCGCCTCGCGGACCCCTCGCCCGAGGGCTACGCCTGGGCCTGGCTGGCCGCCGCCACCCACCTCGCGGCGGCGGAACGCTCCCTGATCGCCGCATCCTGGACGGCTACGACCCCTCCCGACGCAACCACGCCCGCAGTACGGTGACGTCCGCGTCGGTCAACCCCCGGCCCGCATCGACGCGGTGCAGAAGGGCCGGGCCGGGGTGGTGTGCGGCCACCCACGCCCGGTCGGCGCGGGTGATCTCGTCATCGACCCAGACGAAGGGGCGTCCGGCCGCGTGGCCGACCAGCGCGGGGGTCTTCCAGTGGACCGGGCCCCGCCCGTCCTCGTCGGAGGGCTCCGGCCACGCCACCACGGGCAGATCCGGCAGGCCGAGCCGTGGCGCGACGCATTCGTTGGCCTCCTCGCCCCAGGTCGTGGCCCACACCAGCTCGCACGCCAGCGCCGCGAGCTGTGGTCCGAGCGCGCGATCGACCCGGGCGAGCAGGGGATGGGCATCGTCGCCCTGCGGGTACGGGCCCGCGCCGAACGGAATGAGCGGTCCGTCGACGTCGAGGTAGAGCAGCGGGCGGGACGCGGCAGCGGTCATGGCTCCACCGTAGGTCGCCGGGGCGCGGCGAGTGGAACCGCGACCGGTCCAATCAGCTCTTGATGAGCAAAGGGGGAAGGTCATGACGATGACAGCGGGGTCCGTAACGGGGCGAGCGGTGGTGGCTGGGCTGCTGTGCGCAGTGCTGGCGGGGTGCGGCACGACACGGGCGGGGCAGGCCGCGGCGCCCGCCCCCGTACCCACCGCCGCACCGACCGCCGCACCGGCCGAATGCGACCTCCACCTGACGACGGACGAGGACCCGGGCGCGCACGCCGGCCCGCCCACGGACCAGGACACCGGCGCCCCGGCCGGCCCGCCCACGGATGAGGACACCGGTGCGCCAGCCGGCCCTCCCACGGACCAGGACACCGGCGCGCCCGCCGGTCCGCCCACCGATCAGGACAGCGGCTCCTACGCCGGTCCGCCCACCGACGGTGAGGCGCCCAACGGCGGTGGCCCCTGCGGCCCGGCGGACTGGTTCGACATGACGAAGGACTTCGCCACCTACTACGCCGAGCACCGCAGGGAATCGGACGAGATGGCCGTCCAGCAGACCTACGTCCGGAAGGTCCGAACGGTCGGCGACGCCTGGATCACCTTCACCACCCGCTCCGTGGGCAAGGGAGCCGCCGAGGACGCCCGCCGCATCGCCGAGGTGTTCACCGCGTGGCGCCACGAGGTCTACGGGGACAAGGGCACCGTGGTCCTGCGCACCCCCGAACGCACCGTCATCACCCAGAGCTGGTGACCCCCGGCCACCGCGCGTCCCACAGCGCGCAGTGGTGCTCGGTGCGCGCGTCCACCGTGCGGATCCGGTCCGCCCCCGGCGCCAGCGACAGCACCGGACCCGTCGGCCGGTACCTCGGCCAGTGCGGGGCCTGCGGCGCCCGCGGCACGCCGGTGCGGGCGAACTCCGTCCAGTAGCCGGTCATCCGGTCCGCGAGCTCCCGCTGCGGACCGGACAGCGGCGCCATCG
The DNA here is from genome assembly GCF_056432025.1 of Streptomyces sp. NPDC045695. Taxonomy (NCBI): domain Bacteria; kingdom Bacillati; phylum Actinomycetota; class Actinomycetes; order Kitasatosporales; family Streptomycetaceae; genus Streptomyces; species Streptomyces sp. NPDC045695. The sequence continues at coordinate 75,490 of NZ_JBWKJU010000013.1, forward strand.
TGAACAGGTAGGGCAGTTCGAAGCCGTGGGCCGCCCCCAACGGCAGCCCCGGAGCCGGCGGCAGACCGGTGAAGTCGGGCGCGTCACGGTCGCTGAACCGGTAGCCGTACGTCGGCACGTGGCGGGCCAGTGCTTCGCCGTCCCGCAGCGTCGGGCAGAGGAACGACGCGTCGGTCAGCACGGTGGCCCAGGCCACGGCCGGGGTCGAGTGGGCAGACACGGGGTAGGCGGCTTCCACGGCGCGGGCGGTCGAGATGCCGAAGGACCGCTCCAGGCGGGCCCGGTAGGCGCTCGCGTCATCGATCGGGTAAGCCGCCAGGGTCTGGGCCAGAAAGAGGCGCATCTCGTCCTGCGTGGTGCCCTGCATCACCGGCACCCGGTGGAACCGCCCGGCCTCCAGCGCCCGCCGGGGTTCCACCGGCAGCGCGCTGTTGCCGTAGGAGACCAGCGAGAAGCCCTGCATCAGCTCCGGGGTGGCGAGCGTGCGGGCGTCGAGCCGGCGCAGGCAGTCCATCACGCCGGTGGGGCGGTCGCAGCCGAGCCGGGCCGCCGCGAGGGCGCCGTCCGCGACCGTGCGCCGTTCGGGCACGAAGGGCTCGTAGGTGCCGAGGCCGGGTAGCAGGGCGCGGGGCGGTGTCGTGGTCGAGCACGATCCGCTCTGCACGACGGCCTTGTGGAAGAGGCCTGCCGACGCCGGGGAGGTGAGGTGTGCGCAGACGCTGAGGGCGCCGGCCGATTCACCGAAGACGGTGATGTTGTGCGGGTCCGCGCCGAAGCGCTCCGCGTTCGCCCCCACCCAGCGCAGCGCCGCCCGCTGGTCCGCCAGGGCGAAACCGGGCGCGCCGCCGAGCTCCTGATGGCCGAACAGGCCGAAGACGCCCAGCCGGTAGTTGAGGGTCACGACCACGGCGCCGCCCTCGACGGCCAGCCGCTCGGGCTTGTAATGATCGCCCGCGCCGCTGAAGAAACCGCCCCCGTGGAACCAGACCATGACGGGCCGGAGCCCGCCCCGCGCCCCGGGGCCGGTCGGAGCGGTGACGTTGAGGAAGAGGCAGTCCTCGGAGCCGAGCGGCCCGCCGGGCGCGAGCACGGGCAGCTGCACGCAGCGGGAACCGGCGGCTCCGGCGTCGCGCACGCCCTTCCAGCGGGGCGCCGGCTCCGGCAGCCGCCACCGCAGCGCGCCGGTCGGGGGAGCGGCGAAGGGGATGCCCTCGAAGGTGCGGTAGGCCCCGTGCGAGCGTCCGCGCACCGGCCCCCGGTCGGTGTCCACGACGGGCCGCTCGGCACCGGGCGCGGCGCCCGCCGGCAGCGTCGTCGAGGACAGCATCACCAGGGGCAGCAGCAGCGCGACGCACCAGCGGCGGATCTTGCCGAGGTCGGGCAGGGTCCTCGCCCCTTTCCCCTTGGGGTGCGGGGGCCGACACCCGTTTGCCCGCCCCGAATGGCGCAGTGAGCAGAACTGTCAGTCAATGTAACAAAGCGTGCGCTTCCCATGACGCACGATGACCGGCGCGCGATGTGTAGACCCGCGCGTCGGCGAACGGAGCTTTCCATGAATGACCCCATCATCCTCGCGGCGGCGCAACCGGAAGACCGAACCGCCAGACGACCTAGCCGGAGGCGTGTCCCTGTGATCGGTCGGTCAGTTGATCGGACGTATCCGTCCGGTGAGTGAGCACTGATGTGACGGGGGACCGGATCGAGCCGCTCATGCCGGCCGGTCCGGTCCTCCGCCGTTGGCGGTGGTCAGCTCACCGCCGTGCCGTCAGGTGACGTTCCAGCGGGTGACCTCGCCGCTCTCCTGGGCGACGTAGAGGGTGCCGTCGGGGGCGAAGGCGAGGCCGTGGGGTTCGCACGTGGGGCTGGGGAGGGGGAACTCGGTCACGGTGCCGTCCGGGGTGACGCGGCCGATGCGGCCCGTGGCCCAAGCCGTGTACCAGCAGGAGCCGTCCGGGGCCACCGCCACGGCGTGCGGGCGGCACTGAGGATCCGGCAGGGGGTGTTCGGTGAGGCCCCCGGGGGTGAGGCGGCCGATGCGGCCCGTGCCGATCTGGGCGAACCAGAGGGCGCCGTCCGGGGCCGCGGCGAGGCCGACGGGGGCGGCGCCGGGAGTGGACAGGGGGTGGAGGGCGGTCTCGCCGGTGACGGTGATCCGGGCGAGGGCGTTGCCCTGGTTGAGGGTGCACCACAGGGCGCCGTCGGAGGTGGTGGTGAGGAAGGACGGGAAGGAACCGTCGGGCAGGGCGTGCTCGGCGAGTTCGCCGTCCGGGGTGATGCGGGTGACGGTCGCGGTGTGCAGCGTGGTGAACCAGACGGCGCCGGCGGGGCCGGCGGTGATGCCGTACGGGCCCGGGCCGGAGCCGGGGACGGGGTAGGAGCGGGCTTCGCCGTCGGGGGTGATGCGGCCGATGCGGTGGTCGCGGTAGCGGGTGAACCACAGGGCGCCGTCGGGGCCGGCGGTGATCAGGGTGGGGGCGCAGTCGGGGGAGTCGAGGGGGAACTCGTCGATCCGGCCGTCGGGGGTGAGACGGGCGATGCGGCCCGCGTGGACCAGGGTGCACCACATGGCGCCGTCGGGGCCGGCGGTGAGGGCGTAGGGACCGGCACCCGGGGTGGTGAGGGCGTACGTGTGGATCAGGCGGGGCGGGGTCTGGGTCAAGGGGGACCTTTCGAAGTGGAGGTCAGGCGGCGGCCGGGGCTGCGGCTCGGAGGGAGAGGCGGTCGCCCTGCCAGCGGGTGCGCAGGCGGCGGTCGTGGCTGACGACGACCACGGCGCCCGGGAAGGAGGCGAGGGCCTCGTCGAGCTCCTCGGCCAGGGCGGGTGAGAGGTGGTTGGTGGGCTCGTCCAGGAGCAGGACGTCGGCCGGTTCGGTGACCAGCCGGGCCAGGGCGAGCCGCTGGCGCTGGCCCGCGGAGAGGGAGCCGACCGGGGTGGTGAGCTGTTCGGCGGCGAACAGCCCGAGCGAGAGGAGCTGTTCGGCGTGCTCCTCGGGCGTGCCGGCGCGGCCCGCGGCGAAGGCCGCGAGGAGGGGGCGCTGGGCCGGTCCGGGGTGGGTGTGCTGGGTCAGCAGTCCGGTCCGGCCGGGGCGGACCACGTGGCCCCGGTCGGGGGTGACGGTGCCGGCGAGGACGCCGAGCAGCGTGCTCTTGCCGACGCCGTTCGGGCCGGTGATGAGGAGCCGGCCGCCGGGCGGCAGGCTGAGGTCCACCGGTGCCAGACGGCCCGTCAGGGACACGTCGTACGCCGTGAGGGACGGGCCCGGCGCAGGGGCGGTGGACGTCGTGCGCGGCACGCCGGTGAAACGGAGCGGGTCGGGTGGGGCGGGGACCGGGTTGGCCAGCAGGCGGGCGAGGCGTTCCTCGGCGTTGCGGACCCTGCTCGCCAGGGACTGCTGGACCCGGCCGGCCGCGCGGTCGTAGGCCATCTTGTTGCCGTCCTTCATGGCCCGGCCGGGGGCGACCTTGCGGGCGGTGACGGCGGCGGACTCCCGCAGCCGGTCCGTCTCCTCGCGCCACGCGGTGTGGGCCTGGGAGCGGCGCTGGTGCTCGGCGGCGCGGCCGGCGAGGTAGCCGGCGTAGCCGTTGCCGTAGCGGACCGTGCGGTGCAGGTCGCCGTCGACCTCCAGGAGGGCGGTGGTGACGCGTTCGAGGAACTGCCGGTCGTGGGAGACGGCGACGGTGATGCCGCGGCGGGCGCGGAGGTGGTCCTCCAGCCAGGTGAGGGCCGTGTGGTCGAGGTGGTTCGTGGGTTCGTCGAGGAGGAGGACCTCGGGGGCGCAGGCCAGCAGTGCGGCCAGGCGCAGGCGGACCTGTACGCCGCCGGAGAGGCCGCCGACGGTGTGGTCGCGGGGCAGTCCGACCAGTCCGAGGCCGTGCAGGGCGCGTTCGGTGCGGGCGTCGGCCTCGTAGCCGCCGCGCAGTTCGAAGGCGGTGAGGAGGTCGGCGTAGGCGGTGAGGGTCTCGTCGGTGGTGTCGCCGTCGGCCATGCGTGCCTCCAGGCCGCGCATGCGGTCCTCCATGGCGCGCAGTCCGGCGAGGGAGCGGTCGAGGACCTGCTGGACGCTGAGGTCGGCGGGGAGGTGTTCCTCCTGGGCGAGGTAGCCGATGCCGCCGTCGGCGCGGACGGTGACCGTGCCGGTGTCGGGACGTTCGGCACCTGCGAGCAGTCGCAGGAGGGTCGACTTGCCGGATCCGTTCTCGCCGACGATGCCGAGGCGGGTTCCGTCGGTGACGGAGCAGTCGACGGAGGCGAGGACGGTGCGGCCGGCGTGGGACTTGCCGAGGTCAGTCGCGGTGAGCTGGGCGGTCATGGAGCGGCTCCGGCGGTTCGGGGGCTGAAGGGAGGGCGGCGTGGTGGCGGCAGGGGCGAGTGAGGATCATCGGGGACTCCTTATAGCGACGAATGTTGCTTTAAGATCGTTCCATGGACGCTGCTGAATACACAAGCGAGAGTTCCGGCCACGAAGGCCATCCGGATCCGGCCGCACCGCGGCGCCGGACGGGAGGCCGCAGCGCCCGCGTCCGGGCCCGGGTGCTGGCGGCGGTGGGCGAGTTGCTGATGGCGGGCGGGTACGACGGGCTGACGATCGACGCGGTCGCCGAGCGGGCCGGCGTACACCGCACCACCGTCTACCGGCGCTGGCGCGACGTCGGTGGCCTGCTGGCCGACGTACTCGACGCCGCGGCCGACGACACGTGGAGCCCGCCCGACACCGGATCACTGGAGGGCGACCTCACCGCGCTCAACCAGGAGGTCTACGAGGCCCTGGCGGGCGGCGGGCCCAGCCTGACCACGGCGCTGATCGCCGCCGGCTTCCGCTCGGCCGAGGCGGCGGGCGCCCTGGCCCGTTTCTGGGAGGACCGCTACGCACGCTGCGCGGTGGTCGTCACGCGCGCCGCCGGGCGGGGCGAACTGCCGGGCCCGGCCGACGCCCGCGCGCTGCTGGTCGCGGCGACCGCCCCGCTCTACCACGAGCTGCTCCTGCTGCGGGCGGCCCCGGACCCGGCCCTCCCCGGCCGGGCCGCCGCCGGCGCCGCGGCGGCGGGGCGGGCGGGCGCCTACGGGGCGCCGGGGGCGTGACGGCGGGTGACCGGGGCCGGCCGCTGGAGCACGGGGGTCACGCGAGCAGGTTCACCGCCCGCGTGAACACCCGGGGGAGGCGGGCGGCCAGCGGGACGATCCGCGGGGCGAGCCGCGGCTGGTGGCGGGCCCAGAGCAGGGACCCGGTCAGGACGCGGTAGCCGCGCGACAGGTCCCGCCAGGCCTGCTCGTACGCCTGCGGCCGGCCCGCCCGTACGCAGCGCACCAGCTCGCCCGCCGCCGTCACCGCCAGGGTGATCCCCTCCCCGGTCAGCGCGTCCACGTACCCCGCCGCGTCCCCCACGAACAGCACGCGCCCCGCCACCCGTACGCGAGCCCCTTGGCGCAGCGGTCCGGCGCCCCGCGCCGGGGTGTCGGCGCGTCCGGCCAGACGCTGCGCCAACAGGGGGAAACGGGCGAGCTGTACGTCGAACGGGGCCTGTCGGGTGGTCAGGACGGCCACGCCGACCCGGTCGGGCGCCAGCGGGGTCACGTAGGCCTCGCACTGCGCCGACCAGTGCACCTCGACGAGGTCGCTCCAGGGTGCGACGGCGTAGTGGCGGCGCAGCCCGTAGCGCGCGGGCCGGCCGGGCGCGGGCGGCGCCGACAGGCCGAGGCCGCGCCGGACGGGGGAGTGCAGGCCGTCCGCCGCCACGAGGTAGCGGGCGGTGAGCCCGGCCGCGCTGACCTGGTGCTCGTCCTGGCGCACCTGCTCGACGCGCTGGCGCACAACCCGTACGCCGAGCTGTGCGGCCCGTTCGGCCAGCGCCGCCTGGAGCGCCGTGCGGCGGGAGCCGAGGCCGGGGCCGCTGTGGAAGAGCCCCTCCGCGTGCCGGCCGCTCACGCCGTCGACGTAGCGGATGCCGCGGAAGGGCTGCCCGGTCACCGGCACGCCCAGGGCGTGCAGGTGGCGTACGGCGCCGGGCATCAGGCCCTCCCCGCAGGCCTTGTCGATGGGCGTGGGCCGCGGCTCGACGACCACGACCTCCAAGCCGGCGAGCGCTCCGTGGATGGCGGTGGCCAGCCCGGCCGGACCGCCGCCCGCGATGAGCAGGTCGATCACGACGCGGTGTTCGCCGACGTGACGGACGCGGGAGCGCGCAGCCGGCCCGCGTCCGTCAGGGCGGCGTCCTCGCAGCCGATCCGCACGCGCAGCAGCAGCAGGTTGAGGACGGTGAAGCCGAGCGCGGTCAGCCAGGCCGTGTGCACCAGCGGCAGGGCGATCCCCTCCGCGACCACCGCCACGTAGTTGGGGTGGCGCAGCAGCCGGTACGGTCCGGCCTCCACCAGGGGCAGGCCCGGAACGACGAACACCCTGGTGTTCCAGCGCTGTCCGAGCGTGGCGACGCACCACCAGCGAAGGCCCTGGGCCAGCACGGTGACGGCGAGGGCCGGCCAGCCGAGCCAAGGGAGGAAGGGCCGGTCGGCCGCCCAGGGTTCCACTACGCAGCCCACGAGCAGCGCGGTGTGCAGGGCGACCATGGCGGGGTAGTGGCCGCGGCCGTGTTCGCGGGCGCCCCGCGCCACGCTCCAGGCGGTGTGGCGGCGGGCCGTGATCAGTTCGGCGAGCCGTTCGGCGACGACGAGGCCGATGAGCAGCAGGTACGGGTTCATGGGGTCCATCGGATTCATGGGGTTCACGGGGCTCACGGGGTTCACGGGGTTCATGGGGATCACCAGCGCAGGAGGACGAGTTCGGAGGCGAAGCCGGGGCCGAAGGCGAGCATCAGCCCGACCGAACCCGGCGGTGGTGGCCCCGCGCTCTGGATGCCGTCCAGGATGTGCAGGACCGAGGCGGAGGAGAGGTTGCCCACGGTCGCCAGCGAACGCCGGCTCGCCGCCAGGGCCGTATCGGGCAGTGCCAGCGCGTCCGCGAGCGCGTCGAGGATCTTCGGGCCGCCCGGATGGCAGATCCACGCGTCGACGTCCGGCGGCTTGAGGTCGTGCGCGGAGAGGAAGGTCTCGACCTCTTCGGCCACGTGCAGCCGGACGAGGTCGGGGAGTTCGCGGCCGAGCAGCATGCGCATGCCCCAGTGGCCGATGTCCCAGCCGAGGAGGTGCTCGGTGCCCGGGTAGAGACGGCTGCGGGCGGCCACCACCTCGGGTCCGGCGCCCGTGGCGTACAGGGGATGGTCGCGGCCCACCGCCACCAGGGCGGCGGCGCCGTCACCGAAGAGGGCCCCGGCCACCAGGTTCGCCATCGAGGTGTCGGTGGCCTGGAGGGTGAGCGAGCAGAGCTCGGTCGACAGCAGGAGGGCCGCGTGCCCGGCACGGCCCGACAGGTACTCGTGGAGGTGCCCGGCCCCGGCGGCCCCGGCGGCGCAGCCGAGGCCGAACAGGGGCACCCGCCGCACGTCGGGGCGCAGCCCGGCGCCGGGGGCGAGGCGGGCCTCCAGGGACGGGACCGCGAGCCCGGTCACGGTGGTCGACATGACCAGATCGATCTCCCGCCCCGCCAGGCCGGCGTCGGCGAGGACCAGTTCGAGGGCCCGGGAGCCGAGCTCCAGGGCCGTTTGCAGGAAGAGTGCGTTCGTCGTGCCGAAGTCGTTCCCCGGCCCGTACCGCTCCAGCGGGAGGGCGAGGTGACGGCTCTCCACGCGCACCGAGGCATGGACCCGGCGCAACAGGGCGGTTTCGGGGCCGGACGGCAGGAAGCCGGCCAGCGCCTGCGTGATCTCGGACTGGAGGTGGCGGTGGGGCGGGAACACGCTGCGCACTGCCAGGACACGTGTCATTGATTCACCATAGAAAAGAACTGACACATCGACAGGAATCGGGCGTACCGGGCGCGGCGCCGCATAGCGTGTCGCCGTGTCCCCGCGAACCCAGCACAAGACCCGGCTCCCCGAGAGCGCAGCGCCGGCGAGCACCGTGACCGGCCTGCTGGCGGCGTGTCACCCGCTTCCCGCGGCGGCGGTGACCGTCTTCAGCGCCGCCCTGGCGGTCGCGGCGGGCCGCGGCCTGCCGGGGGCGGGCCTCACGGTGGCCGCCGTGGCCGCCGGGCAGCTGTCGGTGGGCTGGTGCAACGACCGGGCCGATCTGCGACGCGACCTCGCCACCGGCCGACGCGACAAACCCCTGGTGACGGGCGCCGTCCCAGCCGCCGTCGTCACCCGGGCGGCGGCCCTGGCGCTGCTCCTGTGCGTCGCGCTGTCGCTGGCCTGTGGGCTGCTCGCCGGCGCCGTGCACCTCCTCGCCGTGGCGGCCGCCTGGGCGTACAACCTCCGGCTGAAGAGCACGGCCGCCTCCTGGTTCCCGTACGCCCTGGCCTTCGGCCTGCTGCCGGCCTTCGTCACCCTCGCCCTGCCCGGCGCGCCCTGGCCGCCGCCGTGGCTGACGGCCGCCGCGGTCCTGCTGGGTGCGGGCGCGCACTTCGCCAACGTCCTGCCCGACATCGAGGACGACCTCGCGACCGGGGTGGTGGGGCTGCCGCAGCGGCTCGGCGTACGGGTCTCGGCCGCGCTGGCCGGCCTGCTGGTCCTCGGCTCGACCGCCGCCCTGGTCCTGGGGCCGCCGGGCCCGGTGACGGCGTACGGCCGGGTGCTGCTGGTCGCGACGGCCGCGGCACTGCTCCTCGCGGGCCGGCGGCCCGGCGGACGGCTGCCGTTCCTGGCCACGATGGCCGTGGCCGGGCTCGACGTGGTGCTGCTGGTGGCCGGGCTCGGGGGGTGAGGGCGGCCTGCGCGGCGAGCCGACCAGGACGCCCCGCCGCTACGGGTGCAGTTCCAGTGAGATGTCCGCGGACAGGGCGCGGAGGAAGTCGGCCGCGTCGAAGGCCGCCCCGGCGGAGAGGGCGCCGACCGCCTTGGTCCGTCCCGTGAGGACGCGGTGGACCGCTTCCACGGCGAGCGGGGCGCTGACGGCGTAGATGTCCCGGCCGCTCGCCACGGCGCGCCGCTCCTCGCCGCCGGAGCGTACGACCACGTCGACGAGGAAGGTCTGCGCGGAACGCCCCTGCTCGTCGACCGCGGTCGGCGCCGGCGTCTGCGCGGCGGCCAGGTCGCCGGCCGCCTCCACGGTCATGTACGAGACCACCTCGGGGACGGACAGGTGGCTGGGGACGGTGACGACGTCGGCCATGCTGAACTCCCCGATCACCGCCCGCGTTCCCATCGGGTCGGGGAAGGACCACTTCAGGGTCGGCGCGGCGTCGGTGACGTACTCCAGCCGCCCCTGGCTGTAGCGCACCCGCCGCCCGTCCCTGCGCTCCCGGGAGACCGTTCCCGCGTCGCGTGTTCCGGCCGTCGGGTGCCAGCTGTTCAGCCCGTAGGCGACGTGCACCTCGTCGGCCGCCGTCCAGTCGCCCATCGCCGCGGTGACCAGCAGGTCGCCGAGGCCGCCGAAGAAGGCCATCGCCGGGATCACCACGGTGTCCGCGGCGCGGGCACGCTCCGCGAACTGCGTGAGCGTGTCGAGATTGGCCTCGATCTCGGCCGCCACGTCCACGTACGGGATCCCCGCGCGCAGGGCCGCCTCGATCACCGGGGCGGCGGTCGTGGCGAAGGGCCCGGCGCAGTTGACGACGGCGGCCGCGCCGGCCAGCGCGCGGTCGAGCGAGGCCGGATCGCCGACCGTGGCCCGCCGGGCGTCGAGACCCGGGTGGGACGCCGCGAGCGCCTCCAGCTTGTCCGCGTCGCGTCCGGACAGGACCGGGACGAACCCGCGCCTGCGCAGCTCCGCCACCACGAAGCGCCCGGTGTGCCCGTACGCGCCGAAAACCGCCACCGTCTGACCCGTCGTCATCACGTTCTCCCGCTGTCGTCGAATGTTCAACTACGTACATCCTGGCGGTGGCGGCCGACGGGCGCGAGTGTCCGGAACGACATGGCCCGTACAATTTCGGACGTGGGTGCGTGGGCGCCGAAGGCGCGGTGACCCGGACACCGCCTAAGGCGCGCGCCGGGTGCGGGTCCAGGACAGGAGCTGGTCCGCCGTCCAGGTGTTGATGAGGCGCTCGGTCGGAACCTCGCACTCCACGGCCCGTTCGCAGCCCAGGATCTGCCAGTCCAGCTGTCCCGGGGCGTGTGCGTCCGTGTCGATGGCGAAGAAGGTCCCGGCCGCCACGGCGAGCCGGAGCAGCCGCCGGGGCGGGTCCAGGCGCTCCGGCCGGCTGTTGATCTCCACGGCGGTGCCGGCCTCCGCGCAGGCGGCGAAGACGGCCTCGGCGTCGAACCGGGACTCCGGCCGGGTCCGCCCGGTCACCAGCCGGCCCGTGCAGTGGCCCAGTACGTCCATCAGCGGATTGCGCACCGCCTTCAGCAGCCGCCGGGTCATCGCGGGCGCGTCCATCCGCAGCTTCGAGTGGACCGAGGCGACGACGAGGTCGAGCCGCTCCAGCAGCTCCGGCTCCTGGTCCAGCGATCCGTCGTCCAGGATGTCGCACTCGATCCCGGTGAGCAGCCGGAAGGGCGCCCAGGTCTCGTTCAGCTCGGCCACCACCTCCAGCTGCTCGCGCAGCCGCTCCGGCGAGAGCCCGCGCGCGACCGTCAGGCGGGGCGAGTGGTCGGTCAGCACGGCCCATTCGTGGCCCAGCTCGGCCGCCGTGCGGCCCATCGCCTCGATCGGACTGCCACCGTCCGACCAGTCCGAGTGCACGTGGCAGTCCCCGCGCAGCGCCGCCCGCAGCGCGGCGGCGGCGGGCGTGGCGGGCGGCCCCTCGGGGTGCGCCGCGGCCTCGTCCTCCAGCTTCTGCAGATAGGACGGCACCGCCCCGCCGAGCGCCTCGCGCACGACCTGGGCCGTCTTGGGGCCGATGCCCTTGACGGCCTCCAGGGAACCGGCCCGCGCCCGGTCGGCCACCTCGTGCTCACCCATCCGTGCGAGCGCGGCCGAGGCCGTACGGAAGGCCCGCACCCGGTACGTGGGCGCCTGCGCCCGCTCCAGCAGGAAGGCGATCCGGTCCAGCGCGGCCACCGGGTCCATCGCGTACCTCCAGCCTCCCGGCCCCCGGACCAGTGTCCGGCGCGGGAGGCGTGCACGCCTGCTGTGCCCCGGACCCGCTCCTGTGGCCCTACTCCTCCTGTGCCCCGCGCGCCTCCTGGGGCGCGGCCGCGTCGAGGGCGGCGGTGAGGCGGTTCAGCCGGGCCTGGAGGTCGAGGATCTCGCCCAGCTCGAAGCCGGTCGAGGCCGCGATCCGCCGGGGCACCTCCGCCGCGCGGGCGCGCAGCGCGGCGCCCTCCTCGGTCAGGTGGGCGTGTACGGAGCGCTCGTCCGCCGCGCTGCGCTCGCGGCGGACCAGGCCGGCCGCCTCCAGCCGCTTGAGCAGCGGCGACAGCGTCCCCGAGTCCAGCCGGAGGTGCTGCCCGATCTCCTTCACCGGCAGCTCGCCGTGCTCCCACAGCACCAGCATCACCAGGTACTGCGGATAGGTGAGGCCCAGGTCCTTGAGGATGACGCGGTACAGGCCGCCGAAGGCGCGGCTCGCGGCGTTCAGCGCGAAGCAGATCTGGCCGTCCAGGCGCAGGAAGTCCTGGTCGGGGTGGGTGGCGGTCGGCTGCTCGGTCATGTCACCCAGTGTACCCGGGCGGCCTTGAGCGGCATTGAATTGTGCACAACTGAATTGCGTGCTCTACTAGAGGAGCGCGGCCGACACCGGCCGCCACCACGGTTCACTTCTGCGAGAGGGACTCTCATGGACGCGCTCTACACCGCTGTCGCCACCGCCAACGGCCGCGAGGGCCGCACCGTCAGCTCCGACGGCCAGATCGACCTCGCCCTCGCCATGCCCCCGGCCCTCGGCGGCAACGGACAGGGCACCAACCCGGAGCAGCTCTTCGCGGCCGGCTACGCCGCCTGCTTCGCCAGCGCGCTCGGCCTGGTCGGCCGCCAGGCCAAGGCCGACACCAGCGAGGTCTCGGTCACCGCGGAGGTCTCCATCGGTAAGGACGGCGCCGGCTTCGGCCTGGGCGTCACCCTGCGCGTCGAGCTCCCGGAGTCCCTGGCCGGCGAGACGGGCGCCCTGCTCGTCAAGCAGGCGCACGAGGTCTGCCCCTACTCCCGCGCCACCCGCGGCAACATCGAGGTCGACCTCGTCATCGAGTAAAGACGGCCGACCCCGTCACCGGGTGAAGATGCCGGACGCCGGGCGGGCGGCCACCATGGAGGAGCACCGATCCGCACGGGGGCCGCACGCCGGGAGGCGCCAGTGGCGCACAGCTACGCAACGGACGTACTGGTCACCGGCGCCGGCCCGGTCGGGCTGACCACGGCCGCGGAGCTCCGCAGACGCGGAGTCTCCTGCCGGATCATCGACCGGCTGCCCGCCCGGCTGCTGTTCGCGAAGGCCGTGGGCATCCAGCCGCGCACCCTGGAGCTCTGGGACCGCATGGGACTGCTGCGCGCCGCCCTGGACGCCGCCGTCCCGCTGCGCGGGCAGCTCACCTACGTCAACGGCGTCGAGCAGCCCCGCCTCGAACTCGCCGTGCCGCCCGAGGTGCCCTACGGGTTCGCGGCGCTGCCCCAGTACGAGACCGAGCGCATCCTCGACGAGTTCCTGGGCCGCTTCGGGACCACGGTCGAACGCGGCACCGAGCTGGTGTCATTCACCCAGGACGCCGACGGGGTCACCTGCCGGCTGCACACCCCCTCCGGCACGGAGGAAGAGGTGCGCACCCAGTACCTGGTGGGGTGCGACGGCGCGCACAGCATCGTCCGCAAGGGTCTCGGGCTCACCTTCGAGGGCGCCGCCTTCCCCGAGGAGTACATGCTCGCCGACGTGCAACTCGACTGGGACCTGCCGCACGAGTACGGCGTGCGCTCCCTGCACCGCGACGCCTCCGGCGCGATCGACGACGGCCTTGTGTGCATCCCGCTGCCCGGCGCGGGCCGGTACCGGACGTCGATGACGGTGCCGCCCGAACTGTCCACCGAAGCCCGGGCCGCGACCGGCTCCGACGGCGTCGCGCACGGCCTGCAAGACGGACGGGCTCCCGAACTGGCCGACATCCAGGCCGTCCTGGACCGGCTCTCGCCCCGCCCGGCCACCGCCTCCGACATCCGGTGGGCCTCGGTGTTCCGCATCAGCCACCGCATCGTGAACCACTACGGCGACGGCCGGGTCTTCGTCGCCGGCGACGCGGCGCACATCCACCCGCCCACCGGCGCCCAGGGCATGAACACCGGTATCCAGGACGCCTGGAACCTGGCCTGGAAGCTCGCCCTCGCCGTCGAGGGCGCGGCCCACCCCGGCCTCCTCGCCAGCTACGACGCGGAGCGCCGGCCGGTCGGCGAGGAAGTCGTCGCCCGCACCGTGCGGCACGCCACGGAGGGGGTCCAGGCCGACCCGGACGACCGGCTGACCGTGCTGCTGCGCGAGGCCCAACTGCTCGTCGGCTACCGCGGCAGCCCCGTCGTGGACCCGCCCGGCGAGGGCCAGGGGCCGCGGCCGGGCGATCGGGCGCCGGACTGCGGCGGCCTCACCCGGCAGATCGCCTCGTACCCGATGCGCCTGTACGACCTGCTGCGGGACCGCGACCACGTACTGCTGCTGTACGGCACGGGCCTCGACGAACTCGCCCTGACGGCGAGGGAGTCCTCCCGCGGCCGCGTGGAGGTCTGCGCGGTCCTGCCCGTCGACGCCCCGGCCGACGCGACCGAGCTGCCGGCCTGCTGGGACGCCCTGGGCGAGTTCGCCCTGCGCTACGCGGCCGAACAGCCCACTGCCTTCGTGATCCGCCCCGACGGATACCTCGGCGCGCGCCTGTCCCCACCGTCCCCGCAGCTGCTGGCCGCCCACCTCGCCGCCGTCTTCGCCGCGAGCGCCGAGGCGTCCGGATAACGGCCCCGCCCTCCTGAAAGCCGGTGCCCGGATCACGTTTTGGATTGCCGGACGATCCTCAATACGATCCGGCGATGATCACAACGAAACGGCTGGCGGCAAGGGCGTGCGGCCTGCTCGCCGCCCTGGCCGTCGGGCTCTTCCCGGCGAGCGCCACCGCCGCCGACGGACCGACGGCGAAGGAACCCCCCAAGGTCGATCTGGTCCTGGACGTCAGCGGCTCCATGCGGGCCACCGACATCGACGGCCAGTCCCGGATGGCCGCGGCGAAGCAGGCCTTCAACGAGGTCATCGACGCCGTGCCCGACGAAGTGCGCCTCGGCATACGGACGCTGGGGGCCACCTACCCGGGCGAGGACAGGGCGCTCGGCTGCAAGGACACCAAGCAGCTGTACCCGGTCGGCGCGCTCAACCGGACCGAGGCGAAGACGGCCGTGGCCACGCTCGCCCCCACCGGCTGGACGCCGATCGGACCGGCCCTGCTCGGGGCGGCCCAGGACCTGGAGGGCGGCGACGCCACCAAGCGGATCGTCCTCATCACCGACGGCGAGGACACCTGCGCCCCGCTCGACCCGTGCGAGGTGGCGCGCGACATCGCCGCCAAGGGCATCCACCTCGTCATCGACACCCTCGGCCTGGTCCCGGACGCCAAGACCCGCGCCCAGCTGACCTGCATCGCCGAGGCCACCGGCGGCACCTACACCTCCGTACAGCACAAGGCGGAACTGTCGAGCAGGGTCCGCCAGTTGGTGGACCGCGCCGCCGACCCCGTCGTCAACCCGGTGGCGACCGAGGGCGCCAAGCGCTGCGAGGGCGCCCCGCTGCTGAAGCCCGGCCTCTACAGCGACCGCGAGAGCTTCGGCGAACACCGCTGGTACCGGGTGGACGTCCGCCCGGGCCAGGAACTGCGCGCCTCGGCGAGCATCGCCGCCGACCGCGCCGTCAACAACGACTACGGCGTCCTGCTGCGGGCCACGACCGTCCACGGACGCGAGATCGTGCGCGGCTCCGAGGGGGGTGACGGGCGTACCGACGTCCTGTCGACCGGCCTGCGCTACCCGAAGGCCGAAGCCGACGGTGAGGACTCGGACTCCAAGAACGCGGCGGAGACGGTCTGCCTCCAGGTCAGCAACTCCTTCTCCGCCCCCGCGTCCGTCAAGACCACCCCGGGCATGCCCGTCGAGCTGACCATCGATCTGGTGGACGGCCCCGACGAGGCGTCCGACGCCGCCGCCTTCGGCCTCGGGCGGGGCTGGTGGCTCCTTGCCGTGCTGGCGCTCAGCGGGCTGCTGGCCGGCCTGGTGTGGGGATGGATCTCCCGCTGGCGCATCTCCGTCTGGAGGACCAACTGATGCGTACCGTACGCACACTGACCGCCGCCCTGCTGGCCGCGGCCGCCGCCCTCACGGTGGCGGGAGCGGCCGTGGGCACGGCCGTCGCGGACACGCCGTCGCCCAGCGCCACTCCCGGCGCGAGCTCGGGCAAGGACGCCGGGAAGGACGCGGGCAAGGACGCGGGCGAGAAAGCACCGACCGAGGCGGGCACCAGCTTCCGCACCGCCACGGCGTTCCGCCCGGGCCAGAAGGCCACGGCGCAGGCCTCCTCCGGCGACTACCTCTACTGGGTGCTCCCCGTCGACGCCCAGCAGCGCGTCACGGTGAAGGCCACGGTCACCCTGCCCGAACCGGCCTCCCGGCACGGCGCGTCGACGTGGCAGCTCGACGTGTACGACGGACTGCGCCGTCGGCAGGCGTGCACCTACGGCATGCAGAGCGAGGCCGCGGCCAAGGACGCCGCCTCGGTCGCACTGTCCTGCACCCTGCGCACGGTCCGCGCCGGCGCCGAGCCGTGGGCCAACGATCCGCTGCCGGGCAGCTACTACGTCCGCCTGACGGTCGTCGACCTGCCGGACGAGGACAAGGGCCTGCCCGTACGCGCGGCCGTCGAGGCGGAAGTGAAGGAGACCGGCGGCGCCCACGCGGTGGACGGCGCCCTCTCCACGCCGCTGGTCCCCGCCACCGTCACCGGCACCCTGCGCGAGCCGGAGGACGGCTGGTCCGGCGGCTGGTGGTCGGACCGCTGGATCTGGACCGCGGCCGGCGGAATCCTCGGGGCGATCGCCGGCATCTTCGGCTACTCCCTGACGCGCGGCGCGGGCCGCCCCTCCCGCGTCCCGCCCGGCGCCTGACGGGACGGGCGGCCGCGGCCCGGCGCCGCGGCCGCCCTTCCCTACGTGGTCACCTCCTTGCCCGTCCGATCAGCCGAGGCGCGTGAGCCTCGTCCCGAGCGAGGGCTCGGCCAGGGCGCCCCGGACCGCCACCGGCACGCTCTTGGCCCCCTCCCCGTCGCCGGCCGTCAGGACCGCGACCTCGGAGCCCGCCTTCGCGGTGTGCGGCAGCGGTGAGGCGCCTGCGACGAGGGACAGCCTCACCTGCTGGCCCGGTACGCCGATCACGTTCAGGTCCTTGGTGGCCACGAGCGGGGTACGGCCGCCGAGCCCGTCGTCCACGTACCCCACGGTCTGGCCCTTGCGGACGACCGGGGCCGACGCGAGTGCCGTCCGCACCGCCTCGATGATCTTCTTGCTGTTCGTCTTCACCAGCGCCAGGCTGTTGATGGCGTCCGGGTCCGGGCCGTCCACGCGCTGGTCCATCAACGTGCCCAGGATCAGCGGGGTCTCGTCCCCGATCGACTTGTACGCCGCCCACATGAGGGTCCCGCCCGCAGGCGTGCTGGAGCCGGTCTTGATGCCCCGGATGCTGAGGCCCTGGGCCGTGAGCAGGCTCTCGTTGTTGTTGAGGATCGGCTCGGGCAGCCCCTTGATGGTGGCGTTGGGCAGCGCGACGATCGCGCGGAACGCCTCGTCCTTCATGACCGCCTCGGCGAGCTTGAGCTGGTCCGCGGCGGTGCTGACGGTGCCCGCGTCCAAGCCGCTCGGGTCGGTGTACGTGGTGTCCTTCATGCCGAGTTCGCGGACGGCGGCGTTCATCTTCGCGACGAAGGCCGCCTCGTTGTCGGTGCCCGTGTCCCAGCGCGCCAGCAGGCGGGCGATGTTGTTCCCCGACGGGATCATGAGCATCTTGAGCATGTCCTGCTGGCTGAACTTGGTACCGGTGGTGAGGCCCACGATCCGGGACTCGTGCTCGGCGGTGCCGTCGGCCACGGCCTTGGCGTCGACGGTGATGACGGGCCCGGGCTCGCCCTTGCGCAGCGGGTGGCCCTTGAGGACCACGTACGCCGTCATCACCTTGGCGACGCTGGCCGTCGGGACGGGCTTCTGCTCGCCGAACGTGCCGATGTCGCCGGAGCCGGAGCCGGAGCCGGAGATGCGGACGGCGCCCTGGCCCTTCGCGGGCCAGGGGATCGAGAACTGCCCCTCGACGCTGCCGGTACGGCCGGTCTCGGCGGCGACGATGTGCGGGGTGGGCAGCGGGCGCAGCAGCTGGGCGCCGGCGTAGGCACCGGCGAGGAGGAGCAGGACCGGCGTCCACACCTTCACGCGCCGCAGCGCGGTCCGGCGCGGGCTCTGCGGCGCGGCGGCGCTGTCGGTGAGCGAGGCGAGCAGGTCGAGCGGGGCCGCCGGCCGATCGGGCTGTGCGGGAGCCGCCGCGGGCGCGGCGGCGTCGAGCCCCTTCAGCCTCACGAACCGGCTGGTCCGCTCGGCATCGGCCTCCACCTCCCGCGCCCAGGAGGGCGCGGGCCGGGCCGACTTGGCCTGCGCGGGTCCGGCCTGCGGCTCGGGCTCCGGGCCGTCCCCGGCATCATCGGCCGGCTCGGCTACGGGAGCCTCGGCCGTCGTGTCGGCGGCCTCCGGCTCGGCCCGGTCGGGCATCACCGGGGTGTCGGCATCCGGCGCTTCGACGTCGTCGGCGGCCGCTGCGGCGGGCGTCTGCACGGCCGCGTCCGCGGGGTCGTCATCCGGCTGGGCGTCCGCCTCGTCTCCGGGTGCTTCGGCGGAAGCCTGCGCCGCTGCGTCGGCCTGCGGCTCGGCCTGCGGCTCGGCCTGGTCGGGCTCCACCGTGGCGTCGGTTTCCGGCACTTCGGTGTCGGCTGCGGTTTCCACTTCGGCGGGCGTCTGCGCCGCCGTGTCCGCGGTGTCGCCATCCGGCTGGGCGTCCGCCTGGCCTTCGGGAGCTTCGGCGGGAACCTGCGCCGCTGCGTCGGCCTGCGGCTCGGCCTGGTCGGGCTCCACCGTGGCGTCGGTGTCCGGCCCTTCGGCTTCGGCTTCCACGTCGGGCGCCACTAGGGGCGTCGGCTCGGTCGCGGGAGCTTCGGGAGCCGTGTGCGCCGTGGCGTCGGCCCCGACCGTGGCGTCGGCTTCGCCGTCGGCGGCCGGTTCGGCAGGCATTTGCGCGGCCGTGTCCGCGGTGTCGCCCTCCGGCTGGGCATCCGCCTCGTCTTCGGGAGCTTCGGCGGGAGGCTGCGGCTCGGCCCGGTCGGGCTCCACCGGGGCGTCGGTGTTGTCCGGCGCCTCGGCTTCCGCTTCGGCTTCGGGGGTCTCGGCAGGCGTCTGGGCCGCCGTGTCGGTGCCCGGACCGGGGTGCGGGTCGGTTCGGGGAGCTTCGGCGGGGCGCTTTGCCGCTGCCTCGGCTGCCTCGTCCGCCTCGCCCTCTGCGGGGAGCGCGGTTCCCTCGACCTCCGGATCGTCCGAAGAGCCGCCCGCCACCGTTATCGCCTTCATCCAAGCCCCGCCTTGCCGCTCGCACCCGGCCGGCCGCCCCACCGCCCACGCGGTGGCGAACAGCCCGCCGGTCTCTTCCGATTCCGTCGGCGAAGCCCCGTCGCGGAGCCACGCCGACCTGCTAGATGTCCGCCGCGCCCGTGGTCGTTCCCCGCCTCCGATCTTGTGACCGTTCGGTCATACTCCGACCTCCCCCGCGGGGGCGACGCACCGCACGCGCCGACCCCCGCAGCACCAGGCGGGGTTGAGTACGCCTACTCATGACCCCGCACCGCCCCCGTCCGACCATGGACCGCACCACCGAAGCACGTCGCCGCACCACCGAACGGGGCCGTCCATGCTCAGCCGAATCGCCGCCGCCGTCGTACCCGCCTTCGGGAACCTGACGGTCACCGCCGCCCCCGGGCCGCGGCCCGCTCCGGGCAGCATCCTCGTCGCCAACCACACCTCCCTCGCCGACCCCGCCGTCGTGGTCGCCGCGCTGCGCCGGTACGGGATCGAGCCCGTCATCCTGGCCACCGGCGGCCTGTGGCGCGTACCGCTGCTCGGCGCCGCGCTCCGGCGCGAAGGGCACATCGCCGTCCACCGCGGTACCGCCCGCGCCGCCGGCTCCCTGGACGCCGCGGCCGTCGCCCTCGCCTCCGGCCGCAGCGTGCTGCTGTACGGCGAAGGCGGGCTGCCCGTCCGCCTCGACGCGGGCGAGTCGGCCCCGGGTCCCTTCCGCAGCGGCCTGGCCCGGCTCGCCGCCGCGACCGGCGCCCCCGTCGTGCCCGTCGGCCAGGCCGGCGCTCGCCGCCTGTGCTCGGGCAGCGGCGCCAAGCAGCTCGCCGGAGTGCTCACCGCTCCGCTCCGCAGGCCCTGCGTACACGTCCACATCGGCTCCCCGTTCCACCTTCCCGACCGTCCCGACCGGGTACTGGAGGCCACCGAGCGGGCCCGGAAGGCCGTCACCGCAGCCTGGCGGACCGCCGCGCGCGCCCTCGGCGAGCCGGTGTCGGGTACGCCCTGCGCGTCCGAGGACGCTCCCGGGGCGCGGGAGCGGTAGCGCGCACTGCGTGACGGTCCTCAGCGGGTGCTGTGCCCGAGGTTCACGTGCGCCGCGGCCTCCCGGTCGCCGTCCGCGTCGATGAAGGACACCATCACCGGGGTGGTGCCCGTCGGCCCGCCCGCGGTCGCGCTCAGCCGGTAGCGCTCGACGCGGACGGTCTCGCGGGCGAGCGGGGCACCGCCCGTGAACGCGGATGGTGGCTCGGCGTCGTTGGCGATGCGGAGGGTGGCCGGGCGCCAGGCGCCCGAGGCCGTATCGAAACGTTCCAGCAGGAAGCCCGGCCCGCTGCCCGGCTGGTCGCCGGGTTTACCGACGAGGAACTCCATCTGGAAGGCGACCACGAGGTGGCGGTACGCGGCGGAGTTCCCGTTCCGCAGGGTGACGGTGAACTCCTGCGGAGCGCCACCCCGTGCGAGGGCGAGCCGGCCGCCCCGGGTGTCGACCGCGACCGTCAGCCCGGTGGGGACGGCGGGCGGTGTCGTCGCCCGGGTCGTGCTCAGGGCCGACGGCGTGACGGGCCCGGACGGGGAAGCGGAAGCGGGCGCGGAGCCCGAGGCCGTGGCCGTGGCGTAGGGAGAGGGCGACGCAGGCGCGGAAGAGGACGCCGGGGCCAGAGCCGCCGCCGTGCCCCTGCCGGCCCCGTCCGCGCACCCGGCGGCGCCCGCCAGTAGGACGGCCGCCACGGCGACGACGCCCGGGCCCCTGCGGGGCCCTGCGGATACTGGCATGAAACGGTTCCCCTCGCGGTCGACAGTGGCAGGAACCTAACAAGCGGCCACCGGCCCGGCGAGGCCGATCCGGACTCGGGACGAGGACGGTTCGGTCACGGCGTCACAGGTCACAGGTCACGGCGTCACGGAACCGCGGAGTCACCGGGCGCCCGGTCCCCGTCAGACGAGCGGCTTGTCGAAGGAGAAGGCCGTCACGGCCATCCGCTCGCGGAAGTAGAAGCGGTGGGCGTCGGTCCGCTGCGTGCCGGACTCCAACGTCAGGACCGTGCAGCCGGCCGCCCTGGCGTGGTCCTCCAGATGGGCCAGCATCGCGCGGCCCACGCCGGTCGAGCGGGCGGCGGAGGCCGTGACCAGGTCGTCGACGTAGAGCATGCGGACCGTGGAAGTGTTGGCGACGATCCTCCAGCCCGCCGCGCCCACGCATCCGCCGTCCGCGTCGTACGCCGCGGTGAAGCGCAGCCCCTGGCCCTGCCCCTCCGCGAGGATCGTGCGGAAGAGCTCCGGGGTGAGGTGGGGCCGCAGTTCGAGCAGTACGGGAAGCAGGTCATCGGTCAGCCGGGGATCGCTCGGCTCCAGGTCAATGATCTTCATGGGGCCAGCGTAATCGGCCCCCTGCCCGCCCCGTCCGGCCCCCTGCCCGGCCTCCCGTCCCCCGCGCGCGGACACGGCCGACGTGTCGCAATGGGAACGACGGCTCCGACGTCCCGTGCGAGAGGCCCCGGAATGGGGCCGGCCGGCAGAAGGGTGGCACCCCATGAAGTACATGCTGATGGTTCTCGGCAAGCAGGCCGACTACGACGCCATGTCCGGCAAGGCGAGCAGCGGCAGCCCGGCCTGGTCCGAGGCGGACCTCAAGGCGATGTTCGACCACATGAGCGCCTTGAACGACGACCTCGCCGAGTCGGGTGAATGGGTCGACGGCCAGGGCCTCGCCGAACCCCGACAGGCCCGCCTCGTGACCACCGGCGCCGACGGCGCCCCCGTGATCTCCGACGGACCCTACGGGGAGGCCAAGGAGGTACTGGCCGGCTACTGGATCGTCGACGTCCCCGACTTCGCCCGGGCCGCCGAGATCGCCGCTCGCGCCTACGCGTGCCCGCTGCCCGAGGGCGCGCCCCACTACCCGGTCGTCGTGCAGCCCGTCGACACCACCTCGGGGACCGAGACATGACGGCCGATCCCGGCCCGCGAGCGAGGACCGCCGCCCGCCAGTGGCCCAAGGAGGCCGTCCCGGCCATCCGCGCGGCTGGCTGATCCGGGTCGCCGAGGGCCGCCCGGCTCGCGGAGCGATGATCCGCAGTCCGGAACCTGGCGTCCGCATGACGGACATGGTCCACGGGTGTCGTACCTGCCGCCTACTCTTGATCACGTGAGCCCGACCCCTGACCACAGCCCCGCACCGGAACGCTCCCTCGCCGAGATCAACGGCGACATCCGCTGCCTCTTCGCCCGCGCCGAAGGCCGTCTCACCGACGCGGAGCGCATCCGGCACGCCACCTTGCTGGGGGAGTGGGCCGCCGCGATAAGGGCCTCGGTCGTACCGGCCGCTTAGACGGCCTAGGAGCCCGGCGCTACCGCCGGGGCGCGTCCGCACCGCCCTCGGCGTGTTCCCGCAGTCGGCGCTTGTCGGGCTTTCCCCGCGCGGTCAGCGGGATCGTCCGCTCCCAGAAGACCGTGGTCGGCCGGTGCGCCGGGGCCAGCTCCTTCTCCACCAGGTCGCAGGCCTCGGCGGCCGCCTCGGCGCTGGGGGCACACCCCGTCGCCGGCACGAGGAAGGCGCACACCTCCTCACCCGTCAGGTCGCTGTGCCGCCCCACCACCACCGCCCGCGCCACGGCCGGATGCCGGGCGAGCGCGGCCTCGACCGGAAAGCAGTACACGTTGTCCCCGTCGACCATCACCACGTCCTTGACCCGGTCGTCGAGGTACAGGTAGCCGTCCTCGCCGAAGTGCCCGACGTCCCCCGTCCGCAGCCACCCGTCGCGCAGCGCCTCGGCCGTCAGCTCGGGCCGGCCCCAGTACCCGGACATCATCGCCGCCGACCGCATCCACACCTCGCCGCTGCGTCCGGCCGCCAGTACCGAGCCCCCATCGTCGCGCACCTCGACCTCCACGCCCGCGACGGGCCTGCCGACCGAGGCCAGCAGCTCGGGCCGCCGGCCCACCGCGGCGTCGTGGTCGGCGGGGGTGAGGCGGCAGATCACCGCGGCCTCGTTCATGCCGTAGCCCTGCTGCCAGCGGCCGCCCCAGCGGGTCACCGCCTCCCGCAGCCGGTCCGGGAGGATGGGCGAATCGCCGTACGAGACCGTCTCCAGCCCGGGCACCCCGCGGGCCGTCACGGGGTCGTCCAGCAGCCGGTACACCATCGAGGTCGTCAGGTACGTGGACACCGGCCCGAGGCGGCGGCACGCGGCCGCGAACTCCCGCGTGCCGAACGGGTCCAGGAGCTCCACCCGCCCGCCGGCCCGCAGCTGTTCCAGGCACCGCCCGCCGGCGCGCTGCGCCAGCGACGTGACCGACAGGTGGACCGACTCCGCCCAGCCCGCCGGGCGTACGGCGTTGCGCGCGGCCATGGCCGCGAAGGTGGACGCCACCCCCTTGGGTCGCCCCGTGGTCCCGCCGGTGTAGGTCACCCGGGCCATGTCGTCCTCGCGGGCCCGTACCGGCACCGCCGCGGCCTCCCGCTGCGCGGCCCGCCGCACCAGCTCGTCCAGGCCGAGCCGGGGCGCCGCGGTCCCGGGCGCCGGCCCGTCGTGCACCACCAGGTCCGGCCGGCAGTCCCGCAGGATGAAGTCCAGGCCGTGCAGGGCCGGTCCGGTGAACACCTGGGTGAGCCGGGCGCCCAGCAGGTGGGCCGCGATCCGCACCAGCAGCACCTCAGCCCGGTTCGATCCCGCCACGCAGGCCAGCCCCGACCCGCGGCCGACGCCCGCGTCGGCGAGCACCCCGGCCAGCCGGCCGGCGTGGTCGAGCACCTCCTGGAACTCCATGACGACCGGCCCGGCCCCGATCGCGGGCCGTCCCGCGTACCGCTCCAACGCCTGAACCAGCTCTGTGACGTACCGTGCGGCCACCACCTGCGACCCGCCTCTCCCGCGCCCGCGTCATGGACGGCGTCACGCACGCGTCCCGGACTCGTTCCCTCGGTTCCGCGGCCGCCCGTTACGCCGCCCATCGTCCCCGTTGCCCATCGTCCCCCGTACCCGCCCGCCTCATTCGACATGCCGCTGTTCGGGTGAAGCGGCGGAACCTGTGGTCGCGCCGGGCGTTGATCAAAGCGCTCACCACCATGCACTCGTGCGACATGAGGACCACTGATGATCAAGAAGATGATGGCCACCGCCGCAGTTACCGCGTCGATCATCGGCGCGGGCGCCGCCCTGGCTGCTCCGGCGATGGCCATTGGCAACGACAACGGGATCAACACGGTCAACGGCAATGGTTCCCAGCAGATCTACGGCAACCAGAAGACCCACGGCGACCTGAGCCCGCAGCTCGGCCTGGTCCAGGGCACCCTGAACAAGCCCTGCATCGGCCTGCCCGCCAAGGTCAACGTTCAGTCCGTGTT
The DNA here is from genome assembly GCF_056432025.1 of Streptomyces sp. NPDC045695. Lineage (NCBI taxonomy): Bacteria > Bacillati > Actinomycetota > Actinomycetes > Kitasatosporales > Streptomycetaceae > Streptomyces > Streptomyces sp. NPDC045695. The sequence goes on from NZ_JBWKJU010000013.1 coordinate 99,374, forward strand.
CGCGCTCATCGCCAACATCGGCGTCCAGGACGTCAACGTCCTGTCCAACCCGCAGAACCAGCAGTGCACCGAGAACTCCACCCAGGCCAAGGGTGACGAGCCGCTCTCCCACATCCTGGACAACATCCCGGTCCTGTCGGGCAACCTCTCGGCCGGCAGCTGACGCAGTCCCCTCTGCGAGCCGGGGCCTCCGACGCCTGCGCGAGTGCCCACGGGGCCCCGGCTTGTTCCACCTGCATCCGCGGATCCGTTCCGACCACCGGCGCGCGCCGGCCGAAAGCGGCCGTCACCGTGGGCACCGCACCACACTGCACTGCACGTCACAGAGCCTCCGGCCCGACTGGGCCGGAGGCTCTGTGGCATGCATGCCCGAATAGGGGTACCGGGAGCCGTCGGAGATCAGAAGGGCTTCGTCGGGAGGTACTTCCCGTCCAGCGTGATCACGGCGCGCTCGCCGCCGTCGGGGTCGGCGACCTTCCTGACGTCCAGCTTGAAGTTGATCGCGCTGATGATGCCGTCGCCGAACTGCTCGTGCACCAGCGCCTTCAGGGTGGTCCCGTAGACCTGGAGCATCTCGTAGAAGCGGTAGATCGTCGGGTCGGTCGGGACGGCGCCGCCGATCGATCCGCGGGTCGGGATCGTCTGGAGGAGCAGTACCGCGTCCTCGTCCAGGTCCAGCAGTCCGGCGACCGACCGCGCCGCGGTCTCGGGCAGGGCGTGCTGGCCCAGCAGGGCGGCGGTGACGTAGGCGACCGACAGGCCCGCGGCATCGGCGAGTTCCTGCCAGGAGAGGTCCTTGCGGGCCTTGGCCAGGGTGATGGCGGCGGCCAGGTCCTGGCGGGCGGTGGGGTCGAACTGGGCGTGCAGCATGCGGAAGGTGTCCTTTGTGTGAAGGTGAGCGGTGGGGGAAGCGGGGGCGGGTGGGCGGGGTCAGAGGGCCAGGGCGGCCGGGTGGTCCGCGCCGGCGACCTCCGCGACCCCGCCGGTCCGGATGTCGTAGACCCAGCCGCGCAGGGTGAGGGCGCCCGCGGCCCGGGCGCGGGCGACCGAGGGATGGGTGGCCAGGTTCGCCAGCTGGGCGCGCACGTTCTCGCGGACCAGCGCGGCCAGCCGGTCCGGTCCGGCGCCCGCCGTACGGGCCACCGAGGCGTCCGCGTGCCGTAGCCAGCCCGCGACGGAGGAGGTGGCGCTCAGGTCCGTACCCTCGGCCAGTGCGGTCATCGCTCCGCAGGCGGAGTGCCCGCACACCACGATGTCGCTGACGCCGAGGACGGCGACGGCGTACTCGATGCTGGCGGTCACGCCGTCGGGGCCCGGCGCGTAGGCGGGGACGAGGTTTCCGGCGGTGCGGATGACGAACAGCTCGCCCGGCTCGCTCTGGGTGATCAGTTCCGGCACCACGCGGGCGTCGGAGCAGCCGATGAACAGGGTGTCCGGCCGATGGGTCTCGGCCAGGCGGGCGAAGAGCTCCACCTTCGCCGGGAAGACCTCGTGCTGGAAGCGTGCGACGCCGTCCGAAAGATCGTGCTGGGCCTGCATGGTCACTCCCTCTGGTGGGATGCGCCCCGGGGGGCTTGACGTGTTCCACCATGCATGAACTGCATCTATTGTGTCCAAGACGCCCTACCCATCTCAGCCATTGTTTTCATCTATAGTCGGGGCCATGGCTCTGGAACTGCGTCACCTGCGCTATCTGATCGCCGTGGCCGAGCACGGCAGCTTCACGCGCGCCGCCGAGGAGCTGCGGATCTCCCAGCCCACCCTGTCCCAGCAGGTGAAGCAGCTCGAACGCACCGTCGGGGTCCAGCTGTTGGACCGCACCGGGCGCACCGTGCGGCTCACCGACGCCGGTGCGACCTACGTCCACCACGCGCGCGGCGCGCTACGGGAGCTGGCGACCGCCGAGCGGGCCGTCCAGGACCTGGCCGACCTCTCCCGCGGCCACCTGCGCCTCGCCCTGACGCCCACCTTCACCGCGTACCTCGTCGGCCCGCTCGTCGCCGGGCTGTACACCGCCCACCCCGGCATCACCCTCGCGGTCCGAGAGACGCCCCAGGACCGCATCGAGGCCGGCCTGCTCGCCGACGAGCACGACCTCGGCCTCGCCTTCCAGCGGCCGCACCTGCCGGGCATCGAGGCGACCCCCCTGTTCACGGAGACCCTCAGCCTGGTCACCGCCGCCGAGACCGGGCCCGGGCCGCTGCCCGTGCGCGAGCTGGCGGCGCGCCGACTGGCGCTGCTGAGCGGGGACTTCGCCACCCGCGTCCATGTCGACGCCTACCTCGCCGCCCACGGTGTGCGCCCGCACATCGCGGTGGAGGCGAACTCCGTCCAGGCCCTCACCGAGATCCTCCGGGGCACGCCGCTGGCCACCGTCCTGCCCGACGCCGTCACGCACGACCACCCGTACCTGCGCCCGGTACCGCTCGACCCCGCCCTCCCCTCCCGCACGGTCACCCTGCTGCGCCGGGAGGGCGCCTACGAGAGCGCCGCCTCCCGCGCCTTCACCGCCTTCGCCGCCCGCCTGGTCCGCGACCGCGGCTACCGCCCGGTCTGAGGCGCCCCCGGCCCGAGCGGCGCCTTCCCCGGTCAGGCCGGACCGGCCGCGGCCGCCGGCCGGGCGAGGCGCTCGACGCGGGCCAGGAACTCGGTGGGGTGGAACGGCTTGGCGAGGCAGTCGCTCACGCCGGCCTCCAGCGCGCGGACCGTGCACTCCGGGTCCGCGGGGGGCAGCGCGAGGATGGGTACGCGCCCGTGGTCGAGATGGCGGCGGATCTCCTCGAACATCGCCACCTCGTCCAGGCCCGGCCCGGTGCGCTCGCAGATCACCAGGGCGACGGGGGCCTCGCTGCCCAGCAGGGCGATGACGTCCTTCCCGCTCGCGCCGTCGACCACGGTGAACCCTCTGGCCACGAGGAGGCGCTCCAGCAGGCCCCGGAGGGTGGGTTCCTTCGCCACGAGAAGGATCTTGTCCGGGGAAGCGCCGCTCATCGTGTTCCTCTTCGTCTGCGTGCCGGGTCCCGCAGAGCGTACGAGGTGGGGCGTGTGCCCGCCCGCTCCGGGGCACCTGATCGGGTAGTTTCGAAGCATGACCACTGAGCCGCAGAGCTTCGAGATCCTGCTGGTGCCCGAGCACATCCAGAACCTGGGCGGCGCCTCCGCGGCCGACAAGGCCCTGCGATCGGCCGTGGTCGAGGCGACCGGCGAGAGGGGAACCTCCGGCTACCCCCGCTACCGCGGACAGGGCGTGGAGGCCGACATCGACCCGGCGACGCGCACGGTCGAGGCCCTGCTGGTCGACGGCGCGGAGCTGGACTACGGACTGACCGCCATGATCGCCCCCGAGGGCGGCCGGGGCGCGCGCCGGAAGTGACCGACCGGTCCTGACTCAGACCGCCTCCGGCTCGGGCCGCTTCTGGTCCAGTGGCAGCGTGAGGACCAGGTTCTGGATGCGCACCCGCTCCACCTCGGGCTTGATGGTGAACTCGCCGTGCACCTTGGTCTCGGTCACCACCTGGATAACGGTTCCCGTCGGCTCGGTCTCCACGAGCACCAGGACGAGCTCCTTCGGGTCCGGGTTGATGCCGGGATTCCCGTGGTCCAGTGCGAGTTCGAATGCGGGGCGTGGACAGGACAGCGTGCCGTCGATGGTGACGCGGCGCCGGTCGTCTTCGTAGGTCACTTCCGCCGTGAAGTCGTCGTTCGTGCCTGAGCACTGCAACGATCCCGTGTGCTCCGTACTCCCCATGACTCCTCCGAGGACTCATGCGTACTGGCGAAGGCCCGGTCACCACAGGTGCGAGGGGGGCGCTGACGAAGGGCCCCACGGACGTCGACCGGGCCGGTGCCCCCATTGTCTTCCGGCCGGCGGCCCGGTGCCACTCGTCGGCTCCGGGGCGCGAGCCCCGGTCGGCCGGCGGCGCGTACCGGCCGGTGCACGTCCGGCCCGGCCCCCGAGGTGCGGGACCGGGCCGGACTGCGTGCCGCTCGCGCGGGTCAGGCGGACATCAGCTCACCTGGACACATCAGCTCACCTGGACGGTGACATCGTCCACGACGAAGGAGGTCTGCAGGGACTGGTCCTCCACGCCGTTGAACTTCAGGGTGACGCTCTGGCCCGCGAACGCCGCCAGGTCGTACGTCTTTTGGACGTAGCCGGAGTTCGCGTTCAGGTTGGAGAAGGTCTCCAGGGTCTGACCGCCCACCGAGACGGTGAACCGGTCGTAGACGACGTTCTCGTTCTCGTCCGTGTCGATGTGGAGGAAGAACGAGAGCCGGTACGAGGCGCAGCCCGACGGGATGGACAGCGACTGGGAGGCGCTGTCCGTGTGGGAGGAGCCGTATCCGTTCAGCCAGGCCTTGTAGCTGCCGCTGTGCGGAAGCTGGCCGGACTGGTTGGTGATCACGTCGGAGGTCGCGGTCCACGGGCTGGAGCCGCTCTCGAAGCCGCCGTTGACCACGAGCTGGCGCGGCGTGCAGCCGCCGCTCCCGGTGACGGTCAGTGTGTAGGTGGTGGTGTGGCTGACGGTGCCGGAACCGGTGACCGTCAGGGTGTAGGTACCGGGAACGGTGCCCGCGCCGACCTGGACGGACAGCGCCGAGGAGCTGCCGGACTGCACGGACGCCGGGTTGAGCGTCGCGCTCACGCCCGCCGGCGCGCCGGAGACGGAGAGCGCGACGGTCTGGGCGGCGCCGCTCACCGTGGAGGTGTTGACCGTGGCGGAGGTGGATCCGCCGGGGGCCGTGCTGCCCGCGGACGGGGAGACGCCGATGGAGAAGTCCTGCGCGGGGGTCTCACCGCCGACGGCCTGCTTCCAGACGGCGTAGGCGACGCCGTCGGCGCTGCGGTCCAGCACCGTGGCGTTGATGTTGTTCGTGGTGTCGCAGGAGCTGTGGTAGCAGGGGTCGTAGGCGGCGTTCGCGGTGCCGCCCCACTTGGTGGCCTGCGCCGAGGTCTTACGGGCGCTGGCGCCGGCCGCGTAGCCGGAGGTGGGGATGCCGGCCTGCTGGAAGGAGTAGTCGTCGCTGCGGCCCTGGCCCTCGGTGTTCTCCTCCGGCGCCAGGTTCAGCGAGGTCCAGTACGCCTTGAGCGGGGCGCCGGTGGTGGAGTTGACGTTGTTGATGAAGTAGCCGCCGTTGGTGGAGGCGACCATGTCGAAGTTGTAGTAGCCCTTGATGGCGGCCTTCTGGGCGCTGCTGAGCTGGCCGACGTAGAACTCGGAGCCGTTGAGGCCCTGCTCCTCGTCCGTCCACCAGGCGAAGCGCACGTGCTTGGACATCGTCGGGTTCTTCTGGGCGAGGACCAGCGCGTTCTCCAGCAGGGTGGCCGAGCCGGAGCCGTTGTCGTTGATGCCGGGGCCCGCCGAGACGCTGTCGAGGTGGGCGCCGAACATGACGACCTGGTCGGCGGGTCCGCCGGGCCAGTCGGCGATCAGGTTGTTCGACGGGTAGGTGCAGGAGGAGCAGTTCTGTTCGGTGACGGTGTAGCCGGCGGCCTGGAGCTTGCCCTTCACGTAGGCCAGGGACTGGGTGTAGCCGGCGCTGCCGGCCCGGCGGTGGCCGCCGTTCTGGGTGGCGATGGTGTTGAACTGCGCCAGGTGCGCCTGCACGTTGGCGACGCTGATGTCCGGCGGGTCGTTGCCGGGCTGGGTCCCGCCCACGTTGAGCGTGTAGTCGACGGTGTGGGAGAGGGTGGCGCCCTGTCCCTTGATGACGACGGTGGAGGCGCCGGGCGCCGCGTTGGAGGTGGCGGTCAGCGTCAGGACCGAGGACTGGCCGGACTGCACCGTGGCGGGGTTGAAGGAGGCGCTGACCCCGGACGGCAGGCCCGTGGCGGTCAGCGTCACCGACTGGGCGGTGCCGGTGGTGACGGTGGTGGCGACGGTGGTGGTGACCGTACCGCCCTGCTGGACGGTGCCCGACGACGGGTTCAGTGTCATCGAGAAGTCGTTGTTCTGGCCGCTCGGGGTGCAGGTCGGGTCCGCCGACTGGGCGGGCACGCTGATGGCGTCCCAGGCCGCCTTCGTCTTGTTGAAGAGCCCGCAGGTGGCGTCGAGCGACTTCGCGGAGCTCAGCGTCGCCGTGCGGTACTTCTTGTAGGACATGCTGCTGGTCTTGAGCAGCATGCCGCCGTAGAAGATCTTGCCGGCGTTCTGCACGCCCACGCCGGTCAGCGTGGTCTGGTTGCAGGTGCTGCTGCTGGGCTTGCCGCCGCCCGGGTTGGTGCCTTCGGCCAGCAGGTAGAACCAGTGGTTCAGGGGGCCCGCGGCCGCGTGCACCTCGGTGCCGGGTATCGCCGAGCTGTAGCAGGCCGGGTCGTTGTTGACGGCCGGCGGGTTGTACATGTTCCGGATGGGCCCTTCGCCCACGAGGTTGATCACCTCGCCGACGGTGTAGTCCGGAGTGTCGTACGGAGACGGCTCGTTGATGTACGCCTCGGTCAGCGCGCCGAAGATGTCGCCGGTGGCCTCGCCGAGACCGGACTCCTGGCCGCTGGTGCCGCCGGGGGTGTTGGAGTCGATGGCGTGCCCGTACTCGTGGGCCACCACGTCCACGCCGGCGATCCACTCGTTCGCCTGGTTGTGCCCGATGGTGACCGAGCTGCCGTCCCAGTAGGCGTTGAGGTCGTTCAGGCCGACCTTGCCGGGGAAGTGGCGGCCGTTGCCGCTGATGCCGTTGCGGCCCAGCCACTGGCCGAGCATGTCCCACTGCTTCTGCGCGGCGAACATCAGGTCCGTGCAGCCGGTCTCCTTGTTCGTGGGGTTGCCGGTGCCCCAGGAGTCGGAGGACTTCGTGAAGACCGTGCCGCTGCTGTAGTCCGCGCAGCTCAGGCCGGTGCGGTTCGGGTCGCGCAGCGTATAGGTGGAGCCCGAGTTGGTGGTGTCGACGGTGAGCGGGTTCGGGCCGTTCCACTTGCTGTTGCCGGTCCCCGCGACCACGTCGTCGTAGCTGTCGACGACGGAGCCGGTCCGCGCGTCGACGAAGACGTGCAACTTGCTGGGAGCCGTCTTGGTCCGGCCGATCAGCACCGTCTCCCAGGCCAGCACCGGCTTGTCGTCCTTCAGCCGGACGACGAGCCGGCTGCTGTCGACCTTGTCGACGGCGGTCAGTTTCGCCCGCGACGTCGACTCGGCGTCCTTCGCGGTCACCGACGGCCGGGTCGCGACGTCGATCCGTACGGAGGAGGCGGACTGGAGGGTGCGCACCTTGCCGGAGCCGTCCGCGAGCACGACCGCGTCGCCGCCGACGACCGGAAGGCCGCGGTAGCTGCGCTCGTACGCGACGGAGTAGAGGTCCTGCACCCAAGGGGTGACCATGCGCCGTTCGTAGTGTTCCTGCGAGGAGTTGACCAGGGAGTCCAGGCCGCTGTCTACGGCGCGGTCCGCGGCCGCGACCGCACGTGCGGCCGGTGTGTCCTGCGGGGACGGGGCGGGCTGCGCCTGCTGCGCCGCGGATGCCGTCCCGGCCAGGGCGCCGGCGAGGCTCGCGGTCAGCGCCATGGCCGCCACGGCTGCCGTCCATCTGGTGGGCTGCAACGTCCACTCCGATCGTGGGGGGTCGGGGATGAGTGTGCGTTCGCGGCCGAGTATGAGCGTGAACATGACGAGATTGGGACATCCCGGCAGGCATAAGTCCCGCGTTATGGTGCGGCGGCGGCCCGCTGCGTACGCTGCCCGGATGCAGCTGGAGTTGAGGCATCTGCAAGCCGTCTGCCGGATAGCGGAAGCGGGCAGCCTGGGGGGCGCGGCGCGGCGGCTCGGAGTGTCCCAGCCCGCCCTCTCCGCCCAGCTGCGGCGCATCGAGCAGGTCACCGGCGGCGAGCTGTTCGTGCGGGGACGGGGCGGCGTGGAGCCCACGGCACTGGGCCAGTTCGTGCTGGCCAAGGCGCGTCGCGTGCTCAGCGAGATGGACGCGCTCGGAGCGGAGGCGCGCGCGATCGGGACCGGCAGCCCGCTGCGGCTGGGCTGCATCCTGCTGGTCCTGCTCGACGGTCTGCTCGCCGAGACGGACCTGTCCATGTCGGGCCAGGAGATCACCGTGGACCTGGAGCACTCGGTGACCGCGCTGGCGCGGATGCTGGGCACCGGGCAGTACGACGCGATCGTCTACGGAGAGGTCAACGACCACGAGGTGCGGCTCCCCGCGGGCGCCCTCGCCAGGACGCTCGTCCCCAAGGAGCCGTTCTGCATCCGGCTGTCGGCGAAGCACCCGCTCGCGGGCCGGGACCGCATCGACCTCGCCGATCTCGCGGCGGAGGCCTGGATGACGCCCGTGGAGGACGACGACGGCGGCCCCGAGGCCCTCGTCGACGCCTGCGCGAAGGCCGGTTTCACCCCGTCACTGCGCTACCGGATCACCGACCGCATGATGCAGTACGACCTGATCGCCGCCGGCCGCGCGATCTCCCTGAGCCAGCCCACGGCCCCGCAGGTGGCGGGTACGGTGATGCGCCCGCTCACGGGGACCCCGATCACCGGCCGCATCCGGCTCGCCTGGAACCGTTCGGCGGTCTCGGCCGGCCAGGCGGACCTGCTCTACCGCGCCGCGGCCCGCGCCTACCTGGCCAACGTGGACAACAACCGTTTCCACAGGGAGTGGTGGGACGCCCATCCGGACCTGCAGATCAGTCCCGGCGGTGAGCCGTCAGCAGCAGGTACTCCCACTCCATGACGCCGTCCGCGGTGTGCTCCGCGGCGAGGGCGTCCAGTTCCCTGTCCAGGGCGGCGACCCGGTCGGGCTCCTTGGCGACGGCGCGGTAGGCGGCGATCGTCGGCCCGTACAGGGCCTTGAAGAACTCCCGGAACTCCGAGGGCTTGGCGAACCGCTCCACCCGGACCGTCTGCCGGCGCGAGACCACGTCGCCCGCCCTGTCGCCCAGCAGCTCGTGGACGTGTTCCTCGTCCCCCCACAGCGCCGGCGGCTCGGCCCCGGGCGGCGGCGGGGGCGCGTACGGCTCCAACGTGGCCAGCAGTCGGCCCATGAACCCCTCGGGAGTCCAGTTGACCAGCCCCACGGTGCCGCCGGAGCGGCAGACGCGCAGCATCTCGTCGGCGGCGAGCCGGTGGTGCGGGGCGAACATGACGCCGACGCAGGACATGACGGTGTCGAACTCGCCGTCCGCGAAGGGCAGCGCCTCCGCGTCCGCCTCCGTCCACTCCACCCGGGTGCCGCGTACGGTGGCCAGGTGCCACCCCACTTCGAGCAGTTCGGGCGTGAGGTCGCACGCCACGACGTCGGCCCCGGCCAGGGCGGCCGGAATGGCGGCGTTGCCGGAGCCCGTGGCGATGTCGAGCACCCGGTCGCCGCGCCGCACGCCGCACTCCCGGACGAGCAGGGCCCCGAGGTCCGGAAAGACGTGGGAGGCCACGGAGGGGTAGTCGCCCAGCGCCCACATGGCGCGGTGCGCGGCCTTCAGGGAGCGGTCGGTCCGGACCGCGTCGCTCGCCTCGCTCATGCCAGCCGCCCTCCAGGGCTCGGATCAGCCCCTTCTTCGAGCATAGGTACGTTCCCCGGGCGCGGCCCGTCGGGCCGGCACCGGCCCGGCTACGGCAGCGGGATCTCGAAGTGCACCGTGCCGTAGCCGCCGTGCTCACCCGTCGTGCGGGCGTCGAATACCTCGGTGGCCAGGCTCCGCCAGAACCCCTCCGCACTGGGCACGTCCACATTGGTGTGCAGGTAGACGCGCTCGTAGCCCGGCACCCCGGCCGCGAACGCGCACGCCTCCCGCACCATGGCGCGGGCCAGCCCGTGCCTGCGGTGGGCGGGGCGCACGTAGACCCGCAGGAGCTGCGCGGTGCGGCCCGAGGCGTAGCGCTCGGCCAGCCAGCGCGGATGCGGCGGGTGGGCGGGCCCCCGGGAGTGCAGGGCGCACGTGCCCACCACCTCCCCGTCCCGCACGGCCACGACGAGGGTGTGCCGCGGGTGGTCGAGGTAGGTGCCGCGGATGTCGACCACGTCGCCGTGCCAGTCGGGTACGTACCCGTAGGTGAACTCCCGGTAGAAGGTGTCGAGCATGACACTGCGCGCGCCCCGTACGTCCTGCGGCCCGGCGTGGCGCACCTCGTAGGCCGCGGCTCTCCGGTGCAGGAGCGCCCCGTGTGACTCCGTGGTCCCGGGTGCCTGATGGTGCTTCAGATCCTCCATCGCTCCACCGTAGCGGAAAACCACGCTATTGGAAATGAAAACGATTTCAGATAACGTCCGGTCTGCAAGCGGCCCGCGCGGGCCGTCACCGTGGTCGGAGAGGAAGTCCCGTGGGACATCTGCTGGTTGTCGAAAGTTGGGTGGGGTCGATGAGCAGGCTCCTGCCACGGGCCATCCGTGAAGGCGGCCACGAGTTCAGCTTCCTCACCCGGGACCTGCACCACTACCTGCGCTCCGCCCCGGCCGACGGCCCGCACCCGCTGCTCGCGGCGCGCAACGTCGTCACGGCCGACACCAATGACACGGACACGCTGCTCCCGCTCGTCGAACGGCTGCACGAGGTCCTCCCCTTCGACGGCGTGGTGTCCTCCTGCGACTACTACCTGCCCGCCGTCGCACGGATCGCCGAGCGCCTCGGCCTGCCCGGCCCCACCGCCACGGCCGTCGAGGACGCCTGCCGCAAGGACCGCACCCGCCGGGTGCTGGCCGCGGCCGGCGTGCCCGGCCCGCGGTTCGCCGTCTGCGCGGACACCGCCCGGGCGGCGACCGCCGCCCGCGAGATCGGCTACCCGCTGGTCGTCAAGCCCGTCGACCTGTGCGCGGGCATGCTGGTGCGCCGCGTCGACGACGAACGCGAGCTCGACCGGGCCTGCCGGGAGCTGGACGGCTTCCCCGTCAACGCCCGCGGACAGCGACGCGCCCCCGTCCTGCTCCTCGAAGAGCTGCTCACCGGCCCGGAGATCAGCGTCGAGACCGTCACCCACGACGGCGCCACGCACGTCGTCGGCATCACCGACAAGAGCATCGGCGGATCCCCCGCCTTCATCGAGACCGGCCACATGTTCCCCGCCGACCTGGCCCCGGCCCTGGCGGCCGAGGCCGCCGACAGCGCCGTACGAGCCGTCGAGGCACTCGGCCTGGACCACGTCGTCTGCCACACCGAGCTCAAGCTGACCCCGGCCGGGCCGCGCCTCATCGAGGTCAACCCCCGCCCCGCCGGCAACCGCATCACCGAGCTGGTCCGCCACGTGACCGGCGTCGACCTCGCCGCCGCCTGCGTGGACGTCGCGCTCGGCCGCACGCCCGACCTCGCCGTCCGCCCCACCGGCGTGCGCAGCGCCGCCATCGCCTTCCTGCTGCCCGAAGCAGCCGGCACCCTCACCGGCATCGACGGCGCCGACCAGGTACGCGGCCGGCCCGGCGTCCTGGAGCTCACCCTGGCCGAACCGGGCCGCACCGTGCGCGCCGCGACCAGCAACAACGAGTACCTCGGCCACGTCATGACCGCCGACACGCAAGGCCCCGGAGCCCGCCGGGCGGCCGAACGGCTGCTCGCCGCCCTGCGCCCCTCATACGAGTGCCCCGACCTGCCCGCGGCGGTGCACGCGTGATCACGCTCGCCCCCACCCTCCCCGAACCGTCGGTGCGCAGTGTGGACGACCTCCTCGGACGGGTCCGCGCCGGGGCCTACGGACCCGACCCCGCCGGGCAGCGCGTCGCACTCGCCTTCACCACCGTCCAGGCCGTGCGCCACGAAGGCCGCTCCGTCGGCTACCGCAACGAGGTGCTCAGCCTGCGCCTCGACGCGGCCGTCGGCTCCTGCGCGGTGGAACCGGGCGCCCTGTCCCCGGCCGCGCTCGACGACTGCGCGGGCTCCACCGTCGCCGACCTGCTCGACCACCCGCTGCTGCCCGTACGGATCGCCGCGCTCGACGCGTACCTGATGCACGTACGCCCGCACACGCCCGAGAACGGCGCCCGCCCCTACCCGGTCCCGGGCGGCGGCACGCTCCAGCGCTCCCGGGCCCGCGCCCGCGCCGTGGCCGACCTGCTCCCCGAGACCGGGCTGGAGCGGGTCCTGGTCGTCGGCGTCGTCAACTCCCTGCTGGAACGGCTCCGCGAGCGCGGGACCGCGTACGCGCCCTGCGACCTCAAGGGCGGCGCCACCGAATGGGGCGAGCCGGTCCTGACCGACACCCTCGCGGAGCTGGAGCGCTGCGACGCGATCCTCGCCTCCGGCATGACCCTGGGCAACGGCACCTTCCAGCCGCTGCTGGACCACGCCGCCGCCACCGGCAAGCCCCTCGTCATGTTCGCCCAGACCGGCAGCGCCGTGCTGCCGCACTTCCTCGGCGCCGGGGTGAGCGCCGTGTCCGCCGAGCCGTACCCCTTCTTCTGGCTCGACGGCGGCCCCGGCCTCGTCCACCGCTACGGGGGCACCCGATGACCACCACCCCGATCCTGCCGCGCCAGGCGGCCCGGACCTCCAACCCCGATCTCCTGCCGCTCCTGGGCCGTACGCCCCTCGCCAGGATCCGCACGGACCTGCCTCACCGGCACCCCGGCTTCTGGGCGAAGCTCGAATGCCTCGGCGCGGGCGGGATGAAGGCCCGCGCCGCCGTCTCCATGCTGACCGGCGCCCGCGCCCGCGGCGAACTCCTGCCCGGCGACCCCGTCGTGGAATCCACCTCCGGCACCCTGGGCGTCGGGCTCGCCTTCGCCGGGCAGGCCCTCGGCCACCCCGTCGTCCTCGTCGGCGACACCGAACTCGAACCCTCCATGCGGCAGTTGCTGCGTGCGTACGGAGCCCGGCTCGAACTCGTCGACCGCCCCGCGGCGGTGGGCGGCTGGCAGGCCGCCCGGATCGCCCGGCTGCGCGAGGTGCTGCGCCGGACGCCGCGGGCCTACTGGCCCGACCAGTACAACAACCCCGACAACGCCGCCGGTTACCTCACCCTGGCCGCCGAACTGACCGGCCAGCTCGACCACCTCGACGTCCTGGTGTGCAGCGTGGGCACCGGCGGCCACAGCGGCGGCCTGGCCGGCCCGCTGCGCCGCCGCTGGCCCCGGCTGAAAGTCATCGGGGTCGACTCCGTCGGCTCGGCCATCTTCGGACAGCCCGCCCGCCCCCGCCTGATGCGCGGGCTCGGCAGCAGCATCCACCCCGCCAACGTCGCCCACGAGGCCTTCGACGAAGTGCACTGGGTGGGGCCCGCCGAAGCAGTCGACGCCTGCCGCCGGCTCGCCCGCTCCGCCTTCGTCAGCGGCGGCTGGAGCACCGGGGCCGTTGCCCTCGTCGCCGCCTGGGCGGCCCGCGTCGAGCCGGGCGCCGTCGTCGCCACGGTCTTCCCCGACGGACCGCACCGCTACCTCGGCACCGTCTACGACGACGACTTCTGCCGCGCCCACGGCCTGGACACCGCCACCCTCGCCGTCCGCCCCCTGGAGATCCCGCACCCCCAGGCCGTCGAGGCGGCGGGCTGGGCCCGCTGCCGGACCGTGCTGGCCCCGAGCCGAGGAGGCGCGGCGTGAAGCTGACCTGGCGCACCGCGGACCTGCGGCTCGCCGAGCCCCTGCGGATCTCCCGCTCGGTGATGACGCGGCGCGACGCCGTCTGGGTCACCGTCGAACACGGCGGACTGCGCGGCTGGGGCGAGGCCGTCAGCAGCGCGTACCTCGGGCTGCCGACCGAGCGGATCCTGAAGCACCTGGAATCGGTGCGCGCCGCCACCGAGCGCTTCCCCGACCCCGAGACCGCCTGGGCCGAGACCGCCCGCCCCGAGACCGGCCCGGGCCGCACCGCCTGGACGGGTCTGCCGCCCGGGGTCCTGGCCGCGATCGAGGCCGCCGTCCTGGACCTGGTGGGCAAGCGGGCGGGCGATCCCGCCCACCGCCTGCTGGGCACGCCCGAGGCGCCCGCCGCCGCCACCGCCCGTACGATCGGCATCATCGCGCCGGTACCGGCCGCGGCGCAGGCGGCCCGGCTCGCCCTCGGCGGCTTCACCACCCTCAAGGTGAAGGCGGGGTCGCCCGATCCGGCCGAGGACCTCGCGCGCGTGGACGCCGTACGCACCGCGGCCCCGGGCGCGGACCTGCTGCTCGACCCCAACGGGGCGTGGACCGAACGCCAGGCCCTGGAGCTGCTCCCGCGCTTCGCCGCCCTGGGCGTCACCGCGGTGGAGCAGCCGATCGCGCCCGGCCGTCCGGACTCCCTCGCCCGCGTGGCCGAGCGGTCCCCGGTCCCGGTCATCGCCGACGAGGACGTGGTCTCCTACGAGGACGCCGTGGCCCTGGCGGGACGGGTCCAGGGCGTCAACGTCAAACTGGCCAAGTGCGGCGGGGTGCGGGCCGCCCTGTGCGTCCACGAGGTCCTTCGCGGCACGGGCACCGAACTGATGCTCGGCTGCCTCACCGCGAGCTCCCTGGGCATCGCCCCCGCCGTGCACCTCGCCGACCGGGCCCGCTGGGTGGACCTCGACGGGCACCTGCTGCTCGCCGCGGACCCGTGGAGCGGCATCGGCGGAACCGACGGCACCGTACGCGCCGCGGACCGGGCCGGCCTCGGCGTCAGACCCGCCGGGGCGGCAGGGGGCGCCGGCGGACCGGACGGCTCCGGCAGACCGCACGGCGCGGGCGCGGCCCGGTGAAGGCCCTCGCCTGCGTCCGGGAGTTCCCGCTCGCCGTACGCCTGCTCCTCGTCAACCAGCTCGGCGTCAACACCGGCTTCTACCTCCTCGTGCCCTACCTCGCCACCCACCTGTCCGAGGACCTCGGCCTCTCGGCGGCCGTCGTCGGCGTGGTCCTGGGCCTGCGCAACCTCAGCCAGCAGGGCCTGTTCCTGCTCGGCGGTTCGGCCGCCGACCGGCTCGGCGCCCGCGGGGTGATCATCGCCGGGTGCGCGCTGCGGACCGTCGGCTTCGCCCTGTTCGCCCTCGGCGACGCCCTGCCGCTCCTGCTCGCCGCGTCCATACTCAGCGGGCTCGCGGGGGCCCTGTTCAACCCCGCCGTGCGGACCTACGTCGCCCAGGAGGCGGGCGACCGCAAGGCCGAGGCCTTCGCGCTCTTCAACGTCTTCGCCGCCACCGGAGCGCTGCTCGGCCCGCTGCTGGGCACCCTGCTGCTCCTCGTGGACTTCCGGGCAGCCGCCCTGACCGCGGCCGCCGTCTTCGCAGCGCTCACCCTCGCCCAGCTCCTGGTGCTGCCCGCCCGGCAGGTTCCGGCCCCGCGGACCCGGCTGACGGGCGACTGGCGGGAGGCGGCGGGCAGCCGCGGGTTCCTCCCCTTCTCCCTGGCCATGATCGGCATGTACGGACTGGAGAACCAGCTGTACCTGCTGCTGCCCCACGCGGCGCTGCGGGCCTGCGGCTGGGACGGCTCGATCGGCCTGCTCTTCCTCGCCGGAACCGTCGCCCACCTCCTCTTCCAGCTCCGCATCACCCGCCGGCTGAAAGCCGCGGGCAGCCGCGCCCGCTGGATCGCCACCGGCCTGGCCGTCATGGGCCTGGGCTTCGTGCCGCCGATGCTCGTGTCGGGTGCCCGCGCCCCGCACCCGGCGTACCTGCTGCCGGTCCTGGCCGGCGCCCTGCTCCTGCACCTCGGCGTGATGATCGCCCAGCCCTTCGTGATGGAGCTGATACCCGCCTTCGGCCGCGAGGGCCTCACCGGCACGTTCTACGGCCTCTTCTACGCGGTGTCCGGCATCGCGGCCGCCCTCGGCAGCGCGGCGGTCGGCTGGGCGATGGACACCGCCGGCCACACCGGCCTGGCCTGGCTGCCCTTCGCCTGCTGCCTCGCCCTCGGCCTGGTCTCCGCGGCGGCCGTCGCCCGGCTGCACCGAAGACGGGCGCTGCCCGCGGAACCCGGGGCGCCCGGTCCGCCGCCCCACGCCACCCGCCGAGAAGCGAGACCCGATGAGCGAGAGCGATGAGCGAGACCCGATGAGCGAGACCCTGACGAGCACCGGCAACCTCCTGACCGACCACCCCGCGCTGTACGAGGAGCGCTTCCCCGACCCGGACCACCTGGCGGCCCGCTGGGCCGAGGACGTGCTCGCGCGCCACGGCGCCGGACCCCGCGTCCTCGACGTCGGCTGCGGCACCGGCCGCGACGCCGCCTGGCTGCACCATGAGGCCGGCCGCGAGGTCACCGCCCTCGACACCTCCCCGACGATGCTGGCCCACGCCCGCCACCACCACCCCGGCCCCGCCCACCACCGGGCCGACATGCGCGACTTCGACCTCGGGGCCCGATTCGACGCCGTCCTGTGCCTGGACAGCGCCCTGCTGTACTGCCACACCAACGAGGACCTCACCGCCTTCCTGGCCCGCTGCCGCGCCCACCTCGCCCCCGGCGGGCTGCTCGTCGCCGAGATGCGCAACGGGGCCTTCTTCCTCGGCAGCACCGAGCTCCTCGACGGCCCGCGCAGCGACGCCTTCACCTGGCGCGGCACCACGTACACCTCCCACACCACCCTGTGGATCGACCACGGCACACAACTCCTGCGCCGCCGCAGGACCTGGACCGCCGACGACGGCTCCCCGCCGCAGGAGCAGCACTCCGCCTGGAGGCTCCTCTTCCCGCAGGAGCTGCGGTACTTCCTCACCACCGCCGGCTTCGACGTCCTCGCCCTGCACGACGGACCCGGTCCCCGCACCGAACCGCCGTGGAGCGAGGGCGCCGCCCCGCACGGGACCGCGCGTTCCGACCGCCTCCACCTCATCGCCCGGCTCACGCCCCGCCACCCCGCCAACGGAGACACCACCCCATGAACGACGCCCGCTCCCGCCTCGCCCGCCGGGGCTTCCTCCTCGCCACGGGCGCCACCGCCCTCGCCCTCACCACGGCCTGCGGCACGGGCGCCACCGCCCCGGACGCCGAGAACCCCGCCGACGGCGCCCCCGAGCCGGGCGGCCGGCTGCGCGCCGCCTTCGCGGGCGGCGGCGCGGCCGAGACCCTCGACCCGCACGCGGCCAACCTGTTCGTCGACGCCGCCCGCGCCAAGGCCCTCTTCGACAAGCTCGCCGACTTCGGCGCCGACCTCGCGCCCGTACCCCGCCTCGCCGCCCACTGGGAACCGAACGACACCCTCGACACCTGGCGGATCACCCTGCGCACGGCCGCCTTCCACGACGGCCGGCCCGTCACCGCCGAGGACGTGCTCTACAGCTACCGCAGGATCGCCGACCCGAAGGGAACCTTCCGGGCCAAGGCGTCGCTGGATCCCATCGACCTCGCCGCGAGCCGCGCCGTGGACGCCTCCACCGTCGAGTTCACGCTCAAGCGCCCGTACGCCGAATTCCCCAACACCATCGCGGCGTTCGGCGCGTACATCGTCCCCAAGGACACCACCGCCTTCGACCTGCCCGTCGGATCCGGCCCCTTCGCCTTCGTCTCCTTCAAGCCCGGCAGCAGCCTCCTCCTCAAGCGCAACCCGGCCTACTGGGAGGGCGCGCCGCACCTGGAAGAACTCGAATTCGTCATCGCGGGCGAGGAGTCCGCCCGCGTGGGCGCCCTGCTGGGCGGCCAGGTCGAGTACGCCCACGAACTGAACCCGGCCACGGCCCGCGCCCACGAGGGCAAGGGCCGGATCGACGTCGTCCGGCTGCCCGGCAGCGCCATGCAGGGCTTCGTCATGAAGACCGACCGGCCGCCCTTCGACGACAAGCGCGTCCGCCAGGCCTTCTTCCTGATCGCCGACCGCAGGGAACTCGTCGACGGCGCGCTCTCGGGAGCCGGGGAGATCGGCAACGACCTCTTCGGCAAGGGCTGTCAGTACTACGCCGGCGGCCTTCCCCAGCGCGCCCAGGACCTGGAGCGGGCCCGGGCCCTCCTCAAGGAGGCCGGCGCCGAAGGGCTCAAGGTCACCCTCGACACCGCACCCGCCGCCACGGGCTTCATCGAGTCCGCCGGCATCTTCAAGGAGCAGGCGGCCAGGGCCGGGGTCGCCGTCGAGGTCAAGGTCGGCAACAAGGACACCTACTGGAAGGACATCCTGTCCTCCGGAACCTTCGCCTCCTACCGTTCGGGCGCCATGCCCATCGAGTCCCACGTCTCCCAGCGGCTGCTCACCGGCTCCACCACCAACGCCACCAAGTGGCAGCACAAGGACTTCGACGACCTGTACCAGCAGGCCCAGTCCACCCGCGACGGGAAGGAACGCACCGCCCTCTACGAGCGCATGCAGCGCCGGCTCCACGACGAAGGGGGCTTCCTGATCTGGGGGTTCGCCGACTGGATCGTCGCCACCGCTCCCCGGGTGCGCGGGGTGTCCAAGACGGCCCCCGCCAACACCCTCGACTGGGCGCGCTTCGACAAGATCTGGCTCGCGTGACGGGCGGCCTTCCTTGGATCGGCCGCCGTCTGCTCCTGGGCCTGGGGCAGACGGCGGCCGTCGTCCTGCTCGTCTTCGCCCTCACCGAGGCGCTGCCCGGCGACGCGGCCGTCGCGCTGGCCGGGGAGCAGCCCGACCCCGAGCGCATCGCCCGCATCCGCGCGGCCATGCGGCTGGATCGGCCGGCCGCCGAGCGGCTCATGGAGTGGCTCACCGGCCTGCTCCACGGCGACCTCGGCACCTCCCTGGTGACGGGACGGCCCGTCACCGGCCATCTCGCGGCGGGCCTCGGCCCCACTCTCCTCCTCGCCGCCGCCACGCTCACCGTGCTGGTCCCGCTCTCCGTCGGCCTGGGCGTGCTCGCCGCCCGGCGCGAGGGCGGCCTCGTCGACCGCACCGTCAGCGCCCTGACCCTGGCCGTGCACGCAGTACCGGAATTCGCCCTCGGCGTGCTGCTGGCCGCGCTGTTCGCCCTGCACTTGGGCTGGCTCCCGGCCACCGCGGTCGCCACCGACCTCGCGGCGCGGCCCGCGGCCGTGGTCCTGCCCGTCCTGGTTCTGACGGCCCGGCCGGTGTGCACCCTCAGCCGTCTGGTGCGCGCCGGGATGATCGAGGCGATGGCCTCGCCGTACGTCGCCCAGGCCCGCCGGTACGGACTGTCCGCCGCCCGCATCCGCTGGGCCCACGCCCTGCCCGGCGCCCTGGCACCCGCCGCCCAGCAACTGGCGCGCACCTGCGACTGGCTCCTGAGCGGGGTGATCGTCGTCGAGGCCCTGTTCGTCGTGCCCGGCCTCGGCACCGTGCTCATCGAGGCCGTCGCCGCCCGCGACGTACCGGTCGTCCAGGGCATGGCGGTGGTCTTCGGCGTCGTCACCGTCCTGGCCAACCTCGGCGCCGACCTCGTCGCACGCCGTTTCGCACCCCGCTCGGAGGCGGCCGCGTGAAACTCCCCCCGGCGCGGTACGCCCTCGGCATCGCGCTCGTGTGCGTACCCCTGCTGCTCGCCCTCCTCGGACCACTGGCCGCGGGCCCCGCCGGCCCGAGGTCCGTCTCCTTCTCCGCGGGCCCCGGCCACTGGCTCGGAACCGACTTCGCCGGCCGGGACGTCTGGCGCCAGGTCCTGCTCGGCGGCGGGTCCGTGGTGCTCGTGGCACTCGGTGCGACCCTGCTGGCCTACCTCCTGGCCCTGCCGGTCGGGCTCGCCGCCGCGCTCACCCGCCGGACCTGGCTTCAGGAGGCCTTGATGAGACCGCTGGACGTGCTGATCGCCGTACCCTCACTGCTCCTCGTGCTGCTCGTCGCGGCCACCTTCACCCCGGGGCCCGCCGGGCTGACCGCCCTGGTCGGACTGGCCGCCGTACCCGACGCGGCGCGCGTCGTGTACGCGGCGGCGGTCGAGGTGTCCTCCCGGCCGGCCGTCGAAGCGCTCCGCATGCAGGGCGAGTCCTGGTGGCGCACGGCGCTGGGCTACGTGGCCCGCTCCCTGCGGCGCACGCTCGCCGCGGACGCCGGTATCCGCCTGACCGGGGCCCTGTACCTGGTGGCCACCGCCGCGTTCCTCGGCGTCGGCGTCGCACCGGACGCCGCCGACTGGGCGGTGATGGTCGACCGCAACCGCACCGGGCTGTTCCTTCAGCCGTGGGCCGTGGTCGTGCCCGCCCTGCTCATCGCCGCCCTGTCGATGGGCGTCAACCTGCTGTTCGACGCGGCCCTGCAACAAGGCGGCCGCCGGAAGGGAGCGCGGACATGACCGCCGTCGCAGAGGTACGGGGCCTTCGGGTCGAGATCGGCGGCCGGGCCCTGGTCGACGGCGTGAGCCTCACCGCACGCGCCGGCCGGGTCACCGCCGTCATCGGCCCCTCCGGCAGCGGCAAGACCACCACGGGCCTCGCCCTCCTCGGCGAGTACCCGCCGGGCGCCCGTGTAGAGGGCACGGTGCGGACACGGCCGGGCGCGGTGGGATATATACCGCAGCACCCGGCCGCCGTGCTCCACCCGGCCCGGCGCGTCGGCGCCCTGCTGCGCGACATCGCGGCCCGCCGGGGAGGCGGCCGCCGGGAGATCCGCCGGCGGGTGCACGAGGCCCTGGGGCTGGCGCAGCTCCCGGACCCCGCGGAGATCGTGCGCCGCTTCCCCCACCAGCTGTCCGGCGGCCAGCAGCAGCGCGTGGTGCTGGCGCAGGCCCTGCTCCTGGGCGCCGAGGTCATCGTCGCCGACGAACCGACGACGGGGCAGGACCCGCTCACCAAACAGGGCATCGTGACGGAGCTGGCGGCCCTCGCCGCGCGGGGCGTCGCCGTCGTCCTGCTCAGCCACGACATGGACGTGGTGCGGCAGCTCGCCGACGAGGTCGTGGTGATGCGGGCGGGCCGGATCGTGGAGCGCGGGCCGGCCCGCGCCGTGCTCGGCGATCCGGTGGCGCAGCGCGCCCCCGCCGGGCGCGGGCCGCGCCGCCCGGCCGGGCCCGTGGTGCTGGAGGCCCGCGGCCTCACCGCCCGGCACCGCACGGCGCGCGGCGCCGTCGACGTCCTGCACGACGTCACGCTCTCGGTGGCGGCGGGGGAGTGCCTGGCGCTGGTCGGCCGCTCCGGCAGCGGCAAGACCACCCTCGGGAGATGTCTGGCGGGGCTGCACGCCGACCACGAGGGCGTGATCCTGCTCGACGCCGAGCCCCTGCCGCGCAGCGTGCGCGCCCGCAGCAGCAGCCAACTGGCCGCCGTGCAGTACGTGTTCCAGGACGCGAAGGCGGCCTTCGACGAGCACCGGCCGGTCCTCGACCAGGTGGCCCGCACGGCCGTCCGGCTGCGCGGCGCCGCTGCGCGGGCCGCCCGGGAGGAGGCCGTACGGACGATGGAGGCGCTGGGCCTGGGCGAGGTGGCGGCCGGACGCCGTCCCGGGGCCCTGTCCGGCGGGGAACTCCAGCGCGCCGCACTGGCCCGCGCCCTGCTGGCGCGGCCGCGGGTCCTCGTCTGCGACGAGATCACCTCCGGCCTCGACCCCGCCACCCGCGCAGCCCTGCTCGCGCTGCTCGCCGGGCTGCGGGAACGGGCGGAACTCGCCCTGGTGTTCATCACCCACGACCTCGCGGCCGCCGATGCGCTGGCCGACCGCAGCGCCGTCCTGGACGCGGGAGCGATCGTGGAGCCGGGCGGCGGGCGCTAGGCCCTGTCGTCAAAGTCCCGGCTGATCACCTGGTGGGAGCCGTCGGCCCGCCGAAGTCGCGGGCGAACCCCTCGCGGAAGCCGGGCCGCGCCACGGCCCCCTCGAATGCGCGGGCGGCGCGGGCGAGCGCGGCCCCGTCCTCCTGGGCGGCGGTGAGCTCGGCCAGGTACGCGCGCAGGCTCAGTCCGCGGTCCGCGGCCAGCGCGGCGAGCCGGTCGTACACATCGGTGTCGACCTCGACTGGGGTGGTGTCGGCCATGCTCCGAGTATGCGCGCCCGAGGACCCCTCGGGGGCGCGTTCGCGCGCCCCGGGCACGTCGCCACATGACAGAAATGCCCGGATCCATCAGGATCCGGGCACTTCCGAGCAGTAGCGGGGACAGGATTTGAACCTGCGACCTCTGGGTTATGAGCCCAGCGAGCTACCGAGCTGCTCCACCCCGCGTCGGTAGACCTCACCCTACGGCATCACGGGCGCCCCACTCGCCACATTTCGGGACGACCGGCTCCGGAGGTGCGGGCAAGGCCGGTTTTCGCCCCGAAACGCGAGATCATTCCCCCTGGTGACCGTGCGTGCAGGCGTGTACCTTCACGGGTAGCTGTCGTGGTTCCAAGTGCCTTGCCCGTGCCTTTCGGTGTGGGCAGTTTTGCTGTGTTGTGCCGTAGGACCAGGGCGATCACCTCCGTCTTCCACGCCGTGTGGAAGACGTACGTCAACGGGAAGGCATGAACATGGCTACGGGAACCGTGAAGTGGTTCAACTCTGAAAAGGGCTTCGGCTTCATCGCCCAGGACGGCGGCGGCCCGGACGTCTTCGCCCACTACTCGGCGATCAACGCCTCCGGCTACCGCGAGCTCCAGGAGGGTCAGGCCGTGACCTTCGACATCACGCAGGGCCAGAAGGGCCCCCAGGCGGAGAACATCACCCCCGCCTGATCTCGGAGCGACGGAGAACCGGTTCGGCGCTGGCGCGCCGGAACGGCCGACGTGAACACACCCCCACCAGGGCCGTGCGGCGACTGCCGCACGGCCCTGGTGCCGTGAGGGGGGAGACTTCGGGCGGTCAGACCTGCCGCTTGGCGTCGATCTCGGCGATCAGGCCCTCGATCAGGCCCTTGATCTCGTCACGGATGGGGCGGACCGCCTCGACGCCCTGGCCGGCCGGGTCCTCCAGCTGCCAGTCGAGATACGTCTTGCCCGGGAAGTACGGGCAGGCGTCGCCGCAGCCCATGGTGATCACGTAGTCGGACGCCTGGACGGCCTCGGGGGTGAGGACCTTCGGCTGCTGACCGGAGATGTCGATCCCCAGCTCGGCCATCGCGGCGACGGCGGACGGGTTGACCCGGTCCCCGGGAACCGAGCCGGCCGAGCGGACCTCCACGCGGTCTCCGGCGAGGTGGCGCAGGAAACCGGCCGCCATCTGGGAACGGCCCGCGTTGTGGACGCAGACGAACAGGACGGAGGCGGCGGGAGCGGCGGGCATGTGGTCTTCCTCGGAGTCGGATCGGTGCGCCTCGGGCTCGTGTCAGGCCCGGCTGATGTGACAGTATCAGCGCATGATGACGTCAGTCGACACTGAACTGATCCGAGTCCTGGCGGACCCCCTCAGGCTTCAGATCGTGACCCTGCTCTCCCGCGAGACGCTGTGCACCACGCACCTCGTGGAAGAGACCGGCGCCAAGCAGACCAACCTCTCCAACCACCTGAGGGTCCTGCGCGAGGCCGGGGTCGTGGAGACCGAACCGTGCGGCCGCTTCACCTACTACAGGCTCCGTCCGGACGTCATCGAGGGCCTGGCCGGTCAGTTCGCCGGCCTGGCACGGACCGCGCGTGCCACCGCCGAAGCGAACGTCAAACGGTCCTGCCCGTAGGCCGTCTCTCTCGGATCTTGCCGGGCCGACAAGATCCGAAAGAGACGACCCAGCCCGTTCGTCCCCCTGCCCGGTCTCCGCCGACCCGTCTGCCTTGCCTCGTCCCGACCTGGCTTGCCCGCCCGAGGAGAACCCGTCGTGACCGCCACCGAGCCTGTCGCCGCCGCCCCCGCGCCGGATCCCGTCATAGCCACCGACGCGCCCCGGCCCGCGCCCGGCGCCACCCCGCCCCGCACCCCCCTGATCGCCCGGGCCGCCGCCGAGCTGGTCGGCACCGCGGCCCTGGTCGCGGTCGTGGTCGGCTCCGGCATCCAGGCGACCGAGCTCACCCGGGACGTGGCGCTGCAGCTGCTGGCCAACTCCACCGCCACCGTCTTCGGCCTCGGCGTGCTCATCGTGCTCCTCGGACCCGTCTCGGGAGCGCACTTCAACCCGGCGGTCACCCTCGCCGAATGGTGGACCGCCCGCCGGGGCGGCGGCGGGGTCACCGCACGGGAGCTGGCCGTCTACGTGCCCTCGCAGGTCGTCGGCGCGATCGCGGGCGCGATCCTGGCGGACGCCATGTTCGGCGAACCGCTCGTGCGGTGGTCCACCCACGACCGTTCCGCCGGGAACCTGCTGCTGGGCGAGGTGGTCGCCACGGCCGGCCTGATCCTGTTGATCTTCGGGCTGGCCCGCACCGACCGGCTGCGTTTCGCGCCCGCGGCGGTCGCCTCGTACATCGGCGCCGCGTACTGGTTCACCTCCTCCACCTCCTTCGCGAACCCGGCCGTGACCCTCGGCCGCGCGTTCACGGACACCTTCGCCGGCATCGCCCCGGCCTCCGTGCCGGGCTTCGTCGGCATGCAGCTGATCGGTGTCGTCCTCGGCCTCGCGCTGGTGGCGGTCGTCTTCCAGCGCGGGAAGACCGGCGCAGGGACGCAGGGCGAGGCGCCCGGGGCCTGAGCGCTGCCTTGGCGGCGGTCACGGGCGACGCGCCGGTCTCTCGGGATGAGGCATGATCGGGGGATGTCTGATCGCATCATTGCCGCCTGTGACGGAGCGGCGAAGGGTAATCCCGGGCCCGCCGGATGGGGCTGGGTCATCGCCGACTCCGAGGGACGTCCCGAGCGTTGGGAGGCGGGCCCGCTCGGGCGGGCCACCAACAACATCGGGGAGCTGACCGCCCTCCAGCGACTGCTCGAAGCCCTCGCCCCCGGGACGTCCGTCGAGGTCCGGATGGACTCCCAGTACGCGATGAAGGCCGTGACGCAGTGGCTCGCGGGCTGGAAGCGCAATGGCTGGAAGACCTCCTCCGGCCAGCCGGTCGCCAACCGCGAACTGGTGGAGCGGATCGACCGGCTGCTGGCCGACCGTGACGTGACCTTCTTGTACGTTCCGGCGCACCGCGAGGACGGGGACCACCTGAACGCGATCGCCGACCAGGCCGCCAGCGACGCCGCCCGTACGCAGGAAGCCGCCGGTACGGCCCTCGGACACGCGGACATGCCGGTGCCGGAGCCGGCCGCGCCCTCGCGCCGCAAGGCCGCCCCCGCCAAGGCGCGTACGTCCCCGGGGGCAGAGGCGGGCCGCGGACCGCGGGCGATCAAGGCGAAGTTCCCGGGCAGCTGCGCGTGCGGGAAGCCGTACGCCGTCGGCGACATGATCACCAAGAACGGGAGCCGCTGGGGCCACCAGGCCTGCGGCGCCGCCGTCCCCGACGGCGCCACGGCGTAGGAGCGGTGAGGGGCCCGCCGACCCTCATGGGACACCCGCACCTCCTGAGCGGTGCGGTGGGCTTCGGCGGTCGGCGCTCAGCGCTCGGTCAGCACCGAGTCCGTCGCGTCGCGCTGGTGCGGGACCGTCGACCCCCACGGCTGGACGGAGACCGTGCGGGTGGGAGCGGGGATGGAGATGCCCTCCGCCCGGTAGCGCCGGTGCAGGCGCTTGATGAACTCGTGCTTGATCCGGTACTGGTCGCTGAACTCGCCCACGCCCAGGATCACGGTGAAGTTGATCCGGGAGTCGGCGAAGGTGTGGAAGCGGACGGCGGCCTCGTGGTCGGCGACCCCTCCGGAGATGTCGGCCATCACGCTGTCGACGACGTCCAGGGTGACCCGCTCGACGTGCTCCAGGTCGCTGTCGTATCCGACGCCCACCTGGACCAGGAGGGACAGCCGCTGTTCCGGCTGCGTGAAGTTGGTCATGTTCGTCCGCGCGAGGCGGCCGTTGGGGATGATCACCAGGTTGTTCGACAGGTTGCGCACCACGGTGTTGCGCCAGTTGATGTCGACGACGTACCCCTCCTCGCCACCGCTGAGCCTGATGTAGTCCCCGGGCTGCACCGTCTTCGAGGCGAGGATGTGGACGCCCGCGAAGAGGTTGGCCAGGGTGTCCTGCAGGGCCAGGGCGACCGCGAGTCCGCCCACGCCGAGAGCGGTCAGCAGCGGAGCGATGGACACGCCCATGGTTTCGAGCGCGACGAGCGCGCCCATGGCCAGCACGACGACACGCGTGATGTTGACGAAGATGGAGGCCGATCCGGCCACTCCCGTGCGGGCCTGTGCCAGGGACTGCACGAGCCCGGCGATGATCCTGGCCGCCGTGACCGTGGCGACGAGGACGAGCAGGGCGGTCAGGGACTGGTTCACGATGCCCGTGACCCGCGTGGTCAGCGGCAGCGCCGACGCCGCCGCGGCGGCGCCGCCGATGACGGCCGCCCAGGGTGCGACGGTGCGCAGCGCGGCGACGATGATGTCGTCCCCGCTCCAGGCCGTCCTGCTGGCGTGATTGCCCAGCCAGCGCAGGACGGCGCGCAACAGCAGCCCGGCCGCGACACCCGCCGCGAGCGCGATGGCGGCCACCACCCAGTCGTGCAGGACGAGATCCCGGCTCAACGGACCCCCTCCGGTGCGAAGGGCATCGCCGAGCGGCGTATGTGCTGTGTCGTCACTGTGTCGTCACCTGTCAGATCGTGCTGTGCGGGGGCCCGTTCGGACGTGCGTGCGCACCGAACGGGGCTGCCATCCTGCCGCATGGACGAAGGGGTGCTGCAAGGCGGCCCGACGTGGACCCGGCCGGCATGGGCGCGATCCGGCCGCCCACACGCTCAGGCGCCCGAGTGGAGGCCCGCACCGCCGGGACCTTGCGCGTTCCTGCGTGATGCGGCGCCGTTCCGAGGGCCGAGACCGAGGAGCAGATAGCCGCTGGCATCATCTACCCGCTGCGCCCTCGCCCAGCAGACCTGGGGTTCCCCGAAGCTCGCGGCCTGGAAGATCACGGAACTCGGCGCGGGAGCCCACTCGGTGACCAAAAAGAAGAGCGGACTCGTGCTGACCACGGGCTCCGGTGCGGACGGAGCCCTGGTCACCCAGCAGCCGGCCGGCCTACGGCCGGTGGACGCGCAGGTACGCCACCTCGTACGACATCTCCGACACGTCCGCGTCGGGCGCCGGGTGGTAGCGCCCGGCGCACACGGAGAGGTTGACGATGAGGTACGCCCGCCAGCGGCGGCCGACCCCGCGCCGGTCGGCGAACACCCGCGCGCCGTTGACCCACCAGACGACCGAGCGCGCCCCGAACTCGACCTTCAGGTCCACCCAGCCGCCGGGGCCGACGGCCGGGTCCTCGTGGTAGCGCGAGCCGCCCTTGACGTGGTTGGAGAGTTCGAGCAGGTGGGGATTGTCGGGGTGGTACTCGAAGACGTCGATCTCGTTGCCGCCGTCCCGCCAGGTCCAGATCGCGGGCCAGGCCCCGACCTCGGCGGGCAGCCGCACCCGGGCCTCCAGCACGTCCCCGGTCCGCACCATGAAGCCCTCGTCGCTGCCCTCCGTGGTCAGCAGGCCCGCGTTCCACTTGCCGTCCGGGCGGCGGACGGCCCGGAAGGTACCGGTGCGGCTGAAGGAGGGGTCCTCCACCAGGTAGTCGAGTTTGTTGTCGCCGGGGTTGGTGGGGCCGCCGTCCGGATAGGC
This sequence comes from Streptomyces sp. NPDC045695, assembly GCF_056432025.1. Taxonomy (NCBI): domain Bacteria; kingdom Bacillati; phylum Actinomycetota; class Actinomycetes; order Kitasatosporales; family Streptomycetaceae; genus Streptomyces; species Streptomyces sp. NPDC045695. The sequence goes on from NZ_JBWKJU010000013.1 coordinate 126,610, forward strand.
CCAGGAGCGGCCGGCGACCCATTGGGTGGTTGAGGTGAAGTCCGCGGTGAAGACCGGGGCCTGGGCGGTGTGCGTCAGGTGGGGGTCACGCTCCGCGGTGCTGGTGAAGCGTCCCAGCTGTTGGCGGAGCCGCGTGAGAAACAGAGTGAGCAAGTCGCACCTTCCAGTAGAAAACGGACGCACGTGCAGCATGCCCCGCATACGCGGCAGCCATACCGGCTCAGCGGCATTCTTCGGACTCGAACTGCTGGTCGTCGCCCACGGTGTCGACCTGGGCGATGGCCACAACATCCCTTTTCCAAAGGGCAGTTAATCGCCGCACATCGGAGTACGATCCGTGCCGTGGGGGGATCAATGACATACAAACGCGGCTTCGCGCTGCGCGCCCGCGGGTGCGTGCTGGCGAGCCTGTTCCTGCTCGCGGGGTGCTCGGGCGGGGACGCGACGAAGGCTGCGGGACCCAGCCGCACCCCGGCCGCCGCGCCGTCGCCGTCCGGCACGGCAAGCCCCGGCACGGCAAGCCCCGGCACGGCAAGCAGCCCGGCCGCCCCCCTGGTGCCCCCGCTGGACGAGTCCAAGCAGCCCAAGACGGTCGCCGAGGCCCGCAGGCTGCTCGGCCGCATCGTCATCGGCCAGGAGGCCTTCGGCCCCGAGGTGGTGCGCAGCACCCCGTTCGAGAGCGCTCCCGGACGCTGGCCCGTCCTCGACGAGGCCTGCGTCTGGCAGACCACCGGCCTGCCGGACGACGTACTCGCCACGAACACCCGGTACTTCCACGTCCCGGCCAAGGACGGCCGCGGCCGTCTGCGGCTCAATGCCACGGTCACCATCCACCACGACCGCCGGGAATCCGGCTGGGAGACCGCCCGCGCCATGGAAGAGGTCCTGCGCTGCCCGGGCCAGAAGCTGCGGGAGGGCGAGGAGCTGAAGAACCTGTGGGGCGGCTCCTTCTACCTCGGGGAGCAGCTGAACGGCTGGACCGAGGACGCCTTCAACGAGACCGGCGAGTACGTCAGCGCCGAGGACGGTGGGCCCTACCGCTACACCTGGTCCCAGGCCCAGTTCGGGCCGGTCACCGTGGCCATCGCCGCGAAGGGCGCCGCCGGCTTCACCGAGGAGGCCATGAACGCGCTCGTCGCCCAGGGCACCAGCCGGATGCTGCTGCAGGCCAAGCAGGAGCTCGGAAAGGCGGCGGGCTGATGGAGCGGCTCCACCCCTCGGACCCCTCCCGGATCGCCGGCTACCGGCTCCTGGGACGCCTCGGCGCCGGCGGCATGGGCGTGGTCTACCTCGGCCGCACCGACGACGGTGCGCTCGCCGCCGTCAAGGTGATCCGCGCGGAGTACGCCGACGAGGCGGACTTCCGCGCACGCTTCCGCCGCGAGGCCGAGATCGCCGCGGAGGTCGACAGTCCCTGGGCCGTACGGATCACCGGCGCCGACCCCGACGCCCCCGAGCCGTGGCTGGCCACCGCCTTCGTCGCCGGCCCCTCCCTCGCCGAGGCCGTCGCGGCCCACGGCCCGCTCCCGCTGCGCGCCGTACGGATCCTCGGCAAGGCGATGGCCAAGGCCCTCGGGGTGATGCACGAGCGGGGCCTCGTCCACCGGGACGTCAAACCGGGGAACGTGCTGCTCGGCATGGACCGCCCCCGGCTCATCGACTTCGGGATCGCCCGCGGCGGCGAACACACCGCCCTGACCTCCGCCGACGCGGTGCTCGGCACCCCCGGCTTCCTCCCGCCCGAGCAGGCCGAGGGCCGCCCCGCGGAACCGGCCGGCGACGTGTTCTCGCTGGGCTGCCTCCTCGCGTACGCCGCCACCGGCCGCCTGCCCTACGGCAGCGGCACCGTCGAGGCGGTGCTCTACCGCACCGTCCACGACGAGCCGGACTTCGGCCCCGAGGTCCTCGCCGACCCCGAACTCGCCGCGCTCCTGCGGACCTGCCTCGCCAAGCACCCCGACATCCGCCCCACCGCGGCCGAGCTGGACAGCGCGCTGACCGAGGACACCCCGGGCGAGGGAACCGACTGGCTGCCCGACCCGGTCGTCGCCACCATCGCCGAACGCGCGGCCGCGCTGCTCGCCCTGCCGGGCATCGACGAGACCGCCGCCGACCCGGACGCCGCCCCCGCCCCCGGTGCGGCCGCGCCCTCCCGCAGGCGCTTCCTCGCCCTCGCCTCCGGCGGCGCCGTGCTCGCGGCCGGCGGTGGCCTGGCCGCCTGGCTGGCGCTGCGCCGGGACGGGAAGCCCAGGGCCGCGGCCGCACCCGGCACCCGCCAGTGGGTCATCGGCGTGCACGGCGACCTGTCCGGCCCCCAGCAGGCCATCGGGCAGGCGCAGGAACGCGGGGTGCGTCTGGCCGTCGACGCCTTCAACGCCCGTAAGGACAAGCCCTTCACGCTGGCCGTCGCCACCGCCGACGACGCGGGCAGGGCCGACCGTTCGGCGGCCGCCGCCACCCAACTCATCTCCCAGCGGGACCTGTTCGCCGTGATCGGCCCGACCGGCAACGACTCCGTCATCCCGTGCCTCGAACTGTACGGCGAGGCCTCCGTCCCCCTGGTCAGCGTCTCCGCCCTGGCGACCACCTACAGCGTCACCGACCGGCGCAGCTTCTTCCAGAGCTGCCCGATCACCTCGGCGCAGGCCGCCGCGGTCAACTTCCAACTCGCCGGGAAACAGGGCGTGCGGCGGCTGGGCATCCTCAGCGACCGCGACGGCGACACGGACAGCTGGCAGACGGCCCAACTGGCCGGCCGCACCCTCGCCTACTTCGCGCCCGAGGCCACCTTCTACGCCCGCGTCGTCCCGCGCGGTACCGAGGACCTGGCCCCGGTCGTCACCGACATCCTCGCGCACGGCGTCGACGGCCTCTTCTACACCGGCAGTCCGGCCGGAGCGGCCGAGGTCGCCGGACTCCTGGCCGCCGCCGGCTTCAAGGGACCGCGAGCGGCCGACTACGGCCTCGCCGGACCGGAGTTCCTCAAGGCCGCCGGCCCGGCCGCCGACGGCTGGCAGTTCTGCGCGCCGTACACCGGCCCGGAGGCCCCCGAGGTCGCGGAGGTGGCCCGCGCGCACCGGGCCACGTACGGGTCGGACCCCGAGGTCTGGACCGCCGAGTCCTTCGACGCGACCCGGCTGGTCATCGACCGGCTGGTCACCGGCGCGCAGGGCGGCGGCCGCCCCTCCCGGGCCGACCTGCTGACCGCGCTCGCCCAGGGCACCTTCCGCGGCCTGACCAAGGAGTACGCCTTCGACGAGCTCCGGCAGCTCAAGGGCAACTTCTTCTACCTGCACCGGGTGGAGGGCGGCCGCATCCGTTACGCGGGCCCGGCCACAGAGCCCCCGGCCGGATAGCCGCCCGTGCGCCCCCTCACCCGCGCCGATCCTGCCGCGATCGGCGGCAACCGGCTGCTGGGCCGCCTCGGTTCGGGCGGCATGGGCACGGTGTACCTCGCCCGCTCCGCCACGGGCACGCTGGTGGCGGTCAAGGTCATCCGCGCCGACCACGCCGAGAAGCCCGACTTCCGCATCCGCTTCCGACGCGAGGTGGAGGCCGCCGGGCAGCTCGCCGGACGCTGGGTGGTCCCGGTGGTCGCCGCCGACCCGGAGGCGCGCGAGCCCTGGCTGGCCACCCCGTTCGTCCCCGGGCCCTCGCTGGCCGAGGCGGTGGGAGGCTACGGTCCCCTGCCCGCCCGCTCCGTACGGACGCTGGGGGCACGGCTCGCCGAAGCACTGGAGCAGGTGCACGGCGCCGGGCTGGTCCACCGCGATGTGAAACCGGGCAACATCCTGCTCGCACCGGACGGGCCCCGGCTCATCGACTTCGGGATCGCCCGCGCCGAGGGCGCGGCCACGCTGACGTCCGTCGACGCCGTCCTCGGGACCCCGGGATACATGGCCCCCGAGCAGGCCCGGCTGGGCGGGCCCCCGGCGGGCGCGGCGAGCGATGTGTTCTCCCTCGGCTGCGTCCTCGCCTACGCCGCGACCGGACACGGCCCCTTCGGCGGCGGACACGCGGCCGCGGTGGTCTACCGTACGGTGCACGACGAACCCGAACTCGGCGGGCTCCCCGGCGAGTTGCTCGACGTGGTGCTGGCCTGCCTGGCCAAGGACCCGGCCGCGCGGCCGACACCGGCGCGGCTGCGCGCCCTGCTGGGAGGCGACGGGCCCGGCGCGGACGCCGAGGACTGGCTGCCGCCCCCGCTGCCCCGGCTCATCGCCGAACGCTCCACCAGGGCCCTGGACCTGCCCGCCCCGGAGCCCACCCGGATCGACGGGCCGCCCGCCGGCCGGGGTCCGACGCGCAGACGGCTGCTCCTCGCCGCCGCGGGCCTGGTCGCCGTCGGCGCACCGCTCGCCCGGTTCGCCACCGGCGGGAAGGACGGCGCCGCGCCGCCGCCGGCCCGCGATCCCGCCACGCTCACCCTGGCCCTGCAAGCCGACCTGACCGGGCCCGGCAAGGCGGCCGGCCAGGCGCACGAGCGCGGCATGAAGCTGGCCGTGGACCAGCACAACCACCGGAAGGACGCCCCGTTCCGGCTGGCCCTGCGCGTCGCCGACGACGGCGGCGACACCGCGCGCGCCGCGCAGGTGGCCAAGGAGCTGCTCGCCGACCCCGCGGTGCTCGCCCTCACCGGTCCCACCACGGACGCCGCCGTGCCCGCGCTGGCCGCCGCCTGCGCCGCGGCGGACCTCGCCCTGCTGCTGGTGTCGGTCGACAGCACCGAGACCGCCCAGTCGCAGTGGCGGACGCTGTGCGCCACCCGCCCGTCGGGGGAGAAGCTCGCCCTCCCGGTGCTCGACTACCTCAGCCGCGTACGGCCCGTCCGCCGCACCGCCCTGGTCGAGGACGTGGAGGGCGGCGAACCCACCTGGCCGCTCGTGCGCTCCCTCCAGCAGACCCCGCCCTCCATGGGCACCCTCAGCGTCCACCGGATGCCGGCGGGCAGCTCCGACTTCGCCGGCGCCGTACGCGAGCTGACCGGGGCCCGCGCCGAGGCCGTCGTCTACGCGGGCACCTCGCCGCAGCGCGCGGCCCGGCTGGCCCGCGAGCTGACCGGAGCCGGGTTCCAGGGGCCGCGCGTCGCCACCCAGTACGCGATGGAACCGGCCTTCCTCGCGGACGCCGGCCCCTCCGCCGAGGGCTGGGTGTTCAGCGCGCTGTTCACCGACCCGCTGGCCGTACCGGAAGCCGCCGCGTTCGTCGCCGCGCACCGGGCCGCATACGGGGAGCCGCCCGCCCGCTGGGCCACCGAGGCGTACGACGCGGTGGGCCTGCTGGCCGCGGCCCTGACCGGCCTGGCGGACGAGGGTCGCGACCGCGCGGCCCTGACCCGCCGGGTCTTCCGTACGGCCCATCAGGGCCTGGCCAAACCGCTGGCCTTCGACACCGGCACCCACGTCCTGACCGGAAACCGCCTCGGCCACCTCTACCGGGCCGAGAGCGGCGCGTACCGGTACCTGGGCCTCCACCCGGACGTGCCCGTGGGAACGTGAGAGCGGCCCGACAGCGGCCGGGGAACGGCCCGGGACGGCTCCGAGCGGCTACTCGAAGCGGCTGGTGTCGCCCGCCCCGCGGCGGACGATCTCGGCCTCGCCGCCGGAGAAGTCGATGACCGTGGTCGGCTCGGTGCCGCAGTCACCCGAGTCCAGCACGGCGTCCACCTCGTGCTCCAGCCGTTCCTTGATCTCCCAGCCCTGGGTCATCGGCTCTTCCTCGTCGGGCAGCAGCAGGGTGGTGGAGAGCAGCGGCTCACCGAGCTCGGCGAGCAGGGCCTGAGTGACGACGTGGTCGGGAATCCGGACACCGACCGTCTTCTTCTTGGGGTGCAGCAGCTGGCGCGGCACCTCCGACGTCGCGGGGAGGATGAAGGTGTAGCTTCCCGGCGTCGCCGCCTTGATCGCCCGGAACACCTTGTTGTCGATGTGTACGAACTGACCCAGTTGGGCGAAGTTCTGGCACACCAGGGTGAAGTGGTGACGGTCGTCGAGGTTGCGGATCGACCGGATCCGGCTGAGGCCGTCCCGGTTGCCCAGCTGGCACCCCAGCGCGAAACAGGAGTCGGTGGGGTACGCGACGAGCGCGCCGGAGCGGATGATGTCGGCCACGTTGCCGATGGTGCGACGCTGAGGATTCTCGGGGTGCACATCGAAGTATTTCGCCATCCGCCGAGACTACGGGGTCGGGCGCCCGCCCCGGCCGGAGCGGGCCGGAGCTGCTCCGGACGCTCCCGGGCGGGTTCGGAGGGACCATGAGAGATAGCCGGCCGTCTCGGACCCCCCACAGGGCCCGTGCGGGCGGCGCGGCGCCGGGCCGACCGCGGTGGCGACGGCGATGCGACGGCGACGGTGAAGGCGACGGAAGGGAGCCTCCTCGATGGGTGCGATCGACGGCGTGGGGGCCGGTGGGGCCTGGCCCGCCTTGAGCCGGCCGCCCGCCGACGCCGAGGTCTCGCCGCCGAGCGGGCTGCTCGACGTGCTGAACGTCGCCGCTGTCGTCCTCGACGCCGAAGGGCGCGTGGCGCTGTGGAGCCCGCAGGCCGAGCAGCTGTTCGGCTGGACGGCACGGGAGGCACTGGGCCGGCCCGCCGCCGGGCTGCTGGCCTCCAAGGAGCACGTCGGCCTGCTCACGGAGCTGTTCGCCCGGGTCATGGGAGGCGCGGGGGACTGGGCGGGAGCCTTCCCGGTCCGGCACAAGGACGGCTCGACGCGCCTGGTGGAATTCCGCAACATGCGGCTGCTCGACGAGCGCGGGCAGCTGTACGCGCTGGGCATCGCGACCGACCGCACCAGGCTGCGGCAACTGGAGCGGGACCTGGCGCTGTCCGCGCGCCTGGTGGCCCAGTCCCCGATCGGCCTCGCCGTCCTGGACACGGACCTGCGGTACGTCCTGGTCAACCCGACGCTGGAACGGATCAACGGGCTGCCGGCCTCCCAGCACATCGGCCGCGGGGTCCGCGAGGCCCTGTCCTTCCTCGACGACGCCGAGGCCGAGGCCGCCGAGTCGGCGATGCGCCAGGTCCTGGCCACCGGTACGCCGCTGCTCGAACAGTTCACGGCCGGCCGCACCCAGCGGGGGGACCGCGCCGAACACGCCTGGTCGGTGTCGTACTACAGGCTGGAGGACGCCACCGGGCGGGTGCTCGGACTGGCCACCTCCGTGGTCGACGTCACCCAGAGTCACCAGGCGGCCATCGAGATCGCCCGCAGCCGCAGGCGCCTCGCCCTGATCGCGGACGCCACGGTCCGCATCGGCACCACCCTCGACCTGGACCAGACCGCCCGGGAGCTCGCCGACGTCGTCGTGCCCGAGCTGGCGGACATCGCCGCCGTGGACATCCTCGACTCCGTCCTCGAAGGCCGCCCGACCCTCAGGTCGTCCGCCCACGAGCCCGCGGTGTTCCGCGCCCTGGCCGTCGCGGCCGCGTTCCCCAGCGAGGCCGTCCGCGCCGCGGACCCCCCGGGCGACATCGCCCGGTACGCCGCGGACCGGCTGGTCACCCAGTCCGTGACGACCGGCCATCCGGTCATGGTGGCCCACGTGCAGGCCCGGGACATCTCCCGCATCGCCCGCGACAGCACCGCCGCCGACCTCCTGAGCCGCGCCGGCCTGCGCTCGTACCTGGCCGTGCCGCTCATCGCCCGCGGGGAGGTGCTCGGCGCGCTCGACCTCAAGCGCACCCGCAACCCGCTGCCCTTCAACGACGACGACATCGTGCTGGCGGGCGAGCTGGCCGCCCGCGCCGCCGTGTGCATCGACAACGCCCGCTGGTACCGCAACGCGCACCACACCGCCCTCGCCCTCCAGCACCACCTCCTGCCGCACCACCCGCCGCCCACGCCCGGCCTGGAAGTCGCCTACCGCTACCGGCCCGCCGCGGCCAGCAGCGAGATCGGCGGCGACTGGTTCGACGCCATCGCCGGGCCGGACGACACCACCGTGCTCGTCGTCGGCGACGTCATGGGAAGCGGCATCAACGCCGCCGCCAGCATGGGACAACTGCGCACCGCGACCCGCACCCTCGCCGAACTCGCGATCGACCCGACCCAGGTCCTCCAGCAGCTGGACCGCACCACCGCCGCCCTGGAGGAGACCATCGCCACGTGCGTCTACGTGGTCCACGACCCGCACCGCGCACAGTGCCGGGTGGCCGTGGCCGGACACCTGCCGCCCGTCCTGATCCGCCCCGGCCACACCCCTGAGCTGCTCGACCTGCCCACCGGGGCCCCGCTGGGCGTGGGCGGCATCCCCTTCGAGGCGACCACCGTGCGCATGGAGCCCGGCGACCAGCTGGTCCTGTACACCGACGGCCTGGTCGAAACCCGGGACCAGCCCATCGACGAACGGCTCGACCTGCTGCTGGATCTGCTCGCCGACACCGCACGCCCGCTGGAGGAGACCTGCGACCGGCTCCTGGACTCCCTGCGCCGCCCCGACGACCACGACGACGTCGCGCTGGTCATCGCCCGCGCGACGGCCCTACCGGAGGCGACGGCCGAGGACGGTCCGCCTCGGGGATGACCCGGTGCGCGGGGGCCCCGCCCGGGGACGAGCCGGTGGGTCCGATGATCGGACTGTTAGGGTCCGAGGTATGCCCGAGCTCATCGCACCCACGTCCCGCCTGCACGGCTCCTGGCTGGGCGCGCAGGAGGAATGGGGCGCCGACGCCCCCATGGACGGCGCGGGGCTCGGCTCCGAGGACGACGTGGACAGTCCGGAGGGCTTCGCGGCCTGGGTGGAGCGACTGCACGGCTACGGGGACCGCAGGCTGCCGGTCGAACACGGCCGGGTCCACGCGACGTACTGGTGGATCGCCGAGGGCGACACCTACCTCGGCGCCATCGACCTGCGGCACTACCTGAACGGCTTTCTCCTCGACGCGGGCGGCCACATCGGCTACAGCGTCCGGCCCTCCGCGCGCCGCCGCGGCCTCGCCACCTGGGCCCTCGCGGCCGCCCTCCACGAGGCGCGCCTGCTGGGCATGGACCGGGTCCTGCTGACCTGCGACCCCGGCAACGAACCGTCGATCCGCACGATCGAGCGCAACGGCGGAGTCCTGGAAGACGTCCGCGAGACCCTGATCGGTCCCAAACGGCGCTACTGGATCGACCTCTGACCCGGACGGTTCCACGGGAGCCCTACGGCCGCGGACTCCAGGCCAGCTTGGCCGCCAGGACGTCCACCGGGAGGATCTCGGGCGCCGCGGCCAGCAGGTGCGGGGCCTGCTGCAGCAGGGCGGCCGCGATCTTGCCCCGGAGGTGCGCGGTGCGGTCCTCCTCGTTGCCGAAGACGTCGAAGACGCCGAAGGTCGTCGGTCCGAGCCGCAGGGCGAACCACGCGGTGGTGAACTCCTCCTCCTGGGCCAGCGCGAGGGCTCCGGTGAGCAGCTCCTCGACGGCCTTGGCGTGCTCCGGCTTGGCTTCGAGCCGAATGTGCAGGCCGAGCCGGGCGGAATCGGGGCTCGGGTCGTTGACCATGGTGGTTCTCCTTCGTCGGGGCGCGGCCGCGCCGTTCGATGTGATCAAGGTATGGCCCACCGGACGGCACCCACCAGTGCCAGACCCGCCGCTTCCTTATACGTTTCTGACATGACGATCACGTTACGCCGTGCCCCTGCCGGGAGCCGTACCGCGCCGCCCGCCGCCCCGCGCGCGCACCAGCCGGTTCGGGTGCGGGCTCGCAGCGTCGTGTCGTAACGCTCCGGTGCGGTGGTGGGAGGCCGATAGTGGGGCTGTGAACGACTGGTCGCAGGGATCCCAGCAGGCCGGCGGCGCCCGGACCGGCTCCGGCGACGTCATCGCGGCCCGATGAGTACGCCGGTCACACCGGCGGTGCCCGGCGCTGTGCACGAGGGCCGGCACGCCGGCTGGCTGGAACTGTTCTTCGACCTCGTCTTCGTCGCGTTCGCCTCGCAGCTCTCCCACTCGCTGCACGGCGACCCCGGGCTGCGTGACTTCGCCGTCTTCCTGGCCCTGTACTTCCCGCCCTGGTGGATGTGGATCAACCTCACGGTTTCCGCGAACCTCTTCCCGGCCGACAGCCCGCGCCGCCGCCTGCTCATGCTGGCGGCCATGCTCTGCCTGGCCGTCATGGCCGCCGCCGTGCCGCAGGCCGACAGCGACGGCGCCCGCGCGGCGGCGTACGCACTGGGCTACGGGGGAACCCGGCTCGTGCTGCTCGGGCTGTGGTGGCCCGCCACCCGCTTTCCGGATCCCCTTCGCATCCCGCGATGGCGGCCGCTCAGCTACTGCCTGTTCTCCGCCGTGCTCTGGGCCGGATCGGCGGCCGTGCCCACACCCTGGCGGTACCCGGTCTGGGCCGCGCTGCTCGCCGCCGAGATGGTGCTGCTGCTGAGCGCACGGGGCCGCGGGATCCCCGGCCGGCTGCACACCGGTCATCTGGTCGAGCGGGTCGGGCTGTTCGTCATCATCGTGCTCGGCGAGTCGGTGATCGCGCTGGTGACCTCGACCGACCACGCGTGGACGGCGCGCGCCGGGGTGGTGGCCGCGCTGGGCTTCGTGCTGCTCGCCGCGCTGTGGTGGTCGTACTTCGACTTCGGGGCGACCTCCGCGGAGCTGATGCTCGGTTCCGCCGCGGGGAACCGGGCCTATCTGCTGGCCCGCGACGTGGCCGGCTTCCTGCACTTCTTCGTCACCGCCGCGGTCATCTGCATGGCCGCCGGGCTGGCCACCGCCGTGGAGGAGGCCGGCCACGCGCATCTCCCGCGGGGCGCCGTCTGGGCGCTCGCCGGCGGGCTCGCCCTCTACCACGCGGCCCACGCCGGCATCGCGCTGCGCTTCGGCCGGCCCGTGGGCAGCGTCGCGCTGTGGGCCGTGCCCGGCATCGCCGTCCCGCTGCTCGTCGTGCTCGGCGCCGACCACCTCGCACCCTGGCTGGTGGTCCTGATCCTCGCCGCCGAGGCCATCGTCCACCTGCTGTACGCCACGGCGGTCGCGCGGCGCCGGCGCGGGGAGGCAGCCGGGGGCCGCCCCGGGTGAGCGCAGGCCCGTACCGCAGGCCCGTACCGGTTGGGCCGCCAAGACCCCGCGTTCGCGCGGGTGTTACCGTCGCGCCATGTCCAAGGTCGAGATCGATGCGCTGACCGCCGAGTTCTTCGGCGCCTTCGACAACCGGGGCGGCGCGAGCGCCGACGTGGCCCGGATCCGCCGGCTGATGGTCCCGGGCGGCGTGATCGTCAAGACCGGCCCGGAGTTCACCGTCTACACGGTCGACGAGTTCATCGCGCCTCGCGAGCTGTTGCTGGCCGGTGGACGGCTGGCCGAGTTCTGCGAGTGGGAGACCTCCGAGCGGACCGAGATCGCGGGCGACGTCGCCTCGCGGTTCGGCGAATACCGCAAGTCCGGGATCCTGGACGGGGAGCCCTTCGAGGGGGCGGGCACCAAGACCATCCAGTTCGTCCGCACGCCGGAGGGCTGGCGGATCGCGGCCTTCGCCTGGCATGACCGGCCGTGACCGACCGGCGGCCCGGCCCCGCCGCTCGGCGCCCATGAGCACGGGCATGAGCGAGGAGATGAGCACCGACAGCACCGGCATGAGCACCGGACCGATGCATCGCGGCACGCACCCCGTCGACGAGGACCTCGTACGCCGTCTGATCGCCGGGCAGTTCCCCCAGTGGGCCGCGCTGCCGGTGACGCGGATCGCGTCCGGTGGCACGGTCAACGGCATGTACCGGCTGGGCGGGGACATGGTCGTCCGGCTGCCGCTCGTCAAGGGTGGCGCCCCGGACGTGGCGATGGAGCAGGAGTGGCTGCCGCGTCTGGCATCCCGGCTGCCCACGGCGATCCCCGAGGTGCTCGGCGCCGGGGAGCCGGGTGAGGGGTATCCGTGGCCGTGGTCGGTCTGCCGGTGGCTGGCGGGGGAGAACCCGCAGGCGGGCGCTTTGCGCGAACCCGCGCTGCTGGCCGGGGATCTGGCCGGGTTCGTGACGGCCATGCGCGGCGTCACCCTGCCGGGGGCGCCCCGGGCCCATCGCGGCGGGCCGCTCGCCTCCCTCGACGGGGCCACCCGGGCGGCGATCGCGGAGCTGCGCGGGATCCCGCAGGAGGGCGTCGACTGCGACGCCGCGGCCGCCGCGTGGGAGGACGCGCTGCGTGCCCCGGCCTGGGAGGGACCGCCGGTGTGGCTGCACGCCGATCTGATGCCGGGCAACCTCCTGGTGGACGGCGGCCGGCTGACCGCGGTCATCGATTTCGGCTGCACGGGGCTGGGCGATCCGGCCTGTGACCTGTTCCCGGCGTGGAACCTGCTGCCCGCCGGTGCCAGGGAGGTCTTCCGCGAGCGGCTGGGCGTCGACGACGCGACCTGGGCGCGCGGCCGCGTCAGGACGCTCTCGCAGGCGCTGATCGCGCTGCCGTACTACCGCGGCACGAACGAGGCGATGGCGCGCAACGCCCGGCACGTGATCCGGGCGGTGCTGGAAGAGCGTTGAGGCCGTGCGCCGGGGGTGGGGGCGCCGCTGACGCCCCCACCGTCGTGGGCGCGTCAGCGGTCAGGAGCTGGCCGCCGCGGTGCAGGCCGAGCTGCCCCCGCAGAAGGTGACGTCCCAGTGACTGCTCTCCCGGGCGTAGACGTTGCCCGCGGCGGACCGGTAACGGGCGGCGCCGTCACTGCGGTTGGTGATCCGCGTGAAACTGCTCGTGACGTAGCTGCTGACACACGTCGTCGGGCTGAAGTCGATCTTGTAGCCGTTCCAGTGGCTGTAGGTGCCGGAGGCGTGTCCCACCTCGGTCCCGCCCGTGATCGTCAGGGTGCAGCCGCTCGCCCGGCGCAGGGTGATGGTGTCGTTGATGCTGGCGGCGTTGACCTGCTCCAGGGAGGTACACGTACTGACGTACCGGTTGCTGCACCCGCCGCTCGAGTACAGGCTGATCCCGCCCGCCGCGCTCAGCTGGCTTACGGCCGTCGCGTGACTGAGCTTCACCGGGGCGGCGTTGGCGGTCCCGGGCGCCACCAGGGCGACGAGAGCGGCGGTGGCGCCGACGAGGCTGGTGGCGAGGGTGGCGCGGACACGGCTTCGCATGTGGCTCTTCCCCTTGGTCGAATCGGGGTGGTGCGCGTGACACCACCTTCAGCGCGATGTCGCCACCGATGATGGACGGGGCGATCCGTCGCCGGAAGGGGGAGAGCGCGCCTGGCCGGAAGAGACCGCCTACCCGCCGTCCCCGAGCACATCGCGCTGGATCTGGTGGGCGAGGGCTCGGCGTACGGAGGCGGGAGCCGCCGCCGTGGCGCTCGCCTTCGAGGGGACGTCGAGGCCGCGGCTGATCTCGTCGTAGACGTCCCGGTACCGGTCGGGCATCTCGGCCCGGTGGATCCTCAGGTCCTCTTCGAGCAGGCGCCGCAGCTCGTCGACGTTCCGGGGCGTGAAGCGCCTGCGCCCCCGGGCGAGGGCATGGACGCAGCGGGCGCAGCGGGCACCGTCGAAGGCATCGGCGACCTCCTCCGCGAGAGCCCAGAGGCGGCCTTCGAGCCAGGGGGCGTCGTGCTGGTCGAGCGAGAGCACCGGCGCGGGGAGCGGGTCCTCGCTCCGGTACTTCGTGACCTGCTTCGACACGGCGGGCTGGCTCATGTCGGTGATCCGGGCGATCTTGTCCTGGGTCCAGCCGAAGCCGACGAACATCCTGATCATCTCGGAGCGCAGCCGGCGCATCTCCTCGCCCGCGCGGATGACCTCGTTCATGTCGGCGAGCATCCGCTCGGCCTGCTGCTCGGTCAGCGTGCCGGGCCGGGGGTGCGCGCGCTCTTCGCCTGCCATGACTCGGTTATACACCAGCGGGACCCCCTTCATAACCTGGTTGTACAACTCGGTTATGGCTGGCAGGATCCGTGCCCGTGCCCACTTTCACCGCATCCGACGGAACCCGTCTCGCCTACCGCGTCCAGGGGGACGGCGGCCCGGTCCTGTGCATCCCGGGAGGTCCTGCCGACTCCGCCTACCTCGGCGACCTCGGCGGGCTGTCCGCCCACCGTCGGCTGATCACTCTGGACCTGCGCGGGACCGGCCGCTCCGCGGTGCCCGAGGACACCTCCTCCTACCGCTGTGACCGCCTCGTCGACGACGTCGAGGCGCTGCGCGCGCATCTCGGCCTGGCCCGGACCGACCTGCTCGGCCACAGCGCGGGCGCGAACCTCGCGACGCAGTACGCCGCCCGCCACCCGCGAAACGTCCGCAAGCTCGCCCTGATCACCCCGGGGATGCGGGCGGTGGGCCTGGACATCTCCGGGGAGACCCGGCGCAAGCTCGCCCGGCTGCGCAGCGGCGAGCCCTGGTACCCGGCGGCGTTCGCCGCGCTGGAGGCCATCACCGAGGGCGCGGGCAGCGACTGGGACGCCATCAACCCCTTCTTCTACGGCCGTTGGGACGCCGCGGCGTGGCAGCACCAGGCAGCCGGCCGGCCGCGCAACATGGAGGCCGTCGCCCTCTTCGGGGCCGAGGGCGCCTTCGATCCGCGGGCCACGCGCGCGGCGCTCGCCGCCTGCGGGGCGCCCGTACTGCTGCTCGCAGGGGAGTTCGACCTGAACAGCCCGCCCGAGACGGTGGCCGAGTGCGCCGCGCTCTTCCCCGCTGCCACGCTCGTCGTACAGCCGGGGGCGGCCCACTACCCGTGGGTCGACGACGCCGAACGGTTCGCGGCGGCCGTGGCGGCCTTCCTGGAGTGACGGGCCCCCGGCCGAGCGGGAGGGGCGACGGCTCCGGCCGGGGCATCCGGCCGGGGCCGTCGCGGTCCGCGCCGGCGCGACTACCAGAGCACGGGCAGGCGCTCGGGCAGGCGCTTCATGAAGCGGGTGCGCCAGACCAGCTGGTCGACCGGCACGGCGAGCCGCAGCTGGGGCATCTTCTCCAGCAGCACCTCGATGGCGATCTCCGCGTGCCTCTTGCCGAGGGCGGTGGCGGGGCAGTAGTGCTGTCCGCCGCCGAAGGACAGGTGCGTCCCGGCGTTCTCCCGGTCGATGTCGACGACGTGCGGGTCCGGGTACACGGCCGCGTCGGTGTTGGCGCCCTCGACCAGGACCAGGAGGAGCTCGCCCTTCTTCACCTCGACATCGCCCAGGGTGAGGTCCTCAAGGGCGAGGCGGGGCAGCCCGTCGGCGATGGACAGGTTGACCCGCAGGAGCTCGTCCACGGCTGCGGGGATCTTCTCCGGCGCCTTGCGCAGCTGCTCCCACACGTCGGGGTTCTGCAGGAGCGAGAAGATCGCCATGGTGAGGAAGCCCATGGTGGAGATGACGCCGGCGCCGAACAGTGTGACGCCGACCGTGGCGAGCATCTCGTCCGTCAGGTGGGCGTAGTCGGGGTCCTCGCGCAGGGCGGCGAGTTCGGCGATGAGCCCGGTCGTGGTCGGGTCGTCGAGGCGCTCGATCATGTACGCGATGTCCCGGTCCCAGTTGAGCTTCGCGCCGGTGACGGGGCAGGCGGAGTTCATGAACGCGATGTCGAGGCTCGCGGCAAGGCGCGGGGCGTCGGCCTGCGGTACGCCGAGGATCCGGCAGTGGAGGTTCTCGGCGTAGGGGTTGGTGAACTGACCGCGCAGGTCGACGGGCGCACCCTGGGCCAGGAGGCCGTCGACGAGGGCGGCGGCGTGGTCGCGCATCCAGCCGGTGAGGCCGTCGGTCTTGGGGTTGATCGCCTTCAGGACGGCCTTGCGCAGTCCGGCGCCGGTGATGTTGCCCATGTTGTTGACGACCTCGGGCGGGATCGTCAGCGCGTACTGGCGGGGCACCCCGGGGGCCGATGTGTCCTTCAGGCTGAACCTGGGGTCTTCCAGGACCTGCTTGCACAGGTCATAGGAGGAGACGAGCCAGGCTTCGTCGCCCGCGATCGTGCGGACCCGCTTGACCGGCTCGGTGCGGAGCTCTTCGACCTCGGGGGGAAGCCGGTCGCCGCGTGCGGAGAAGGGGAAGTCGAGCAGGGTGTCAGTGGGCATCAAAGTCTCCTTCGGCGGGGGTGATGATCGCGTGGCCCTGGTTGCGCGAGGCGCGCAGACCCGATCCGCGCGAGTAGAGCAGTTCCGCCATCGGCAGGAGCTGGTGGTAGCAGTTGAGGGACGAGGGCACGCCGAGGATGGCCGGCGTGTCGAGGAAGAGCGGTGCTTCGGCGCAGACGTACTGGAGGCAGACGTCGCGCTGTCGTGTGGTGGCGGTCTTCCCGTCCAGGACCTTTGAGGAGAGGAACGCGTCGACCAGGGAGTTGCAGGTGGTGCGGAACTCCGGGTCGGTGTCGATCAGGTTGAGCAGGTGGCTGTGCAGCGCCCGGTAGGCGGGGATGTCGGTGAGGGCCGACATCGGGCGGGCGCGGAGGCGGACGCCGGTGGGGTCGGCCTCGGCGGCGGCGTTGTTGACCTTGGCGCGGACGCCGCGCAGGTTCTTCACCGCTTTGCGTCGCGCCTCGTCCTCGCCGTATCCGAGGGCCTCGTACATCTCTGCCACGTGCAGGTCGGTGTAGATCAGGTCGACCTGCGCGAAGTTGCGCATGCCCCATTGGGCGAGGTCGATGACGCGCTGGGCGGAGAAGTAGCTGTTCCCCGGCGAGATGCCGATGACCGCATGGTCACCCTCGGTGTGAATCACTTCGCAATGCGGGGTGTACGGCCGGACTGTGAAGACTTCGGTTGCTGTCGTCAACAGGTGTCGGGTCCTTTGCGCCGCAAGTCCCATGGGGCCCTGTGCCCCGGGTGTGGCGGCGACGTGACGGAAAGCTACATGACCGGTGCGCGACGTTCCATTAGTTCCCGGCAGTAACTCACCCCTCGGACAGGACAGTTGCCGGGGGCATCTTTCGGACCGTCAGGGGAGCGGCCGTCCCGGTGACGAGGAGATGGCGCCCAGGTGAACGAAAGGCGTCTTCCAGGTCACGGCCCGCGCGGGCCCGGCTAGTCTTGCGTCGTGACCAGCGCAGGGGTGAGCCGCCGGGATGTGATGGGCGCCGGGCTCGGAGCCTGCGCGGCGGCCCTGGCCGGATGCGCCGGGAGCCCCGGCCCGGTGCGGCGGCTGCGGCTCGCCACGGGGCCGCAGGGCGGTCCGTACTACGCGTTCGGGAAAGCACTGGCGCAGGCGGCCTCCGCGAGCGGCCGCGGGCTGGAGATCGTGCCGGTGAGCACCGCGGCCAGCGTGAACAACCTGCGCAAGCTGGACGAGGGGTCGGTGGAGCTGGCGCTGGCCATGGCGGACGCGGCCGAGGACGCGGTGCTGGGGCGCGAGTCGTTCTCCCGTCCGGCCGCCGTGACGGCGCTGGCCCGGGTCTACGTGAACTACACGCACCTCGTCGTCCCGGCGGGCGGGCCCGTGCGGTCGGTGCGGGACCTCGCCGGACGTCCGGTCGCGGCGGGCGCGGCCGGGTCAGGCGTGCAGGTGGTGGCGCAGCGTGTCCTGGAGGCGGCCGGGCTCAGGGGCGGAGCCGCGCCGGCGCACGAGCGGTGGTTGGGTCTGGCCCCCTCGGTGAGGGCCCTGCGCGAGGGCACGGTCGACGCGCTGTTCTGGTCCGGGGGCGTGCCCACGCCGGCACTGTCGGAGCTGGCACGCGAACTGCCCCTGCGGTTCCTGCCGTTGGACGACTACGTGGGACCGCTGCGCGAGCGCTACGCCCCGGTGTACACGGCGGTCACACTTCCGGCGGGGGTGTACGGGCTGGCGGAGCCGGTGGGAACCCTCGGGGTCGGCAACTACCTCCTGGCACGGGAGGACGTACCGGGGAGCGCCGTACGCGAACTGCTGCGGGTGGTGTTCGCGCGGTGGCGGGACCTGCTGGGGGAAGTGACCGCCGGGGCGCGGCTGGAGCCTCGGTTCGCCATCTCGACCGGCACGGTACCGCTCCACCCGGGCGCGGTCGCCCACTACCGGTCGGTGTACGGCTGAACGGAAGGCTCCGTACCGGCTGAACGGCAGGTTCTCGCAATCGCCGGCCAGTCACGGCGGGGGAGAAGGGAGCCGGAGCTCGAAGACCAGCCCGTGCGGGGCGTTGCCGCTGACGCCGAGCCGACCGCCGCTGACGCGGGCGATCTCGTCGGCGATGGCCAGTCCCAGGCCGCTGCCACGGACGTTCTGGTGCTCGGGCGACCGTGCGAAACGCCGGAGCAGCAGCGCCCACTGCTCCGGCGGCACGCCCGGGCCGTCGTCGGCGACCCGTACGGCGGCGCTGCCGTCCGCCGCGCGCGTGGCGCGCACCTCGACGTGGCCCGAGGGCGGTACGAACTTCACGGCGTTGTCGAGGAGCGCGTCCAGGATCCGGCCCGCCGCGTCGGGCAGGCCGCACGCGCGCACGTCCTCTGCGACGACGGCCGTCAGCTCCAGTCCCGCGCCGCGGAAGACGGGACTCCAGGCACTCACCCGCTCCCGTACCGTCCGGGACACGTCCAGTTCGCTCAGCCCGTCCGTACCGGACTCGACCCGCGCGAGGGCCAACAGGCCGTCGAGCAGCTCCTCCAGGCGCTCCGCCTCGTCCAGCGCACGGGTGTGCTCGGTGCGGCCCGGCCCGGGAGCGAGGTGCGGTTCGACGTTCTCCAGCTGGAGGACCAGGGTGGCCAGGGGATTGCGGAGCTGGTGCGAGGCGTCGGCGACGAAGTCCCGCTGGCGGACGAGGGAGTCGGCCACGGCCTCCGCCATGGTGTTGAAGTGCTGCCGCAGACGGCGCAGTTCGGGCGGCCCGGTGTCGGAGACGGCCCGTGCCTGGAGGCTGCCCGCGGTGAGCCCTTCCACCGCCCGGTCCAGGTCCAGGACCGGGCGCATCAGCCAGCGCGTGATCCCCGCCGCGACCAGGGCGGCCGCCGCGAAGGCGGCGAGTGCCCCCGCGGCGATGAGCGACCAGCGGACCGTCACGTCCCGGCGGGCGGCACCGGTGGGTACGGTCAACAGGACCGCCCCGCTGACCCGTTCGTCCCGGCCCACCGGCTCCGCGAGCACGACGGTCCTCGGGCCCCAGGGGTGCAGGGCGGGCAGCCGGTCGGTCGAACGGCCGGTGAGGGCGCGGCCGAGGGCGTCCCCGGAGGGCTCCGCGCAGGCTCCGGCCCGCGCGAGCGTCGCTCCGGCGGTGTCCACCACGACCACCCCGGCTCCGTACAGCTGGGCGTACCGTCCGATCTCGGCGGACAGTTCCGCCCGGTCCGCCTCGGTGCGCATCCGGTCGGCCAGATCGGCGAACCGCACGGCCTCCGACCGCCGTTGGAGGAGCAGGTGCTCCGTGCGCCCCCGCGCGTAGGCATCGGCCAGCGGGAGGCACAGGAGCAGCGCCGCCACCCCCATGAGCACCATCAGCACGGCGAGCAGCCTGCGTCTCATCGCTCGCCGCCCCGCCCGCGCTCGCGCTCGCCGCCCCGCCCGTGCCCGCGCTCGCCGTCCCGCTCAGCGTCCCGCTCGCCGTCCCACCGCTCGCCCGCGGCCGGCGAGCCGAGCTGGTAGCCGAAGCCGCGGACGGTGCGCACCAGGCCGGAGCGGCCGGTCTTCGCGCGGATGCCCGCCACATGGACGTCCAGGGAACGGGAGGTGCCGAGGAAGGCGTCACCCCAGATCCGGTCCAGGATCTCCTCACGGGAATGCACCTGGTCCGGGCGGGCGGCGAGGAACGCCAGGACGTCGAACTCGCGCCGGGTCAGCCTGACCTGCGCCCCCGCCACCGTCACCGTGCGCCCCGCCAGGTCGACCTCGACGTCCCCGGTACGCACGCGGGGGCCGCCACCCGTGGCCGGGGCCGTGGCCGGGGAACCCGTGCCGGTACGGCCCGCGCCCGTACGGCCCGCGTTCACGCCGGTCCGGCGGCGTACGGTGTCGATGCGGGCCATCAGCTCGGCCATCCGGAACGGCTTGACGACGTAGTCGTCGGCCCCCGCCCGCAGCCCCTGCACGATGTCGCGCTCCTCGCAGCGCGCCGTCACCACGATCAGGGGCGCGTCGCAGACCGTACGCAGCCGCCGCAGCAACTCCAGCCCGTCCAGGTCCGGCAGACCCAGGTCGAGCAGCACGAACTCGGCCTCGTGCACGTGCCGCAGGGCGTCCAGGGCGCGGCCGACCCGGCGCACGGTGTGCCCGCGTTGGGCGAGGGCGGTGCCGAGGGCCTGGGCCATGCGGTCGTCGTCCTCGACGAGAAGCGCGTGCATGGGCAGTTTCCTCGCGACTCGCGACCCGTGACCTGGCCGGTCAGTTTACGCGAGCCACGGCCGGCCGGTCCTGGTCACTGCCCTGCCCGGCGTCCGCCTCGGCGCGGCTGAGCGCCGCGTTGCGGGTGTCCGGCATCAGGACGTACGTCACGAGGGAGATCAGCGCGCACCCGGAGACGTACCAGAAGAACATCTTCTCGTGGCCGCTGCTCTTGAACCACAGCGCCACGTACTCCGCCGTACCGCCGAAGAGCGCGTTGGCGATCGCGTACGGCAGCGCCACGCCCAGGGCGCGCACCCGGGTGGGGAACAGCTCGGCCTTGACCGCCGCGTTGATCGAGGTGTAGCCGGTGACGATCACCAGCGCCAGCAGGGACAGCCCCAGCGCGGACCAGTACGAGGACGCCGAACCCAGGGCGGTCATGATCGGGTAGGTGCCGACGGTGCAGCCCACGGCGAAGGTGATCAGCAGGGGACGGCGGCCGATCCGGTCGGACAGCATCCCGGCGAAGGGCTGGAGCACGGCGAAGAGGGTCAGCGCGGTGAAGCTGACCAACGTGGCGGTCGTCTTCTCCATGCCCGCGCTGCCGACGAGGTACTTGGTGAGGTAGGTGGTGTACGTGTAGTACGCCACGGTGCCGCCGAGCGTGAGCGCCATGACCAGCCCCGCCTGGCGCCGGTACTGCCACAGCGCCTTCAGCGTGCCGCGCGCGCCGTCGTCGTGCGCGTCCTCGCCCGCCGACTCCTCCTTGAACGCGTCGGTCTCCTGGAGCCGGCGCCGCAGCCAGAAGACGACCACCGCGAACAGCGCCCCGAGGACGAACGGGATCCGCCAGCCCCAGCTCTCCAGCTCGGCCGTGGTGAGCGTGTGCTGCAGCGTGATCAGGATGCCGAGGCCGAGCAGCTGGCCGCAGGTCATCGACACGTACTGGAAGGAGGAGCCCAGGCCGCGCCGGTTGCGGGCCGACGCCTCGGTGAGGTAGGTGGCGCTGGCCGCGTACTCGCCGCCAATGCTCATCCCCTGGAGCAGGCGGGCCAGCAGCAGCACCAGCGCGCCGAAGTAGCCGGCCTGTCCGTAGGTCGGGGCGACCGCGATCAGCAGGGCGGCCACCGACATCATGCTGACGGTGAGCGTGAGCGCGCTCTTGCGTCCGTGCCGGTCGGCGGCGCGGCCGAGGATCCACCCGCCGACCGGACGCATCAGGAAGCCGACCGCGAAGATGCCGGCCGTGTTCATCAGCTGCGTAGTCGGGTTGTCGCCGGGGAAGAAGGAGTCGGCGAAGTAGATGGCGAAGCTGGCGTAGACGAACCAGTCGTACCACTCGACGAGATTGCCCAGCGACCCGCCGACGAGGGCGAGACGGCGCTTCTTGCGCTCGTCCCCGGGCGGCGGCGATCCGGGGGATCCGGGTGATTCGGGCATGACGGCGGACGAGGACATGGCGGCTCCAGACGGAAGTCCCTGATGAGTGCCCAGAGCATGCGTCCGCCGTGGCACCCGGACAAGGTCCGCCACGCAGATCTAACGTTCCGCTAAGAAAGCCCGCGCCGGGAGCACGACCCGCAAGGGACACACCGGCTCGCTCGGGGGGCCGGTGGGGGGAGTGACCCGGAGGAGGACGGGATTTCACCGCGCGGTCATGATCACGTCATGCCTGCTCCACGGGGGCCACCCGGCGGTGGACCACGGTGGGGGACACCCCGGAACCTCAGGAGCAGGAGCAGGAGACAAGATGAGCGTGATCGCAAGAAGGCGAACGCCGGTCGTGGCCGCTGCGACGGTCGTGGTCCTGGGCGTGATCGCCGTACCGGCGCACGCCGGCGGGGACGGCGCCGCGGCGCCGTGGCTGCCCCGGGTGTCGGCCTCCGTCGAGACGCCCTCCCTCTTCGACGACGAGGCCGGCGGCCACGCGAACGCCGACGACCCGGCGATCTGGCGCAACCCGAAGGACCCCGACCGCAGCCTGGTGATCGCGACGGCCAAGGAGGGGGCCTGCGCGTGTACGACCTGGACGGGCGCCAGGTGCAGTCCCTGCCTGCCCCGCCCCCGCCGAGGGACGGAGACAGGCCCGGACGCTTCAACAACGTCGACCTGATCACCGGCCTGCGCTTCCCCGACGGTCGCCACGACGTGGCCGTGGTCTCCGACCGAGGCCGCGACCAGCTGCGCGTCTACCGGATCGACCCCGAGCGGCGAGCGGCGCCCCTCGTCGACGTCACCGACGAGGCGGCCGCCCCGCCGGTCTTCTCCGCCGGTCAGGACGAGGTCAACGACCAGCGGACCGCCTACGGCCTGGCCGCCTACACCGACCGCCGCAGCGGCCGCTCGTTCGCGCTCACCAGCCGGCGCCACGCGACCTCCCTCGCGCTGGCCGAACTGCTGCCGACCGCGGGAGGGAAGGTCGGCTACCGCACGGTGCGCACCACCTCGCTGCCCTCGTCCTTCACGCTGCCCGACGGCTCGACCTGGGCGCCGTGCGCCGAACCGGGCGAGCTGCCCCAGGTCGAGGGCATGGTCGTCGACCCCGACACCGGCGACCTCTACGCCGGGCAGGAGGACGTCGGCATCTGGAAGCTCGACGCCGACCTGCGTTCCCCCGCCCGCCTGATCGAGAAGGTCCGCTCCTTCGGGGTGCCCGGCACCTGGAACCCGCAGACCGAGGAATGCGAAGCGGGCGCCGACCCCGGCTTCGGAGGACGGCACGTCTCCGCCGACGTGGAAGGCCTCACCCTCTGGCGCGACCCCCAGCACCCCGGGCACGGGGGCTACCTGCTCGCCTCCAGCCAGGGCGACGACACCTTCGCCGTCTTCGACCGCGAGCGGGGCGACGCCTACGTGCGCAGCTTCCGCATCGCCGCGGGCACCCGGCCCGGCGCGCCCGACGGCTCGGAGGTGTGCGACGGGGCCGCCGTCATGAGCGCCCCGCTGGGTACCAAGTTCCCGAACGGTCTGCTGGTCGTCCAGGACGGCTCCAACACGCCGGGCACCACCGCGCCCGACGGGGAGGCCCGTACCGACACGGACTTCAAGTTCGTGGACCTGGGCCGGCTCCAGCGCGCCGCGCGCCTGTGACCCGGGCCGATGCGCCCCGTCGTCACATTCCGTAACGGATCGGACCGGGGCGGGGCGCATCGGCTCCCACCGTGAGAACCGTCTCAGTTGCCCCTGAATCGCCCGATTACGGGCAATGATTATTTCCCGTAATCGTCGTATTCAGGCTGCTGTGGCGGCCAGCGCCACCTGCTGGACCGGGGTCGGCGCCACGGTGAGAGGCATGGAACGCGTGGGCAGCTTGACGGGCAAGGCAGGCAGGGCAGGCACGGCGGACAAGGCGGGCAGGGCACGCAAGGCGGCCAGCTGGCGGATGGCTCTGCCGTTGGCGGGCGGAGCCCTCGTCCTGGGGCTGGGCGGTCTCTACGTCACCGGCCTCGTGACCGGTGGCGACATCGACCGGGGGACGCGGGTGCGCGGCGTGGACATCGGTGGGATGAGCCGGGCCGAGGCCCGGCAGACGCTGGCCCGGGAGCTGGGACCCGCCGCCGCGACGCCGGTCGCCCTGAAGATCGGCGACCACGTCGAGAAGGCCGATCCCGCCGCGCTGGGGCTGTCCCTGGACATCGCCGGGACCGTCGACCGCGCCGTGCACACGGGATCCGGTCCGGTCGCCGTCATCGGAAGGCTCTTCACCTCGGGCGAGCGGGACGTCGAGCCCGCGATCAGCATGGACGAGCGGACCGGCCGGGCCGCGGTCGACCGGATCGCGGCGGCCACCCGGCAGCACGCCCGCGACGGACTGATCGAGTTCGAGAAGGGCACGGCGAAGGCCGTCGCCCCCCGCCCGGGCGTCGCCTTGGCCGAGGACGGGGCGATCGCCGCTCTGCGTGACGCCTACCTGCGGGCGCAGGCCGCCGCCCCGGTCGAGATGCCGGTCGAGCGCACCCAGCCGCGGATAGGCGCCGACGAGACCGGACGGGCCATGCGCCAGTTCGCGGAGCCGGCGATGTCGGGGCCCGTCGCGCTCACCGTGGCGGGGGAACGCATATCCATCAGCCCCGCCGTCCTCGGCGAGCACCTCACGATGACGTCCGACGACGAGGGCCGTCTCGCCCCCGCCCTGGATTCCAAGGGCCTGCTCGCCGACCCGGCCGTGGCCCGCCCGATCGCGGCGGCCACCCGGCCCCGTGGCGCCCGCCCCGGCACGGGACGCCAGGTCACCGAGAACGCGCTCGGCCGGGCCGTGATGCCCCTGCTGACCCGCACCGGCGCGGCCCGCAGTGGCGAGGTGGCCACCGTGGCGGCCCGGCTGGACCTCACGAGCGACGAAGCGCGGCGCCTGGGCATCAAGGAGAAGGTCTCCTCCTTCACGGTCGCCTTCCCGGCCGCCCCGTACCGCAGCACCAACATCGGCCGCGCCGTCGAGCTCATCAACGGCTCCGTGGTCCAGCCCGGGGAGGAGTGGAGCTTCAACCGCACGGTCGGTGAACGCACCGTGGAGAACGGCTTCGTCGACGGCCTCATGATCAACAACGGCCAGTACGTGAAATCACCGGGCGGCGGCGTCTCGGCGGTGGCCACCACCATGTACAACGCCGTGTTCTTCGCGGGCCTGAAGCCAGTCGAGCACGGCGCGCACTCCTTCTACATCGAGCGCTACCCCGAAGGCCGCGAGGCGACGGTCGCCTGGGGCACCCTCGACCTGCGCTGGATCAACGACTCCGGCCACCCGCTCTACATCCAGGCCGAATCCAACGACACGTCGTTGACCATCACGCTCCTCGGCACGAAGAAGTACGACGAGATACGCGCGACCAAGGGGCCGCGCACGAACATCACGCCGCCCGCCCAGCGCACCGGCAGCGGACCGCTCTGCGAGGTCCAGACCCCGCTCGAAGGCTTCGACGTGACCGTCGGCCGCGTCTTCGTGCAGGGTGGCCTGGAGGTGAAGAGAGAGGAGTTCAAGACCCACTACACGCCGCGCGACGAGGTCACCTGCACGCCGGAGCCGACGCCGGCCCCGACCGGCACGGCGACGGCCCAGGGCCCTGCCCCGGCGGCCTAGGCTCCTGCCCCGGCCGTCCAGGCCCCTGCCCAGGTCCCTGCCACGGGGGAGGGTCAGCCGAACTGGGCGGTGATGCGCTGGAGCGGAACGAGCTTGAAGTTCTGGTTGCCGCTGGCGCCGGGAGTTCCGTTCGAGCCGTCCTGACAGATGAAGACGCCCTGCGGGAAGGCCGGGCCGAGGTCGGCGGCGGTGGCGTCGATGCCGTCGGTGTCCTCGCAGTCGTCGGCCGAGGTGCCGTCCGCGACGGAGAACCGGCCGAGGTAGGCGCGGGTGGTGCGGTCGTAGACCGTGAAGTCGTCGCTGCCCTGCGAGGAGACGTAGATCCGGTTGCCGGCCGCGGTGATGCCCTCGGTGTCGGCGTTGATGTGTCCGCCGGAGCCGGGGGAGCTGGTGGAGTCGAGCCGGGTGCGGCTGGTGCCGGCCGCGGGCTCGGCGCCGTAGATCCACACGCCGACGTCCTCCTCGCCGAGGTAGAGCTTGCCCGTGCTGTCGTCCGCGTAGCAGCCCTCGACGGTGGAGCCCGCGTCCCACAGCCGGACGGAGGTCGCGCTCACCGAGTTGCCGCTGACCGCGAGTTCCCACTGCTCGACGCGGCCGGAGGTGGAGTTGGGGAAGGCGTACAGCTTGCCCGAGACCGGCGAGGTGTAGAGACAGATGCCGTGTGCGGTGACCTCGGTGGGAACGTCCTTCAGCCAGGTGAGCTTCCGGGTCGCGGGGTCGATGCGGTAGACGTGCAGGGCGCCGTTGCCGTCGGCGGCCTCGTCGTCCGCCGAGACGACGATGTCGCCGCGCAGGTCGACGTTGTTGCCGAAGTCGCCGCTGATCCGCTGTATCCGGGCCCCGGCCAGGTCGTAGACCTCCAGTGCGCCCTTCTTGTCGGTGCCGATGACGACGCTCCGGGCGGGGTCGGTCGGGTGCACCCAGATCGCCGGGTCGTCGGCCGCGTCCCCGCTGTGCGAGACCGGCGCGGTCTCCACGGTCGCGGTGACGGTGGCCGAGGCCGAGGCCGAGGCCGAGGGCGAGGGTGAGGTGGCGTGCGCGGGTGCGGCCGGGAGGGTCAGGGCCGCCAGGAGAGCGGCGGCCGTGACGGCGGACGGCAGGGCGGCTGTGCGGGCGGAGTCGGTGAAGGACACCGGGTGCTTCCCCTCGGTCGGTGACGGACAGAGGGAGGCTAGGCGGTTACCCGGCAGGCCCGGCGAGCGTGGCGTGAACGGCAGTTGAACTGCTGCGACCCGGCCGGCCCGGCCGCCGGCCAGCAGACGGTTCGCCTACGTCCCGGCCTCCTGGAGCACGGACAGAATATTGCCGGCGGGGTCCTTGAACCAGGCGATCGACGGGCCCTCTTCCTGGTTGCGGGCGATGCCTTTCGCATCCTGGCCGAAATCCTCGTAGCGCTCGAAGGCCACACCGCGCGCGACCAGGTCGTCGACGGCCTGCTCGATGTCGGGCACCGGGAAGTTCAGCACGGTGAACGTCGCGGGGACGTGGTTGTCCTTGGGGTACAGCAGGACGTCATGGCCACCGCCGAGGTGCAGGAACAGCATCCCGTGTTCCTCGGAGACCCGGAGGCCGAGGGTCGAGCCGTAGAAACCCTTCACGTGGTCGATCGAGTCGACCGAAAAACCACTGAAAGCCTTGCTGTCGCCCAGCATGATCGCTCCCTTCCGCCCCCGGCCTTCCACCCCGCCTCCACCACCCGCCCGGATCCGGCCGCGGGCTGTCCCACACGCTCCATCGTCCCCCCGATCCCGGCCACCCGCACGGCCGCCGCGCAGCCCGGGAGTGGAGGGGCTGCGGTCGCGGGCCGGCGGCGGGCGCAGCGGCCGTAGGCCTCACACGGCGCGTTCCATGCAGACCAGCTGATCGCGCGCGTCCCATGACGCGGTGACGGTGAAACCGAGCCGCTCGTAGAGGGCGATGGCCCCCACCCGCCACTTCCACACCGACAGCCGCACCGTACGGACACCGTTCGCCACGGACCGCGCGAGCGCGGCGTCGATGAGACGGGAGGCGATCCCGCGGCCCCGGAAGGCCGGGTCGGTCCAGATCCTCTTGACCTCTGACCGCCCGTCCACGGGGGCGGTCAACACCAGGCACCCCACCAGGGCGCCCCCGCTCGCGGCCACCATCACGACGTCGTCGGCGAAAGCGGACCGCGGATCCGAGATCTCCGCCCGGTAGCGGTCGGGCAAACCGTCCACGTCGGCCACGGCCGCGCCCTTCTCGGCCTCCGTCCGCAGGTGGTAGGCCGCCAACAGCTCGGCCAACCCCGTTCCGGCGGAAGGGCTTTGGCGTGGCCAGCGGCTGATGACAACCTGACACTGATCAGTCATGCCGCCAGCATCGCATCACGACCGGCGGTACCAGACGGCAGCGCGGGGGAGGGGCCGGTCCGACCCCGCGGCTTCCTGCCAAAGAAGTTGAATCCGGGCTTAGTTCAGGATGCGGCCACGGGCTCACGGTGCTGTGATGAAGGGAAAGCGATGGACCAACAAGGCAAGGCACCAAGGCACCCAGGCACTGGCGGAGATGGTCGCGATGGCTTCCTTCAAGCTCGGAGAACCCGTTGAAAAAGAACGGAAGGGACTGACGAAGTTCTCTTCCGCGTCCGCCGCGGCGGCGCCCCCCGTCGTCCTGCGCGTCCAGCCCGAGTCCTACATCAGCCTGCAGACCCCTGAAGACCTGCGGGCGTGGGAGGAAGGGGTCCGGGCCACGACGGGTCTGAAGATCGATGCCAGCGAGATGGCGGGCTCGGCATCCGAATCCTGCTCGTGCGGGTGCAGCGACGACTGCTGCGTGGACTGTCCCGAGTAATGATCCTCACGGTATCGATCAAGGACGATCTGCACACACTCGCCATCCGCGAGGCCGCTGCCCGCCGCGGCTACCGACCGTTCCACGTCGTCGAATGCGACCGGATCGGCGGGCAGCGCAGCCTCAGCTGGAGCTCTCACGGGGACTCGCTCGCCACGGTGCTGACCTCCGACGGGACCACGGTCGCGCTGGAGGACGTCTCGGTGCTGTGGTGGCGGAGGATGAGGGCGAACCAGCAAGCCTCCGCCGGTGCGGCGAGCGACCACGAGCGACGGCTGGTCAACAACGACTGCCGTGGAGCACTCGGGGGCATGCTGGCGGCCGCCTTCACCGGCCGGTGGGTGTCGTCCCCGGAGGCCACCGACCGCGCGGCGGACAAGCTGTACCAGCTCGCCGTGGCGCGCGAGGAAGGCTTCCGGGTGCCCCGCACCCTGGTGTCGCAGTCGCGCCAAGAGGTGATCGAGTTCGTCCGCCGCACCGGGCGGGTCATCGTCAAGCCGGTGCTGGGGGCCAGCGGGCCGCTGATGTTCACCCAGTACCTCGACGACCCCTCGTCGATCCCCGAAGCGTCCTTCCAGGCGTGCCCGGCCGTCTACCAGGAGTACATTCCCGGCCGGCGTCACGTCAGACTCAACTGCTTCGGCGAGGACATGTGCGCGGCGCTGATCGAGACGGACAGCCTCGACTGGCGCCCCGACCTGAACGTCCCCATCTCCAGGTGGGAGGTCGCGGAACCACTGGCCCGGCGGGTCACGGCCGTCCTGCGGCGGCTCGGGCTGCGCATGGGGATCATCGACATCAAGCTGACGCCCGACGGCGAACCGGTATGGCTGGAAGTCAACCCGCAAGGACAGTTCCTCTTCCTTGAGCCGCTCCTGGGCGAACCGCTGGCCGACCGCTTCCTGGACTTCCTCATCGCAGAGGCCGCCCCCTGACCGGTCGGCGGTCCGCCCCGCCCCATGCAGTTGCCCTAGCGACCGAGCCGCTGACTTCCGGCCACAGCACTAGCCCGCATCTCCCTGGGATGCCCGGCTCCATTGCAGCTCCCGCATTGCATCCGCCGCCTCTCTGCGGACACCGGACTGGGGGTGCTGGAGGAACCTCTCAACGATGGGGAGCACCGCCAGGTCGTGAGTCGAGCCCAGGACGCCCAGGACGTACTCCAGGAGTATCGGTTCAAAGCCATCAGCGCCGACTGCGAGCGGCTCCACCACCCGATAGGGAAGCGTGTAGTGCGTGGAGGCTGTGCAGACCGCGTGCAGTGCGGACTCCCGCACCTGGTAGCCCTCATCAGAGAGTGCGACGGTCACAAGACGCTCCACAATCCGGTCGGCGTCGTCCTGCGTCAGACGGCCCGTCTCCAGGAGGTCGCTTACCGCATCGAGGCAGAGGGCCCGGTGGCCCACATCGGAGCTGTTCAGCTCCCTCCAGGCCGATTCGATCAATGCCGTCAGCGCCTGATATCCCTCCACGCCCAGAGCATAGGAGACGGTCCGGCGCCCGCCGGCCCGCGCCGCACCCCGTCACCCTCCCGCTCCGCGTCGGTGTCCGCGTCGGTGCGCATGGTGCCGCACCTGCACGCGGCCTCGGTCGTTGATCACTGGATGCCGGTGGCGCGCAGGGTGCCCCGGCCGTCCGGGGAGCACGAGGGGAACTGATGGCGTTACCGATGGGGTCACTGGGCACCTTGGCGGAGCACCGGCCGGAGCGCGGTCGGGTGAAGGGCCGGGTGGCGGCATGAGTGCCTTCAGCCGTATCACGGAGGTCGCCGTCCACCTGCCCTCCGGACGGCAGACCTCCGCGGCCATCGAGGACCGGCTGCGCGAGCACAGTGCGGGCTCCCGGATCCCGCCCCGGCTCCTGCGGCGGCTGTACGGCCTTGAGGAGCGGGTCGTCGCTCAGGACGGGGACCTGCCGTCGGACCTGGCCGCACGCGCCGTCGAACAGGTGCTGCGGCAAGCGGAGGTGGAGGCGGGGGACATCGACCTGCTGCTGTTCGCCGCCATCAGCGCCGACCTCCAAGAACCGGCCAACGCGCACGTCGTCGCGGCGAAAACCGGCCTCACCTGCCCGGTGTTCGACGTGTCCAACGCCTGCAACGGCGTCCTGAACGCGCTGGAGGTCGCCGACGCCTTCATTCGCTGCGGCCGGTACCGCAGGGTGCTCATCGCGTGCGGGGAGGTCTTGAGCCGGCTCAGCCGCTGGTCGCTGGGTCCCCAGGAGCTGGTCACCGGACTCGCCTCCCTGACCGGCGGAGACATGGGCGCCGCCCTGCTCGTCGAAGGCAGCGAGGCCCCGGGGATCCTCGCCAGCACCTTCACGGCGAACTCCGCGGGCTGGCCCGCCGCGGCCCTGTTCAACCCGCACCAGGCCCCCGGCCGACCGGCCGGACTCCACATCGACTCCGAGCGGCTGCGCGCCTCCTTCCTCGGGCTGGACACCCACGCCAGGCAGTGGCTGAAGGAGCAGCGGACCGATCCCGGCGACTTCCCCCTGGTCTGCGTCCACCAGCCGTCGGTCCCCTTCGTCCGCCTGATCTGCGAACGCCTGGGAGTCCGGGAGGAGGCCGTCGTGCCCGCCTTCCACACCACCGGCAACATGGGCGCGGGCTCCCTCCCGCTCCAGCTCGCCCTCGCCAGGGAGCAGGGCCGCCTGCAACCGGGCACGAGGACGGCGGTCTTCGGCCTGGCCAGCGGTGCCAGCAGCGGAGTCATGCTGATCGACTGGTAGTCAGGGTTCCGGTGAGTGTCGGCGGGGGCCGGCAGTGCCGGCCGGCTGGGGCCCGAGCAGCCGCACCGATGCCTTGACAGCCAAAGTAGTTAGCCGCCATATTATGTGCATGACGAGGGACGGTATCGACGGCGAGACGCCCACGCTGGACCAGGCCGCACGGCAGGTCGAGCGCTACGGCCTGGAGGTCGATCCGCAGGCGGTGCTGGTCGCGGTGCGGCTGATCTCGGCGGGTGCGAGGGTCGGCCGGGCGGCCGAGGCGCACTTCGCGCGGTTCGGGCTGTCGACGGGCCGCTACCGGCTGCTCGCCGACCTCGAAGACCACGGCGGGGAGAAATCCCCCTCGCACCTCGCCGTCGACCTCGGTGTCTCCAGGGCCACCGTGACCGGCCTGCTGGATGGCCTGGAGCGCGAGGGCCTGATCGCCCGCCGCCCTTCTGCGGAGGACGGCCGGGCCACGGTGGCCGTCCTGACCGCGCGCGGCGCGCAGCGCCTGCGCGACATGGCGCCCGAACATTTCGGGCGGCTCGAGTCGATGGTGGGCGGGCTCTCCGCTGAGGAACGTGCGGTGTTCCTGGATCTGCTCGCCCGCGTCGTGCGGGGCAGTGAAGCCCTGCCCGCCGACTGATCCGTTCTCGTTCGGCTTGGCCCCGCCCTTTGGGCAGGGCCCTTTTTTCGGGGCGATAGTTAGCCCCCTAATCAAATGGAAGAGGTCAGCATGCCTGTCACCGAGGACAGACCCAGACGAAACCATGCGGTCTCCCGGCCGGCCCGGCCGTTCACGCTGTGGCGCGAGGTGCTGACCGCCTACGCCGCCCCCGCGCTCACGGCCGGTACCGCGGGAGTCGTCACCGGGCGGCAGGACCTCGCCGTGGCGGCCTGCACCTCCATCGCCGGCACCTCCGCCGTGGTGGCCCTCCTGGTCGGAGTCTGGCTCCGGCACGGCGGCCGGCCCCGGCGGTGGACCACCGCCGCGCCGCTCCTGGCCCTGGCCCTCACGCTCGTCATCACCACCGCCGGCGCGGCAGCCTTGCTGGGGTGGTTCACCGCCGGGTGGCTCCCCGCCCACACCCCCGTCCCCGCCACCCCGTGGCTGGAGCGCCTGCGTATCGACCTGCCCGTCTCCGCAGCCCTCGCCACCACCATCGTCACCCTGCGCTGGCGCGGCACCCTCACGCCGCCGTCAGCCGGTCACCACGAAATGAGCGCACGATGATCGTCGTCATGGGAGCGTCCGGAGCGACCGGGAACGCCCTGCTCCGCAGCCTCCTCACACGCGGCACACCCGTCCGCGCCCTGACGCGCACCCCGCACAGGCCGATCCCCGGCGTCACCGGAGCGCAGCCACAGGCCGTCGAGGTCCAGTACGCGGACGCCACCGACCCCCACTCCCTGCGCTCGGCCCTCAAGGGCGCCGACCAGCTCTTCCTCGCCATGGCCAACAGTCCGGCCCAGGTCGAGCTCGAAACCCGTGTCATCGACATCGCCGCCCAGGCTGGCATCGGGCACCTCGTCAAGATCTCCGCACCCGCCGCCGAACCCGACTCCCCGGTCGCGGTCTCCCGCGGACACCACGCCGTCGAGGAACATCTGCGCGCCAGCGGACTCACCCACACGATCCTGCGCCCCTACGCCTTCATGCAGAACCTCCTGCGCCTGGCCCCCACCGTCGCGCAGGGTGTCATCCTCGGCACCATGGGCGACGCGGCCTGCACCTACATCGACTGCCGCGACATCGGCGACGTCGCAGCCGCCGCCCTCACCAGGCCCGGCCTCGCCGGCGGCACCTACACCCTGACCGGCCCCGACGGCCTCTCCTACCCCGAACTCGCCAGACGGCTCAGCACTCTGACCGGCCATCAGATCCGGTACGTCGACCTCACCCCGGACGAACTGCGGGCCCACCTCATCGACAAGGCCCAGATGCCCCCCTGGCTCGCCGACCACGTGACGGAGATCCAGCGCCTCGCCCTCACCCGGCCCGACACCCCCACCAGCACCGTCGCCGACATCCTGGGCCGCCCGCCCCGCACCCTGGACGCCTTCCTCTACGAACACCGTGCCGCCTTCCATAGGTGAAGCAGGGTGCCCCCAGCCCGTGCGCCGGGCCCCACCGCCGCAGCGGTGGGGCCCGGCCCCATGAGGAGCCCGGGCCTTTTATCCGGCGTTGACAGGGCTGTCAAGTCCCGACTTTCCGGAACGTGACCCTGGTGTGCCGGTCCGGCTTACTGGTGATGCGGGCCTCACCGGAAACGAAACGAGGCAGCAGGAGAGAGACAGAACATCCTCCCAAGGGGTTCTTCCTCTCACCGGCATCACCGCACCGTCCCGAATTCCCGGGCACTCAATAATTCATCTCAATCAGCAGGAGAAAATCATGAACCGCAAGATTCGCACCAACAATGTTGTCCGTCCGCACCGTCGGGGCTTCCGATTCGCGACGCTGGCCGCTTCGGCCGCAGTGATCGCAGGAGGGGTCGTCCTCCCGGCCTCCATGGCCAGCGCGGCTCCGATGCCCGCCCACGTGGCTACCGCTCTCCCGGCCGCCGGCGGCGCCGGAGGCGACGGTGGCGCCGGCGGTGGCGGGATCATCGGCGGCGGTGGTGGCTCCGGCGGCTCCGGTGGCGGCAGCGTCCTGGGCACCGGTGGCAAGGGCGGTAACGGTGGGGCCGGCGGGAACGGCGTCCTCGTCGGAGGCGGCGGCGGCGGTGGCGGCGGCGGCGGTGAAGGCGTGATCGGCGGCGACGGCGGCAAGGGCGGCAACGGCGGCTCCGGCCTGTTCGGCGGCAACGCCGGCAACGGCGGCGGCGGCGGTGACGGCCTCCTGAAGGGCGGCAACGGAGGCAAGGGCGGCAACGGCGGCTTCGGCGTCTTCCAGGGCGGCAACGGCGGCAAGGGCGGCCTGGGCGGCTTCGGCGGGCTCTTCGGAGGCACCGGCGGCGGCGGTGGTGCCGGAGGCGGCAGCATCTTCTAATCCCCGGACCGACCGACGGGGTGGAGGCCTCCCTGGCCTCCACCCCCCCACCCCCACCCCACCCTCACCCCCAGCCCCACCACATTCCCGAACCACCCTCCCGAACCATCCCCCCCACAGTCCTTGGCATACGGATACGGAGAACCCCCCATGTTCACGACTACCTGGCAGCGTCCGATCGTCCTGGCGGCCGCCTCACTGGCTCTCGTCACGGGCACGGCGTGCGCCGCGCAAGCGTCGCAGTCACACGCTCCGGTCGGCGTCAGCTCCTCGGCCGTCGCCGAGCAGCCCTCGCACTGCATCCCCAGCGGAGGCGCGGGTGGAGAAGGCGGCAAGGGCGGAGAAGGCGGCAAGGGCGGCCGGCCCGGTCAGCCGGGCGAGCCCGGCCAGCCCGGCCGCGCGGGTTGCCTCCGGTTCGAGGACCTGCCCGACAAGCCCCGGTCGGAACTTTCGATGGTGGACAAGGTGCGCATCGTGATCACCCTGCTGGCCGACGACTCGGACGCGACGAAGGAGAAGATCGCCAAGAAGTACAAGATCTCGAACCAGGAGCTCGACACCTGGAAGCGGCAGTACCTGCAGGGTGACTGGTTCGCCCTGATGGGAAGCAGTCTCGCCTCCACCTGAGGTCGACAGGGTGGGACGGAAAGGGGCAAGGAAAGGTGGTGCCCCGGCCCTCGGAGGGCCGGGGCCCGCGGTTTTCCGCTCACCATAATCCCGCCCCGTCTCGCCCCTCCGTACCGGTTCCCGCATTCTGCACCGCTTTGACCGACACCCCGAAAGACATTCTCGGCAAGGGAGAATTCTCATGCGTATGCGCTCTTGGAAGTTCCGTGCAGGTCTCGTCCTCTCGACGACTCTGATCGGTGCCGGTGCGATGGTGCCCGCCGCGACGGCCGTGCCGGCGCAGCCGAGCCACGTGACCGCGGCCCCCACCGGTCAGCAGCTCGGCTCCGGGTTCGGCAGCGGTGACATCCGGCCCGGCGGAAGCCGCTTCGGCGGCGGCACGGCGCTCGGCGGGGTCAAGGTGGGCAACGGCAGTGTCCGCGTCGGAGACGGGGTCTGTGCGGGCAACTGCAACGGGTCGGTCAACGGGACGAACAGCGGCAAGGGCGGGATCTGTGCCGGGCTGTGCAACGGCAGCGCCAACGGCGGCAACGGCACCACCGGCCAGCCGGGAGGCAACGGCACGAACGGTGGCAAGGGCGGTATCTGCGCGGGCGTGTGCAACGGCAGCGCGAACGGCGGCAACGGCGGCAACGGCGGCAACGCGCTGCCCGGCGGCGACGGTGGCAACGGCGGCGCGGGCGGCGACGGCGGGATCTGCATCGGCGTCGGCTGCCAGACCAGCGGCCAGGGCGGCCGCGGCGGCAATGGCGGCAACGACTGACCCGCCACCGGCTCCACCTCCCGGCCCAAGGCCGGCGGCGATCTCGCCGCCGGCCTCTCCGCTGCCCGGCCCACCCGTACCGTTGCCGGCCCACCCGTACCGCAGCCCGGCCGCCTCGTACGTACGACCGGCCGCCTCCCCGTCGAGGGGGAGGCGGCCGGGGCGCGTGTGCTTCCGTAGCGTCTGCGGGAGTGGGCTGGTCGCGTGGACACGACGAAGCGCGGGGATCCACCCTCACGGTGGATCCCCGCGCTCAGTAGCCCGCCGGGGGCGGGCGCCGCGTCGTTTTGGCGCCGGTCGTTCGGTCAGAGTCCCAGGGAGATGGCCAGCCGGGTCAGTTCCGCCGTGCTGTGGATGCCCAGCTTGGCCCGGATGCGGCGCAGGTAGGCGTCGACCGTGTGCTTGGAGAGCCCCATGTTGCGGGCCGCCTGCAGGTAGGTGCACCCGGCGGCGATGTGTCCCAGTGCCTCCTGCTCACGCGGGGCCAGCGCAGGTGCGGTCGCGGATGCGGTCGCGGGTGCGGGGACTTCGGTGTGCGGCGCGATGAGTGTGAGGCTCATGGGATTTCCTCCGACGAATCGGTTCGGTCATCAGTGCTCACGCCCTCGGAAGCAGGGGACATATCGCCGAATGTCGCTGTATGTCCTTGTTAAAGAGCCTGTCGCTCCGACTTCATGACCGTGTCCGCCGACTGTCACAGGCGTGTCACAGGGACCGTCCGCCCGCCCTCAAAATCCGACGAGGGACTGCTCCGCCCAGATGGTCTTTCCGATGGGGGCGTGCCGCGTGCCCCAGCGCTGGGCGAGCTGGGCGACCAGCATCAGGCCCCGCCCGCCCTCGTCGAAGGTGCGGGCACGCCGCATGTGCGGGGCGGTGTTGCTCGCGTCCGAGACCTCGCAGATCAGCGTGGTGTCCTCGTGGATGAGCCGCAGCTGGATGGGCGGCTGGCCGTAGCGGATGGCATTGGTGACCAGCTCGCTGACCACGAGCTCGGTGACGAAGGCGGCCTCGTCGAGCCCCCAGGCCGCCAGCTGGTCGGTGGCCTGGCGACGGGCGTCGCCGACGACGGAGGGATCGGACGACAGGTCCCACATGACGACCTTGTCGGCGTGCAGGGCCCTGGTCCGGGCGACCAGCAGGGCGACGTCGTCATCGGGACGGTGGCTCAGCATGGTGGTCAGTACGCGGTCGCAGACCGTCTCCAGCGTGGCGGCCGGACGGGCGAGGGCCGCGAACATGGTGTCCAGGGCCTCGTCGATGTCGTGGTCGCGGGCTTGCAGCAGACCTTTCGTGTACAGGGCGAGGATGCTGCCCTCGGGAAGCTCGACCTCGATCGTCTCGAAGGGCAGGCCCCCCAGGCCCAGCGGCGGCCCCGCCGGGACGTCGAGGAGGTACACGGAGCCCTCGGGGGAGACCACGGCGGGCGGGGGGTGCCCGGCCCGGGCGACGGTGCAGCGGCTGGTGACCGGGTCGTAGACCACGTACAGACAGGTGGTGCCGATCCCCCCGGCGGATTCCCCTGCGGCCTCCCGGTCGGCCTCGTCGGCGGACAGGTGGATGATGAGGTCGTCGAGATGGGTGAGCAGCTCGTCCGGCGGCAGGTCGACGTCGGCCAGCGTCCGTACGGCGGTGCGCAGCCGGCCCATGGCGGCGGAGGCACGGATGCCGTGGCCGACGACATCGCCAACGACCAGGGCCACGCGGGCGCCGGACAGCGGGATCACGTCGAACCAGTCGCCGCCCACCCCGGCCTCGGTAGCGGCGGGCAGGTAGCGGGTGGCGATGTCCAGCGCCGACTGGTTCGGGAGCGTGTGCGGCAGCAGGCTGCGCTGCAGCGTCATGGTGCTGGTGTGCTCCCGGGAGGGCCGGCTCGCCTTGTGGACGCTGAGGGCCGCCCTGCTCGCCAGTTCCTCGGCCAGCCGCAGGTCCTCCGGCCGGAAGGGCTCCCGGTGCTGCTGGCGGCTGAACACGGCCAGGCCGAGCGTGGTACCGCCGGCCCGCAGCGGCACCAGCATCAGCGAGTGGGTCGCGTACTCGTTGATCCAGGCGGCCCCGGGGTCCTGGCCCGTCCACAGGGCGATGGCCGGGTCCGTGGTCGCGAACACCGCGCCGCGGCCCGTCGCCATACACGCGACGGGAGGGGACTGTGGCGGATAGAGGGTCGTCTCCCCGACCCCGACGGGTGACTGCGGTGTTTCCTCCATGGCCGACCGTACGGCGGTGCGGCACACGGAGACCGGCCCGGCGGCCGGACCGAAGGACGCCTCGTCTTCGCGCGGGAGCGGCTCCAGCAGGTCGATGACCGCGAAGTCGGCGAGCCCGGGGACGGCGGCGGCGGCCAGTTGTTCCGCGGTGCGGGTGGTGTCCGAGGTCGTGCCCA
The DNA here is from genome assembly GCF_056432025.1 of Streptomyces sp. NPDC045695. NCBI lineage: Bacteria > Bacillati > Actinomycetota > Actinomycetes > Kitasatosporales > Streptomycetaceae > Streptomyces > Streptomyces sp. NPDC045695. The sequence goes on from NZ_JBWKJU010000013.1 coordinate 164,069, forward strand.
CGGGGGCGCCGGCGAGGTTCGGCAGCAGCATCTCCTGCGGGGCCACCTGTGGCGCCGTCCTGCCGTGCGCGGCCAGGTACACGGCGCGCACCCGGCCCTCGGGGTCCCGCAACGGGGCCAGCGAGGTCGACCAGCCCTGCTCCGCGCCCGCGCCCCGGGAGGGGACGAAGGCATCCACGTGCTGCGGTTCGCCGGTCTCCAGCACCCGGCGCATGCTCCGCTCGGTCGCGTCGCTCACGGGATCCGGCGCGATGTCCGGCAGACGCAGCCCCCGCATCTCGGCCTCCGTGAGGGCGAGCATCTTCTCCATACCGGCGTTCGCCCGTACGAGCCGCAGGTCGGCGTCGAAAACCGCCAGCAGGCAGGGGGACTGGGCGAAGGTCCACTCCGGCAACGGTTCGGCCCAGGGCGTGCCGGGCTCGCCCGCCACGGCGGACACCACCAACCACTGGTCGGTACCGCTGGTGGACGTCCAGCGGTGCGCGAGCAGCGGCACCTCCAGCCGTCGGCCGTCGCGGTGGCGCAGCGCCACCGTGCCGTTCCACCGCTCCTGCCCGGGCGCCGGGATCCGCCGCACCGTCTCGCTCCCGCCGTCCGCGAGCAGGCGGGAAGCGGGAACTCCCACGACCTCGGAGGCCGCGTAGCCGAGGAGTCGACGTGCGTCCTCACTCCATTCGGTCACGATCCCCTGATCGCTGACGGTGGCCGTGGCCGTCGCCGTGGCCGTGGACGCCCGCTGGTCGTGCGCCGCCCCGTGCACGGGGTTCGTCTCCTCCGGCCGCTCACCAGGAGAGGTGGGAAGTTGCTCCATCGCCGCTCATCTCACCCTCGCTAGTTCCTCTGCCGCCGCTCCTGCGGCAACCTGCACGGCCGGGGGCTCCACTGACAAGCATGATCCGGCAGGGCAATGAGCACCAACGCAGTGCTCTCACGGACGGGGCACGGACGGCTGGTGTCACGGGCGCGCGAGGACGAGGGCGAGGACCGCGTCCCCCTCCTGCCACACCATCGCGCGGCGTGGCCCGCTCAGTACGGGCGGCCGCAGGCCGAGGATCGCGATGCGGAGCGGAGCCGCGCCGAAGATCCCGCTCCGGTCGGCCTTCACCGCCGCTTCCTTCAGCGCCCAGGCACCGGCCATGACCTCCGGCCGGTCCGTTCCGACGAGGGAGAGCTCCGCGGGGGAGAGGGCGTGGTCCGCGACACGGCGTACCGCGGCCGCCGAGGCGGTCGGGCACAGGTCCACTCCCACCGGTTGCGGGGCGACGGCGGCGGCGACGTGGCCGGCGGTGTGGCTGAGGGAGAGGTGCACCGCGGGCGCCGGGCTGCCGCCGACGCGGGCGTAGGGGCTCCCGTCGTCGCGCGGAAGGATCTCCACATCGCTCTCCGGCGCGGCGAGGACCTCGCCGACCAGGCGCTTGGCGAGCAGACGGCCGGCCAGCCACTCGGACTGCCGCCAGGCCGGCAGTGCCCGTACCACGCGCTCTTCGGCCGGTGAGAGAACCGGTACCTCACGCAGGCCGGGGCGCCGGGCCACGATGAGGGCGGCTGCGCCCCACCGCTGTACGGCGCCCGGCGCGATCGACGGGAAGGGGGTGTGCATGGCGGCGGGGTCAGGCGGCGGCGAGGACGGTGTCCAGGCGCCGCAGCTCGCGTTCCAGCGTGGTCACCGCCTGACGGATCTGTTCGGGCGTGTGGTCGGAGGTGATGAAGAACCGCAGCCGCGCGAGCTCCTCCGGTACCGCCGGATAGAGGATGGGATTGACGCTGATGCCCTGGCGGAAGAGGGCCTCCGCCAGTCGCAGCGTCTTCATCGAGTCCCCGACGATGCACGGGACGACCGGCGTGTCGTGACTGTCCCCGGTGTCGATGCCCGCTTCGCTCGCGAGGCGGACGAACAGGGCTGCGTTCTGGGCGAGACGGGCCACGCGCTGCGGCTCGGCGCGCAGCACGCGCAGGGCGGTCAGCGACGCGGCGGTGTCCGCCGGGGTCATGCCGGCGCTGTAGACGAAGCCCGGCACGGTGTAGCGCAGGTACTCGACGACCGAGCGGCTCCCGGCGACGTAGCCACCGCAGCTCGCGAGTGCCTTCGACAGGGTGCCCGACCACAGGTCGACGGCCGAGCGGTCGATGCCGAAGTGCTCGCCGACGCCGCGCCCGGTCGCGCCGATCGTTCCGATGCTGTGCGCCTCGTCGATCATCAGCAGCGCGCCGTGCCGGCGCTTGACCTGGACGAGGGCGGGCAGGTCGGCGATGTCGCCGTCCATGCTGTACACGCCCTCGATGACGACGAGCACCCGTCGGTACTGGTGGCGGACCTGCGTGAGGAGGGCGTCGAGGGCGGCGGCGTCGTTGTGGGGGAACGGCCGCCGGGTCGCGCCGGAGAGCTTGCAGCCCTGCAGGATGCTGTCGTGGGCGAGGGAGTCGTGGATCACGAGGTCCTCGGGTCCGACGAGATGCCCGATCACGGTGACGTTGGTGGCGTGCCCGTTGGCCAGGGTGATCGCGGCTTCGCATCCGAGCAGGCCGGCGAGTTCCGTCTCCAATTCCACGTGGAGGGGACGGCTGCCGGACAGCAGCCGGCTGGCGGACACCGACGTGCCACAGCGTTCGATGGCCTCCTTGGCCGCTTCGCTCACCCGGGGGTGCGTCGCCATCCCGAGGTAGTTGTAGCTGGAGAACGAGAGGAGTTCCCGGCCGTCGACGACGGTCGTGTCGGTCATGCCGCCCTCGTGGACGAGGAAGTAGGGATTGGCCAGGCCCAGCCGGGCGATCGTGCCGACGCGCTCACCGTGGGCGGTGACCTCGGGGAAGCACTCGATCCGCGTGTGCTCCTCGGGCTGCGCGGCGGGGGTGGGGTCGGCGGGCGGGAGGGCCGAGGGCGGGTCGACGAGCGGTGCGGGCGGAGCCGGCGGGGAGATGTCGCTGGGGACCGGGCGTGGTCCGGGGACGGCTGCCGGTACGGCGTCCGCGGAGCCGTTCGCGATCAGCGCGGCGATCCTCCCGACGGTCGGCCGGTCCGCGATCGTCTCGTCGAACATCCACCGCGGCCACTGCCGCTTGAGGGACGTGAACAGGTCGGTGAGCATCAGCGAGTCGAAGCCGAGATCGTCGATCAGCAGCTGGTCGTCGCGCAGATGACTCACCGGAAACGCGCTGATCCGGGCCACGTGCGCGAGTACGGCCTCCTTGACCTCGTCCAGGTTCCCGATCAGCGAGGGCTCCTTGTCGGCCGCCGCGCGGGGAGCGGGAGCGGGCGGGGGTGAGGCCGGGGCCGGCGCCGGGGCCGGGGGCGCGGGTGCGGCTGCGACGGGCGCCGGTGCGGCGACCTCGGCGGGGCGTTGTTCGCTGAGCGCCTCGCCGAGGCGGGTGAGCAGGCTGACCTGCTGCTGAACCAGCTGGAGCAGTTCGTTCATGCGGTCGTTCACGGGGTTGTTCACGGGGTCGTGCATCGAGGTCTCCTGGGTCTGTACGGGCTGTGCGGGCTGTACGGGCTGTGCGGGCTGTACGAGCTGAAGGGGCCGCGGCGGGAGGGCATCAGCGGAGGCTGCCTTTTGCGCCGGGCGCGAGCCCTGCACCCAGTAGGACTGGGTTTCGAGCCTCGCCACGGGCAGGTCCAGCAGACGCCGTTCCTCCACGGGAACCAGCGCGCGCGGGTCGACCGGGGCGCCCAGGACCGCGAGCCGGGCGAGGGCCCCTACGAAGGCGCGGCCGCTGTCCGGCACCTCCCCGGCCGCGGGGATGACGTGCACGTCGCCGTGGCCGGTGAGGTTGCGGCGGACCGAGCTGAGGAGCGAGCTGCCGCCGGTCACCTGGAGGAAGACGCGGGCACCCTCGCCGTAGGCCGTGCGTACGGCGTCCCCGAAGTGGACCGGCGCGGACGCGTGCCGGGCCCACAGCTCCCGCAGGCGGTCGGGCTCGGTGCAGACCTCGCCGCTCACGGACGAGACGAACGGCAGGACGGGACGGCTGATGCGGCGGTCCGCGAGGTCCGCGCGCATGGTCTCCTCGGCCGAGGCCACCAGCGGTGAATGGAAGGCGTTGGACACCTCCAGCGCCACCGTGACGATCCCGGCCCCGGCGCAGGCCCGCCGCATGGCCGCGAGTCCGTGCGCCGTGCCGCTGACCACGACCTGCCGCGGCTGGTTGAAGCAGGCGAGCCACACGTCGTCGATGCCGTCGATGAGCCGGCGGCAGGTCTCCTTGTCGCTCTGCACGGCGAGCATCCCGCCCCCGAGACCGGTCCCGGCCTGCCGGAGGGCAGCGCCGCGGCGGGCCAGCAGCCGGATGGTGCCCTCGTCGGTGAGGGCTCCCGCCGCCGCGGCCGCGGCGAACTCCCCGACGCTGTGGCCGAGGGCGAGGTCGGGCGTGATGCCGCAGTCGGCCAGCAGCCGGGTCGCGGCCGTCTGGACGGTACCGAGCAGGGGCTGGCACACCTCGGTGGCGGCGATCCGCTGCCTGAGCTCCTCGGGATCCCGGTGCGGCGTGGCCGCCTCCCGGTACAGCAGGCCGCTGAGGTCGAGGCCGGTGTCCTGCCCGGCCACGGCGCTCAGGGTGTTGACGGCCGCCCGGAAGCCGGGGAACCTCTCGTACAGGTCCTGCATCATGCCCGGCTGCTGGCTGCCCTGCCCGGGGAAGAGGAAGGCGATGCGGCGCTGCCCGGCCGGCAGCGGAGCCCCGGCGGCGTAGGCGCCGTCGCCGAGGTCGCCCGTGGCCCCCTCGGCGAGCCGGCGGCGCGCCCGGCGCAGCCGCTCGGTGAACTCCTCCGTGTCGGCGGCGACGATCGCGAGCCGCGCCTTCATCGGTGCGCGCGCGCCCAGGGTGTGGGCCAGGGCCGTGACCGGCGGGCGGTCCGCCGTGTCGAGGCCGTCGAGCAGGTCGAGCACCGCGCCGGCGTGCTGCTCCAGCAGCTGGAGGCTGCCGGCCGAGAGCAGGACCAGCTGGGGACCGGCCGCCGCGGCGCACACCGGGGCGGGGCGGGCGGCCGGGACCGGTCGCTCCTCCAGTACCACGTGGACGTTCGTGCCGCCGAAACCGAAGGAGCTGACGGCCGCACGCCGCGGAGCACCCGCGCTCGGCCAGGGCCGCGCCGTGGCGGCGAAGCGCAGGCCGGCGGCGGAGACGCCCAGGTCCGGATGGGGGGCGGCCTGCGGCTGCGGCACGATCGTGCGGTGGTGGACGACCAGGGCCGTCTTGATCAGCCCGGCGATGCCCGCCGCGGACAGCGAGTGCCCGATGAGGGCCTTGCCCGAGCCGAGGTAGCACAGGCTGGTGTCGTCGTCGGGGAACTCGGTGCGCAGCCTGCGCAGTGCCTCGATCTCCGCTCGGTCACCGGCTGCCGTGCCGGTGCCGTGGGCCTCCAGGAAGCCCACGGAGGAGGGGGCCACGCCTGCGTCGTCGTAGGCCCGGCGCATGGCGCGAAGCTGGCCTTCGGCGGTGGGGAGCAGGGGTCCCGGTGACGCGCCGTCGTTGGCGGAGCCGATGCCCTTGATCACCGCGTAGACGCGGTCGCCGTCGGCCAGCGCGTCGGACAGCGGCCGTATGACGACGACACCGGCGCCCTCGCCGAGGACGAATCCGTCGGCACCCTCCTCGAACGGGCGGCACACCCCGGTGGCGGACAGCGCCCGGAGCCTGGAGAAGCCGACCAGGCTGTCGGGGGTGAGGTTGAGGTACACCCCGCCGACGACGGCGATCCGGCAGGTGCCCTGGCGCAGGTGCGCGATCGCCTGGTCGAGGGCGACCAGGGAGCCGGAACAGGCCGCGTCGACGGCGAAGCTGGGGCCGCCGAGGTCGAACTGCCGGCTGACGGTGCCGGAGGCCATGTTGAGCAGGCTCCCGGGCAGGGTGAAGGCATCGACGGCGCCGAGCCGCCCTGGCTCTTCCCGGACGGCGCGCTGTCCACCGGGGCCGTCCGCCGCGCCTGCCCCGCCGGCCAGGGTGATGGCCCGGATGGGTGCCGTCACCAGGTCCTTGTACTCGGACACCGACAGGCCGAAAAACACTCCGGTGTTCTCCCGGTCGAAGTCGCCCCGGCCCAGCCCCGCGTCGTCGAGCGCTTCACGGGAGACGTCCAGCATCAGCCGGTGCTGCGGGTCCATCGCCCGGGCGCGCGCCGGCGGAACTCCGTAGTGCAGGGCGTCGAAGCGGTCCACGTGCTCCAGGAAGGCGACCTGGTCGGTGTACGCGGTGTTGGGGACCGTCCGGTCGCCAGGTTCGTGGAAGGCCTCGTGGTTCCAGCGCTCCGCCGGGACCGCGGAGAACTGCCGTTCCCCGCTCATCAGGAGCTTCCAGTACGCGTGGATGTCGGGGGCGCCGGGGAAGCGGCACCCGAGTCCGGTGATCGCGATGTCGGTCATGAGGGGTCTTCCTTGTCCTGGTGCCCTGGGTGGCAGCGACCGGCGCGGCGAGGTGGGACGAGCGCCACGCGGTCGGCACGGCTGGAATTCCACCGTGCCCGGACAAAGGAGGAGGCCGTAGCCCCGGTTATTCGTACCTTGACAGACCCGACGGAGCAGGTGCCGCTCTCCGGCGTGCGGGGGAGCGGCCCCGTACGGCCGGGCGGTGATCGCTTACGGGGTGATGGCGTCGTACTGCAGCACCCGGTAGGGCGACTGCCCGACCTGACCGTTCCACTGCGACACGATCAACGTCAGCGACGCCGGGCCGGCGCTGCCCGGATGGATGTATCCGCCGTAGAGGAAGGGCAGCTCCGGCTTGCCCCAGTGCTGGGGCGGCCACGAGCTGTTCCCGACGATCTGCGGCCTGGGCGCGGTCCACACGGCATCCGGCCGGGACGCGGTCCGGGTGCAGATCGAGTAGTCGGCCACGTCGAAGTAGCTCATGCAGTACGTGCCGCCGATCCGCTTCACCGAGAACTCCCCGATGTTGTTCCCGGTCAGGATCGGCGTGGGCTGGACGTCCCTCGTCCACTGCCAGCGGTTGTCCGCGAAGGCCCAGTTCTGCTGGGCGCCGAAGTTCCCGGCGCGGAAATCGTCGGGCCAGATGCGGAACAGCTGGATCGCGCCGCCGTCGGCGGTGTTGCGGTGGCTGCCGTTCCACCGCTTGGAGAAGATGTACAGCCAGCCGTCGGGGTCGATGCCCGCGAAGGACCACATCCCGTACATGGACTGGTTGACGCCCTGCGTGTCACCGGCCCAGTGGTACGGGTAGTCGTGCCAGGAGACGCCGTGGTCGTCGGAGTACGCCACCCCCGACATCAGCGAGCCGTCGTAGCCGGCGGGCGGGTTCCACACGGCCACCGAGGTGTACTGGATGTAGGTGCGGCCGCCGAACTCGATGCAGTCGTTCGGGATCCGGCTGACCTCCCAGCCGTGCCCGTTGTCCTGCTCGTGCCGGTAGTCGAACATCTGCCAGGCTGCGCCGCCCCTCGGCTGCGCCCAGGTGAAGGAGATCGGGGTCGCGCCCGAGGCGTCGAAGGAGGCCTGGTTGAGCATGACCGGCGAGCCGAGGTAGGTGCCGCTCAGACCGGGACCGGCCCAGGAGTCCCCGAAGACGTAGCCCCAGGAGTCGTCGTGCTCGCGACGGTAGGGGATGGCGAGGTCACCCGACCCCAGGCCCTGCGCGTTCGCCGAGTCACCGGGCTGCTCGCACAGGGGCGTACCCCGCTGGACGGTGGGTGCCGCGGCGGCGGGCGTCGCGCCGGCCAGGCCCGCGCCCGCCGCGAGGGCGACCCCGGCTCCGGCCCGGAGGACCGTCCTGCGGGTGACGGCGGCGGAGCGGTCGCCGGAACGTGAAGGCTGGGACATCAGTCATTCCTCCAGTGGGTGTTGATAGGGGAGTGGGGTGGGGGGCGAACGCGGCGACGCGACGGAAGAGGCCGGTCCGGTCACTTGGCAAGGGACCCTGAAGCCACCCTGACCTGCGGGCCTGTGAAGTTACCCACAGGTCCGACGGTGCGGAAAGCGAAGTCACCGCGTCTGCGGGCGGGTTGGATATGACCATGGACCTCGCCGCCGAAACCCCTGCGGCCCACCGGTGCCTCCCCACCGGAGGGCGCGGGTCTCCCCGTGGCCCTCCGGCAGGAAGCGGCCCGGAGTACGAGGTCTCGTGGCGCTCCCCCGCCTCTCGTACGCCGTGAACCGGGGTCATTCAAACCGGAGTCGAGCTTCCTTGTCCCGGCCCGGTGACCCCGTCGGACAGTTCCCGGACAATCGCCGGACATCGCAGCCTGCCCGCCCCCCTCGCGGAGAAGGAGGACCACGACATGGGACGCCAGGAACAGCCGCTCGATCCCGGGCAGGGCCCCCTGGCCCGATTCGCCCATGACCTGCGCGAATTACGACGGCGGGCGGGAAGCCCGCCCTACCGTGAGCTCGCCACCCGCGCCCACTACTCCGCTTCCACCCTGGCCGACGCCGCGTCCGGCAACCGGCTGCCCAGCGCCGCGGTGCTGGCGGCGTTCGTGAGCGCGTGCGGCGGGGACCCGCAGGAGTGGGAACAGCGCCGGATCCGGACCCACGACCTCATCACCGCCCCGCCGACGGAGCCGCCTCCGCCAGCCCCGCCCGCGGACCCGCCCCCGCCGCCTGCGGACTCCCCCCTGAGCGCGGCGCCCGCGACCCAGGTCGGACCGCCATGGCGGGGAGGCCTACCCAGGCCTCACGGAGCAGCACCATTGAGGCGACAGGCCGCTCTGGGCATCGCCGCGGCCGCCTTGGTCGCGCTGGGCGTGGCCGTGTCCGGCGATGCGGGCCCGCGGCAGGCGCCCGTACCCGCCCAGGACCGGGCGCAGCACGGGCCGGCGACGCCGACGAGCTCCCGATCTCCCGAGGACGCCGCGTGGTTGCGTACGGACGCCGACATCCCACCGCGCTACCGGAGCCTGATCGTCGAGGCGGGCAGGATGTGCGGCGTTCCGCAGATCACCCCGGCGCTGGTGGCGGCCATCCTCAAGACCGAGAGCGGGTTCGATCCCGGGCTCAGCGATCCGGCCAAGGACGAATACGGCATCGCCCGTTGGACCCCGCGCGTCCTGCGGTACTACCTGCCCCCCGACCGGCAGCACGCCGTGCCGGAGCCCCCGCTCACCCCCGAGGACTCGATCCCCGCGCTGGGCAGGATGCTCTGCGCCATCGCCCCCGAACTGGAGGGCGTCCCCGGGGATCCCGCGCTCAACCTCGCCGCCGCCTACCGGATCGCCACCTGGAGGGTGCAGAAGCAGGGCGCGGAGCTCGAACGCATCCGGCCCTACCTCGACCAGGTCCGCACCTCGATGCTCGACTACCGCCCACCGTCGAGCCCTCCCTCTAGCGGCGGCGCCCCCTGACCCCCGTCCGGGCACGCGGCCCGGCTGCCACCGCACACGGGTTAGCATCGCGGCCATGCAGAGGCCCGAGGAAGCCGGTCCCACCGCGGGGGCGACGCCGTCCCCCTGGCGCGCCACCGTCGTGCAACACCGACGGAAGGCCGGCGACCCGCCGCAGGAGCCGGACCGTGTCGAAGGGCAGCCGCTCGCGTGGCGCGACGACCTGCGGATCCACGGCGAACCGGGAGAGATCAGCTGCGTCGACGCGGCCGGCCGCACCCGTTGGACCCTGCGGTGTGCCGGCGTCCCCAACGCCGCCCATGTATCCGGCGGTCGGGTCCTCGTCACCACGGACTCCACCGAGTACACCGCCTGGGGTCACCTCGGCCCGGCCCTGCTGGTGGACCTGGCCGAAGGCACCCTCATCGCCGAACTGCGCGGCGAGCGCGGCGCGGCGCTGCGCGGCGGCCGCTTCCTGCTCGGCCGCCGGCTCCGTGCCACCGTCCTCGCCGAGCTCCTCACCGTCGAACCCGACCGGGCGTGGGCGTACACGGCGATCCTGCACCGCGACGGTGACCTCCTCACCGCGAGGATCGGTGCGCCCCATCCACGCCGCGAGGACCGGCACACCGTCCACACCTGGACGATCGCCCTCCACCAGGGCCCGTGAGCACCCGGGGCCGGCCCGATAACGCCTGAATTCCCGCACCAGTCGGCGTTACTCGTCGTACCCCCACGCATGCAACGGGTGGTTCCGGCAGTCGGACCAGAGGCCCCTTGACGTACTCCGGAAAGGCCCGGATGGCACTTGTCAATATGCAAAATGCACGGGGACGAATGCGGAGTGAATCTGTCTGACGTCACCTTCGACTGCTAACGTCGAAATTGCTTCCAGGGGCCGAGGCCGCGGTAACTGGCGGATTATTCGTGGTTACTCGCAACACAGCGGATCGATGATGTCAGGCGGCCGTCGACGGGGGTCGTGCCGGGGGAGTCAGGTCATGCCGTACCAACCTACAGGCCGCATTGCGCCGCGGGGTGAAGGGGCGGATTTCGCCGAAGACACCCGACCGTGTACTCACACCGGCTCCGCCTGACCATCGAGACGAAGCTGGATGGCGAGCGGTACGAATCGCTGGACCAGGAGTGAAAATGCAGCCTCACCGGAAGAGTTGGTTCACATGCACTGCAAGACCGATATAGATGTAACCTCCGAGGAAGTCAACGAAGAGGTCAGGCAGCTTGACCCGCTCAAGCTGGACGAAGAGCTCCGTACTCTGTCGAAAATGAATGACTCCGCGGACGTCGGCGCGCTGGCGCGCGTCCTCGGTGAGGCCCTTCCCTCCAGGGAGTGCATCGCCGCCTTCACACTCCCCGAGTGCATCGCTGCCATGCGTGACCTCGGTATGTACCTCGGAAGTCTCAAAAGGCACGGCGTGTCGGCCTTCGATGTCATCCCCAGCGCCACCGCGTCATTCCAGCTGCTGGGTCAGCGCACGCACATGATCCCGCGGGACACGGTGTATCACTACACGTGCTGGAATCCGGTGGGTGAGCGGGAGCGCCTCTACAGTGGGCAGCAGATGGAGCGCAATCTCATCGGCGCGGTGCGCGCGTGCGTGCCGGACCTCGCCCACGCCGTCGACGTCGGCCGCGCGCTCCAGGGTGACGATCCGGCCAGTCCTGCCTACGCGGACAAGATGGAGTGCCTCGCGGCGCACATATCGGCGGCCGACAGGGCGATGGTCAGTGTCATAGAACACGTCACCCCGGAATTCTTCGCCCAAGTGCTCAGACCGTTCTTCGAGGATGTCCACATAGCGGGCCAGAGGTATATGGGACCCGCTGCCGCTCACATCCCGCTCTTCCTCATCGACGTCCTCCTCTGGGCGTCCGATCGCGGGAGCCCCGAATACTTGAAGTTCTGCGACGAGGTCGCCCTGCACACCCTCCCCAGCTGGCAGGAACGGTATGCGGACTGGGCGCACATGCCGTCCATCTCCTCCCGCCTCACCGCGGCCCTCGGCGATACCTGTGCGTCACCCGAGGTGGAACGCGTGCAGTCCAGCGCGAGAGGCCTGCGCAAAGCCCTCAGATCGCTCACTTCGTTTCGCGGTAAGCACCTCGTGATGGCGCGACGTGCTTATCACGTCGAGGTGGGGCTCTATGAACTGGGCAGTGGGGGAGGGAGCGTGGAGCTCCTCGAAGAGATCCTCACCCTCACGAGGCACAACGGAGCCATGATCGGCGCGCCCGGAGCGACCTCGGCACCACGCATTCCTACGCCATGATTCCTGCGCCGTGATTCCTACGCTGCGACCTACGGGAGTGAAGTGAAGGCGACGAAAATCATCGTTGCCGGGTCCGGGATAGCCGGACTGGCCGCCGCGATCAGTCTGCACGCGGCAGGATGTGAGGACGTCACCGTCTTCGAGTCCGACTCCGACCTCCGCTCGCTCGGGCTCGGGCTGAACATACTGCCCAACGCCGTGCGCGAGCTCGCCGAGCTCGGATTGCTGGACGAGTTACTGGAGTGCGCGATCCGCACGCAGGAACTGGCGATGTACAACCCGCAGGGAAATCTCGTGTGGCGGGAAGACCGCGGACTCCTGGCCGGCTACAAATGGCCCCAGATCTCGATATCCCGCTCCCACCTCGTCCTGGTCCTGGCCAAGGAAGTGCGACGCCGCCTGGGCGACAGCGCCATCGTCACCGACGCCAGACTGGTTGCCCTGGTCAATGAGCCCGGCCGGACCTGCGGCATCTTCGAGGAACGGGACGGCCGCCGGCGGACCGTCGAGGGCGACGTGCTCATCGGCGCCGACGGAATCCATTCGGCTGTGCGAGCGCACTTCTATCCCGCCGAGGGCCCTCCGCCGACCAACGGGATGACCCTGTACCGGGGGACCGCTTGGGGGGACAGGTTCCTCACGGGACGTTCCATGGCCGTACTGGGCGATGACAGACGGCGGCTCGTCCTGTACCCGATCGACCAGGACGAGACGACGGGCCAAACCCTGATCAATTGGGTGGCCGCCTTCCCGGACGCCCCGGCCGACGGGGCCGGGCGCCCCTCGGAGGACGATGCAGCACGGCGGGCGTCCGTCCTCAGCCAATTCGGCGCCTGGTCACCCCCTGGGGTCGACCTCGCGGCCCTGCTGGACGACACGCCGCGCGTACAGCGGTATCCGATGATCGACCGGGATCCCCTCCCGCGGTGGACGTTCGGCAACGTGACGCTCCTGGGCGACGCCGCCCACGCGATGTACCCCGCCGGATCGAACGGGGCCACGCAGGCGGTCATCGACGCGCGCGTGCTGGCGTGGCACCTTGCCGCACACCGCGACGCCGACGTCGGCGAGGCGCTGCAGGCGTACGAAGACGAACGCCGGCCACAGATGACGGAACTGCAAAGGAGCAACCGCTCCATGGGCCCGGAAAGAGTCATCACCCTGGCTCATGAACGAGCCCCGCACGGTTTTGAAGACGTGAGGGACGTCTTCAGCGAAGAGGAACTCGCCGAAATCTCCCGCAACTACGCGGTGACGGGGAAATTCGATCAGGACTGGGTCAATTCGCGGCCCTCGCTGTCTGTCAGTTCATCACGATCATCAGCCGGCCACGCGGCGCAACACCTGGAGTACAGAGTGACGGACACAGCCCGGCGGGATGACAAGTCCGAGGCCGTCAAGGAAACCAGTTTCATCACGGCGGTCATCAGAGCCATGGAAAACGGTCTCCCGGACCCGTACCTGGTGGACCGTCATGCCACGCTGCTGAGCACACCCCGGTCGAAGATGATGGCGGACGAGGCACTGGCCGCAGGCGGTACGGTGGGCTCAGTGATCGTGCGAGGCCGTTTCGGCGACCTCGCACTCACTCAAGCGGTCGCCGAGGGAATCACGCAAGTGGTGTGCCTCGCGGCGGGAAGCGACACGCGCGCGTGGCGTCTCCCCCTTCCCGCGAGCACCCGGTTCTTCGAAATCGATCTGCCGGGCCAGCTGGAAGCGAAGGAGGAGCTTCTCGCGTCGGTCGAGGACCAGCTCACCTGCCGCCGCGTCTCCCTCAGCGCGGACCTTCGGGACGAGACATGGCCCCGGCAGCTGGAAGCCGCCGGCTACGAAGCGGACAAGCCCACGGTCTGGATCATCGAAGGCTTGCTTCCGTACCTGCAGCTCGAACACTTCACTCGGCTGATCGCGAACGTCACGAAGCTGTCGAGCCGTGGTTCGGTGCTGCTGATCGACGCACCGCACGCCGAGTTCTACCGCGATCCGGTCAATGAGAAGTTCCTGGCGTTCATGAAGTCCCGAGGATCCGCGTTCCAGCTGGGGTTGGAGGATTTCGGCAGCTTCCTCGGCGAGCGCGGCTGGCAGGCCGAGGCCTACACCTTGAGGCAGCTGGCAGAAGGCGCCTGCGCCTGGTTGCCGGCTCCCCCCGAGCGCCTTTGCCCTTCCCACGACCATCACTGGGTAGCCCGCGCACACCTCGCCTCCTGACGGGGAGCGGAATGCGGCGGCCCGGTCGGGCCGCCGTGACTCGGGACAGCCATGACGAGCACGTCATCCCCTACGAGATCATGCGTTGGTTCATGGAGCAGGTGGCGGACCAGGTGGAACGCTGCCGCATCGCATGCGTGTAGGAGGGGTGGGAAGCAGTGGAATCATCTTGATCCTGTCAGGCGTGATCACGGCGGCGGAACCGTCCTGGATAACCCCGTTTACCGGGCTGAGCCCGCGCGTCTTCGGCAAGTTGGTGCGCGGACACCCGCCCGGCCGTTGTGGTCGGTGAGCCTTTGCCCGGCAGTCGCAACGACTGCCGGGCACGGGAGGAGTCTGGCGCGAAGGCCGCCGTGGAGACGGCTCCCCCCTCGCAGTCTCGGAGGAGAATCAGGCGAGGCAGAACTCGTTGCCCTCGATGTCCTGCATCGTGATGCACGACTCGTTGACGCCATCGGCGCGCTGCGTCAGCACGTGTTTCGCACCGAGTGCCATCAGCCGTGCGCATTCGGCCTCGAGTGTGGCCAGGCGCAGGTCACCCACGAGCCCTGTACCGACCCGCACATCAAGATGCACCCGGTTCTTGGCGACCTTGCCTTCGGGAACTCGCTGGAAGAGCACGCGCGGCCCCACACCCGAGGGATCAGCGCACGCGAAGTAGACCTCGTCCTGAGGCGGCAGTGAGCGGTGGTACTCCTCCCACGTGGCAAAGCCCTCCGGGACTGGGGGTACGACGTACCCCAGCACCTCGCACCAGAAGGCGGCGAGGCGCGCAGGTTCCGCGCAGTCGAAGGTCACTTGGAGCTGCTTGATCGTTGACATCGACGCACGATAACAGGGGCCCTGCCCACCTCCCCGGGGCGGGTGGATCCACACCCGTGCCTGCTTGCCCATGGCGTCCTCGACGAGGGGCAGTTGCTCTCTCATTGCCAACGAATGAGGGGTGTCAGGGTGTGCTCTCGCTCAGGGGGACCACGATCCCGGCGCTCTCGGCCGCCACGGCGACCGCGTAGTCGAAGAAGGCGGCCTCGTCCTTGACGCTGTCGTGGGTCCGGCTGAACACCTGGAACACCAGGAGTCCGATGAGACTGCTCCACAGGACGATCCCGCGCTCGATGATGTCCGAGTACGGTGCCTCCGGTACGCCGCCGAACAGCTCCACCGCCGAAGGCAGGAGCAGCGGCGGCCCGGGCACCGTACGCCGGGGCGCGACGAGTTCACCGTCGACGAGTGCCGCACGCACGATGCCGGCGAGCACCGCGGGGGTGCGCGACGCGGGAGGGACCGTGTCCTGCGGGGCGTGGTAGCCCGGGACGGGCGAGCCGTAGATCAGGGTGAACTCCGCGGGGTGCGCGAAGGACCACTCCCGCAACGCGCGCATGACGGCCAGCAGCCGCGCACCCGCTGACGCGTGAGCGTCGCCGGCGCCCTGATCGGCCTGCTCCATCGCCGCGCCGGACGCGTTGTAGGCATCGATGACCAAGGCGGTCAGCAGGTCGTCCCGGTGCGGGAAGACGGCTTCCACATCGGTGATCACAAGGCCACAGGCATGCGCGACGGAGTCCAGGGCCAGCCCGTCGGCGCCCGTTTCCATGAGCTGTTGACGCGCGGTGTTCTTGATTATGGTCGGCAGGGACATGGCGCCGTCGGTCGAACTTGCTGCGAGAACATCCATGTTCACACCGTACCCGCGGGCACCGGCAGGCCGGACTGGTCCGTCTCGCCAGGAGCACGGGTGGTGGGGGCGCGCCCGTGCGGGGTCTTCAGTTGCCACTGCCGAAGTGCCAGGCTCCGATGTCGCGGTAGTGGATGGGGCCCGGGCCGCGGCCGAGGTTGCTGGCGACGAGGTGGAGGCGTTCGGTGTGCCACGGGCGGCCGGAGAACGCGGTGAGCCGGGTCGCGGCTTCGACCGCGGAGGTGACGTCGTTGCGTCGGGCTCGGGCGAGTGTCAGGTGGGGGCGTAGCGGCCGGTCCTGGAAGGCGATCCCGCAGTCCTTGACCAGCTCACGCACCTGGGTGGCGAGGCGGTGCAGTCCTGCGACGTCTCCGTCGATTCCGCTCCACAGGACGCGCTCGTCGAAGTGGCCGCCGCCGCGCAGGGCCAGCCGGAGGGGCGGGTGGGTTGCCGCGAGGTCTGCGAGTCCCGGCTCCAGGAGGCCAACGGCCGTCACGGGGAGCTCCCCGAGGAACGCCAGGGTGATGTGCCAGTCCTCGATGCGGTTCCACCGCATGCGCGGGTAGGCCTCGTACGAGGGGCGCAGCTCCCGTGCCAGTTCGTCCTTCGCGTCGTCGGGCGGGGCGAGGGCGATGAATATCCGCACGGTCGCGGGCCGGGTCTCATGGTTCACAGGAGACTTCGTACCGTGTCCGGGGCCGTCCCGTCACATTCGCCCCCCTCGCGCGGGCAGCTGGACGGCGAGGCGCCAGTGGTGCGGTCCGTCCGGGGCGGAGTGGAATTCGCCGTGGAGCAGTCGGATGCGTTCGGCCAGTCCGGACAGGCCGTGGCCGGAGGTCGGGAAGGTACGCGGGGCGGGGGTGGGGGCTGTGCCGGCACCGGTACGCGTGCGTGCGCCGGTTCGGTTGATCACGGTGAGGGCCAGTCCGTCGGGGGTGGCCGTCACGTGGACCTGGATGGGGTCGCCGGTTCCGT
>NZ_JBWKJU010000014.1:0-84089 GCF_056432025.1 Streptomyces sp. NPDC045695
TTGGTGTTGTTGTGCTGTGAGGGGACGCTCGCGGGGTTTCTCCACCCCTTCTTCGGGGGGGGGGGGGGGGGGGTGGGGGGGGGGGGGAGGGGGGAGGGGGGGGGGGGGGGGGGGGGGGGGGGGGGGGCCCCCCCCCCCCCCCCGCCGCGCTACCCGGTGCTCAGACCGTGAGCAGCAGCTTGCCCACGTGGGCGCTCGACTCCAGGAGCCGGTGGGCCTCGGCCGCCTCGGCCATGGGGAACCTCCCGTGCACCACCGGGCGGACGCGGCCCGCGGCGATCAGGGGCCACACGTGCTCCCGTACGGCCGCGACGATGGCCGCCTTCTCCTCCAGGGGGCGGCCCCGCAGGGAGGTGGCCGTGATCGCCGCACGCTTGGCCAGCAGCGCGCCCAGGTTCAGTTCGGCCTTCACCCCGCCCTGGAGGCCGATCACCGCGAGCCGGCCGTTGACGGCCAGCGCCGCCACGTTCCGGGCCAGGTACTTCGCGCCGATGATGTCCAGGATCACGTCCGCCCCGGCGCCGCCCGTCGCCTCGCGCAGCTCCGCCACGAAGTCCTGCTCGCGGTAGTCGATCAGGATGTCGGCGCCCAGTTCCCTGCAGCGCTCCAGCTTCTCCGGGCCGCCGGCCGTCACCGCGACCCGCGCGCCGACCGCCTTCCCCAGCTGGATCGCCATCGTCCCGACGCCGCTGGACCCGCCGTGCACCAGCAGGGTTTCGCCCGGCCGCAGCCCCGCCACCATGAACACGTTGGACCACACCGTCGCGACGGCCTCGGGCAGCGCCGCCGCCGTCACCAGGTCCAGGCCCGCCGGGACCGGGAGCAGCTGGCCCGCCGGGACGGCCACCCGCTGCGCGTAGCCGCCGCCGGCCAGCAGCGCGCACACCTCGTCGCCCACCGACCAGCCGGACACCCCCGGCCCGATCGCGGCGATCCGCCCCGAGCACTCCAGCCCCGGATGGCGCGAGGCGCCGGGCGGCGGATCGTAGAACCCCTGCCGCTGGAGTACGTCGGCGCGGTTCACGGCGCTCGCCGCTACCTCGACGAGGACCTCGCCCTCGCCCGCCACCGGGTCGGGTACGTCGGTCCAGACGAGGGCCTCGGGGCCGCCGGGCTGCTCGATGGTGATCGCATGCATGGGCCGGAGGCTACGCCAACCCGCCCTTACTCGGCAGGACCCAGTGTCACCAGCGGCGCATGGGGCGGCGCCGCCCGCACGATGGTGATGAGACGGTCCGTCAACTGGATCGGGCTCGCGTGCGGGTCGTCGTACGCGAGCAGCCGGTGGCCGCGCAGCACGCTCACCACCAGGTCGCCGGTGTCCCGCACGCTCTTGCCGACCTCGGACTTGAGGGCGGGCCGTTCGATGATGTCGAGGCCGCTGCCCTGCTGGATCAGGTCCTCCATCACGGTGCCCGCGCTCGGGCTCAGCACGGAGAGGCCCAGCAGCCGGCCGGCCGCGCTCGCGCTCGTGATGACCGCGTCGGCGCCGGACTGGCGCAACAGCGGCGCGTTCTCCTCCTCGCGCACCGCCGCGACGATCTTCGCGCCGCGGTTGAGCTGCCGGGCCGTCAGCGTGACCAGGACCGCCGTGTCGTCCCGCTGGGTGGCGATGATGATCTGACGGGCCTTCTGCAGCTCCGCGCGGAGCAGGACGTCGGAGCGGGTGGCATCGCCGACCACGCCCGTGAACCCCTCCGCGTTGGCGGTGTCGATCACCTTGGCACTGGGGTCGACGATGACGACCTGCTCCTTGGAGAGGCCGGTGGCCAGCAGCGTCTGCAGCGCCGAGCGGCCCTTGGTGCCGAAGCCGACGACGACCGTGTGCTCACGCAAGTTCTTCCTCCAGCGGCTCAGCCGCCACTCTTCCCGGGTGCGCTCCGTCAGGACTTCCAGGGTGGTGCCGACCAGGATGATCAGGAACAGCACGCGCAACGGGGTGATCAGCAGGACGTTGACCAGACGCGCGCTGTCGCTGTGCGGGACGACGTCGCCGTAGCCGGTCGTCGACAGCGTCACGGTCGCGTAGTAGACGCAGTCGAGGAAATCGACCTTGCCGTTGGCGTTGTCGTGGTAGCCCGCGCGGTCCACCCAGACGATCAGCACCGTCAGGCTGAGGACGAACAGGGCCATCAGCAGACGCCGGGTGACCTGCCTCAGCGGCTGCTCGACGACGCGCGTGGGCAGCTTGATGCGCCGCGAGACGAGTTTCTCGTCGGCCTCGCGGGCCATGGAGTCCTGACCGTGAAGTTTCACGTGAAACATCCTCCCGAGGTCCACGGCAGATCGAGGATCTCCAGGTCCTGCCCGGACCGCGCGCCCTTGGGCGGTACGACGGCCAGCGCGTCGGCGGCCGCCACGCCGCGCAGCATCGCGGGGCCGTGGTAGCGCAGCGGCACCGCGTGCTCGCCGCTCAGCACCACCGGCACCAGCCGGGTGTCGTACGGGTGGCCCGGTACGTCGCTGTGGACCGGAGCCGTGTACCGGGGGCGCATGCGGCGGCCCGCGAGGGCGCGCAGCAGGGGCTCGGCGAGGGTCAGCAGCCCGGAGACGGCGGCCAGGGGGTTCCCGGGCAGCCCGACCAGGTGCCGTCCGTCGGCGCGGTCACCGATGCGGGCCAGCAGCATCGGGTGGCCGGGGCGCACCGCCACCCCGTCGACCAGCAGCTCGGCGCCGGCCTGGCGCAGCACGGGATGGACGTGGTCGACGGGGCCGGAGGCGGTGCCGCCTGTGGTGATCAGGACATCGGCGGTGGAGGTGGTGACGGCTTCCAGCAGGGCCGCGGCCCCCGCCGGGTCGTCGCCGAGCCTGCGCGTGGCGACGACCTCGGCGCCGAGGCGGGCGAGCCAGGGGCCGAGCATGGGGCTGAGGGCGTCGCGGATCAGCCCGTCGTGCGGGCGGCCCTCCGTGAGCAGCTCGTCGCCGAGCACCAGGACCTCCACGCGGGGGCGGGATCTGGTGGTCAGCTCGTCGTACCCGGCGGCCGCGGCGAGCCCCAGGGCGGCCGGGGTGACCAGGGATCCGGCGGGCAGCAGCAGGTCACCGGAGCGGCACTCCTGGCCGCGGGGGCGGATGTCCTGGCCGGTGGGCACGGGCCGGTCGGCGAAGAGCTGGGCGCCGGCCTCCCGGCAGTGCTCGCTGCGGATGACGGCGGTGGCGTCGGCGGGGATCCGGGCGCCGGTGGCGATCCGTACGGCCTCGCCGTCCGCGAGGGGCCCGGGCAGCCCGGAGCCGGCCAGGACCTCGCCGCCGGGGCGGACGGTCCACGGGCCCGGGCCGGCGACGGCCCAGCCGTCCATGGCGGAGGTGTCGAAGGACGGCAGGTCGGTCAGCGCGTCCAGGGGCTCGGCCAGCACCTCGCCCAGGGCCTGGGCGAGGGGGACGCGGTGCGTACGGGCCCGCACGCCCGCCCCGGCGTGGAAGGCGGTCTCCCGGGCCCTCGGCCAGGGCGCGGCGCGGTGGCCGCCGCCGCCCGTACCGGGGCCGGGGTCACGGCTGACCAGGGCCAGCGCCTGCTCCAGGGCCTGTTCGGCGTCGGTGGGGGTCATCCGGAGCCGTTCCGTTCGGCGTTCTCGTCGGCGGCCTTGCCGGTCGTCTCGCCGGCGTCCTCCTCGGCCGCCCAGCGCAGCGCCAGGTCAGCGGCCTTGCGGGAGGCTTCGGCGACGGCCCGGGCGGGGTCGGCGCCGGTGGCGGCGGCCTGGGCGGCCGCGTAGCCGACGAGGAAGGTGGTCAGGGGGGCGGCGGGCCGGGCGACGCCGTGGGCGGCGTCACGGGCGAGGTCGAGCAGGGTGGCGGTGTCGACGGCGACGTCGACGCCCAGCTCGGTCTTGACGGCGGTGATCCATTGGTCCAGCACGGTTCCATGCTCCCTGATGCGGGCTCGGGCGGCGGCGAGATCGTCCCAGGTGTCGCAGTCGAAGGAAGCGAGCGGCCGGGCCGTGACGGGGGTGAGGTCGAGTTCGGCGGTGAGCGCGCGCAGCGGGAGGCCGGTGAGGCTGCCGTGTTCGGTGGCGAGCAGGGCGATCTCCCGGCGCAGCGGTTCGGCGCGGTACACGGCGACCAGTGGCTGGTCACGGCCGTCGGCGTCGCGCAGCATCGCCCCGTCCGGCCCGGCCGCGAGCAGCAGGGCCCGTACGGTGTCGCGGTCCAGGAAGGGCAGGTCCGCGGAGAGTACGAGGACCAGCCCGGCGGTGGTCCGGCGCAGTCCGGCGTCCAGCGCGGCCACGGGACCGCCGCCGGGCGGATCCTCCAGGGTCCAGCGGACCGGGCGCGCGGTGGGGCGGCGGCCGCCGACCACGACGGTGGTCAGGGCGTCCGGGCAGGCGTCGAGCACGCGGTCGAGGAGGGCGCGGCCGCCGACGCTCAGCGCGGGCTTGTCCGCCCCGCCGAGTCGCCGCGCGGCGCCGCCGGCCAGCACGATCGCGTCGTAGCTCATGCCTCAGAGTATGCGGGGCCGGTTGTCCGGCCCCGCATGGCCCGGCATCCCTACAGGTAGGGGCCCGAGCGGATCGCGCCGTGGCCGCCGTCCTCGTCGTCGTGGGGAGCACCCGGCGGCAGGGCGCGGCGCATCTGTTCCAGCTGGGCCCGCGCGGCCATCTGCTGCGCGAACAGGGCGGTCTGGATGCCGTGGAAGAGGCCCTCCAGCCAGCCCACCAACTGAGCCTGCGCGATGCGCAGTTCCGCCTCGGAGGGAATGGCCTCCTCCGTGAACGGGAGGGACAGGCGCTCCAGTTCCTCCACGAGCTCAGGGGCCAGACCGTCCTCCAGCTCCTTCACCGAGGCGGCGTGGATGTCCTTGAGCCGGACCCGGCTCGCCTCGTCGAGAGGCGCGGCGCGTACCTCTTCCAGGAGTTGCTTGATCATGCTGCCGATGCGCATGACCTTGGCGGGCTGTTCGACCATCTCCGTCACGGGGACCTCGCGCGACTCGTCATCGGCGTCGCCGACCGTCATCCCGTCCTGTCCGACGATCAGGACGTGCGGGGGACTGTCCTGCGACCGTTCACTCCTCGGCATCTCCATGCCGTCATTCTCTCGCACACCTCCCGTCCTCCCACGGTGTGCCCCCGTACAGTCGTGATCCACCCTGTACGGGGGCACCGGATCAGTGCTTTCTCACCCGGCCGCCCGGCGGGCCAGCGCGCCGGTGGAACGAGTGACCAGGGCGGCCAGCAGGGCCGCGCCCAGCGGGACCACGACGAGCAGCCCGCCGAGGGTCTCCCACGGCACGGAGATCGGCACGTACGGCAGGGGGTCCACGGACGAGGTGTAGCCGTGGTCCAGGCCGTACGTGTAGAGGCGTTCCAGCTCCCGCCGCTGGGTCAGGCGCAGCCCGACCGCGGGCAGGATTCCGGCCGCCGAGCCCAGGGCGACGCCCATCAGGGCGACCACCCCGCACTGGAAGCCGCTCAGCGTCCGCCGCACCCGCGGCGGTGCGCCCACCGCGGCGAGGGTCTTCAGGTCGGCCTCGGCGTCGGCCTGGGCGAGCCCGGTGGCGATGCCGGCCGCGCCGATGGTGACCAGCCCCGCGAAGACCGTGAGGGCGAGCAGGCCCAGGCTGTCCTTGCCCTGGTAACCCTCCTCGATGCGCAAGGAGGCGTCCACGCCCATCCGGTCGATGTCCCCGGCCAGCTTTTGCCGTTGCTCGGTGCGCAGGCCTCCGTCGAGGGTGAAGTACGAGCCGTACGGCACCGTCGCCAGGCCCGCCGCCTTCGCCGCCGCGGGCGGCAGGATCAGCTCGACGCCCCAGCTGTCGGCGGTGTCGGGGGCCTGGTGGACGGTCAGGACCTTGTCCTCGCCGGGCAGTTCCCCGTCGTGTTCGCGCGAGGACTCGGCCGCGTGCGGGTCGGTCACCAGCCGCAGGGTGAGCTTGCCGTCCTTGACGTTGCGCTTGTCGAAGGAGACGGCCCGGCCCTCCTTCAGGGCGGAGACGGAGCCGGGGTCGGTGACCGCCAGCGCGGTCAGCAGCTTCTCGTCCGCGACGACGACGGGGTGCTGGGTGCCGTGCCTCATGCTCCGGCAGCGCCAGTCCTGGCGCAGCTCCTTCATCTGCTCCTCGGTGAAGGAGGCCCGGGCGCCGGCGTCGCCGTCGAGCGGGCAGCGCTGGTCCTTGGGCGTGATGATCTCCGCCCGGCCGCAGCCCGGTTCCTTGGAGTAGGTGTCACAGCTCGGATCGCCGACGGCCAGCCGCTCCACGTCCACCCGCAGCGACACCGGGAGGTGCTTGGTGAGGGCCTCGCGCAGGGCGGGCACGTCCTTGTACGCGTCGCTCTCCTGGGCCTCCAGCACCCCCGTGCCGTACGGCAGGTCGGCGACGTACTCGTGCCGGCTCTGGATGTCCCTGCTGTGCTCGTAGGTGGCCACCGCGACCGTGCCGGCGACGGCGGCCAGTACGGCGGCCACGGCGGGCGCCGTACGCCCCCGGTTGCGCACGGCGTCGCGCAGGGCGAGCCGCGGCGACAGCGGCAGCCACCGTCCGAGCCGCCCGAACAGGCCGACCAGGACGGGGGTCAGGGCCACGACGCCCAGCTCGGCCAGGGCGCTGCCGCCCGCCACGACGGTGGCGCCCATGCCGGAGGCGGTGCCGTACAGGGCGATCGCGGCGCCGCCGGCGACGGCGAGCAGTCCGATGACCGGCAGCACCCGGTTGGCGCGGCGCACCCCGCGGCGGCCGGTCAGGGAGGCCAGCACGGTCTGGCGGGACGCGGTGACCGCCGGGACGATCGCGGACAGCAGCCCGGTCACGACGGCGAGCAGGGCGATGGCGCCCAGTTCCAGCGGGCGGAAGTCGAAGCCCCCGAAGCGGTTGCCGATCTGTTCCTCCAGCACGGGGCGGAGCCCGACGGTGAGGGCCACGCCCACCACGGTGCCGGTGACGGCGGCGACGGCGCCGATCACGAGGCCGCCGGAGAGCACGATGGAGCGGATGTGGCGCCGGTCGCCGCCATTGGCGCCGACCAGGCCGAGCTGGCGGCGCGAGCGGCGGGCGCCGACCGCGAAGGCCGGCCCGGCGAGCAGGCAGATCTCCAGCATGGCCAGGCCCACGACGGTGGCCAGGATCGCCGCCTCCGTGGTGCTGGTCTCGCCGTGCTGGAAGGTCTCCTTGGGCTGCTGCCGGTAGAGGGGCACCTCGGAGTCGGCGGGCGGGTCGAGGATGACGGCGCGCGAGACGACGATCAGGCCCTTGGTGTTGGCCGCCTGGACCATGTTCCACGTGAAACCATCGCCGCCCACCTTGACCAGGTAGGCGACCCGGCCCCGGAGCTCGCGCGCGCCGGAGGCCTTCAGATCCCGTCCGAGCGGCTCGAGCAGGGTCCCGGGCGGGGCGATGATCTCGTCCCGGCCGAGCGCGGACGGCACCTCGTACGCGCCGACGATCACGTACGGGGAGGTGGCGCCGCGCGGGGTGACCGAGGAGCCGACGTGGTGACCGGAGCTCTTCAGGAAGGCCTTCGTGGCGATGACCTCGCCCGCGCGCTCGGGCAGCCGGCCGCGGTCGAGCGTGATCAGACCGGTCACCAGCGGGCTGTGCGTGTCCAGTTCGCGCAGTTCGGTGTCGAGCAGCCCGTGGGTCGTACGGACCTTGGCGTAGCTGCTGGAGTCCTTGAGGACCTGGGCGCCGGCCGGGAGCGCGGACGCGACCGAGGGCGGCTCCCCGCTGGGCCGCGACGAGCCGTTGTAGTCCTTGTAGCCGCCCACGGGGGCGTAGTTCGTGCCGTCGGGCGACTGGTAGACCGCCGTGTCCATGAACGAGGACGTCACGCGGGCGTCCGCGCCCCCCACCACGCGGGCGACGGACTGCTCGGGGGAGAGCTCGGCGCTGCGCAGGGTGAGGTCGGCGGCGCTCACCCCGACGATGGGCAGGGCGATCATGGCGAGGACGAGGGAGCTGCGGCCCTTGGCGCGCCAGGCGTCGCGGCGGGCTATGCGCAGGGCCGCGACCCAGGAGTGGTACCAGCCTCGGAGCGAGAAGGTCACAGGCCGGCCGCCTGCCCGGAGAGCAGGGAGTCGGCCCGGCTGCGCACGGTCTCGTCGACCACGCTGCCGTCGCGCAGGAAGACCACGCGGTCGGCCCAGGCCGCGAAGCGCGGCTCGTGCGTGACGAGGATCCCGGCCGCGCCCGCGTCGCAGCGCGAGCGCAGCAGGGCGAGGACGCTCTCGCCGGTCTCGGAGTCCAGGGCGCCGGTGGGTTCGTCGGCGAGGACCAGGCGGCGGTCGCCCACGAGGGCGCGGGCGATGGCCACGCGCTGCTGCTGGCCGCCGGACATCTCGTCGGGGAAGCGGTCGGCGAGCTGGCTCAGGCCGATCTCCTCCAGCGCCGCGAGGGCGCTGACCCTGGCTCTGCGGGCAGAGGTCCCGTCGAGCTCCAGGGGCAGGGCCACGTTCTCGGCGGCGGTGAGGGCGGGGATCAGGTTGTAGTCCTGGAAGACGTACCCGATGCTGCGGCGGCGCAGCGCGGCCAGCCGCTTGCGGCTCGCGGTGGTGATGTCGGTGCCCTCGACGAGCACATGGCCGCTGGTCGGGGTGTCGAGTCCGCCCGCGAGGGTGAGCAGCGTGGACTTGCCGGAGCCGGAGGGCCCCATGACGGCGACGAGTTCGCCGGGGAAGACGGACAGGTCGATGCCGCGCAGGGCGTGCACCTCGGTGGCGCCGCTGCCGTGGGTGCGTACGAGCCGGTCCAGTTGCAGGACGGGTCGTTCGGGCTGGTGCGGATGCTGGTCAGGCATGAAGGGTCCCCCCTGGAACGGTGGTTCAGCCACGCCGCGTGCGGGCGGTGCGGGGCCGGGTGGTCGGGGCCGGGGCTTGGGCTTGCGCTTGGGCCGGGGCTTGGGTGCCGGTGTCGGATCCGGCTGGGGCGGCCTGAGGCGGTTCGGGCGTGGTGGCTCTCCGGTCGGCCGGCAGGGAGAGCCGGACGAGCCGGGCTTCGCAGTGGTCGAGCCAGCGGGCCTCGGCCTCGGTCTGGAAGATCAGTTGCTCCAGGACGAGCAGCCAGGCCACGTCGTCGCGTTCGCGGGACCGGCCGCCCTCGATCGCGGCGAGCGCGGTGGCCTTGAGCCGGGTGTAGTCCTGCATCGCCTTGATCGTGGCGTGCCGTTGGGCCTGGATGACGGCGCGGATGTCCACGCCGGGGGCGCCCACGGCCATGGCGAGCTTGATGGACAGCTCGTCGCGCGGCGGGTGGGCGCGGTCCACGGGGCGTTCGTACCACTCGTGCAGTTCGGCGCGTCCGGTGTCGGTGATGGCGTAGAGGGTGTGGCCGGCGGCGTCTTCGCCGCCGGGGGCGACGAGGCCGTCGCGTTCGAGGCGGGCGAGCGTGGTGTACACCTGCCCGACGTTGAGCGGCCAGGTGGAGCCGGTGCGGGATTCGAACTCGGTGCGCAGCTGGGAGCCGTACCGAGGACCCCGTTCCAGCAGGGCGAGAAGGCCGTGACGGATCGACATACTGAGTATGTATACCGAGTATGTCCACGCAGGGCAACCATCTCGGGTCGTACGCCGTAGGGAGGAGGGCGGGGAAGTCAGCGGAGGGGGGATGGGTTCAAAGGCCCCGTCGCAGCCGCATGCCGAGGTAGCCCAAGCCCAGCCCCATCAGGGCGAATCCGGTCCCCAGGGGCAGTATGTGCGCGGCCAGGTCGGCGGCTCGGTCGTTCGGTTCGGTGCCGAGCGCGCGGGTCGCCTCATGCGGCGTCGGGCTCGGGGGCGGGGCGACGGGCGGCGGGCTCGCGCGCTCGGGGCGCGGGCGCACCGGCAGCGGGCGGGCGGCGACCATCATCTCGGGGTTCGGGGGCTCGCCCGCAGGTCGTCCGGGCCGCTCCCGCCCGGCGCCGGCGGCGCTGCCGGCCAGTTCCCCGTGCGGTTCGTCGGTCGCGGCGGCGGGCGCGGCGGGCAGGAGCGCGAGGGCGACCAGTGCGGCGCAGGCGAGCCAGCGCGGCGGGCGGAAGCCTTGGATCACGGGGAGCCCCTCCCGTCCCTGGGGTCCCCCCGGGCGAAGTCTGGGGGAGACCGAGTGTCCCGCCAGATTTGCATAATGGGGCAAAAGCGGCATCCCGGGTGCCCCATCGGGGTGCCCGGGATGCCGGTGTGTCGTGCTGCCGCCGCTCAGGCGGGCGCCGGTCCGCTACTCCGGATTGCCCGTGGACACGGTCAGCGTGTACTCCGTGCCCTCCTTGGCGATCTTCTCGCCGGCGGCCGGCGACTGGATCAGCACGGTGTCCTTGCCGTACACGGCCTCGTCCTTGTCGATGATCTTGTATTTGCCGCCCGAGGCCTGGATGCACTCCTTCACGGACAGCAGGTTCTTGTACGTGAAGTCCGGCGCCGAGTACTTGCCGGCCTCGCTGTAGTGCTTCACCGGCTCCGTGCACTTCTTCGGGTCGATCGTGCGCGTGACGTCGGGCCCCTTGAACCCGGCCTTGGCGGACGCGGACGCGGAAGTGGAGCTTCCCGGGCGCGCGGTGTCCTTCTTGTCCTTGTCGTCGCCGCCCATCGAGATCGCCGCGATCAGACCGCCGACGGCCAGCAGGGCCACCGCGACCGCGCCCACCACCAGCGGCGTGTTCCGCTTCCCGGACCCGCCCCCGGCGGACGGGGACGCCGTGGACGCCGGGGAGATCGTGTACGGCGGCGGGGTGTGCGGCGCGTACTGCTGCGGCGCGGGCGTGTGGGGGTAGGCGTAGCCGCCCTGCGCGTGCGACTGCGGGGCGGGCGTCGGCGCGTACGGGGCCGGCGTGGGGGTGTGCGGCGCCTGGTACGGCTGCTGCACCGACTGCGGCGGCGCCTGGAAACCGGAGTCCACCGGCGGGAACACGGCCGAGGCCACCCCCGCACCGCTGCTCAGGGGTCCGTGGCCCTGGACGATGACCGGCGCCCCGGTGTGCCCGGAGGACAACACCCGCGCGACCTCGTCCCCCATGGCCGCGGCCGTGGGGAAACGCTCGTTCGGGTTCTTCTTCAGGGCCCGCGCCACCAGCGCGTCCATCGCCGGGGTCAGCGTCCGGTTGATGCTGGACGGAGCGACCGGCTCCTCCTGGACGTGGGCGTACGCGATGGCCAGCGGCGAGTCCGCGTCGAACGGGATCCGCCCCGTCAACAGCTGGAAGAGCATGATGCCGACGGAGTACAGGTCGGAACGGGCGTCGACCCCGCGCCCCAGCGCCTGCTCGGGCGAGAGGTACTGCGGCGTGCCGACGACCATGCCGGTCTGCGTCATCGAGGTGACCCCCGACTGCATGGCGCGGGCGATGCCGAAGTCCATGACCTTGACCACGCCGCGCTTGTTCACCATGACGTTGCCGGGCTTGATGTCGCGGTGGACGAGCCCCATCTCGTGGCTGGTCTCCAGGGCGGCCAGCACGTCGGCCGTCACCTTCAGCGCCTTGTCCGCCGGCATGGCGCCGTACTGGCGGATGTCCGCCTCCAGCACCGAGCCGAGCGGCTGGCCCTCCACGTACTCCATGACGATGTACGGCATCACCGCGCCGTCGCCCGCCCCGGAGCCGCCGAACGTCACTTCGCCCTCACCGGTATCGAACACCGAGACGATGTTCGTGTGCGACAGTTTGGCTACAGCCTGCGCTTCGCGGCGGAACCGCTCGCGGAAGGACTGCTCCCGGCCCAGGTCGCTGTGCAGGGTCTTGATGGCGACCTGCCGGTCGAGGGCGGTGTCGTAGGCCAGGTACACGGAGGCCATGCCGCCCGCCCCCAGCAAGTCCCTTAGCTGGTAACGGCCACCGGCCAGAGAGCCGCCCGCGTACTGGCCCTGAGTGCCGTCCTGGCTCATGACTGTTGCTTCCCCTCGGGATGTGTCCCCACGCCGCTGGCTGGGCGCATGTGGCGCCCAGTCTGCCGGAGGGCAAGCACACGTCAAGCCAGGTGCCCGTTCCGTGACCACACGCGTACAGGGTGGCCTTCTCCGAACGGTGACCGGTTGCGAGGCTGTAGCGTTCGTCGGAGTACCGAGAAGAGGACTACCGCTGAGCGGCGGCCGAGACATACGACGGCGAGGACTGATGGCACCCGAACCCGAGGGAAACGGCGCCGGGATGACCGATGGTCCTGAGCACTGGGGCGCCGGCGGCCTGGTGGGAGACGGCCGTTACCGGCTGACGCACCGGCTGGGCCGCGGCGGCATGGCCGAGGTCTTCGCCGCCGAGGACGTGCGCCTGGGCCGCACCGTCGCCGTGAAGCTGCTGCGCGCCGACCTGGCCGAGGACCCGGTGTCCAAGGCCCGCTTCACCCGTGAGGCACAGTCGGTCGCCGGGCTCAACCACCACGCCGTCGTCGCCGTGTACGACTCGGGCGAGGACCGGATCGGCCCGACCACCGTCCCGTACATCGTGATGGAGCTCGTCGAGGGCCGCACCATCCGTGAACTGCTGCTCAGCGCCGAGGCCCCCGGCCCCGAGCAGGCGCTCATCATCACCTCGGGCGTGCTCGAAGCGCTCGCGTACTCGCACCAGCACGGCATCGTGCACCGCGACATCAAGCCCGCGAACGTCATCATCACCGAGACGGGCGCGGTGAAGGTGATGGACTTCGGCATCGCCCGCGCCCTGCACGGCGCGCAGTCCACGATGACGCAGACCGGCATGGTCATGGGCACCCCGCAGTACCTGTCGCCCGAGCAGGCCCTCGGCAAGGCCGTCGACCACCGCTCCGACCTGTACGCGACCGGCTGCCTGCTCTACGAACTCCTCGCCCTGCGGCCCCCCTTCACCGGCGAGACCCCGCTGTCGGTGGTCTACCAGCACGTCCAGGACGCGCCCGTGCCGCCCTCGCAGCTGCCGGAGGGCCACCACATCCCGCAGGAGCTCGACGGCCTGGTGATGCGCGCCCTGGCGAAGGACCCGGACGACCGGTTCCAGAGCGCCGAGGAGATGCGCGGGCTGGTCCAGTACGCGCTGCAGATGCTGCACGACCAGGGGCCGAACACCGGTACCTGGAACACCGGCCCGGTCGCCATGGCCCTGCCGCACGGCCGGGGCGGCGGCGCGACCACGGCCATGCCCGTG
Source organism: Streptomyces sp. NPDC045695 (assembly GCF_056432025.1). Lineage (NCBI taxonomy): Bacteria > Bacillati > Actinomycetota > Actinomycetes > Kitasatosporales > Streptomycetaceae > Streptomyces > Streptomyces sp. NPDC045695. The sequence continues at coordinate 13,011 of NZ_JBWKJU010000014.1, forward strand.
AGCGGGACCGGCGGTCAGCAGCCGTACCCCTCGAACGCCATGACCTCGCAGTTCCAGCAGCCCATGGTGCCCGCGCTGAACCCGGACGACGGCACGGCCTTCCCCGGCGGCCACGGCGGGCCGGGCGGCCACGGCGGCGGCTACGACGGCTACGACGACCGCGGCGGCAGCGGCAGCCGGTGGAAGATGTGGCTGTTCGCGGTGCTCGCGATCATCGCGATCGCCGGCGGCGTCGCCTACGCGGTCAGCACCGTGGGCAAGGACCACAAGAAGACGCCGGAGACCACGCAGACCACTCCGGGCGGGCAGCAGAGCACGTCCGCCTCCCCGGACGCCTCGCCGTCGCAGCACTCCCAGGACAACTCGCCCAGCTACAGCGACAACACGGCCACGGCGACCCGCAGCAGGACGGCGAGCAGCAGCGCGTCGGCGTCCGCGTCCGCTTCGCAGTCCGCGACCGCGTCCGCCTCCGCCTCGGCCTCGTCCGCGACGAAGTCCCCGACGGCCACGGCGACGAAGCCGCCGACGCCTCCGACGACCAAGCCGGTGGAGACGGGCGGCGGCGCCCAGGCCGAGGACTGAGGCACGCTCACAGACGCGTACAGGTGTACGGGAACGGGCCCGGCGGAATCAATTTCTGCCGGGCCCGTTCCCGTACAGCCGTTCCCGTTTCCAGCCGCCCAAACACCGTTTCGGTGACCGTGACCGACAGAGCCGGAAATCACCGGAAAGGGGAGCTCGGCTATCGCCGCTCCGCCTGCAGGCGGGCCACGTAGGCCGCGGCCTGGGAGCGCCGCTCCATGCCCAGCTTGGAAAGCAGGCTGGAGACGTAGTTCTTGATCGTCTTTTCGGCGAGGTGGAGCCGCTCGCCGATGACGCGGTTGGTCAGTCCCTCGCCGATCAGGTCGAGGATCTTGCGCTCCTGCTCGGTGAGGTGCGAGAGGCGGTCGTCCCCCCTGCCGTTCGTGCCGTCGCGCAGCCGCTCCAGGACCCGGGCGGTCGCGACGGGGTCGAGCAGCGACCTGCCCGCCGCGACGTCGCGTACGGCGCTCAGCAGCTCATTGCCGCGGATCGCCTTCAGCACGTACCCCGAGGCGCCCGCCATGATCGCGTCGAACAGCGCCTCGTCGTCGGCGAACGAGGTCAGCATGAGGCACTTGATGTCCTCGTTCTGGGAGCGCACCTCGCGGCAGACCTCCACGCCGCTGCCGTCCGGCAGGCGGACATCGAGGACGGCCACGTCAGGACGGGTGGCGGGAATCCGGACCAAGGCGTCCGTCGCGGTACCGGCCTCGCCGACGATCTCGATGTCCTCTTCGACCGACAAGAGCTCGTGAACACCGCGACGTACCACTTCGTGGTCGTCCAGGAGGAATACCTTGATTTTTCCGTCTTCGCGCACGAAGTCAGTTTCACACACTCACCCCTTCCCTGCCGGAGTTACCCGGGATAACGTGCCGTTGTTCCCGGCCCCTGCAAGGCTGTGACCAGTGGTTGTTCCCGCTTCAGTCGATTTACTTGGAAATCCAAGCAAAATCGCAGGTCAAACGGGGTTTCGCAGTTATGCGGCGCACTGGGTAACGTGCATTGCGCAGGGCACTCGCCGGGGCACCTGTCACGCCTGAATCCCTACGCGACGCACCCACCCCGTGCGCGCGTCCGGGATCCAGGTGAGCCGCACTGGACCCCGGAGAACCCGGGTGCCGGACCGACGGAGGAGCACACGTGACCGTGGAGAGCACTGCCGCGCGCAAGCCGCGACGCAGCAGCGGCACCAAGCGGGCGGCAGGCGCGGCCAACGCCGCCAAGCCCACCGCTGCCACCGCGCAGACGCAGAACGCCGAACCTCAGCTCGTACAGCTGCTGACGCCCGAAGGGGAACGGGTCGACAACGCGGAAAACGCGGAGTTCGCCCCCTTCGTCGCCGACATCACCACCGAGGACCTGCGCGGGCTCTACCGCGACATGGTCCTGACCCGCCGTTTCGACGGCGAGGCGACCGCCCTGCAGCGCCAGGGGGAGCTGGGCCTGTGGGCCTCGCTCCTGGGCCAGGAGGCCGCGCAGATCGGCTCCGGCCGCGCGCTGAACGACGACGACTACGTCTTCCCGACCTACCGTGAGCACGGTGTGGCCTGGTGCCGTGGCGTCGACCCGACCAACCTGCTCGGCATGTTCCGCGGCGTGAACCACGGCGGCTGGGACCCGAACACCAACAACTTCCACCTCTACACGATCGTCATCGGCTCGCAGACGCTCCACGCGACCGGTTACGCGATGGGTGTGGCCAAGGACGGCGCGGACTCCGCGGTCATCGCCTACTTCGGCGACGGCGCGTCCAGCCAGGGCGACGTCGCCGAGGCGTTCACGTTCTCGGCCGTCTACAACTCCCCCGTGGTGTTCTTCTGCCAGAACAACCAGTGGGCGATCTCCGAGCCGACCGAGCGCCAGATGCGCGTGCCGCTCTACCAGCGCGCCCAGGGCTTCGGCTTCCCGGGCGTCCGCGTCGACGGCAACGACGTCCTGGCCTGCCTGGCCGTGACCCGCTGGGCCCTGGACCGGGCGCGCCGCGGCGAGGGCCCGACCCTGGTCGAGGCGTTCACGTACCGGATGGGTGCGCACACCACCTCCGACGACCCGACGAAGTACCGGCGGGACGAGGAGACGGCGGCCTGGGAGGCGAAGGACCCGATCCTGCGCCTGAAGGCCCACCTGCTGGCCGGCGGCGGCGCCGACGAGGCGTTCTTCGCGGAGCTGGAGGCGGAGAGCGAGACCCTGGGCAAGCGCGTGCGCGAGGCCGTGCGCGCCATGCCCGACCCCGACACCATGGCGATCTTCGAGAACGTCTACGCGGACGGGCACGCGCTCGTCGACGAGGAGCGCGCCCAGTTCGCCGCCTACCTCGCGTCCTTCGAGGAGGGTCACTGATGGCTGTCGAGAAGATGTCGATCGCGAAGGCGCTCAACGAGTCGCTGCGCAAGGCCCTGGACACGGACCCCAAGGTCCTGATCATGGGCGAGGACGTCGGCAAGCTGGGCGGTGTCTTCCGGATCACCGACGGCCTGCAGAAGGACTTCGGCGAGGAGCGGGTCATCGACACCCCGCTCGCCGAGTCGGGCATCGTCGGCACCGCCATCGGCCTGGCCCTGCGCGGGTACCGGCCGGTCGTGGAGATCCAGTTCGACGGTTTCGTGTTCCCGGCGTACGACCAGATCGTCACGCAGCTCGCGAAGATGCACGCCCGTGCGCTGGGCAAGATCAAGCTGCCGGTGGTCGTGCGCATCCCGTACGCGGGCGGCATCGGCGCGGTCGAGCACCACAGCGAGTCCCCCGAGGCGCTGTTCGCCCACGTGCCGGGTCTCAAGGTGGTCTCCCCGTCGAACGCGAGCGACGCGTACTGGATGCTCCAGCAGGCGATCCTCAGCGACGACCCGGTGATCTTCTTCGAGCCGAAGCGGCGTTACTGGGACAAGGGCGAGGTCGACGTCGACGCGATCCCCTACCCGCTGCACACGGCGCGCGTGACCCGCGAGGGCTCCGACGTCACCCTGGCCGCCTACGGCCCGATGGTGAAGGTCTGCCTGGAGGCGGCGGCCGCGGCGGCCGAGGAGGGCAAGTCGGTCGAGGTCGTCGACCTGCGCTCGATGTCCCCGGTCGACTTCGACGGGATCCAGGCGTCGGTGGAGAAGACCCGCCGGCTCGTGGTCGTCCACGAGGCCCCGGTGTTCCTCGGCGTGGGCGCGGAGATCGCCGCCCGCATCACGGAGCGGTGCTTCTACCACCTGGAGGCGCCGGTCCTGCGCGTGGGCGGTTTCCACGCCCCGTACCCGCCGGCCCGCCTGGAGGACGAGTACCTGCCGGGCCTGGACAGGGTGCTCGACGCCGTCGACCGCTCGCTGGCGTACTGAGGAGCACGTTCATGACCATCCGCGAATTCAAGATGCCCGACGTGGGCGAGGGCCTCACCGAGGCCGAGATCCTCAAGTGGTACGTCCAGCCCGGTGACACGGTCACCGACGGCCAGGTCGTCTGCGAGGTCGAGACGGCCAAGGCCGCCGTGGAACTGCCGATCCCGTTCGACGGTGTCGTGCACGCGCTCCTCTTCGAGGAGGGCACCACGGTCGACGTCGGCCAGGTCATCATCTCCGTGCAGACGGAGGGCGGCGCCGCCGAGGCTCCGGCCCAGGAGGCGGCGTCCCCGGTCGCCGCGGCCGAACCGGCCCCGGCGGCCCGCCAGCCGGTCCTCGTGGGCTACGGCGTCTCCGAGGCCTCCACCAAGCGCCGGCCGCGCAAGGCGGGCCCGGCGGCCGCGGTGGCCGCGCAGAACGGCACGGCCACCGCCGCCCCGGAGGCTCCGGCCGCTGCGGCCGCGCCCGTGCTCCCCGGCGTCCCGGCCCAGCCGGCCGGCGAGCGTCCGCTCGCCAAGCCTCCGGTCCGCAAGCTCGCCAAGGACCTCGGTATCGACCTGGCCGCGGTGGTCCCCACCGGCGACGGCGGGGTCGTGACCCGGGAGGACGTCCACGCGGCGGCCGCCGCGGCGATCACCCCGCAGGCCGCGCCCGCCCCGGCCGCCGCTCCGGCCCCGGTGTCGGCCGCGGCCCCCCAGGCCGCGCCGGCCGAGCCGTCCGCGCGGGAGACCCGTATCCCGGTCAAGGGCGTCCGCAAGGTCACCGCCCAGGCCATGGTCGGCTCGGCCTTCACCGCGCCGCACGTCACCGAGTTCATCACGCTCGACGTGACGCGCACGATGAAGCTGGTCCAGGAGCTCAAGGACGACCCGGACCTCGCCGGTCTGCGGATCAACCCGCTGCTGCTGATCGCCAAGGCCGTCCTGGTGGCCATCCGCCGCAACCCGGACGTCAACGCGTCCTGGGACGAGGCGGCCCAGGAGATCGTGCTCAAGCACTACGTCAACCTGGGCATCGCGGCGGCCACCCCGCGCGGCCTGATCGTCCCGAACATCAAGGACGCCCACGCCAAGACGCTCGGCGAGCTGTCGACGGCCCTGTCCGAGCTGGTCGCCACGGCCCGCGACGGCAAGACCTCCCCGGCCGACATGCAGAACGGCACCATCACCATCACCAACGTCGGCGTCTTCGGCGTCGACACCGGTACGCCCATCCTGAACCCCGGCGAGTCCGCGATCCTCGCGGTCGGTGCGATCAAGCTCCAGCCGTGGGTCCACAAGGGCAAGGTGAAGCCGCGTCAGGTCACCACCCTGGCCCTGTCGTTCGACCACCGTCTCATCGACGGCGAGCTCGGCTCCCGCTTCCTGGCCGACATCGCGGCGGTCCTGGAACACCCCCGCCGCCTGATCACCTGGTCGTAGCGGCACCACGCGTACGAAGCGCCGATGGCCGGTCTCCCCCGTGGAGGCCGGCCATCGGCTTTGGTGGAACCATCCGAAGCCCTCCGCGCCTCTGAGTAACGTATGCGAATCGGGGGCTGCCGATGGTCCTCGGGAACGGGGGCACGCGGTGGGACTGGTCGAGGAAATCTCCGCCATGCGCGGGGGAACGGGGCATCCGGGTCGTTTGCTCGGTGAATTCCGCCGCACCGCGCTGCTCGTACCGCTGTCCACGGATGACGAGGGCGGTTTGATGTCGGGGTGGCAGGGCGGCGTTCGCTGGATCTACGCCTTCACGGACGAGGAGGCGCTGGCCCGTTTCGCGGACGCGCGCGGTGCCGGTGCCAAAAGTCGTGAGTGGGAGTACCTGTCCATCCTGGGTGCCCGTCTCCTCGATGCGGTGATCCCCGCGGTCGACGGTCCGACGGGGGTGGCGGTCGACGTCGCGGACGAGGACGGTTCGATGCTGTTCCCGCCGGTCGTGGGCATCGTCCCGGACGCCTGCGCCGTAGACGCAGAGCCCGACGTCGCGGAAGCCGTCTGATGGCCGGCGACGGGGACCTCGAGGTCTCGCCGGCAGCGGTCAAGAACATCCAAGACGGTCTGCGTAAGGCGATTGCCGAGCTGCGCGAGTCCGGGGACGCGGCCGGTGCCTCGATGGGTGCGGGGTTCAGCGATCTGTCGATGACGGGGATGGAGGCCGGGCACATGGGTCTGGCCACCGACTTCGAGGACTTCTGCGAGCGCTGGGAGTGGGGCGTGCGCAGCCTCGTGCAGAACGCCAGCCGCCTCGCCGGCAACCTCGGCATCGCGGCGGGCACGGTGTGGGAGGAGGACCAGTACATGCAGGGCTCCTTCAAGGTCATCGCGAACGCCGCCTACGGCAATCCGCACGCGAGCGAGGACGAGATCGAGCAGAAGAGCTGGGACGACATCTGGCGGGCGGACGTCTACAAGCCGGACTACAGCGCGGAGTCCTTCGACAAGAGCCAAGAGGACATCAAGAAGACCTGGTCGGACACGGGCGACAAGCTGACTTCCAGCGGGAAGATCGGCTCGCTGAAGGATCTGCTGGACCAGGCCGGCGGGGGTGATCACTGATGGGCTGGAGGGACTTCGTACCCGACGTCGTCGAGGACGTCGTCGAGGACGGCGCCGAGAAGGTCGGCGACGCGATCGAGTGGACCGGCGACAAGGTCGCCGACGTGGCGGAGGAAGTCGGCCTCGACGACGCGGGCGACTGGATCCGCGACAAGAGCCGCTCCGCGGCCAACCAGCTCGGCGCGGACGTCGCCGAGATGGAGCTGGGGCAGACCGAGGACCCGAAGAAGCTGGTCTACGGCAGCGTGTCGAAGATCCGTGCGCAGGTCTCGCACCTGAACGACTTCAAGTCCTCCTTCACGATGGTCGGCAACGGCCTGAAGGGGCTGGAGGGCGACGGGCTGAAGGGCGCGTCGGCGAACGCGTTCCGGGAAGCGGTGGCGAAGGAGCCGCCGCGCTGGTTCAAGGCCGCCGAGGCCTTCGGCAAGGCCGCCGACGCGATGGGCCGCTTCGCGGAGACCGTCGAGTGGGCACAGGGCCAGGCCAAGGAGGCCCTGGAGGAGTACAACAAGGCCAAGAAGGTCTCGCAGGACGCGCGCACCGCCTACAACAAGTCGATCACCGACTACAAAGCCGCGGTCGAGGCGAAGAAGGACACGCTGCCGCCGCGCCCTTCGGACGACTTCACCGACCCCGGCGGCCCGCTGATCGAGGCCGCTCAGGACAAGCTCGACCGGGCCCGCATCCAGCGCAACGAGGTCGCGGAGACGACCCGTACGGCCGTGCGCGCGGCCCGCGACGCGGCCCCGCCCAAGCCCTCGTACGCCGAGCAGCTCAAAGACGGCATGGACTACCTGGACCTCGCGCAGACCCACCTGGCGGGCGGCGTCATCAAGGGAACGGCGGGTCTCGTCAACTTCGTCCGCTCGGTCAACCCGACGGACCCCTACAACCTGACCCACCCCGCCGAGTACCTGACCAGCCTGAATTCGACGGTCGCGGGCCTGACCGTGGCGGCCAACGACCCCATGGGCGCGGGCAAGCAGATGCTCGACGAGTTCATGAAGGACCCCTCCGAGGGCATCGGCAAGCTGCTGCCCGAACTGGTCGGCACCAAGGGTCTGGGCGCGCTGAAAAAAGGCGCCACGATCGCGAAGCACGCCGACGACCTCAAGGGGCCCGGTCGCACCCACCTGGACAAGGACGGCCCCGACGGCCCCTCGCGCACCGCCCACGACAAGACGTGCGTCGACGACCCGGTCGACGTCGCGACCGGGCGGATGGTTCTGCCCCAGACGGACCTCGTCCTGCCGGGCTCGCTGCCGCTGCTCTTCACCCGCACCTTCGAGTCCTCCTACCGGGCGGGCCGCTGGTTCGGCCCGAGCTGGGCGAGCACCATCGACCAGCGCCTGGAGATCGACGCTGCCGGTGTCGTCCTGCTGGGCGAGGACGGCAGCGTCCTCGCCTATCCGCACCCCGCGCCGGGGCTGCCGGTGCTGCCCACACACGGCCGACGGTGGCCCCTGTCCGCCACACCGGACGGCGGGTTCACGGTGTGCGACCCGGAATCGGGCCGCGTCTGGCACTTCACCGCCGAGGGCACGCTCGTCCAGCTGGACGACCGCAACGGGGGCTGGATCGCCTACGAGTACGACGCCGACGGAGCCCCGACGGGCATCAGCCACAGCGGCGGCTACCGGGTGCGACTCACCACCGCCGACGGCCGGATCACCTCGCTCTCCCTCGCGGACGGAGCCAAGGTCCTCGACTACGGCTACACCGAAGGGAACCTGACCGAGGTCGTCAACTCCTCGGGGAAGCCCCTGCGGTTCGGCTATGACGAGCGCGCCCGGATCGTCTCGTGGACCGACACCAACGGCCGCCACTTCGACTACGCGTACGACGACCGCGACCGCTGCGTCGCCCAGTCCGGCACGAACGGACACGTGGACTCGCGCTTCACGTACGAGGACGGCCTCACCACGGTCACCGGCGCCCTCGGGCACCAGCGCCGCTACGCCATCGACGAGAAGGCCCGAGTCGTCGCCGAGACCGACGCGAACGGCTCCACGACCCACTTCGCGTGGGATCCCTTCAACCGGCTGCTGAACCGCACCGATCCGCTGGGACTGACGACGCGGATCGCCTACGACGACAACGGGTTCGTCACCTCCGTCGAACGCACCGACGGCCGCCGCACGGCCATCGAGTACAACGCCCTCGGCCTTCCCGAACGGGTCACCCGCCCGGACGGCACCTCTGTGCGCCGGACCTACGACGAACGCGGCAACCCCCTCTCCGTACGGGACACCTCCGGTGCGAAGTCCCAGTTCACGTACGACGAACGGGGCCACCTCTCCTCGGTGACGAACGCGCGGGGCGAGACCACCTCGTTCCGGTGCAACGCGGCGGGCCTCGTCGTCGAATCGACCGACCCGCTGGGCGCGGTCACCCGGTACACGTACGACGCCTTCGGCCGCGCGGCCACGGTCACCGACCCACTCGGCGGGGTCACCCGCCTGACCTGGAGCGTGGAGGGCCGGCTGCTGCGCCGGGTGGAGCCCGACGGCAGCGAGCAGTCGTGGCTGTACGACGGCGAGGGGAACTGCCTCAGCCACACCGACGCGGCGGGCGGCCGGTCGGTCTACGAGTACGGCGACTTCGACTCCCTGGTCGCGCGCACCGGTCCCGACGGAGCACGCTACTCGTTCGCGCACGACCTGGAACTGCGGCTGACGGAGGTCACCGGCCCCCAGGGGCTGACCTGGACGTACGACTACGACCCGGCGGGCCGGCTGACCGCCGAGACGGACTTCGACGGCCGGACGCTGAGCTACGCGTACGACGCGGCGGGCCGGCTGACCGCCCGGACCAACGCGCTCGGGGAGACGGTCCGGTACGAGTACAACGACCTCGGCCAGACCGTTCGCAAGAACGCGGCCGGTGCGGTCACCGCGTACGAGTACGACTACGCGGACCAGCTCGCACAGGCCGTCGGCCCCGACGTGACCCTGAGCCGGATCCGCAACCGCGAGGGCCTGCTGCACTCCGAGACGGTCAACGGCCGTACGCTCAGCTACGCGTACGACGAGCTGGGGCGCACGACGCGGCGCACCACGCCGACCGGTGCGGTCAGCGAGTGGTCGTACGACGCCGCCGGTCGCCGCGCGAGTCTGACGACCTCCGGCCGGACCCTGGCCTTCGAGCACGACGCGACGGGCCGCGAGACGGTCCGCCGGCTCGGCGGGGGCGTCACGCTGACGCACGGCTTCGACGAGGTCGGCCGCCTCACCGAGCAGCACCTCACGGGCCGCGACGGCCGCACCCTCCAGCGCCGCGGTTACACCTACCGGGCCGACGGACATCTGACCGCGGTGGACGACGCGCTGGGCGGCCCCCGCTCCTTCACCCTGGACGCCGCCGCCCGCGTCACCGCGGTGGAGGCGGGGTCGTGGTCCGAGCGCTACGCCTACGACGAGGCCGGCAACCAGACTTCCGCGTCCTGGCCCGCCACCCATCCGGACGCCGATGTGGCGACCGGGCCGCGCGACTACAGGGGCAACCGCATCACGGGCGCGGGAGGTGTGCGCTACGCGTACGACGCGCAAGGGCGTGTCGTGCTACGCCGCAAGACCCGTCTCTCGCGCAAGCCGGACACCTGGCACTACGCGTGGGACGCGGAGGACCGCCTGGTGGGGGTCACGACCCCGGACGGCACGGTCTGGCGCTACCTGTACGACCCGCTGGGCCGGCGAGCCGCCAAGCAGCGGCTGTCGGCGGCCGGTGAGGTCGTGGAGGAGATCCTCTTCACCTGGGAGGGCGCGACCCTCTGCGAGCAGGTCACGCGGTCCCCCGAGCTTCCCCACCCGGTCGCCCTGACCTGGGAGCACCGCGGACTCCACCCGCTGACGCAGACGGAACGTATCCTCGTGGCGTCCCGGGAGGAGATCGACAGCCGTTTCTTCTCGATCGTCACGGACCTGGTGGGCACGCCCACGGAACTCGTGGACGAGCAGGGCGAGATCGCCTGGCACACCCGGTCCGCCCTGTGGGGAGCGACGACCTGGAACCGCGGCGCGTCCACGTACACGCCACTGCGTTTCCCGGGGCAGTACTTCGACCCCGAATCGGGTCTGCACTACAACGTCTTCCGCACGTACGACCCGGAGACGGCGCGCTACCTCAGCCCGGACCCCCTGGGACTCGCCCCGGCGTCCAACCCGTCGACGTACGTCCCCAACCCCCACACCTGGTCGGATCACCTCGGGCTGGCTCCGGACGAGTGCACGGTCACCGTCTACCGCAAGCAGACCGACCATCCGCTCAGCAAACGGGTGCACATCGACGAGAACGGCAACGTCACGATCGACGGCAACAATCACCTGTACGTGAACATGAGCGGCGATTTGCGGCACACCGTGGAATTCCGGGGGGACGGCGGCCAGATCGTCGCTTTCGACGTGCCGAAGAGTTTTGTGGACGACATCCGCACGCACGCGGTTCCGCAGGAGCAGCCGGACGGCCTCGGCTTCACCAAACAAGAATGGAAACAGGTGAAGCAGATTTACCCGGAAATCTCCGACCCCACCAGGGGGACGGACCTTTACGGACTGCCGGGTGAGGTGATCGAGAAGATGAGAAAAGTCATCATCCCGGGCTCTGGTAGGATCGTCCAAGACCATTAGCGAGGATTGTAAAATGCTGCACGAGATCGAAGACCTCGAAATCGAGAGGACCCGGGTATCCGGCCGGCCGGAAACTGATTCCGCGCCCCCGGTCCTGGCCTATTTCGAACTGGCGGTGGACGGCGACCCGGCGCAGTACGCGAGCAGGCTGCGCGGCGTCATGGACGCCGTGCTGCAGATCGCCGCTTCCGAGTCCTTCGACGACGACGATCTGCCCGTCGGCACCATTCCCGCCTGGTTCCGCGGTGTCTGCCGGGACGGCGCCTCCCCGGAACCCTTCGCGGCCGCGGGACGGGACCGCTACAGCGAGCGGACCGGCAGCGAGCCCTGGAACCTGCAGAACTGGCTCTCGCGCTTCGATCCGGACCTGGAGGTCCGGGGCTGGGCCTGGTGGGACCTGACGCGGGCGCCCGCCGGGGAAGACCGACTGCGACTCTGGGCGGACACCTGGGGTGAGCCGTTCTTCGCCTGGGAGGACCTGCGCTGGCTCCTCTACGCCTGTGGCGCGCTCACGGTGGCGGATCCGGTGCTCACGAAGCCGCAGGTCTGGGCCGGCGAGGTTTCCGTATGACCGGTCCGGCGGCACGGGAAGTCCGGGCGCGGTTCGACGCCGAGACCATCACCGTCTATCAGGCGTACCCGGTGCGCATTGCCGGACCGGCCCTGGAAGCCGGCACTTTCGTGGATCCGTTCAAGCGCGGCAGAATGACCTGGATCAAGCCGTCGTTCCTGTGGATGATGTACCGCTGTGGATGGGCCACGAAGCCCGATCAGGAACGCGTCCTCGCGATCGACATCACGCGGGAGGGATTCGAAGAGGCCCTGTCCCAATCCTGCCTCAGTCACTTCGACAGGACACGATTCGAGACCGCAGAGGAATGGCGCGGCGCCGTTCGTTCCAGCCCGGTCCGCGTCCAATGGGATCCCGAGCGGGATCTGAACCTGAATCCGCTGCCGCACCGCGCGATCCAGATCGGCCTCTCGGGCCCCGCGGTCGGGCAGTACGTGGAGAACTGGATCAGCGGCATTCGGGACGTCACCCCCTTGGCACACGAGATCCACGCCGCGGTGACGGCCGGGCGCCTGGACACGGCCGCGTCCCTCCTGCCCGAAGAGCGCGTGTACCCCCTGCCCGCGGCCCTCGCGGAACGGATCGCCTGACGCCCCCGGAGTGTTCCCGGGCCGCCGATCACCCACGCGGTCCGACGGTGCGCAGGAGCATTACTCCTATGACCTGGACTGATTTCGTCCCCAACCGGGATGTTCTCGCGCTCCATGACGGCGAGGTCCCCGAGCTGTCGGGGGTCCGGCTGCGGTCGGTGCACCTCGATGCCTGGGGCTCGGTGGTCACGCTGCGCCTGGACCTTCCGCGGTTTCCGGACCGCTGGGACCGGGGACCGGGCGACACCGTGCAGTGCCACCTCGCGTTCTCGCACGTGGAGGACTTCGAGATGACGGGGTGGCGGCCGCCGGTGACGGCCGACGTCGTGCTGATGCCACTGCCGCGGCACCGGCTGGACGTACGGGTGACGGCGCCGGGGCTCGCCCTGTCGTACACCTCCAACGCGGATGTCCTGGCGGGGCGGCTGAGCGTCTTCACCCTGGGTCCGGGCGGCGAGGACGCCGGCCCGCACCACTTCACGAGCATCCTGGAACGCAAGCTCTTCCCCACCGTCCCCGAGACCCATGTGAAGACCTTCTATGAGCACCTCTGAGACCGACCTTCCCCTGTGGCCCGAGCTGGCGGCGCTCTACGAGACCCCGCCGGACCTCTCGTCCTGCCCGCTGTACTACGTGCACGTGGACGAGCGGGACACCTCGGTCACCCTCGGCTTCGAGACCCGGCGGCTACCGGACCACCCCAGGGTGGAGTGGGCGGGGAAGCGGTACAACGCGCTGCGCTTCTTCGTCGTGTTCACCGACGTGGACGAGCTGCGCATGACGGGCATCGCGGCGGAGCACCCGGACGGCCGCGACCGCACGGTCAGTGTCACCGTGACCGACACCGGCCGGCAGCGGGTCTCGGTGACCAGCGAGAAGCGCTCCGTCGGCTTCTCGGCGGCCGCCTCCGCGGTGGTCCACCGTCGCGTCGAGCTCCAGGGCTCGCTCTGACCGGCGGTGAAATCGCTGGGTGCGGAGCGGTGTTCGTGTGAGGATCCCCGGATGATCTTTCGCGCTGCCACCGCAGACCCCGCAGACGTCGACCGCGCCCTCGCCTACCCGGCCGACGGCCCCGTCGCCGCCCTCACCGCCGAGAAGGTCCGTGAGGAGCTCGCCGGGAACCAGTTCCGCCCCGAGTGGACGTGGTTCGCCGAGGACGCGGACGGGGAGGTCCTCGCGCGGGCCCTGTGGTGGGGGCGCGCCGACAGCGAGCGGCCCATCGCGCTGGACTGCCTCCAGGTGCGTTCCTCGGTGGCCGATCCGGCCGCCGTCGCCGCCAGGCTGCTCGCGGCCGGGCACGCCGCCTTCGGGAACCTGCCGGTCTACAACATCTCGCTGCCGTGCGGCTGGCGGGACGAGCCGGAGCTGGCCGCGGCGGTCGCGTGGCGGCAGGAGGCGGCGTACGGGGCGGGCCTGACGCGCGAGATCGAGCGGCTGCGCTACGAGTGGACGCCGGCGGCCGGGACCACCGAACCCACCGGCCGGCTCGTCTTCCGGGACGGCACGGACGAGGAGTTCCTCGACGCCTTCGTCCGGCTGTCCGCCGGCAGCCTGGACCTGCACACACAGACCGAGCTCCAGTCGATGGACGCGGAACAACTGGCCCGCGAGGACGTGGAGTTCTACCTGGACTGCCCCGGCGAGCGTTCCTGGTGGCGCCTGGCCCACCTCCCGGACGGCACCCTGGCGGGCATGGCGATCCCCTCGGCGACCCCGTACCACCGCAACGTCGGCTACCTGGGCGTCGTACCGGAGCAGCGCGGCCAGGGTCTCATCGACGAGATCCTGGGCGAGATCACCCGCTTCCACGCGTCCGAGGGCGCGGAGCGCGTCACCGCCACCACCGACAGCGTCAACGCCCCGATGGCCGCCGCCTTCGACCGCGCCGGCTACCAGGTCACGGAGATCCGCCTGGTCCTGGAGGCCCCGTCGACGCGGTAACGGCCCGCCCGCAGAACTGCTCAGGTGAAGGGGATGTTGAGCCAGGGGCTGGACGGGTCGGTGGTGAGGGTGAGGTGGCAGGCCAGGGCGCTCGTGTACCAGGTGCCGAACTCCTCCTCGTCGAAGTGCAGGCAGCGCCCGAGGACGTATCCGGCGGAGAACTCCGCCCATGAGCGGTACGTCCGCTGGGCCGCCTCCCCCGCGCGCAGGACGGCCTTCTCCGCCTCGTGGAGCGTGCCGTAGCGGCAGCCGACGCCCCACCGGGCCATCTGGGAGGCCCGGCCGATGTCCCAGCCCTCCACCGAGCGGACCCAGCCGTCCTCGGGGAGCAGCCCGTCGGCGCGGAAGCGCTGCTCGTAGCGGGCTATCCGGCCGATGAGGCGCTTGACGCCCGCGATCTCGCCCTCCACCTCGGCGGTGGGCCGGGGCTCGGCGACGGTGACCCCGTCGGGGGTGAGCTGCGGCTCGGCGGAGCGTTCGGCGTTGCGGCGCAGGCTGGCCTCGGCGGCGTGCCGCCAGTGCTCGACGTCCACGGGCCCGGCGAAGTCGGAGGCGAGGACGCGGCGCACGCGCAGCGCGTACTCCCAGACGGGGCTGACCATGCCCGCGCCGAGGAGCTGTTCCAGCGTGGAGAGCCAGTCGGCCCGGTCGGTGATGCCCCACCACTGCGTGAGGCGGCGGCGCTCGCGGTGGTAGCCGTTGCCGTGGTAGGCCAGGCAGTTCCAGAACTCGCCGTTCGACACGGCGAGATGGCCGCCGACGGCGAGCCCGTGGGCGATCGGCCCGTGCAGCGGTCCACCGGTGAAGAGGGCGTGGACCTTCCCCTCGGGCAGGCCGTAGCGGGGGGCGGCGTCCGCGTGCGCGCGCCAGCGGGCCAGGTCGGCGGGTGTGGTGGTGAGGTAGGCCTCGGCGGGGGAGCCCGGGTTCACGGCGAGGAAGGCGGGGTCGGTGGGGGCCCAGACCTTGGCGTACCAGCCCAGGCTCCGGGACTCGTAGACCGTCTCGGGTGTGGGCGCGGGCAGCATGCCGGCGGTGTGGACGACGAGCATGCGGTCCGGGGTGGCGTGGAAGAAGAGCGACTCGGGATGCGCGTCGGCCTGGATGCGGGGCTGGGCGAGGTAGAGCTGCGCGCGGGCGAGGACGTCGAAGTACGCTGCCCAGTCGCCGGCGGTCTTGGCCTCGTACAGCCCTCTCTCGATGACACTCGGCGCGATCCAGATCCCCATACGGGGACTTTATACGGGTGTTCTCAGGGCCAGTTCGGCCCGTACCGCCTTCACGCGCCCGGGCACGCCCCCCGTGCCACCGCGCGACCGTGCGGACCCCCTTGACGGGTCCCGGTGACGGGGAGACGCTCGCGGGTCTCGATCCGAGCGGTTGCACACGGGGGGCCGGTATGCCGCAGGAGTCCGTCCAGACCGCGGGGGAGCTGCGGGCGCGGCTCCTCGCACAGGCGGCGCGGTGGTCCGTCAGCGAGCACCTCGCCGACCAGGAGCCCGTGCCACGGCCCTCGCTCGGTCTGGAGCCCGGGACGAACCTGACGCCCGCCGCGGCCGTGGCGCCCCTGGACCTGCGCGCGCTCATCGGGCACGAGAGCGGCAATCCGCACCTCACCCGGCGCCGGGCCGCCCACGGGCTCCTGCCGGGCCCCCCGGCGGCCCGGGCGGGCCGGCCCGCCGCCGTCGACTGGCGCAGCCGCTGGGGGTGGCCGTGGATCACCAAGGTGAAGGACCAGAACCCGTGCGGCTCCAGCTGGGCCTTCGCCGCCGCCGGCCTGGTGGAGTCCATGGCCCGCATCGAGCACCACGTGTGGGCGCGGCGCTCCGAGGGCGACGTGCACGACGGCCTCGGATCCGCCTGCGGCCAGGGGTCCGATCCGCAGACCGCGCTCGACTGGATCAAGGACAACGGCGGCCTCGCCGACCCGGACTGCCGGCCGTACGGCACCCCGCCCGAGGGGCTCCCCGCGGCCCGCCGCGAGGCGTGGCGCACCGCGTACACGCCCAGCTGGGACCGCTGCGGGCGGACCGTGCGGATCACCGACTACGTCCGGCTCGGCGACACGGAGCAGCAGAAGGTCTGGCTGGACACGGTCGGCCCGCTGACGGCCTGTTTCGACGTGTACGACGACTTCTTCGGCCTGGGCGCCGGGGTGTACCACCGCACCAGCGACCGGCTCGCGGGCGGCCACTGCGTGCTGATCGTCGGCTACGACGACGCGGCCGGCTGCTGGCTGTTCAAGAACTCCTGGGGGACGGCCCACCACGTGGGCGGCTACGGCCGGATCGGCTACGGCGAGGCCGCCGTCGACCACTGGGCCAAGTGCGGCCTGCGCGGCACCAACGTCGACCCGTGGACCAAGCGCCGCCTGCACACCGGCAACGTCTACGAGAGCGGCAACGGCCGCGCCCACCGCAACTTCGAGCTCCTCGCCACCACCACCGGCGGCCGTCTCCAGCACTGGTGGCGCGAGGGCGACGCGCCCTTCGCGTGGGCCCGCGGCGCCGCCTTCGCTCACGACGCCTCCGGCTGGCCGGCCTTCACCGGCACCACCTACAACCGGAACATGGAGTCCCTGCACGTGACCACCGGCGGCCGGCTGCGGCACTGGTACTACGAGCAGTCCGTGCGGGTCTGGCGCGACGGCGGCGCCTTCGGTCCGGGCGACGCGGCGATCGGGTCCACCCCGGCCTTCATCCAGAGCGACTACGGCAAGCCGGGCAACTTCGAGGTGGTCGTCCGGACCGCCGACGGCCGCCTGAACCACTGGTGGCGCATCAACGGCGCCCCCTGGACCTGGAACGACGGCGGCCGCTTCGCCTCGGGCATCGCCCATTACGGGCCCGCGCTCGTCCAGACCCGCTCCCGCCACCTGGACCTGGTCGCCGCGCGCACCGACGGCCGCATGCAGCTGTGGTGGCGCGACGACGCGAACGGCTTCGTGTGGCGCGCCGGGGAGGTCTTCGGCAGCGGCACGCCCGCGGTGTCGGCGCCCTGCCTGATCGAGGGGCAGCACGGTGCCGCGGACGAGGACACCCCCGGGAACTACGAGCTGTGCGTGGCCGTCGAGGGCGGGCGGGTGGAGCACTGGTGGCGCGGCAACGCGGGCGGCTGCGGCTGGCGCCGCGGCGCGGTCTTCGGTCACGACGTCACCGCGGTCACCGGGATGCTCCAGGGCAGCTTCGGTTTCAACCTGGAAGTGATCGTCCTGCGCACCGACGGCCGCCTCCAGCACTACTGGCGCGACGACGCGGGCTGGCACGAGGGGCCGGTCATCGGCCCGGCCTGAGAGGGCGGTCTTGGATGCTGAGACACGCCAAGGCTGTACCCGCCATGTATCTATCCTGTGCACATGCCGCCCTCCATATCCGCACCCGCACCGGCGCCCGCACCGGCAGCCGCCCGCGCCCCCGCCGCCGACCGCGTCTACCGGCACATCAAGCAGGGCGTCCTCGACCGCCGGTACGAGGGCGGCACGCTCCTCACCGAGGGCGAGATCGCGCAGGCCGTGGGCGTCTCCCGAACGCCGGTGCGCGAGGCGCTGCTGCGCCTGGAGACGGAGGGGCTGATCCGGCTCTACCCGAAGAAGGGCGCGCTGGTCCTGCCCGTGTCGGCGCAGGAGATCGCGGATGTGGTCGAAACCAGGCTGTTGGTCGAGGAGTTCACCGTACGGCGGGCCGTCCCGGCCCCGGCCGCGCTCCTCGCGCGGCTGGAGGAGCTGCTGCGGGCGCAGGAGCGGCACGCGGACAGCGGCGACCTGGTGGCGTTCGCGGCCGAGGACCGCTGCTTCCACGCCGAGATCGTCCGGCACGCCGGCAACCAGATCCTGTCCCGCCTCTACGACCAACTGCGTGACCGGCAGCTGAGGATGGGCGTCGCGGTGATGCACGCCCACCCGGACCGGGTCGCGCAGAACCTCGCCGAACACCGCGAGGTCCTGTCGGCGCTGCGCGCGGGCGACGCAGACCGGGCGGCGGCCTGCGTACGGGCTCACCTGGGCCGGGCCGCGACCCTGATGCGCGGGGACGCCCGGTGAGCGCCCTCGATCCTCCCGGCGGACGCAGGGCCGTCGCCGTCTGGAGCATCGGCGTCGCCGTCTACTTCGTGGCGGTGATCTTCCGCACCAGTCTGGGCGTGGCCGGCCTCGACGCCGCCGACCGCTTCCACGTCAACGCCTCCGCGCTGGCGACCTTCTCCCTCCTCCAACTGCTCCTCTACGCCGGCATGCAGATACCGGTGGGCCTGATGGTCGACCGGCTCGGCACGAAGAAGGTGCTGACGCTGGGCGCGGTGCTCTTCACCGCGGGACAGCTCGGCTTCGCGCTCTCGCCCTCCTACGGGATGGCCCTCGCCGCCCGTGCGCTGCTGGGCTGCGGCGACGCGATGACCTTCATCTCCGTACTGCGGCTCGGCACCCGCTGGTTCCCGGCCCGGCGCGGGCCGCTGGTGGCGCAGCTGGCGGGGCTGGTCGGCATGGCGGGCAACCTCGTCTCCACCCTCGTCCTGGCGCCGGTCCTGCACGGGGTCGGCTGGGTGCCGGCCTTCGCGGGCAGCGCGGTGGCGGGGCTGGTGGTCCTGGTCCCGCTCGTGCTGTTCCTGCGCGACACCCCGCAGGGGTACGAGCCGCAGCCCGCGCCGCGGGGCGGTGGCGCGGCGTTCGTACGGCGCCAGATCCGGGAGTCCTGGAACGAACCCGGCACCCGCCTCGGCCTGTGGGTGCACTTCACCACGCAGTTCCCGGCGATGGTGTTCCTGCTGCTGTGGGGCATGCCGTTCCTGGTGGAGGCGCAGGGCCTGACGCGCAGCGCCGCGGGCGGGCTGCTGACGCTGGTCGTCGCCTCGAACATGGCGCTCGGACTGGTCTACGGCCAGATCGTCGGCCGTCGCCAGGCCGCGCGGGTCCCGCTCGCCCTGGGTACGGTCGGCCTCACCGCGCTGCTCTGGGCGGCGGTGCTCGTCCACCCGGGCGACCGGGCGCCGATGTGGCTGCTGGTCACCCTGTGCGTGGTCCTCGGCTCCTGCGGCCCGGCATCGATGATCGGCTTCGACTTCGCCCGCCCGGCCAACCCGGCCGAGCGTCAGGGCACCGCCTCCGGGATCACCAACATGGGCGGTTTCGTCGCCTCGATGACGACGCTGCTGACGGTGGGCGTCCTGCTGGACGCCACCGGCGACGACTACCGGATCGCCTTCTCGACGGTGTTCGTCCTGCAGGCCCTCGGCATCACGCAGATCCTGCGCCTGCGCGGCCGCGCCCTGGCCCGCGAACACGAACGGGACAGGGAACGCGAACGCGAAACCGCCCGCGCGGCCGTCCCGGCCCAGGGCCCGGCCCCCGCCGCCTCCGCGGCCGTCCCGGCGCGACCGGGCCGGTCACCGGCCTGACCCGGCCGGGTCAGGCCGGTCCGGCCGGTCCGCCTACGGGGTCACGGCGAACTGCGTCAGGATGGCCTGCGCCAGCTCCGCGTCGCCCTCCACCTTCACCCGGTCGGCCACGTGGTGCGCCCGCACCCGCCCCGCCGCCAGCCGGACGTACGTCTCCCAGTCCAGCGTCAGCGTCACCGCCGGGCCGAGCGAGGGCGACTTGTCCACGGTCCCGCGGCCCTCGGCGTCCACCCGTACCGTCCGCATGAACTCCAGCTGCCCGTGCACGTCGATGACGACCGCCGAGTTCACCGGCGCCCCCGCCCGCTTGGCCACCACCTTCGGCAGCCCGGCCAGCAGCAGGTCCCGCGTCACGTACGCGCCGGGCGAGTCCCAGTTCCCCGGCACGCCCAGCGCCGTCCGCAGGTCCTGCTCGTGGATCCACACGTCGAACGCCCGCAGCCGCAGGGCGTGCTCCAGCGTCACCTGGTCGCCCAGCGGCCCGCGCACGATCGTGTCCGGAGCCCGCTTCTCGTTCCGCAGCTGCCGCGCCCGCCGGATGACGGTGTACTCCAGCTCCGAGGTCATCTCCGGCGCGGTGTGGTGGCGCCGTACGTCGACCTGGACCTCCATGTACCGGCTGAACTCGTCCACCACGTGCCGCAGGTCCCGCGCGACCGTGTGGATCGGCCGCGGGTCCCCGAGCTGTTCGCATTCGATGCCGATGATGTGCGACACGACATCGCGGACCGACCATCCCGGGCACGGGGTCGCCCGGTTCCACTCGCCCTCCGTCAGAGGAAGGACCAGCTCGGTTATCGCCTCGATGGAGTGCGTCCACGCGTCGGCATAGGGCTGGAGGCTGGGATGCGGATGGACGGTCAACGGGACCCCTCGCGGTGCTGTTCAGTGACGCGTTTCGGAAGCTGTGGACTCAGTTTCCAAAACTACGCTGCCGGTGAGCACCCCGGCAGTGCTTTCGTGTGACGATCGTAGGCCCGAGTTGACGGCTTGAATGCCAGGACGGTGGTAGTGTGCGCGCCTCGCTGATCCAAATCGCGGTGAATGAGGGCGAGTCGGTGTCTTCCCGGCGTGCCCGGGTGGCCGGTCTCGTACGGGAGCAATCGGACTCCGACCTCGTCGTCCTGCCCGAATTGTGGACCGTAGGAGCCTTCTCCTACGAGGAGTTCGAAACCGAGGCCGAACCGCTGGACGGCCCGACCTACGCGGCCATGTCCAAGGCCGCGCGCGACGCCGGCGTGTGGTTGCACGCCGGCTCGGTCGTGGAGCGCGCGGGCGACGGTTCGCTCTACAACACGGCCCTCGTGCTCTCCCCGGCGGGCGAGCTGGCCGCCAGCTACCGCAAGATCCACCGGTTCGGCTTCGACCAGGGCGAGGCGGTGCTCATGTCGGCCGGTGACTCGCTGACCACGGTGGAGCTGCCGGAGCAGACCCTCGGCATCGCCACCTGCTACGACCTGCGCTTCCCGGAACTGTTCCGCGGCCTGGTCGACGCCGGGGCCACCACGATGGTCGTCGCGGCGGGCTGGCCCGCGCGCCGCCGGGCGCACTGGACGCTGCTCAGCCGGGCGCGCGCCGTCGAGGACCAGTCGTACGTCCTGGCGTGCGGGCTGGCCGGGACGCACGCGGGCGTCGAGCAGGCGGGGCACAGCCTGGTGGTGGACCCGTGGGGCGAGGTCCTGGCGGAGGCGGGCCCGGGGGAGGAGGTCCTCACCGTGGACCTCGACCCGGCCAAGGTCGCCGACACCCGCGCGCAGTTCCCGGCCCTGAAGGACCGCCGCCTGGGCCGCTGACGGCTCGCTCAGCCGGTCTGGAACCACGTCCAGACCGCCAGCCCGGTGGGAACGGGGCACGCCAGGGCCCCCAGGAGGAGCATGCGGCCGGACACGCTCAGGCGGCGGACTCCGGGGGCGAAGGCCAGAGCGGTGAGCGCCGCGGCGCCGCCCACCGGGACCAGGGCCGCCCACAGGACCATGCTCCCGACCGGCGCCCCGGCCGCCGCCCCCCACACGACGGCGATGGCGAAGAGGCTGGCGAGCCAGATGAACGACATGGAGGTGGCCGCCCACAGCAGACCCGCGAGCGCGGCCACGACGGGCCGCTCGCTCCGCGCGGGCGCCGCCGGCCGCCCTGGACCGTACAAGGCCGCGTACGTGTCGGGGTTCACCATCGGTTCCTTCCCTGGGGGACGTGCCCGATCCTCGCCGCGGGAGCCCGGCCCGGCATGAGCACGGGTGCTCACCTCCTCCTGGGGTCGTACTCACGCGGGGCAGCGCGGACGCGCCCCGTCAGACGTCCTGCCGACCGCGCTACGAGGCGTCCTCCCGCTCCTTCTCCGCCATCCGGATCACGCACACGGCGACGGCGACCAGCAGCGCCGCGTCCGCGTCCTCGCGGACCACGTCCACCGCGTAGGTCTCGCGGATCCGGTACCACTGCCGCGAGATCAGCGCGAGGAGCTCCCCTTCGTACTCGACCTTGAACTCCCGGTCCAGGATCCGGCCGCTGACGTCCAGCTCGGTGCCCTCGGCCAGCGTCACGAGGTAGTGGTTGCGCAGCAGCGAGAACCGCTTCTTGCGGATCACCGCGAGCCGCCGGTCGTCCCGTTCCAGGGTCATGGCGTCGCGGAGGCTGAGCATCTTCTCCCGCAGGGTGATCAGGATCCGCCCGTCCGGGGCCTTCAGCTCCAGGGTGTCCCGGAAGCGCAGCGCCTTCCCGTCGACGAGGAAGGCGTGGCGCCCCTCCTCGTCCTCGATCCAGTAGTCGTCGCCGATGGCCAGCACTTTGTCCCGTACGAGGTATTTCATGCGCTGATCAGTGCCCGCGATAGGTTTCAGCCATGCCACTCCTCTACGTGACCGACCTGGCGTACCCGGCGCGCGGCCGCCGGTACGGCGACGAGGACATCTTCCTCACCTCCCGGCTGCGGGCCGCCGGCTTCGAACTGGCCCTGTGCCACCCGGCCGACGCGCAGGCCCTCACCACCATGGGATTCGACGCGGTGATCGTCCGCAACAGCGGCCCCGTCCTGCACTACGCCGAGGCCTACGAGGCCTTCCGCGCGGCCGCCCTCGCCGCCGGCACCCCGGTCTACAACCCGCTCACCGGCCGGGCCGACATGGCGGGCAAGCAGTACCTCCTCGACCTCACCGCCGCCGGGTACCCGGTCATCCCGACCGTCGACGACCCCGCCCGGCTGGCCGAGCTGCCACAGGCCCCGGTGTACGCCGTCAAGCCCAAGCAGGGCGCGGACTCCATCGGCCTCACCTTCACCGCGCACCCGACGGGCCCGGCCGGGGAGGTCCTCATCCAGCCGCGCGTCGACTTCGCGTACGAGGTGTCCTTCTACTTCGTCGACGACGCCTTCCAGTACGCCCTGTACGCCCCGGATCTCGCGCGCCGCTGGGAGCTGCGGCCCTACGACCCGACCGAGGCGGACCTGGCCTTCGCCCGCACCTTCATCGCGTGGAACACCCTCAGCCACGGCATCCAGCGCGTCGACGCCTGCCGGGCCCCCTCGGGGGAGCTGCTGCTCGTCGAACTGGAGGACCTGAACCCGTACCTGTCGCTGGACCTCGTCCCGGAGCGGGTGCAGGACGCCTTCGTCGCAGCGCTCACCCGCTCCCTGCGCTCCTTCCTGTCCGGCCACTCCGGCACCGCCTGAGCGCTCCTCAGAGGCTGCGGGCGGTGATGTCGCCGTAGGCGGTGGTCGCGTGGATGCTCAGGCCGGCGTCGGCGCCGCCGGTGTTCATGAGGCCGTTGTGGATCCGCCCGTAGCCGGTGCCGGCGTCCAGGGAGGCGCTGACGCCGCGGGCGGCGCCGACGGACACGTCACCCGCTTCGGTGCGCAGGGTGATCGTGCCGTGCACGGCCTCGGCGATCCGGATGTCGCCCTTCTGGGTGCTGATCCGGGCGGGGCCGCCCAGGCGGCCGACCGAGACGTCGCCGGCGAGCAGGGTGACGTGGGCGCCCGCGGTCTCGTCGAGCTTGACCGAGCCCTGCGCGCCCTCAAGGGTGACGTCGCCGAGCCGCCCGACGCCCCGGAACTCGGCGTCGGCCGCCTTCGCCTCGACGCGGGAACCGGCGGGCAGCTGGACGGTGACCTCGACGGATCCGGAGCTGCCCAGGATCCGGTTCTTGGCCGGTGCGGCCGTGATCCGCAGGACGCCGTCGCCGTATTCGACGGTGGTCTGCTCAGCCGCCTTCACGTCGCGGCCGTCGGAGGCGTCCGCGGGCAGGATCTCGACGGTGGTGTCGCCGCGGTCGGCGGCGATGAAGCGGATGCGTCCCGCGGGGATGTCGAGGAGGGCGGCGATCGGGGCGGCGGTGGTGAACTTCTGCATGGTCTTTTCCTTCGGTTCGTTGTTTCCGATGAGGGAAAAGCTACGTTGCGTTCAGAGTTCCTTCAATGGATTCTTTGCGCAGTAAAGCCATCTATGCAGGTCAGATCCGCAGAATCATTGCAACGGGGCTAGCGGTTAACGCAACGCCGCCACTCATCCATTGCAATGGCCTATAAGTGAACGCTATGCTGGCGGCATCAAGGACAGCGAAGGAGACCGCGATGCCGGGAGGCAGGCTCACCCAGGCGGAACGCCAGCAGATCGCTCTGGGAGTGGCCGGCGGCCTCCCCTACGCGGAGATCGCCCGGCGTCTCGACCGCCCGACCTCGACGATCACGCGCGAGGTGATGCGCAACGGCGGCCCCACCGCCTACCGCGCCGACCTGGCCCACCGCGCGACCGAACAACGCGCCCGCCGACGCACCCGGACCGCGCCCCCGGAGCCGCAGGCACCCCCGCAGCCCCACGGACGGGACGCCGAGGCGGTGCGGGAGTACGAGGAACGGTTCACCACCGTCCTCATCGCCTCGGGCACGCCCAAGATGATGGCCCGGGTCCTGACCTGCCTCTACACCACCGACGCCGGCAGCCTCACCGCGGCGGAACTCGTCCAGCGGCTCCAGGTCAGCCCGGCGTCCGTCTCCAAGGCGATCGCGTTCCTCGAAAGCCAGGGCCTCGTCCGCCGGGAACGCGACGAGCGCCGCCGCGAGCGCTACGTGGTCGACGACGACGTCTGGTACCAGTCCGTGATGGCCAGCGCCCGCGGCACCGCCCAGCTCGTCGAGACCGCACGCCAGGGCGTCGCCGTCCTCGGCGCCCACACCCCGGCCGCCACCCGGCTCGAAAACATCGCCCGCTTCGTCGACTTCGTCTCCGAGAGCATCACGCGCGCCGCGGAGCAGGCCCGAGAGGTCCTCCACACGAAACCGGCGGATGGCAAGCTTGAAGGATGAACGATGCTGCCGCGGCGCCCACCCCTGCGCCCACCTCCGCGCCCGCACCCCGTAAGCGTGCCCGAGTCCGTGCCCCCGAGCTGATCGGCAAGGGCGGCTGGCTGAACACCGGGGGCAAGGAGCTCACCCTCGCCGACCTGCGAGGTAAGTGCGTTGTCTTGGATTTTTGGACGTTCTGCTGCGTCAACTGCCTGCACGTCCTCGACGAGCTGCGCGAGTTGGAGGAGAAGCACCGCGACACCCTCGTGATCGTCGGCGTGCACTCGCCGAAGTTCGTCCACGAGGCCGAGCACGCCGCCGTCGTCGACGCCGTCGAGCGCTACGAGGTGCACCACCCGGTGCTGGACGATCCCGAGCTCGCGACTTGGAAGCAGTACGCCGTACGGGCCTGGCCCACGCTCGTCGTGATCGACCCCGAGGGGTACATCGTCGCCCAGCACGCCGGCGAGGGGCACGCGCACGCCCTCGCGCGGCTCGTCGAGGAGCTGGAGGCCGAGCACGAGGCCAAGGGCACCCTGCGGCGCGGCGACGGGCCGTACGTGGCGCCCGAGCCCGTCGCGAGCGACCTGCGCTTCCCCGGGAAGGCGCTGCTGCTGCCCTCCGGGAACTTCCTCGTCTCCGACTCGACGCGGCACCAGCTCGTCGAGCTGGCCGCCGACGGGGAGAGCGTCGTACGGCGGATCGGGAGCGGCTCGCGCGGTTTCACCGCGGAGAGCTTCAACGAGCCGCAGGGGCTCGCCCTGCTCCCCGATGGCAGGGTGGTCGTCGCGGACACGGTCAATCACGCGCTGCGCGTCCTCGACCTGGAGAGCGGGGCCGTGGAGACCGTCGCCGGGACCGGGCGCCAGTGGTGGCAGGGCTCGCCGACCTCCGGGCCGGCCCTCGAAGTCGACCTGTCCTCGCCGTGGGACGTGGCCTGGTGGCAGGGCAAGGTGTGGATCGCCATGGCCGGTGTGCACCAGCTGTGGACGTGGGATCCGGCGGAGGGGACGGTCGAGGTCGCGGCCGGCACCACCAACGAGGGGCTGCACGACGGGCCGGCCGCCGAGGCCTGGTTCGCCCAGCCGTCGGGGCTCGCGGCCGCCGGGGACCGGCTGTGGATCGCCGACTCCGAGACCAGCGCCCTGCGGTACGTGACGCCGGCCCCCGACCCCTCCGACGGCTACGTCATCACCTCCGCCGTCGGGACCGGCCTGTTCGACTTCGGGCACCGCGACGGCGAAGCGGGCCAGGCCCTGCTCCAGCACCCGCTCGGGGTGACCGCCCTGCCCGACGGTTCGGTCGCGGTGTGCGACACGTACAACCACGCGCTGCGCAGGTACGACCCCGCCACCGGCGAGGTGTCCACGCTCGCCACCGACCTGCGCGAGCCCAGCGACGCCGTGCTGGTCGGCGGGGACATCGTGGTCGTCGAGTCCGCCCGGCACCGCCTGACGCGGCTGCGCCTCCCGGAGGAGGCCGTACGGGTGGACGCGGTCGCCCACCGTACGCAGCGGGCCGCCACCGAGGTGGCCCCCGGCACGCTCCGCCTCGACGTGGTCTTCCAGGCCCCGGCCGGGCAGAAGCTCGACACCCGCTACGGGCCGTCCACCCGCCTGCTGGTCTCCTCGACCCCGCCCGAGCTGCTGGCGGGCGGCGAGGGCGCCGGGACCGACCTGTTCCGGGAACTCACGCTGAACCCGGAGCTGACCGAGGGCGTCCTGCACGTCTCCGCGATGGCGGCGTCCTGCGACGACGCCCCGGACAACGAGTACCCCGCCTGCCACGTCCACCAGCAGGACTGGGGCGTTCCGCTGCGGATCACCCCGGGAGCCGCGACCCGCCTCCCGCTCGTCCTCGCCGGGATGGACGACGCCTGACGCCCAAGGCCCCGGCCGGTCGGCGCGTCAGCCGCCTTCGGCCGGGGCCTTGGACCGGGGCCTGGGGGCTCAGCCCTCCAGGAAGGCCACCAGAGCGTTCGCCAGCATGAACGGGTCGTCGGCGCCGCACAGTTCGCGGGCGCTGTGCATCGAGAGGATCGCGACGCCGATGTCCACGGTCTGGATGCCGTGGCGGGCGGCCGTGATCGGGCCGATCGTCGTGCCGCACGGCATCGAGTTGTTGGAGACGAAGGTCTGCCACGGCACGCCGGCCCGCTCGCACGCGCTGGCGAACACCGCGCGCCCGCTGCCGTCCGTCGCGTACCGCTGGTTGACGTTGACCTTGAGGATCGGGCCGCCGTTGGCGCGCGGGTGGTGCGTGGGGTCGTGGCGCTCGCCGTAGTTGGGGTGCACGGCGTGCCCGGTGTCCGAGGACAGGCAGATGGTGCCGGCGAAGGCCCGCGCGCGGTCCTCGTAGGTACCTCCGCGCGCGAAGACTGAACGTTCCAGCACGTTCCCCAGCAGCGGTCCGTCCGCGCCCGTGTCCGACTGCGAGCCGTTCTCCTCGTGGTCGAAGGCGGCCAGGACGGGGATGTGGTCCAGCTTCTCGGCGCCGGACACCGCGGCCAGCGCCGCGACGCCCGCGTGCACCGACAGCAGGTTGTCCATGCGGGGGCCGGCGACCAGCTCGCGGTCGCGGCCGAGGTACGCGGGCGGCTCGATGGAGTGGACCATCAGGTCCCAGCCCGCCACCGAGCCCTGCTCCAGGCCCTCTTCCTCCTCCAGGAAGGAGATCAGGTCGCCCTCCTGGACCTCGCCCAGCCCCCAGATCGGCTGCATGTGCCGCTGCTTGTCGAGCTTGAGGCCGTCGGTGTTCACCGACCGGTCCAGGTGCACGGCGAGTTGGGGGACGCGCAGCAGCGCGCGGTCCACGTTCACCAGGCGCTCGGTGCCGTCGCGCAGGGTCAACCGCCCGGCCAGGCCCAGGTCCCGGTCCAGCCAGGTGTTGAGGAGGGTGCCGCCGTAGATCTCCACGGCGATCTGCCGCCAGCCCTGCGAGCCCGTGTCCGGCAGCGGCTTGACCCGCAGGTTGGGCGAGTCGGTGTGGGCGCCGACGATCCTGAACGGGGTGTGCGCGGCCGCGTCTTCGGGGACGTACCAGGCGATGAGCGCACCGCCGCGGAGCACGAACTTGCCCCCGGTGCCCGCATCCCAGGCGTCCGTTTCCGACAGCTGCCTGAAACCGGCCTTCTCCAACCGCTCGGCCGCGTTGGCCACGGCGTGGTACGGCGACGGACTGGCCGTCAGGAAGGTCATCAGGTCGTCGGTGTGGCCGCGGTCGAAGCGGGCGGGAGAGCTCATCCCAATCTCCTTGCGTGGATATCGCCGGCTTTCGCCGGGGGAGGAAACGCATCCATGGCTCGGAGCCGCGCGGCGGCGGTGTGCCGTCGCGTGATGCTGTGACCTGTGCTTGTGTTCGTATCTCGGCTGCCCCTACCGTCCGGGGCGTGGGGACTTATTCCGTGAAGCGGGCCTTCAAGTACCGCTTCTATCCGACCGATGCGCAGGCGGCTGAGCTGTCGCGGACGTTCGGGTGCGTGCGGAAGGTCTACAACCTGGCCCTCGCCGCCCGCGGCGAGGCCTGGTCGACGGGTCAGGAACGGGTGGGCTACGGGCAGACGTCGGCGCTGCTCACCGGCTGGAAGAAGACGGAGGAGTTGGCTTATCTGGCCGAGGTGTCCTCGGTTCCGCTCCAGCAGGCGCTCAGGCACTTGCAGAGCGCTTTCGTGGGGTTCTGGGCGAAGCGGTCGAAGTACCCCCGCTTCAAATCGAAGCGCAAGTCCCGGGCGAGCGCCGAGTACACCCGCAGTGCGTTCCGCTACGCAGACGGCCGCCTGACGCTGGCGAAGCTGGCGGAGCCGTTGGACATCGTGTGGTCCCGCCCCTTGCCTGAGGGTGTGATGCCGACGATGGTCACGGTCTCCAGGGACAGTGCGGGGCGCTGGTTCGTGTCCCTGTTGTGCGAGGACACCCCGGCCCCGATGCCCGCCACGAGAGCGGCGGTCGGTATCGACGCCGGGCTGACGGCCCTGGTCACCCTCTCCACCGGGGAGAAAGTCGAGAACCCGAAGCACGAGCGCAAGGATCGGGAGCGTCTGGCGCGCGCGCAGCGGGCGTTGTCCCGCAAGGAGAAGGGATCGGCGAACCGGGCGAAGGCCCGCACCCGGGTGGCCAGGATCCATGCGCGTATCGCCGACCGGCGCCGAGATCACCTGCACAAACTGACGACTCGACTCGTGCGCGAAAACCAAACGCTTGTGATCGAGGACCTCACCGTCCGCAACATGCTCCAGAACCACAAGCTCGCCCGCGCCATCAGCGACGCGGCATGGCGTGAGCTGCGGTCCATGCTTGAGTACAAGGCAACCTGGCACGGGCGTGAGCTGATCACAGTAGACCGGTGGTTCCCCAGCACGCACCTGTGCTCGAAGTGCGGGGCGCCGGCCGACAGGATGTCCCTGAACGTCCGCGAGTGG
Source organism: Streptomyces sp. NPDC045695 (assembly GCF_056432025.1). Taxonomy (NCBI): domain Bacteria; kingdom Bacillati; phylum Actinomycetota; class Actinomycetes; order Kitasatosporales; family Streptomycetaceae; genus Streptomyces; species Streptomyces sp. NPDC045695. The sequence goes on from NZ_JBWKJU010000014.1 coordinate 42,260, forward strand.
ACGTGCGACACCTGCGGGACGACCCACGACCGGGACGAGAACGCAGCGATCAATCTTCTGGCCGCCGGGCTGGCGGTTTCTGCCTGTGGAACGGGTGTCAGACCTCAACGGGAGTCCTCCTCTCGGCCGGGGCGGTCCGTGGTGAAGCAGGAAAAACCACCCGCGAGGGTGGGAACCCCCTCCCGGTAGGGAGAGGAGGAAGCCAAGTGGTTCACCTTAACGGGAGTGTTCACCGTCTCCGGACTACGGCTGACAGCCGAGAGGTCGGGGGCCGCAGGGGGTGTGATCTGCGGTCCGTTCGATTCTCAGCCCGGCGGGCGCTCGAATCGGCGTTGCAGCTGTCTGCGCTCGCCCCGGCGGATGCGGGGCAGCATCTCCGGGGTCTGCGGGGAGCGCTGCGCGCGTCTCTTGCGTCCGGCGCAGAAGATACAGGCCTCGCCGGGCGGCGCGTCGGGGTCGATGGGGGCTCCGGGGTGTTCGGAGCAGCCCGAGGCGTTGCGCGGCCGGGACAGTTCGCGGGCGACGATGAAGGCGCGGTGGAGGTCGTCGGCGATGCGGACGAAGTCCTCGGGGGGCGAGGACAGGCTCAGGTGGAAGCGCTGGTCCTCGACGGTACGCAGGCACTGGCGCAGCGCCGCGAGCGTGTACGGGCCCTCCGGTACGGGATAGCCGAGGCGGCGCTGCTCGCCGGCGGGCCCGGCGGTCCGGGCGCCCTGCAGCCGCCGTCCGAGGCGGCGCCGGGCGTTGCAGATGAGGCAGCGGCCCCAGCCTTCGGGCGCCTCGGGGTCGAGCGCGCCGTTGGGGTGCTCGGGGCAGCCGGTGTAGCTCTTGGCGGGGGCCAGTGCCGCGGCGGTCTGGAAGGCCACGTAGAGCGCGTCGGCGATGCCGTCGTACTCGGCGGGGTGGGAGCCGTCGTACAGCTCGCGGAGGTGGTCGCCGAGGCTGCCCAGGGTCGCCTGCAGCTCCTTGAGGGCATACGGCCGCCCGGTGGGGACGGAATACCCCCTGCTGCCGTGCTGATCCTGTGGACTCATGCCTACGAGCGTCCCATGAACGACTGACAACGCGGGAAAACCGCAGGACAGGGCCCTGCGGCCGGGGCGGGGACGGCAGCCGGTACAGCGGCCGGAACAGCAGCGGCCGGGCCTCCGTGCGGAGACCCGGCCGGTGAGGACGGCGTGGCGGCGCAGCCTAGAAGGCGGCCTCGTCGAGCTCCATGAGGGAGTTGTCGACGACCTCGGCCAGCTGGCGCTGGACCGAGACGCCCGGGAGGACCTGGGCCGCGAAGAACTTCGCGGCGGCGATCTTGCCCGTGTAGAAGGGGACGTCCTTCGCGGAGGCGCCCGCCAGCTTCTCGGCGGCCACGGCGGCGCCCTTGAGCAGCAGGTATCCGACGACCACGTCGCCGGAGGCCATCAGCAGGCGGGTGGTGTTCTGGCCGACCTTGTAGATGTTCTTGACGTCCTCGCCGGTGGCGGTGAGGTCGACGATCATCTGGCCGACGATGGCCTCCAGGTCCACGGCGGCCTTGGCGAGCGCGTCGCGGGCGTCGGCCAGCTCCTCGCCGCCGACGGCCTCGGCCAGGAACTTCTTGATCGTCTCGGAGAGGACGTTCAGCGCGGCACCCTGGTCGCGGACGATCTTCCGGAAGAAGAAGTCCTGCCCCTGGATGGCGGTGGTGCCCTCGTAGAGGGTGTCGATCTTGGCGTCGCGGATGTACTGCTCGATCGGGTATTCCTGGAGGTAACCGGAACCGCCGAAGGTCTGCAGCGACTGCGCGAGCAGCTCGTAGGACTTCTCCGAGCCGTAGCCCTTGACGATCGGCAGGAGCAGGTCGTTCAGGCCGACGAGGGACGCGGTGTCCTCACCGGCGGCCTGCTTGACCTGGATCTCGTCCTGGACGGTGGCCGTGTACAGGACCAGGGCGCGCATGCCCTCGGCGTACGCCTTCTGCGTCATGAGCGAGCGGCGGACGTCGGGGTGGTGCGTGATGGTGACCTTGGGCGCGGTCTTGTCCATGAAGTTCGCCAGGTCCGGGCCCTGCACGCGCTCCTTGGCGTACTCCAGCGCGTTGAGGTAGCCGGTGGAGAGGGTGGCGATGGCCTTCGTGCCGACCATCATCCGGGCGAACTCGATGATCATGAACATCTGGCGGATGCCGTCGTGCTTGTCACCGATCAGCCAGCCCTTGGCGGGGTGCTGGTCGCCGAAGGTCATCTCGCACGTGTTGGAGGCCTTGAGGCCCATCTTGTGCTCGACGTTCGTGGCGTAGACGCCGTTGCGCTCGCCCAGCTCGCCGGTCTCCCAGTCGAAGTGGAACTTCGGGACGAGGAAGAGGGACAGGCCCTTGGTGCCCGGGCCGTGGCCCTCGGGGCGCGCGAGGACGTAGTGGAGGATGTTCTCCTCCATGTCGTGCTCACCCGAGGTGATGAAGCGCTTCACGCCCTCGATGTGCCAGGAGCCGTCGGCCTGCTGGATCGCCTTGGTGCGGCCCGCGCCCACGTCCGAGCCGGCGTCCGGCTCGGTGAGGACCATGGTGGAGCCCCAGCGCTTCTCGACGGCGATCTGGGCGATCTTCTTCTGCGCCTCGTTGCCCTCTTCGAAGAGGACGCCGGCGAACGCCGGGCCGGAGGAGTACATCCACACGGCCGGGTTCGAGCCGAGCAGCAGCTCCGCGTAGGCCCAGATGAGGGAGCGGGGCGAGGTGGTGCCGCCGATCTCCTCGGGCAGGCCCAGGCGCCAGTACTCCGAGTCCATGAAGGCTTCGTAGCTCTTCTTGAAGGAGGCCGGGACCGGCGCGGTGTTGGTGGCCGGGTCGAAGACCGGCGGGTTGCGGTCGGCGTCCGCGAAGGACTCGGCCAGCTCGTTCTCGGCGAGGCGCGCGAGCTCGGCGAGGATGCTCTTGGCGGTCTCGGTGTCCATCTCCTCGAACGGACCGGTGCCGTACTGCTTGTCGCGTCCGAGCACCTCGAAGAGGTTGAACTCGATGTCGCGGAGATTCGACTTGTAGTGCCCCATGGCGACGGCTCCGTTAAGGCTCGGGGAGACAGGTTCCTCGTACATACCAATCGGTAACGTAATAATGCTACCCGCGAGTAATAAGGTGCAACCCCTACTGTCTCGACTGTGACGACTCTCTCGGCAGCTCGCACCAGACCGTCTTGCCGTCCGGGGCCCTGCGCACCCCCCACCGCAGCGCTACGGCGGCCAGCAGCGCCAGCCCCCGCCCGGACTCGTCGCAGTCGGCCGCCGCGCTGCGCTGTACGGGCCAGGCGTGCGGGGCGGGGTCGGTGAGCTCGACCCGCGTACGGGCTGCCCTTCCGCTTCCGCTGATCCGCAGGGTGACGGGGGTGCCTTCGCCGACGTGGGTGATGACGTTGGTGAGCAGCTCGCTGACGCACAGCTCGGCGTCGGGGCTGGCGTCGGCCCCGAGGTGCTCGCGCACGGCGTGACGGAGGAGGGGGACGGCCATCGGGACGGCGAGCAGGTGGACGGTGAGGGCGTTCACCGCCCGCTGGCCAGGGCGTCGGCCAGTCGCCGGGCGGTGGCCAGGTTGCAGTTGCCGAGGCTGATCAGGGGTGGGGTGGCGTAGCTCCCGGCGTACGAGAGGAGGTGCAGTTCGAGGGAGGGGAGGGTGATCCCATGCCCTGCGAGGGCTGCGCGGAGCCGGTCGAGGCATTCGGTGGCCTCGCGGTCGTGGGTGTGGCTGTCCATGGCAGTGCCTTCCTGTGGGGACTGAATGTGACGAACTGCTCACAGGCTGACGCGGGTCGGCGTAGCGTGGGAAGGGTTTCGGCTCCACAGTGCGAAGTGTGGAAAGTGGGCGATGGTGGCCGCGAGCAAGGACATTGACGGCTCGGCGAGCGTCCCGGCCCTCTACGGCAAGGAGCTGCGCTGGAAGCGGGAGGCGGCGGGGCTCACCCTTCAGCAGACGGTGGAGGGAAGTTTCTACGGCGTCAGCTACCTGAGCGAGATCGAGCGCGGCCAACGGCGCATGCCGATGGATTTGGCGCGGCATGTGGACCAGGTGCTCGGGACGGACGGCTTCTTCGAGCGGCGCTGCGAGGACGTCCGGAAGGCCCGGAGCATCGGCCAAGCCAAGTACGCCGAGAAGGTACTGGAGGCGGAAAGACTCGCGGAGACCATCGAGGAGTGGAGTCCAACGGTGTTTCCGGGCGTGTTGCAGACGGAAGCGTATGCCCGGGCGCACGCCCGGGCAGAACGCCCGCTGGAGCGTGCGGAGGAGACGGACCTGAAGCTCAGTGCCCGGTGGGCTCGGGCGGACCTCTTCGAGGGCGACCAGGCGCCCGAGTACTGGCTGATCCTGCACGAATCGCTGCTGAGGCTGCCGGTCGTCCCGCCGGAGCAGATGGCGGAGCAGCTCGACCGCGTCACGGCTTTGGTGCTGCGCAAGCGGGTCATTCCACAGATCGTTCCGTGGAACGCCGGAGCGCACCCGCTTCATGTCGGCTGGTACCACCATGATCATGACCTTTGCCGAGGCGCCGCCGCTGGTCTACGTGGAGTCGTTGCACAGCGGTGTCACCATCGACGATCCAGCCCTCGTGAAGCGCTACCGAAGGTCGTACGATCTGCTCAGGGCCGCCGCGCTACCGCCGGAGGCGTCCCTCGCCATGATGGAGGCGGCCGCAGAGGACTACCGAAATGGCAAGCATCGCAATTGACTTGAACGCCGCGCGCTGGCGGAAGAGCAGCTACAGCAACACCGACGGAGGGGTCTGCGTCGAGGTGGCCGACGGCCTCCCAGGGCTCGTCCCCGTACGGGACTCAAAGCGCCCCGACGGGCCCGTCCTCGTGGTGTCGGCCACGGCATGGGCCCCCTTCGTGGCGGAGCTCAAGGCAAGCTGACCGGTAACCGCGCGCCCGGCCCGCCGAGGCCTCGGTAGGCTTCGCCCCATGTACGGCTACGACCAGAACCCGGGTGCCCAGCAGCAGTACGCCCCGCCGCAGCAGCAGATGCCCGGCGCGGGGTACGAGCAGCCGCTGTACCCGGAGCCGTCCCCGCCCTCCCTCGCGGACGCGGTACGGGCCTTCACCACCGGGCAGCTCGCCGCCGAGGACTTCCAGCAGATCTTCGCCACCTCGAAGGTGTACTGCCCCCGCGGCGACACCCCCGGGTTCCTCGCGCTGCACAACACGCAGCAGCCCGTGATCCCCATGTTCACCACGCTCAAGGAGCTGCGCCGGTACGCCGGCAAGGAGTCCAAGTACTTCGTGATCACCGGCGCCGAGGTGATCGACCTGCTGCCGACCGGGTACGGCTTCGTCCTCGACATGGAGGGCGACCACCGGATGGTCTTCGACGCGAAGGCCGTCGAGCAGATGGTCGACTTCGCGATGCGCCGCATGTACGGCTAGACGCCGTATGTGAGCGACGTTGGGGGGCGTGCGGTGCTGAGGGTGCGGTTCACGACCGAGGACCTGCTCAACGTCACCTTTGCGAGCGAGCCGCTCCCGATGGTGGAGACGGCGATGGCGCTCGTCGCCTGGCAGCGCCGCGACGAGCAGTCGGTTTTCGGCCGCTGGCGCAGCCGCGTCAGCCAGGAGATGCCGGGGCGGGTGCGGCCGCTCCTGGACCTGCTGCGGCCCGACGGCGACAATCCGCAGTTCGTTGAGCCGTACTCGCGCACGGTGGACGAGGGGCTGGCGGCCGTACGGGACGCCGGCCCGCTGCTCACCGCCGACGAGCTGGACCGCACCGCCGCCCGGGCCCCCGGCCCGGCCTCGTGGCTGCGGGCGCTCTGGGGGCGGGACCGCGAGGCCTGGGAGCAGCTCGACGGGGCGATCAGGTCCGCGTACGAGGTGCTGATCGCCCCGCAGTGGCCGCGCATCCGGCAGTCCTTCCAGGCGGACGTGGCCTGGCGCACCCGGCTGCTGGCCGCCCACGGGATCAAGGCGTGCCTGGCCAGTACACATCCGCTGGCCGGCTGGACGGGCTCGGTCTTCGAGGTCGGGATGCCGCCGCACTACGCGACCGGCCTCGGCGGGCGCGGCCTGCAGCTGATGCCCTCGCCGTTCTGGACGGGCCGGCCGCTGCTCGCCGAGGGCCCGGACGGGCCGGACGGCAGGCGAGTGCTGATGTACCCGGCGCTGACGCCCCTGCCCCTGATCGGGCCGGGCCCGGCGGAGGGCGCGCTGGACGCGCTGCTGGGGCGGACCCGGGCGGCGGTGCTCCAGCTGCTGATCCAGCAGCGCACGACGAGCGAACTGGCCCGTGACCTGCACATCAGCCTGCCCTCGGTCTCCGAGCACACCCGCACGCTGCGCGCCGCCGGCCTGATCACCACCCGGCGCGACGGCAAGGCGGTCCTGCACTCGGCCACCGGCCTCGGCGTGGACCTGCTGCGCAGCGGCGGCTGACGCTTCGGCCACCGCCGAAAGGATCGCGCCCGCGCCCGCGGCTCCCGAATATCGGTGGAGCGGGGGAAACCCGCTCCACCGATCAGGGGAGTCTGCGATGACACGTACGTCGTTTCGCACGAAGCTCGCGGCCACGGCGGCGACGGCGGTGATGGCGCTGGGTACGGGGGTCCTGGCGGCGTCGCCCGCGCACGCCGTCGACGGCTCGTGGCACGGGTGTCCGCGCGAGGCCGTCTGCATCTACCCGCGTGACGCCGGCTGGAACAACGACCACCCGTCCGACGTGTACTGGGACGGCGTCTACCGGCTCTACGGGCAGGAGGGGATGCACTTCGTGGTCAACAACCAGACCTACAACTGGGTTGACCGCCTCTGCTACGACTCCTACGGGCAGAACTGCGACTCCTACGTCCAGCCGGCCGGCACCACCTGGTGGGTGGACCTGTCGCCGATGAACTCGATCAAGCTCAGCCCGCACTAGAGCTTGTCCGGTCGATCATGTGCGGAGCCAGATGACGAGGCTAACGACCCCAGCGGGCAGTAGTCACATGATCGTCCCGGAACCTCATGGGCCATCGGCGGGTGGGAGGCCTTGCCTCCCACCCGCCGCGCTGGCTCAAGGCCGACGTATTCGTACACGCCCCCGTGAGGGTGCCGCAGCACGGCTCGGTGGCCGTTGGGGGTGGGTTGCGCCGGCATCACCACGGTGGCACCGGCTGCGACGGCTTCTTCGACGGCGGTGGCCAGATCGGAGACCGCCAGGGTGGCACTCACTTGGGCGACCCTGTGCACTGCCTCGTCCGGACCGCTGAACAGCAGGAAGGGCCCAACGCTCGCCAGGCGTACACCGGCGAAGTCGAAGCGGTCGGCCGTCCGGCCGGTCAACCGCTCGTAGAAGGGGATGGCCGCCTCCAGGTCGTCGACGCGTTGTCGCGTGACCACCGAGTCGATCGTCCGGCATGCTGGAGCACCTCGTCCGTCAGAGTCAGGCGCGCTGGCGCAGCGAGATCCGGGTGCCGTCTGGGTCCACGGCCTCGACGCGGACCCCGTACCCGTAGTCCTCCGGTTCGGGCTGATCGAACGTCACACCGCGGTCGCGGAGCACCTTGAAGTCTGCGCGCAGGTCGTCCGATTCGAGGAAGACCGGACCGGGTGTGGTGCCCGGCCGCAGCTCGGCGGCCTGCCCCGCAGCCGCGGCGTGCGGCCACAGGATGATCTCGAGCGGGCTGCCGGGGACGCCCACCGTGAGGAAGCGCCCCTCAGGACCCGGGTAGTCGACGCGTTTCTCCAGACCGAGCCTTTCCGTGTAGAAGCTCAGCGCGCGCTCCTGATCGGTGACATAGAGCGTCACGTACATGATGTTCGTCAGCATGGTGCTCCTTCCGCGGTTACCCGGGCCTCTCCGGGCTCGTCATCACTCATGACGGAGCGGATTCGGGGAAGGTAACGACATGTTCGAAACCGGAACGACGGACCCGGTGGCCCAGGCGTTCGAGTCCCAGCGGGACCGGCTGCGTGCGGTCGCCCACCGCGTGCTCGGGTCGCACGCCGACGCCGAGGACGTGGTCCAGGAGGCCTGGCTGCGGCTCGCCCGCCAGGACGCGACCACCATCGAGAACCTGGCCGGCTGGCTCACCACCGTGGTCGGCCGGATCAGCCTCGATGTCCTGCGCTCGCGCCAGACCCGCCCCGAGGCGTCCCTGGACGACCGTCTGCCCGAACTCGTGGTCACGTTCGACGACGCCCCTGCCCCGGATGACGACGCGGTGCTCGCGGACTCGGTCGAACTCGCGCTCCTCGTCGTCCTGGATTCCCTCCGGCCCAGCGAGCGGCTGGCGTTCGTGCTGCACGACCTGTTCGCGGTGCCCTTCGACGAGATCGGCCGCATCCTCGGCAAGTCCACCGACGCCACCAAGATGCTCGCCAGCCGCGCCCGCAGAAAGGTCCAGGCGACCGAGCGGCCAGCCAGAGCACACCGGGAACGGCGCCAGGTGGTCTCCGCCTTCCTGGCAGCAGCCCGCGACGGCGACTTCGAGGGTCTGCTGCGCGTGCTCGACCCGGAGGTGCGGTTCACCGTCGACATCCCCGGCGGCGCGGTCGTCACCCTCGGCGCCACCAAGGTCGCCGCCGGCGCGCAGCTGGCCGCCAGCGCGGCCACTCTGAGCCGGGCAGCCCTCGTTGGCGGCCGTCCCGGAGTCATCTCCTGGCGCGAGGACGGAACCCCTTTCTCCGTCCTCGCGTTCACCGTCACGGACGGCCGGATCACCGCTATCACAGCCGTGGTCGACCCGGCGAAGCTTGCGCGGATGAACCTGCCGGACCCGGCATGAGCAGCTGCGTCACGCCGCCCCGCGACGCTCGACCAGGGCATCGCATCCGGCTTCGCGCATGATCGGCCGGACAGCTCCAGCCGGCCCGAGGGCCCCGGGGAATTCCCCCGGGGCCCTCTCTGTTCTGTCGGGTGTGGCAGAAAGTTCGAGTTTCAACTAAACTCGACGCAGAAGGAGGTCCTGACCATGCCCGCAGTGACTGTTGAGAACCCGTTGACCCTTCCGCGAGTGGCTGAGCCGCAGGCCGCCCCCGCACGCAAGGTGCTGGCCGTCGTCTCCGCTCCCGGTGGGTTCGAGGGCGAGGGATTCCCGGTGCGCCGCGCGTTCGCCGGGATCAACTACCAGTACCTCGACCCGTTCATCATGATGGACCAGATGGGCGAGGTGGAGTACGCGCCGGGCGAGCCCAAGGGCACCCCCTGGCACCCGCACCGCGGCTTCGAGACCGTCACGTACCTGATCGACGGAACCTTCGTCCACCAGGACAGCAACGGCGGCGGCGGAGTCATCAACGGCGGCGACACGCAGTGGATGACCGCCGGTTCGGGCCTCCTGCACATCGAGGCCCCGCCGGAGTCCCTCGTCGTGTCCGGCGGGCTCTTCCACGGCCTCCAGCTGTGGGTGAACCTCCCGGCCACGGACAAGATGATGCCCCCGCGCTACCAGGACATCGGCGGCGGCCAGGTCCAGCTGCTGACCACCCCGGACGGCGGCTCCCTGCTCCGCGTGATCGCCGGTGAGCTCGACGGCCACGAGGGCCCGGGCATCACCCACACCCCGATCACGATGATCCACGCGACCGTCAGCCCGGGCGCGCAGGTCACCCTGCCGTGGCGCGCGGACTTCAACGCCCTCGCGTACGTCATGGCCGGACGCGGTTCGGTCGGCGAGGACCGCCGGCCCGTCCGCACCGGGCAGACGGCCGTGTTCGGCGAGGGCGGCTCGCTCACGGTGCGCGCGGACGAGTCCCAGGACTCCAACGCGCCGGACCTGGAGGTCGTCCTCCTCGGGGGGCTTCCGATCCGGGAGCCGATGGCGCACTACGGGCCGTTCGTCATGAACAGCAAGCAGGAGCTCCAGCAGGCCTTCGACGACTTCCAGGCGGGCCGGCTCGGACGCATCCCCACGACCGCGCGCACCGGCCTCGGCCACCGCGGCACCGGTCAGGTGGACGAAGAGACGGCCTGAGGGAAAGCTAGGGGAGGTCCACGGGCCCGGGCGGCGCATCCGCGGCGTACCGGGTCCGCAGTTCCGAGATCACCCCGAAGGCGGCCGCGGTCAGCGGGACCGCGAGCAGCATCCCCAGGATCCCGGCCACACTGGCACCCGCCGTGATCGCCAGCATGACCACGGCGGGGTGCATCTGCACCGTCCGGCTCTGCACCACCGGCTGGAGCACGTTGCCCTCGATCACCTGGACCGCCAGCACCACGCCCAGGGTCCACGCCGCGACCACCCAGCCCCGGTCGGCGAAGGCGACCAGGACCGCCACCGCGCCGGACAGGAAGGCGCCGAGGTAGGGGATGTAGGCCGTCACGAAGACCAGGGCGCCCAGTCCCACGGCGCCCGGCACCTTCAGGACCAGAAGCCCGATGGTGATCAGTACGGCGTCGATCAGCGCGACGAAGGTGGTGCCGCGCATGAAGCCCTCGACGGCCTCGAAGGCGCGCCGCCCCATGGCCTCGATCATGTCGCCCGAACGGCTGGGCACCAGGGACCGCAGGCCCGCCGCGGCCCGGTCGGAGTCCCGCAGGAAGAAGAAGATCAGCAGGAGCGCCAGCAGGGCGGTGCCCAGCATCTGCCCGACCACGCTGATGCCCGTGAGCACGCCCGAGGCGGCGGTGCCGCCGAACTTCGAGAGCAGGTCCTTCGAGTTCTTGGCGAGGTCCTCCAGCGAGGTGCCGGCCGCCCCGAAGTGCTCGGCGAGGTCCTTGCCCGCCTTGCGCAGCGAGTCGATGATCTGGTCGCCGGTCTCGATCAGCGCCAGCACCACGACGTAGCCCGCCCCGCCGACCACCGCGACCACGGCCAGGCAGGTGAGCGCGGCGGCGAGGGAACGATTCATCCGCATCCGCACCAGCCGCCGGTGCATCGGACCGAGCAGGGCGGCGCCGAGCAGGGCGAGCAGCGCCGGGGTGACCGCCGCCTTGAAGGTGATGCACAGCCAGATCAGGACCGCGGCGACGCCGGTGACCAGGAGGAAGACGGCACACCAGGCGGCGAGCCGCCGCACGGGTTCGGGCAGCAGAGAGTTGGGCACGCGCTCATCCAACCACGTCAGTCAGAGGCGGCCTTGGACTGCTCGTGCAGCTCGAACCAGATCGACTTGCCCGCGCCGCGCGGGTCCACGCCCCAGGAGTCGGCCAGCATCTCCATCAGCAGTACCCCGCGGCCGCTGGAGGACATCTCGCCCGGCTGCCGCTTGTGCGGCAGCTCGTCGCTGGAGTCGGCCACCTCGACGCGCAGCCGGCGCCCGCCCAGTTCGCCCAGCGCCTCGGCCACCAGCAGGGCGTCGCCGTCGGTGTGCGTCAGTACGTTCGTCACCATCTCGGAGACCATCAGCACCGCCGAGTCCACCTGGTCGGCGTCGGCCCAGTCGTGCAGCAGTTCCCGGATCTGCCGGCGCGCGCCCGCGATCCGTTCCGGTTCGGCCTGGGCCACGGTCAGGGCCGTGCGGCGCGCGGGGCGGGCCGGGTGCGGCAGGAGCGCACCGCAGCCGCAGCTCTCGCCCTGGCGGCACAGCAGCACGACGGCTATGTCGTCCTCGCGGCGGTCGGCCAGCGGGCCGGTGGTGTGGTGCGAGGAGGGTCCGTGCACGGCCTGGACCAGCAGGTCCGCGAGCTTTTCGAGGTGGCCGTCCAGGTGCCCGCCGTCGACGCCGTCGGGGGCGCCTTCCGACCCCCCGTGCTCGTGCGCGTCGGATTCCAGGACCGCGCGCAGCCGCGCCCAGCCGGTGTCCAGGTCGTGGCCGCCGGTCTCGATGAGCCCGTCGGTGCAGAGCATCATCGTCTCGCCCGGTTCCAGCGTGAACCGGGTGGTCGGGTAGTCGGTGTCGGGGACGATCCCGAGGGGCAGTCCGCCCGCGGTGGGGCGCATCAGCACGGTGCCGTCCGCCATCCGGATCGCCGGATCGGGGTGACCGGCGCGGGCCACCTCCAGCACGCCGGTCTTCGGGTCGCACTCGACGTAGAGGCAGGTCGCGAAGCGCGGGCTGAGGAAGTCGGCGTCGTCGTACGGCTCTGCCTGCTCATCGGCGCCCGCGTGCAGCCCGGCCAGGAAGCGCGAGGCGCGCGAGAGCACCGCGTCCGGGCGGTGGCCCTCCGACGCGTAGGCCCGTACGGCGATCCGCAGCTGGCCCATCAGCCCGGCCGCGCGCACGTCGTGGCCCTGCACGTCGCCGATGACCAGCGCGAACCTGCCCGAGGGCAGCGGGATCATGTCGTACCAGTCGCCGCCGACCTGGAGGCCGCCGCCCGTGGGCACGTACCGGGCGGCGATCTGCATGCCGGGGATCTCGGGGCCGAGCTGGGGCATCATCGACCGTTGCAGGCCGGTGGTCAGTTCCCGCTCGGATTCGGCCACCCCGGCGCGCTGGAGCGCCTGCGCCAGCATCCGGGCCACCGTGGTCAGGACGGACCGCTCGTCGGGAGAGAAGGACGCCGGGTGCTTGAAGGCGGCCATCCAGGCGCCCATGGTCCGCCCGGCCACGATCAGCGGCAGGAACGCCCAGGACACCCGTCCGAAGCGCTGGGCGAGCGGCCAGGCGGCCGGGAAGCGCCGTTTGTAGTCCTCGGGGGTGGGCAGGTAGACCGCCCGCCCGGTACGGACGACCTCCGCGGCCGGGTAGTCCGTGTCCAGCGGCATGTCCGTGAAGGGCCCCTCCTCCCCGGGGTCGTGCCCGTGGTGCCCGATGAACGACAGCCGGTCCCCGGCCAGGCCGAAGACGGCCAGCCCGTCGGGGCTGAAGCCGGGCATGGACAGCGAGGCCGCGACGCGCAGCACCTCGGCGGTGGACCGTGCCTCCGCGAGGGCCCGGCCCGCGTCCAGCAGGAAGGCCTCGCGGGAGCGCCGCCAGTCGCCGGTGATGGTGGTGTGCGCGGCCGTGGTGCCGGGCTGGGGCTCGGCGATCTCCTGGATGGTGCCGATCAGCTCGTAGTCCAGGGTCCCGCCGGGCTCCCTCTCCGGGGACTCCCCGGCCGGCCGGCTCTCCACCGGCTTCGAGCGGCTGCGTACGGTCCGCAGGACCCGCCCGTCCACGTCCATGATCCGGAGCCGGGCCTCGGCGAGGGTGCCCTCGGCGACGGCCAGGTTCACGATCCCGTTGATCTCGTTCCAGTCCACCGGGTGGAAACGGGACCGTACGGCGACCTCGGGAAGCACCACGGGCTCCGCGGGCAGCCCGAGGAGCCGGGCGGCCTCGCCGTCGAGCGTGACCGTCCCGGAGGCGTTGTCCCACCGCCACAGGCCCGTCGCGATGGCGGCCAGGACGTCCTCGGTACGCACCCGGTCATCTTTACAGGTCATACCCGTGCCGTGCCTGTTCGCGGGCCCGCCGGGCGCGTTTCGGGGGGCGGGAGGACTGTGCCCGACCGGGTGCGCTCCCGGGCGGTAACCTTGGGACGGTTGAATCCACCTTAGGTATCGCGAAGAACTGGATGACTGATGCATCGGTACAGGTCCCACACCTGCGGCGAGCTCCGCGCCTCTGACGTCGCCGCCGACGTCCGGCTGAGCGGCTGGCTGCACAACCGTCGAGACCTGGGCGGCATCCTCTTCATCGATCTGCGTGACCACTACGGCATCACGCAGCTCGTGGCCCGTCCCGGCACCGCCGCGAACGAGGCGCTGAGCAGCGTCAGCAAGGAGACCGTCGTCCGCATCGACGGCAAGGTCGTCTCCCGCGGCGCGGACAACGTGAACCCCGAGCTGCCCACCGGCGAGATCGAGATCGAGGTCTCCGAGGTCGAGGTGCTCGGCGCGGCCGCCCCGCTGCCCTTCACCATCAACACCGACGACGGTGTGAACGAGGAGCGGCGCCTGGAGTACCGCTTCCTGGACCTGCGCCGCGAGCGCATGCACCGCAACATCATGCTGCGCTCGGCCGTCATCGCCTCCATCCGCTCCAAGATGGTGGCCCTCGGCTTCAACGAGATGGCGACCCCGATCCTGACCGCGACCTCCCCCGAGGGCGCCCGTGACTTCGTCGTGCCGTCCCGCCTGAACCCGGGCAAGTTCTACGCCCTGCCGCAGGCCCCGCAGCAGTTCAAGCAGCTGCTGATGATCTCCGGCTTCGACCGCTACTTCCAGATCGCGCCCTGCTTCCGCGACGAGGACGCCCGCGCCGACCGCTCGCCGGGCGAGTTCTACCAGCTGGACGTGGAGATGTCCTTCGTCGAGCAGGAGGACGTCTTCCAGCCGATCGAGCGCCTGATGACCGAGCTCTTCACCGAGTTCGGCAACGGCCGCGAGGTCACCTCGCCGTTCCCGCGGATCCCCTTCCGCGAGTCGATGCTGAAGTACGGCAACGACAAGCCCGACCTGCGCGCCAAGCTGGAGCTCGTCGACATCACCGACGTGTTCGAGGGCTCGGAGTTCAAGGCGTTCGCCGGCAAGCACGTGCGCGCGCTGGCCGTCCCGGACACCGGCGACCAGCCGCGCAAGTTCTTCGACGGCCTGGGCGACTACGCGGTCTCCCTCGGCGCGAAGGGCCTGGCCTGGGTGCGCGTCGGCGAGGAGGGCGCCCTGACCGGCCCGATCGCCAAGTTCCTCACCGAGGAGAACGTCAAGGTCCTCACCGAGCGCCTCGGCCTGAAGGCCGGTCACGCCGTCTTCTTCGGCGCGGGCGAGTTCGACGAGGTCTCCAAGATCATGTCCGGCGTTCGCGTCGAGGCGGCCAAGCGGGCCGGGCAGTTCGAGGAGAACGTCTTCCGCTTCTGCTGGATCGTCGACTTCCCGATGTACGAGAAGGACGAGGAGACCGGCAAGATCGACTTCTCCCACAACCCCTTCTCGATGCCGCAGGGCGGCATGACGGACCTGGAGGAGAAGGACCCGCTCGACATCCTGGCGTGGCAGTACGACATCGTCTGCAACGGCATCGAGCTGTCCTCCGGCGCCATCCGCAACCACGAGCCCGAGGTCATGCTGAAGGCCTTCGAGATCGCCGGTTACGAGGCCGAGACCGTCGAGCGCGAGTTCGCGGGCATGCTGCGCGCGTTCCGCCTGGGCGCCCCGCCGCACGGTGGCATCGCCCCGGGCGTGGACCGCATCGTGATGCTGCTGGCCGACGAGCCGAACATCCGCGAGACGATCGCCTTCCCGCTGAACGGCAACGCGCAGGACCTGATGATGGGCGCGCCGACGGTGCTGGAGGAGGCCCGTCTGCGCGAGCTGAACATCGCGCTGCGCAAGCCGGTCGAGATGAAGCCGGCGGACGCGAAGCCGATCGCGGAGGCCGTCCACCCGGACGCCGCGCGCTAGAGGTGAGCTGAACGCGAGGGGCCCGGGATCGATGATCCCGGGCCCCTCGTCGTGTCGCGGCTAGAACCGTTCGAGGATGCCCTTGAGGAGGGCGGCCGAGGTCAGCTCGGTCGGGGCGGGGCCGGCGTGGAAGAAGCCGGCGTTCTCGGCGTCCAGCTTGCGCAGGAAGTCGAAGGCCTTGGCGTCGTGGTCGCCGAACGCGATGAACTGCCAGTGGATGCCGGGGGCGGTCGCGGCGGCCTCGGCGATCGCCTGGCGGGCGGGCTGGCGGTTGTCGGGTGCGCCGTCCGTCTGGAAGACGACCAGGGCCGGGCCCTCGCCGCCGTCCTTCTGGTAGCGCTCGACGACGGCCTCGACGGCCACGTGGTAGCTCGTACGGCCCATGCGGCCGAGCTCGGCGTGGCGGGCCTCGACCCAGCCCTGGTGGTCGTCCAGGGTCAGGTCGGCGGTCCCGTCCACCTCGGTGGAGAAGAACACCGTGTGCACGGTCGCCGCCTCGTCCAGGTGCGCGGCGAGGGCGAGGGCGTGGTCGGCGAGGTACTGGGCGCTGCCGTCCTTGTAGAACCCGCGCATGGAACCGGACCGGTCCAGGACGAGGTAGACCTTGGCGCGCGCGCCGGCCTTCCCCTTGCCCCGCAGCACCTGCCCGGCGGCCTTGTACGCGCCGGCCACCTCGGGCGCCCGCCGCCGCACCACGGCCGCCCCGTGAGCGGGCCCGCCGCTGCCTTCGGCCTCGCCGGCCAGCGGCTCGCCCGCAGCGGGCTCGTCCTGCGCCTGCGGCGCGGCAGCCTCAGCGTCGGCCTCGGCCAGCGGCTCAGCCTGCGCCTGCGGCGCGGCAGCCTCAGCGTCGGCCAGCGGCTTGGCCTCGGCCTCGGCCTGCTCCTGGGCCTGCGGCGCGGTGGCCTTGGGCTGGTCCGCAGCCTCAGCGACGGGCTCGGTCTCGGCCAGCGGCTCAGCCTGGGCCTGCGGCGCGGTGGCCTCGGGCTGGTCGGCAGCCTCAGCGACGGGCTCGGCCCCGGTCAGCGGCTCGGCCTGCGCCTGCGGCGCGGCAGTCTCAGCGGCGGCCAGCGGCTCGGCCTCGGCCTCGGCCTGCTCCTGGGCCTGCGGCGCGGTGGCCTCGGGCTGGTCGGCAGCCTCAGCGACGGGCTCGGCCTCGGTCAGCGGCTCAGCCTGCGCCTGCGGCGCGGTGGCCTCAGCGGCGGCCAGCGGCTCGGCCTCGGCCTCGGCCTGCTCCTGCGCCTGCGGCGCGGCGGGCTCGGGGTGGTCGACAACCTCGGCCACCGGCTCGGCCTCGGCCTGCTCCTGCGCCTGCGGCGCGGTGGCCTCGGGCTGGTCCGCAGCCTCAGTGACGGCCTCGGCCTCGGTACCGGTGGCGGTGGTGTCCGCCTCCGGCGCGGTGGCCTCGGCGGCGACCGGCTCGGCCGCAGCGGGCTCGGCCTGCGCCTGCGGCGCGGGGGCGTCGGCCTCGGCCGGCTTCGCCGGGGGCGTGGGGGTTTCCTGGTCGGGCTTCGCCGCAGGCGACCCGGCAGGCGACCCCGCCGGCGAGCGGCGGGCTTCCGGGACCGTCGGGTCCACCGTGGGGGCGGGCGCGGGGGCGGTGAGGACCGTGCCCGGCTCGCGGTCCCGGGGAGCGGACTGCGGGGGCACCGTGGGGTTGTCGAAGGACGCCGCCACCAGTTCGGCGGCCGCGTCCAGCGGGGTCCGTTCCGTCTGGTTCGGGACAGCGGCCGTCTGGGCGTCCGTAGTTTCCGGAACGGATTCCCCGGACCGTCCGAATACCTTGCGCAACAAGCTCCGAATACCCATGGCCAGGCCTTTCGCATGTGTGCGTGCGTCATTTGTCCGTGCTGCGCGGATGATCCCTGCCCAGAGTGGACACGTAAGGTTATCGGCCGCCCGGCTCGATCTTCGGCAGGGTCGCCTTTCGTGGCGTCCGGCTCCCCCACGCCTTCGCACCCCTCTCGAACTCCCGCACCGCCGTGCCCGGTTCACCGGCCGTTCATCCCCGCGCCGCCGCGTCGGCGCCACCCGGGCCTAGCGTCACGGCTGGATCGTTCCGACAGGTTGTCGGCGCCCACGCAGCTATCTCGGAGGACACTCGTGCGCAAGCTCCTGCCGCTCATAGGCAACCCGCATGGGGGCGGCCGTTCCGCTCTCACCTGTCGCTACCGCTGTGGCGACGCCTGCTTCCACGAGGTGCCGAACACCAGCGACAACGAGTACGCGGGCGATGTCATCGCCCGCGCCTACTCCCGCCGCTCGATGCTGCGCACCGCCGCCGTCGTGACCGTCGCCACCGCCGCCGGTACCGCCGTGGCCCTCGCCGGCCCCGGCCAGAGCGCCAACGCCGCCCCCGCCGGTGAGGCCGGGGCCGCCGGCGCCGGCAAGAGCGGCGAGGCCGCCCGCGGCCTGCGCTTCAAGCCCGTCGCGCCGAACACCGACGACAAGGTCACCGTCCCCGAGGGCCACGAGCAGAACGTGGTCATCCGGTGGGGCGACCCGATCGTCAAGGGCGCCCCGGGCTTCAACGCCGACCGGCAGACCGCAGCCGCGCAGGCCGGTCAGTTCGGCTACAACAACGACTTCCTGAGCCTGCTCCCGCTCGGCGGTGACTACGAGCGCCAGCAGCTGCTCGTGGCCAACCACGAGTACACGGACGAGAACCTCATGTTCAAGGCGTACGACCCGGCCAACCCGACCCGCGAGCAGGTCGAGATCGCCTGGGCCGCCCACGGCCTGTCCGTGGTGGTCGTCCAGGAGGACCACCGCAGCGGCAGGCTGACCGCGGTCAACCGCCACCAGCTCAACCGGCGCCTGACCGCCACCAGCGAGTTCAAGATGACCGGTCCCGCCGCGGGCAGCGCCCTGCTGAAGACCTCCGTGGACGCCTCCGGCACCAAGGTGCTCGGCACCCTCAACAACTGCGCGGGCGGCACCACCCCGTGGGGGACCACCCTGCACGGCGAGGAGAACTTCAACCAGTACTTCGGCAACGCCGGCCAGGTCACCGACCCCACGCAGGCCGCCCGCCTGAAGCGCTACGGCGTGACCGCCGGCGCCACCGAGCGCAAGTGGGAGCGGTTCGACAAGCGCTTCGACGTCGCGCAGGAGCCCAACGAGTCGCACCGCTTCGGCTGGGTCGTCGAGCTGGACCCGTACGACCCGAACTCCGTCCCCCGCAAGCGCACCGCACTGGGCCGCTTCAAGCACGAGGCCGCGCAGCCCCGCCTGACCGAGGACGGCCGCCCGGTCGTCTACATGGGCGATGACGAGCGCTTCGACTACTTCTACAAGTTCGTCTCCTCGAAGCAGATGAAGAAGGGCAACTCCCGGGCGGCGAAGGAGCACAACCTCACGCTGCTCGACGAGGGCACCCTCTACGTCGCCAAGCTCACGGGCGACTCCCCGGCCGCCTCGATCGACGGCACCGGCAAGCTCCCCGCCGACGGCGAGTTCGACGGCTCCGGCGTCTGGATCAAGCTGGCCACCGGCAACGTCTCGCACGTCGAGGGCATGACCGCCGAGGAGGTGTACGTCTTCACGCGTCAGGCCGCCGACAAGGTGGGCGCCACCAAGATGGACCGCCCCGAGGACGTCGAGCCCTCCCCGCGCACCGGCCGCGTCTACGTCGCGCTGACCAACAACAGCGACCGCGGCAAGGCCGGCAAGGCGGGCGCGGACGAGGCCAATCCGCGCAACCTGAACAAGCACGGCCAGATCCTGGAGCTCGCCGAGAACTTCGACGACCCGGCCGGCGACGGTTTCGCCTGGCGGCTCTTCCTGGTCGCCGGTGACCCGAACGACCCGGCCACCTACTTCGCGGGCTTCCCCAAGGACAAGGTCAGCCCGATCTCCTGCCCGGACAATGTGGCCTTCGACCCGCACGGAAACCTGTGGATCTCCACCGACGGCAACCAGCTGGGCTCGCACGACGGCCTGTTCGGCGTCGCGACCGCCGGTGAGCGCCGCGGCGAGCTGAAGCAGTTCCTGACCGTCCCGCGCGGCGCCGAGACCTGCGGTCCGCTGATCCAGGACAAGCGCGTCCTGGTGTCGGTCCAGCACCCCGGGGAGATCGACGGCGCGTCCGTGGAGAAGCCGCAGTCGGAGTGGCCCGACGGCCCCGGCAAGATCGTCCGCCCCGCGGTCGTCTCCGTCTGGCGCAAGGACGGCCGCAACATCGGCGTCTGATCCGTCGTCCGTGGACGGTGTTTCACGTGAAACACCGTCCACGGACACGGCCGCCCGACGCGGTCACTTCCCGTCCGGCAACCGCCCGACGGGAAGGGTGAGCGTCGTCGACGCGCCCCCGTCCGGCGCGTTGGCGAAGCGCAGCTCGATCTCCAGCACCGCCGCCTGACCTGCCACGATCGTCAGACCCAGACCGTGGCCGCGCCCGCGGCCCGGGTCCCCGGTGCGGAACCGCTGCGGGCCCTGCTCGATCAGCTCGGCCGGATAGCCGGGCCCGTGGTCGCGGACCACCACCACCGGGCCCGTCACGGTCACCTCGACCGGGGGCCGGCCGTGCTGGTGGGCGTTGGCCAGCAGGTTCGCCAGGATCCGGTCCAGACGCCGCCGGTCGGTGAGCACCACCGCCTCCCGGATGACCCGCACGGAGGCGGCCAACCCGGTCATCGTGACGGCCCGGTCCACCGCCCGCCCGAGCTCCACCGGGGCGAGCTCGGCCCGTTCGCCGCCCGATTCCAGCCGGGAGATCTCCAGCAGGTCCTCGGTCAGCAGGTGCAGCGCCTTGAGCCGGTCGTTGATCATTTCCTTGGGGCGGCCCTCGGGCAGCAGCGCCGCGGCGGCCAGCGAGCCGGTGAGCGGGGTGCGCAGTTCGTGCGCCACGTCCGCCGTGAAGCGCTTCTCCGCCTCCAGCCGGGCCTGGAGCGAGCGGGCCATCGAGTCCAGCGCATGGGCCACGTCCCGTACCTCGTCCCGTGAGCGGGCCGGCCGGGCGTCGTCGCCGTCGGCCGGGAAGTCCACCCGGGCGTCGAGGTCGCCGGCGCTGATGCGGCGGGCCACGTCGGCCGTGGTCACGAGCCGCCGGCTGATCCGGTTGGCGAGGAAGACACCGGCCAGCGCCACCACTCCGGCCGCGAGCGCCGAGGAGGCCAGGATCGCGGCGTCGATGTCCCGCAGCCGGTCGCGGGTGTTCCGGTACGGGAGCCACACTGCGAGGGCCTTGCCGTCGGCGGGTCCGGCCGCCCACATGACGGGCTCGTCCTTCCGCGCGCCGACCATGCTGCCGGTCTGTCCGCGCGCGACGAGTGCGCGCAGAGGTCCGGGCAGGTCGGGCGGGTCCAGGGCGATGTCCACGTCGCCGTGCGCGGTGCCGTACTCGTAGTGGCCGAGGGCGTGGTCCAGTTCCGTGTCCGCCTCCTTGCGGACCTCTCCGACGATCTGCCGGGCGACCACGTTGTGCACGAGGATCCCGAGCACGGCGGCGACCAGGCAGCACACCATCGTGGTGGTCAGGGCGATCTTCCAGCGCAGGCTGCTCAACGCCGGCATCGTGCTCCGTCCCCGTTCAGCGGAGGCTGCGTGAGAGCGGCGCACACGTCGAGGGTGAGCTGGGACAGGTTCATGATCCCGGCCTTCGGGTCCCACACGTAGTCGTAGACGGCGACGTACACCGGGTTCGACGTCGGCTCGCGGACCGCGAGGTGCTCGGCGGCCACCTCCACGCCCTCCAGCACCGCGCGCCGGGACAGGATCCGGGCGATCCTGCCGTCGTCCTGGACGGTGTAGACGCGCAGCTCGCTGAGGCGGCCGTCGATGTCCAGGGCGGTGATCAGCTCCTCGCGGCCGTTGCCCGTCAGGTCGTGCAGGACCCCGGGGCGCACCGGGCAGTTCGGCCCGCCGTCCACAGCCTGTGTGCAGAGCGCGAGCCGCCGGACGGCCCGCGGGTCCACGAGCAGCCCGTTCCCGCCGTCAGCGGCGGTGGCCGCGGTGACGTCCGCCCGTACGACGTCCAGCGCGTTCACCTTGCGCATGCTCAGGTCGGCCACCTCGGGCAGGCCCGGGATCACGGCGGCCGTCCCCTGTTTCTGGTCCGGGTCGGGCGGTGCGGGGCGGATGTTCCTCCACAGGGTCCGCGGGGCGTGCACCGTGCCGAGGTCACCCTCGCTCTTGAGTCCTTCCACGTCGGCGCACCCCGCCGTGGCCGCCATGGCGGCGGCGAGGGCCGGGAGGAGGCGGAGGCAGCGCATGGTCCGATGCTCCCGCGTCCGGTGGATCCCGGCCCGGACACAGGACCATCCGGAGGACGGGGCCCTGCGCCGGACACCGGCCTGACGGAGCCGCTCAGGCCCCCGGGCCGGCGATGGCGCGGGCCGCCGCGAGTTCCTGGTGGACCGCGGCCAGGACGCTCGACTCGTCACCCGCGGGCTCCGCTTCGACCCGGACCGGGGTCGTGCTGCTGCGCACCCGCCCGGCGAGCTCGCGCAGCTGCCGCGCGACCGACTCGACCTCGCTCGCCGCCGGCGCCGCCGCGCCGTGGTCGACCCGGACCCGCGCGGCGGTGGTCGCGTCCACGATCCGCTCGACGGCGACCACCAGCGGCCACCACGCGGCGGCCCGCTCGCCCGTCGGGGGCGGCTCGGTCAGGGCCCGCTGGAACTCGCTGCGCACCCCCGACAGGTCCCGGTAGATCCTCCGGCGGTCCTGGAGGCGGGCGGTGCGCGCCGCCGCGTCCGCGGCCTGGTCCGCGGCGGGGGCGAAGGCCCGCTCGACGTAGCGGGCCGCGTCGTCCACGGTGTCGGCGAGCCGGTCCCCGATCCGGGTGTGCCAGCTCTCGGGCCACAGCAGGTACCCCGCGACGAGGGTGATGGCGCATCCGATCAGGCTGTCCAGCAGCCGGGGCCGGATCAGGTCGAACCCCTGGTGGTTGAGCAGGTCCGAGAGCAGCAGGATGACGGGGGTGATCGCGGCGGTCTGGAAGGCGTACCCCTTGGCGGAGAAGGCGGGGATCAGCGCGGCGAGCACCATCATCACGGGCACGGTCCACCAGCCGCGCGGTACCTCGGCGAGCACGGCGGCGGCGACGACCAGCCCGGCCGCGGTGCCGAGCGCGCGCAGGACGGCGCGGGAGAACACCGAGCCGAAGTCCGGCTTGAGGACGAAGGTGACCGTCAGCGCGACCCAGTAGGACCGCTCGACCTCGATCACCGACACGAGCGACTGGGCGAGCCCGATGCACAGCGCGAGCCGCAGCCCGTACCGCCAGGAGGCCCCGGACAGCACCATCTCGCGCACCGCCCGGCGGGCCCGCACCCGCAGCGCTGCGGGCCGCCCGAGGCGGTCGTCCACGCGGTACGGGTCCGGTTCGGCGAGGTGCACGATCCGCGCGGCATGGCGCAGGGCCCCGTCGATGGCCCGCTCGGCCGGCCCGTCGGGGTCGGGCAGCTCCAGGACGGGGGCCGCCGTGCGGCCCTCCTCGACGGCGGCCGCCAGTTCCCGTACGGCCGCGGGCACCTCGGGCGGCAGCGGCCGGCCGCGCAGGTGCGCCGCGGGCGCGGCCTCCACCAGCGGGATGACCACATTGAGCTGGGCGAGCATCCGCACCAGCGAGGGGCTGCGCCCGTGCACCCGGGCCCGGCGGCCCAGCACCAGGTCGTAGGACTGGTTCAGGGCCTGGGTCAGTTGCCTGCGGCGCTCGTCGTATACGGCCCCGGGGCCCCCGGCGGCCTCCAGGGCGTCGGCCAGGGCGCGGTAGGTGGCGGCGACGGCCTCCCGCTCCGGCTGCCGGCCGCGCACCGGCCAGCCCAGCAGGGTCAGAGCGAGGACGAACAGGCCGCCGGCGCTCAGGAGCAGCGGGGCGGTCCACCAGGGCTCCGGCATCGGCAGCCCGGCGCCGACGACGGCGTTGAGCAGGAGCAGCAGCCCGGACACGGAGGCGACCGTGCCGACGGAGGAGATCATCCCGGAGACGAGGGCGATGAGGGTGAGCACGCCGACGGCCAGCCAGCCGTGACCGTAGACCAGGGTGCCGAGCGTGACCCCGACGGCGCCGAGGAGCTGCGGCACGGCGATGTTCAGGACGCGCATCCGGTAGGCGTCCGCGGTGTCGCCGATGACCCCGGACAGGGCGCCCATGGAGGCGAGCGCGCCGTACTCCGGCTCGTCCAGGGCGAATCCGGCGGCGAGCGGGGCCGACAGGGCGACCGCCGCGCGGGCCACGGCGGCCCAGGGAATCGGAGCGGCGCTCGGCTTCAGGCCGTTCAGGAGCCAGGCGGGCGGGGCCAGTGGGCGGTGCCGGGCTCGCCGCGACGTTATGTCTTCGGTGCGTTCGGTGCTCATTGCGCTTCCGTGCCGCCGCTCGCGAATCGGTTCTTCTGTGTGCTACCGCGTCGTTCTACATATGTGGGTACCTTCCGAGCTTATGGGGTGCGGCGCAGTCGTCCCAGCACCCATGCGCTCAGCGCGGCGGCGAGGCCGATCGCCAGGACCACCCAGGTGGTGGTGCGCAGGAACGCGGTGAGGGCGTCGTACACGGCTCCGGCGGCCGACCGGTCGATGTCGGCCGGCAGGTCGTCCAGGGTGAGCCTGCGCATGACCTCCACCGCCAGCCACAGCAGTCCCGCCCCGATCGCCAGCCCCAGGCCGGTGGCGATGACGGCGCGCCGCCGGTGGACGGCGACCGCGATGGCCGCCGCGGCCAGGACCACGGTCAGTACGGGGAGCCAGACACCGGCGACCTGGAGCATGCGGAAGCCCTCCCGGAGCGCGCCGAGGTCGTCGTACTCCATGACTTTCACGGACAGGTGGGTCACCGGGATGCGGTCGGCGAAGGGCACTCCGTCGTCGACGAGTTCGCCCTTCACGTGGCCTATGACGGGTGCCAGATCGATGGTGACGGCGTCGCCGTGCCCGGTGGTGAGTGCGTTGAGGAAGGCCGCGTGGGCGGCCCGGTTGGCCGCGTCCCAGGCGGTGCGGTAGGCGGGGGTGCCGGCGAAGGAGCGCAGGGCCTCGTCTATCAGGGCGTCCACGCCGCTCTGGAAGGGACCCGCGTCGATCTGACCGGACAGGGCCCGGGAGGTCTGGGTGACGACGACGTCCTGCACGGCCGGGTTCCCGGCGAGCGGGGACATCGCGGCGGTGTAGCGGTCGGCGTCGCCCAGCTCGTGGTCGGCCCAGTACGCGACGGCGCTCGCGGGCACCAGCAGGGCCACGAGCGCGAGGAGTACCGCCGACAGGATGGTGCGCACGTCACCAGGGAAAGCGCGCGCGGGGCCGGGCGCGAGCGGTGTTGCTGCGGGCGGGTGGTGAGCGGACCCCCGGCGAGCACTGATCCACTTGCCGGGCGGGGGCGGCGGGTGTGCCCTGGAGGATGGAGAGAGGAGCCCGTCATGGCACATGCGGCACCCACCGCCCACCGGCGGCACGGCTGGCAGTCCCGGGACATGGGCCACCTGAGCAGGAGCGCCTACGCGCGACCCCTGCTCCTCGGACTGGTCTACGGCGTCTGGGCGGCCTTCATCCAGCGCCAGACGGGCCCCGTGGACGCGGGGAACGTCTTCTACGGGATCCTGTGCGGCGCGCTGTTCGCCGCGATCGTCTTCGGCCTGGCCCGGATCGGCCCCCGCCTCAAGCGGGAGGCCCACGCCGCCGCCTACGGCGTCTTCGCCGGTATCGCCGCCGGCTACCTGCACAGCCTCACCAACTCCTCCGTGCTCCGCGCCACCGTCATCGGCCTCTTCGTCGGCCTGGGTGTCGGCGGGGCGGCGTTCTACCGCTACTACACCCGCGAGCCCTGAGCGGAGGGCGCCGGTTTCCGGGCCGCGTGCCCGGGGACCGGCGCCCCTCCACTGCCGCGGCCGCTCCTACGCGGCCGAGTCCGCGGCGGCTGCGGCGGCGGTCTTCGGCGAAGCGGCCGGGTCGACGTGCCCGGTCTGCTCGGCCGGCTCGGCCTGCTCCACCGGCTGGGTGCGGCGGACGGGCGGGGCGCATCGGGTGACTTCGGCGCGGAGCATGGCGTTCAGCGCGGTGTACGGGTCGATGGGCATGGCGGAACCTCGCGGTGTTTCAGAGGGGTGTGGGGGACTGCGCTGGGACTCATGGGCTGTCCGGCCCGGTCAGCAGCGCAGGACCACACTCCGTACCGACCGCGGGGTCAGGGCCGGCTGGGCCCTCTCCGCGACCGGTGTGCTCGGCGGGGTATCCGCGTGTTTCACGTGAAACACGGCCAGCGGGGAGCGTCGTACGCCCGGCAGCCCGCGCACGAACGTCCGCACGGCCGCCCGGGCCCCGGGGTCGGCCGCCGGATCGGACGGGCCCTCCATGGGCTCGGTGGGCTCGGCGGGCGCGTAGGGCGCGGAGGGCCCGGCAGGGCACTCAGCGGCGGCCTGGCCGGCCGGACCGGCGCCGAACACGCACAGCAGCACCACGCAGACCACGGTCAGGGCCCTGGTCAGTGCCGTACGCGCGCGTCGACTCCCGCTCATGCGAGGGGTGTGCCCCGCCGCGCCCGACGGCTCCCGGCGAGGCGTGAAGAAGCCTCCGACCGGGGTAACGAAGACACCCCCCCACGGCTGAACGGGTGGCCGCGGGCGGGCTCGGCTCAGTGGGTGTGGCGCTGGCCGGTCAGCCGGGCGAGGACCGCGGTCTCGCCGCTGACGAGCCGCAGTTGGGCCCGGCCCGCCGGATCCTCGCGGCCGGCGGTCGCACCGGGCGAGACCCGTACGACGGTGAAGACGGCCGTACGGCGGTCCGCGCGGGGCACCTCGATGGTCCGGCCCCGCCGCAGCTCGCCGAGGCGCAGCCCGGCTCCGGTGACCACGGCCGTACCGGCCGTACCCGGCGCGGGGCTGCCGGTGTCCCAGGCGAGGTCCTCGTGCTCGCCGGTCAGCGGCATGTCGAGGCCCAGGCTCGGGATGCGCAGGCGCAGGGGCCGCGCCGCCCGCAGCGGTGCGGGGGCCGCCCGCAGCGGCCCGGCGGCGGTCCGCGGCGACCGGGCGCCGCTGCCGGGGGTGTGCGCGCCGGACTGCTCCAGCTCGCGCACGAGCCGGCGGTGCCCGGACAGTCCCAGCGCCCGCGAGGGAAGCGCGTCATCGGTGGTCGCGGCCGCGGGCCCGGCACCCTCGGTCCGGTTCAACGCCAGGATGCCGGTGGACAGCAGAGCCACCGTCAGCGAGGCGACGACCCACTTGGCGCGGGGCATGAGTATCCCTCCAGTCCGGCTCGTACGGCCGGGTCATGTGAGCAGTGGACACCTCCTCTGCCCATCCGCACCTCGTGCAACACGTGAGGCTGACAGAACGTCACGGGCGTGTCGCCTCCCGATCGGGAGATCGCCGCAGCTCACACCCGGTCCCCCCACCGGACGCCGGTCTCGCGCACCGTGCGCCCGAACGAGTGACGGGGTCTCACATGACGACGGCCGCCGTGCCCGCGCCCATCAGGACGGCGGCCAGGTGCACCGCCGGGTGGCCGTAGTCGCCGTACCAGAGGTGGCGGGCCAGGCCGCCGAGAGCGGCCAGACCCGCGATGACGCCGATCTGGCCGAACAGGGTGACGGCACAACAGGGGGCCAGGAGCAGCAGCAGCGAATTGAGCCAGAACGGGGCGGCGCCCGTCCAGCCGCGCCATTCCCTGATCGCCGTCGGCATGTGCGACCGGCCCCCTCTTGTTCTTGGTCAACTCATCGGCTGCACAGCCTCCTTGGGTGCGGGGGGCGGGCACAAGGGCCCGGTCGGCTAGAAAACCGAAGGCCAGGCCGAAAGTCGTCCACAGCGCGGTCGACCGGGGCCAGTGGCAGGCGGATCAGTGCAGTTGACTCAGTGGCGGTTGACTCAGTGGCAGGGAAAGCCGAGCAGGTGGCGGCCGTCGTGCAGCCACTCGTGGATGGTCTCCCCCTCGAAGACGGCGGTGGCGCCCTGCTCGGCGCCGACGAAGTACAGCAGGACCAGCATCAGGATGCCGACGAACGCCGCCCAAGGGGCCAGCGCGGAGAGCGAGATCGGGGCGACGACAGGTGCGGTCGTCGTGGGCACGGCGGAGTGGGCGGCCATGGCAGTACCTCCAGGGGGAACACGCGTCCCGGTCAGTGGTGCTCGCGTCTCGTCCGTGACCGTACCGCGCTTAGGCTCCCCTTATGAAGACCCCGTTGGTACGAGTCCGGCTCGTCAGACTCCCACTGGACGCAGCCGCCCGCCAGGGGCGCTTCGGTCACGTGCAACCCTGCCCCGGCCACGACGGACTGCGCGGCATGGACATGGGCCAGTGGACGGGGCGCACCCTGGACGAGGTGGCGGCCGAGGACCCGGCGGCCCTGCACGCCTGGCTGACGGATCCCGGATTCGCCCCGCCCGGCGGGGAGTCGGTGGACGCGCTGATCGCCCGCGTGGGGGCGGAGCTGGCCGCGCTGGCCCCCGGTACGCACCGGGCCGTGGTCGACCAGGCCGTCGTACGGGCCGCCGTCGTGCACGCCCTGGAGCTGCCCGCCGCGACCTTCTGGCGCCTCGACGTGCGGCCGGAGTCGGTGACCACGCTGACCGGGCGCGCGGGCCGCTGGAACCTCCTCGTGGGGCAGCCCGAGGAGGAGCACTAGGGCGTTACGCGACGATCCAGTCGGACGTCGCGATCACCGGCTGCACGCCGTCGCGGTGGACGGTGCCCTCGATCAGGCCGTACATGCGGTCCGCCGCGAAGTAGACCTCGTTGTCGTTCTTGAGGCCGAAGGGCTCCAGGTCGACCAGGAAGTGGTGCTTGTTCGGGAGGTTCAGCCGCACCTCGTTGACCCTGGGGCAGGTGTCCAGCACCCGCTCGGCCATCTGGTTCAGGGTCTGCTGGAGCGAGTACGAGTACGTCTCCGCGAAGGCTTCCAGCATGTTCTTGCGGACCTTCTTGTACGACTGGTCCCAGTCGTAGGAGGCGTCGTCGGCGGCCAGCGCCGAGTGCGCCCAGCGCGCGGTGACCTTGGTCGCCAGGATGCGGTCGTACGCCTCCTGCAGGGTCGTGTACTTGTCCTTGATGTAGCCGTGGAACTCGGAGTTGGTCGAGTTCATCACCGTCAGGTCCTTCAGGCCGGAGATGACCTGGAGCCCCGTCGTCTCGCTGTAGGTGATCTGTGCGGTGCGCACCTCCTGGCCCTTGCGGACGAAGGAGTGCTGCTCCTTGCGCGTCGGGACCGGGATGCGGTCCCACACGTACTCCTCGATGCGGATCTGCGCCTCGCGGATCGGCTGCTGCGAGGAGACGAAGTGCTTGGCGAGCAGGATGCCGAAGGCCTCGGGGGAGGCGATGCCGTGCTCCTTGCCGAAGGCGTACACCGTGTTCTTGGTGGTGTCGGTCGGCAGGCAGTTGGCGTTGTCGCCGGTGAGGTGGACGTCGCGGAACTCACCGCGGAGCGCGACCGAGACGTTGAGGTCGCGGATCTCGTGCCAGGAACCTCCCCCAGACTCCGTCTGGGAGGTACCCCCATGGCCCTTGCGCGTGACCTTCACGATGCGGTTCTCGGCCTTGCCGTACTGGTTCTGGGCCAGGACGTGCTTGCTCATGGGAAGACTTCCTTCGGGTACACGGAGTCCGGCTGAGGGGATCCCGTACGCCCGGCGTCCAGCGGTCGGCCCGCTCCCCGCCGTTCGGTCACGGAGGACCGCCCCGGGACTGACGTGCATCCCGGTCCGTAGGTGCTCTGTCGGATTTCAGCACGTTCACGTGCCGTTCGTAATGGCGCGAATCCTCCGAGAGAGGCACCCACGGATTGGGCGACCGTGCGTCCGTGCAGGTCAGGCCATGTGCGCGTCGGCGACCGACAGGGCCTCGTCGAGGATCGCCAGGCCCTTGGCCACGTCCTCGGGCGCGATGTTGCACGGCGGCGCGACGTGGATGCGGTTGCCGGCGAGCAGCGGCCACAGACCGCCCTTCTTCAGCGCCGCCCCGAACTCCGCCATGGGCGCGTTGTCCGCGCCCGAGGCGTTGTACGGGACCAGCGGCTCGCGCGTCTCCCGGTCCCGTACGAGCTCCAGCGCCCAGAAGGTGCCCAGGCCGCGGACCTCGCCGACGCTGGGGTGGCGTGCGGCGAGTGCGCGCAGCCCCGGGCCGAGCAGCTCCTCGCCGGTGCGGGCGGACTGCTCGACGACGCCCTCCTCCTCCATGACGCCGATCGTCGCGACGGCGGCCGCGCAGGCCAGCACGTGCCCGGAGTACGTCAGCCCGCCCGGGTAGGACCGGCGGGCGAAGGTCTCGGCGATGGCGGCCGAGATGGCGACGCCGCCGAGCGGGACGTATCCGCTGGTCACGCCCTTGGCGAAGCACAGCAGGTCGGGGGTGACGTCCCAGTGCTCGGACGCGAACCACCTGCCGGTCCGGCCGAAGCCGACCATGATCTCGTCAAGGATGAAGACGATGCCGTAGCGGTCGCACAGGGCGCGCACCCCGGGCAGGTAGCCGTCCGGGTGCACGAGGACGCCGGGGGCGCCGCCGACGGTCTCCAGGATGATCGCGGCGACGGACTGCGGACCCTCGAAGACGATCGTGTCCTCCAGGTGGCGCAGGGCGCGCTCGCACTCCTCGGCCTCGGACGCCGCGTAGAAGGGCGAGCGGTAGGCGAAGGGCCCCCAGAAGTGCACGACCCCGGCGGTCGCGGAGTCGTTGCCGAAGCGGCGGGCGTCGCCGGTCAGGTTGATCGCGGTGGAGGTGGCGCCGTGGTACGAGCGGTACGCGGACAGCACCTTGGGCCGGCCGGTGTGCAGGCGGGCCATGCGGACGGCGTTCTCGACGGCCTCGGCCCCGGCGTTGGTGAAGAAGATCTTGTCGAGGTCGCCGGGGGTGCGCTCGGCGATGAGGCGTGCGGCCTCGGAGCGGACGTCGACGGCGAAGCCCGGCGCGACGGTGCACAGGGCGGCCGCCTGCTCCTGGATCGCCGCGGTGACCTTGGGGTGCTGGTAGCCGATGTTGGTGTAGACGAGCGCGCTGGAGAAGTCGAGGTAACGGTTGCCCTGGTAGTCCCAGAAGTACGAGCCCTGCGCGCCCGCGACGGCGAGCGGGTCGATGAGCTCCTGCGCCGACCAGGAGTGGAAGACGTGCTTCCGGTCGGCGTCTTTCACGCGGGCGAGGGCGAGGGCGTCGGCGTCGGCTTCTGCGTTCATGAAATGAGGGTAGTTGTCCAGGATGTGGACGCGGCGGCGGTCGCCCCGTCCGTCCGCCGGGGCCGCCGGGGGCCCCGGCTGGTGGGTGCCCCGCTCACCCGAGGACCTCGCCGTACAGCCGGAACAGCCTGGGGCCGCCGGCCGGTGCGGCGGCCGCCAGCCGGGCCCAGGCCTCGGCGGCCGCCGCCCGGGCCGTCGTCCCCGGCCACGGCTGCGGCAGCAGCTCCGGGGGGAGCAGCGGATCCGGCAGCATCGCGTCGGAGAAGGCCCCGGCCAGCGCGACGGCCCGCGCCAGCCCCGCCGCCGTCCCGGCGCCGTCCACCGCCCCGTCCGCTTCCCCAGCCCCGTCCGCCGCCGGCCCCGTGTCCTGCGCCAGGGCGCGCAGCGCCTCGTACCGGTCCGCGATCTCCGGCAGGGGCCACAGCCGCGCCGCCAGGGCCCGCGGCTCGGCGGTCCCGCCCACCGACAGGTCCCGGGTGCTCAGGCAGCTCAGGGCCTGCGACAGCCCCAGCTCCGCCGCGTGGGCGCGCACGTACGGGCCGATCGCGTTCGGCGTGACGTACAGCCCGCCCTGCACCGGCGCCGCCCCCAGCCGGGTCAGGGCGTCCCGCAGGGCGTCCCGGGCCGCCCGCGCGGATTCCGGTACGGCGAAGGCGAAGGCGTGCCAGCGCCCGTCCCAGGGCTCCAGGCCCCGGTCCTGCCGGTAGGCGTGCCGTACGAACTCCACCTCCGGTACGAGCGGCAGCCCGGGTCCCGCCCCCACCGTCCGCAGGACGGCGCGCCGCCCACGGCCCTCCACCGCGAACCGGCCCTCCGCCACCAGCCGCTTCACGCACAGCCGCACCTGCTGGTCGGTCATCCCGAGCAGCCCGGCGACCTCGTACAGCTCCTCGCCCGCGACCGTCCCGTCCTCCCGGACCAGCGCGTGCACGACCGTCCTGGTCGCGACCCCGCTCACCGCGTCACCGCCTTGTGCATGGTCGTCACGGCTCCGAATCCCAGCACGTCCCGCAGCCAGGGCGTCCGCTGCACCCGCACCGCCGTGAATCCGTGCCGCTCGTACAGCGCCCGGGCGCGCGGGTTCTCCGCGATCACGTCCAGCCGGATCCGCCGGCACTTCTGCTCCACGGCGACGGCCCCGATCTCCTCCAGCAGCAGCCCGCCGATGCCCCGGCCCCGCGCGGCTGGGTCCACGGCGATGCCGTCCATGACCAGCTCGTCGCGGGCGGGGGTGCGCTCCAGCAGGGCCAGCAGGAAGACCCGGGGCAGGCCGCGCAGCCGCCCGTACTGCGCCCGGACCGCGGCCGCGTCGCCGCCGACCAGGCCGCGCCCCGCCAGCTGGTAGCCCGCCACGCCCACCACCCGGCCGTCCTCGTCCAGGGCCGTCACCGCCCGGTCCGCGTGCAGGTGCCCGGCGATGAAGCGCCGCCCGGCCTCGGCGGGGCCGAGCGCGCGGCCCAGTTTCCCCCCGAAGGCCTCCCAGTACAGCTCCGCCACCCGCTCCTCGGCGCCCTCGGGCACCCCGCGCTGCAATGTCGTCATACGAACGAGTCTAATACGCTCATCCGCGCTACGATCGTTTTCACTTCGATCGAAAGTGCGGTCGAAGGGCCAGAAGAGCAAGAAGACCGAAGAAGGGGTGCCGTCATGTCCCGCACGCTCCGCACCGCCCTGCTCATCGCCTTGACCACCGCCCTCCTCGCAGCGGGCCTCACCGGTGTCGTCCTGTGGCAGAACAGCTACGCGATCCACGAGGAGCGCGTCACCGTCCCGGCCGCGGGCCACCGCCTGCCCGGCGTGCTCGCCACCCCCGTCGGCAAGGGCCCCGGCCCCTTCCCGCTCGTGGTCCTCGTGCACGGGGACGGCGAGGTCGACGCCACCCACGAGGGCTTCTACCGCCCGTACTGGGAGGCCTTCGCGCGCGCCGGATACGCCTCGCTCTCCCTCGACAAACCCACCGACTGGCTCGGCCAGAGCATGGACGACCGCGCCCGCGAGACCGTCGACGCCATCGCCTGGGCGGCCGCCGCCCGTCCCGAGATCGACGCCGCCCGCATCGGCCTGTGGGGCGCCAGCCAGGCCGGCTGGGTCCTGCCGAAGGTGGTGGCCCGGGCCCCGGCTCCCGGGGTGCGCTTCGTCATCGCGGTCGGCACCGCCGTGAACTGGGAGCGCCAGGGGGAGTACCACCTGCGGGCCGAGCTGCGCGCGGCCGGCGCCGACGCCGAGCGCACGGCGGCCGCCCTGCGCACCCGGGAGCAGACCCTGGCACTGCTGCGGCGCGGGGCGACGTACGAGGAGTACCGCGCGAGCCCCGGCGCCGACCGGGAACTCACCGCGCAGCGCTGGTCGTTCATCAGCCGCAACCACACTGCGGACGCGACCGCGGACCTGCGGGCGATGCCGCACGTCCCGGTGCTGCTGCTCTCGGGCGCCGACGACCGGAACGTGGACGGCGCCGAAACCGAAGCCGCGTACCGGAGCCTGCTCGCGCCCGGCACCCTCACCGTCCGCCGCTATCCGGGAGCGAGCCACTCCCTGCTGCGCACCGCGGTCGAGCGCTCCTCCTGGCGGCTGACGCTGACGGCCGTGTTCGCCCCGCGCACCCTCTTCCCGTCAGGCCTCCTCGCCGACCAGCAGCGCTTCCTGGAAGAGCTGCCCCGTTAGGGAGCCGTCAAAGGCGCGTGCGGGGGCGTATGGGGCCCGTGCTGGAGCTGAACGTGGCGCTGGAGGCGCTGACCCGCGGGTAGCGGCGTCCCGTGGCCCGGCACAGCCATCCTCCGGCCGGTGGAGAATGCGCCGGATGCGGCCCCCGCGCTCGCGTGCGGGGGCCGTGTTTCCGGTATTCGTGGGTGCGGGGGCGGGTGTCCGGTGTCTATTTGTCGGAGTAGCTGAAGTCCCCGACGGTCCAGGCGCTGACGTCCTTGACGGCGATCCGGTACATCCCGCCGGTCTCGGGGATGCCCAGGGTGCCCTGGAGGATGCGTGCCACGTGGAAGTGCAGGTGTGAGGGTGCTCCGGCGGGCTCTCTGCCGCCTCCTCCGGAGGACCTGAAGATCTCGGCGAACGGGGCCAGCTGGTCGGAGTCCTGGAGGACCTCCGCCACCCGCTGACGCCAGACGCTTTCGGGGGCGAGGCGGCCGGTGATGACGGCGCCGTGAACCACGACGGTCAGGGACATCTGATTGGTCTGCACCGACTCGACCATGGCGGCGAGATCGAGGAGCAGGTCGTCAGGGATCGACATGGGCACGGACTCTAGCAAGCCCGTCAAGAAAGGGCCGCGCCTGGAGCGACAACGAGCCGAGGCCCGCACCGTTGGGTGCGGGCCTCGGCTGCGGGTACGCGTGGGCGTCAGGCGGGAACGATGTTCTCGGCCTGCGGGCCCTTCTGGCCCTGCGTGACGTCGAAGGTGACCTTCTGGCCTTCCTGAAGCTCACGGAAGCCGGAGGAGGCGATGTTCGAGTAGTGGGCGAACACGTCAGCGCCGCCACCCTCCTGCTCGATGAAGCCGAAGCCCTTTTCCGCGTTGAACCACTTCACGGTGCCAGATGCCATATTAATTCTCCTGAAAACTGCGCCCAACGGAAACTGCAACGGCGTCACACTAGCACAGGAAATGCGGCGCAGCGGAAATTCCTGCCGCCAGAAATTCTGTGTCTGCGGTAATAGATATCCGATGCTGAAAGTCATATAAAAAGTGCCGTGAGCCCCTGTCCAGCCGTGTGGCGCCCGTGACGCACGGGACGTCAGAGGGTGTCGCCGATGCGTATCAGCGCGAGCGTGATGTTGTCGGGGCCACCGGCGTCGATGGCGGCCCTCCACAGCTCGAAGGCGGCTCTGCCGTCGTCGTGGACCCGCAGCAGGGTCTCGATCTCCTCGTCGGGCACGGGGTCGGTCAGCCCGTCGCTGCACACCAGGTAGCGATCGCCCTCGGACAGCGTGAAGGACGCGATGTGGGGGGTGACGTCCTCGTAGCCGCGGCTGCCGCCGAGCACCTGCGTGACGGCCGACGTGGTGCGGTGTCCGGGTGCCGGCGGCGGGCTGTCGTCCACGCTGACCTGGCGCAGGGCGCCGTCCTGCCCGGCCCGGAACACCTTGCTGTCGCCGACGTTGAACGCGAGCAGCGCATCCGGCAGGACGAGGGTGCCGGCGACCGTGGTCCCCATGGTGGCCAGGTCCGGGCGCCCTTCGGCGGCCGAGTACACGGCGCGGTTGCACAGGTTCAGGGCGTCTCCGACGGTCCGCGTGTCGTCGAGCGAGGGACCGAGCGCGGCCAGTTCGTTCACCACGAGGGCGCTGGCCACCTCGCCGCCCGGCTGCCCGCCGAGCCCGTCGGCGACGGCCACGACGAGCGGTCTGCCGAACGGGAACAGGAGCGTCTGGGGGTTTTGCGTCACCGTGCCGCACAGCGTCCACGGCCCGACGACGAGGCTGTCCTCGTTGTGGTCGCGGACCAGCCCGACATGGCTCAGAGCGGTCACGGCTATGTACGGCACCTCGGCGTCCCGCCTCTCCGAAACGACAACGGCGAACGGCAACGGCAAACGGTGAGGGCGAACGACCAGGTCAGACGCCGTCCTCCCCACCATTGTCACGCCGCTCCGGCATGCGGGCTGCGGCCCGCCGGAGCACGCTGGTCGTGGAGCTGCCCGTCCCCCCGACCGGCGGCCCGGCCAGGAAGGATTTCCGGAGATGTTCGCGAGGCTGAGCACCTACCAGGGATCACCGGTTCCCCCGGAGGGGGACCTGACCGCGCAATCGGAGGCGGTCGTCAGGCAGGTCCAGGACGTCCCCGGCTTCCGGGGCGTCTACTACCTCGTCGACCGGGCCACGGGGCAGGCCAAGTCACTGACCTTGTGGGAGGACGAGGGGACCATGCTGGCCAGCGAGGAGCAGGCCACCCGGATCCGCGAGGAGACCGCACGGCGGGAGGGCCAGCGGATCGTCTCGGTGGAACGGTTCGAGGTGGGCTTCAGCCACCTCCAGCCCGGTCACCTCCCACCCGAAGCGTGAGCCACGAGGAGCGATGGTCATGGGCAAGCTCTCGATCGACCAGTTGCGCGAACGGACCCGCGGGCCCGTCGTCACCCCCGACGACGAGGCCTACGACGAGGCGCGCAGGGTCTACAACGCCATGATCGACCGGAGACCGGCCGCCGTCGTGCGCTGCGCCCACGCGGGTGACGTCATGGCAGCGGTCGACTTCGCACGGTCTAACGGACTCGACCTCGCGGTACGCGGCGGCGGGCACAGCGTGCCCGGCTTCGGCACCTGCGACGGCGGCGTGGTGGCCGACCTGTCCGCGATGCGCGGTGTCCGCGTCGACGCCGCACGCCGGACGGCGCGCGCGGAGGGCGGCGCGACCTGGGGCGACTTCAACGCGGCGACCCATGCCTTCGGGCTGGCCACCACCGGCGGGATCATCTCCACCACGGGGATCGGCGGCCTCACCCTCGGCGGCGGCATCGGATACCTCTCCCGCGGGCTGGGCCTGAGCTGCGACAACCTGGTCTCGGCCGATGTGGTGACGGCGGACGGCCGGCTGGTGGTGGCGAGCGAGGAGGAGAACGCCGACCTGTTCTGGGCGCTGCGCGGAGGCGGCGGCAACTTCGGCGCCGTGACCTCCTTCGAATACCGGCTGAGCCCCGTCAAGGACGTCTACGGCGGACCGATCCTCTACGAGCTGGAGGATGCCCCCGCCGTCCTGCGCTCCTTCAGCGAGCTCATCGCCGACGCCCCGGAGGAACTGGGCGGTTTCCCGGCCTTCCAGATCGCCCCGCCGCTCCCGTTCATCCCGGAGGACCGGCACGGGGACACCTTCGTGCTGATCGTGGCGTGCTGGGCCGGGCCGCTCGACGAGGGACCCGGCGCCGTCCAGGCCTTCCGCGACTTCGCACCCGTGGTCGCCGAGCACGTCGGCCCGATGCCGTATCCGGCGCTGAACAGCGCCTTCGACGCACTCGTACCGCCCGGGCTCCAGCACTACTGGAAGGCCAACTTCGCGAACGAGCTCAGCGACGCCGCGATCGCGGCGCACGTCGAGCACGCGGCGCGGCTGCCCGTCGTGAACTCGACGATCCACATCTACCCCATCAACGGGGCCTGCCACCGCGTCGCCCCGGACGCGACGGCCTTCGCCTACCGCGACGCCTCGTTCGCCACCGTCATCGCCGGGATGTGGCCCGACCCCGCCGACAACGAGGCGAACACCGCGTGGGTCCGCGACTACTACGAGGCGACCGCGCCGCATTCGGAGGAGGGCGGCTACATCAACTTCATGGCCGACGACGACCAGAGCCGGATCAGGGCCAACTACAAGGGGAACTACGACCGCCTGGTCGAGGTCAAGCGCACGTACGACCCCGGGAACCTGTTCCACATGAACCAGAACATCACCCCGTAGGCGGCGTCGTGTGGGACCGGGGTCCCGGGCGGGGGGACCGGGGTCCCGGGGGATGTCCCCACGGCGCGTGGGCGGGCTGTCCGGCTGTCCGCGCGGACCTCCCGGCCGCCAGGCTGAAGGCATCGAGATCGTCGATGTGACCGTCGACGCAACCAGCCTGGCGCTCAGGGGAGTTCACTCATGTCTGTTCGTTCGCAGAAGCCGCGGCGTGTTCGTATGGCAGCGGCGGTGGCGGTCATCGCCGCGGCCGTGGCCGTGGCCGGTACGGCGCCCGCCTCCGCGGCGCCGGCCCGGGGCCCGCGGGACGCCGTACGCCAGGGCCTGGAGCGGCTGGTGGACGAGGACCGCTTCCCGGCCGCGCTGGCCGCCGTCACCGGTCGCGACGGGCGCACGCACCACTACACCGCGGGCGTCGCGGACACCAGGACCGGGGCGAAGGTGCCCTTGGACGGGCAGGTGCGGGCGGGCAGCAACACCAAGACCTTCACCGCGACGGTGGTCCTGCAACTGGTCGGCGAGGGCAAGGTCGACCTCGACGCCTACGTCGAGCGGTACCTGCCGACCCTGCTGCGCGGCGAGGGCATCGACGGGCGCCAGATCACCGTGCGGCAGCTGCTCCAGCACACCAGCGGACTGCCCAACTACACCGCCTTCATGCTCGACGACGTCTTCGGCGAGGGCCGCCACACCTACTACCAGCCCCGCCACCTGATCGACGTGGCGCTCGCCCACAAGGCCGACTTCGCCCCCGGCGAGGGCTGGGCGTACAGCAACACCAACTACATCGTGGCCGGGCTGCTCATCGAGAAGATCACCGGCCGTCCGCTGGCCGAGCAGATCACGAAGCGGGTCATCGACCGCATCGGACTGCGCCACACGTACTTCCCGGGCGTGGGCGACGAGAGCATCCGCGAGGCCCACCCCAAGGGCTACGCGGCGCTGCCCGGTGGACTCGCGGACGTCACCGAGCTGGACCTCTCCTGGGGCTGGGCCGCAGGTCAGCTGATTTCCACGCCCGGCGACCTGAACCGGTTCTTCTCCGCACTGGTCGGCGGCGAGCTCCTGGCGCCCGCCCAGCTCGCCCAGATGCGCACCACCGTCGCGCCGCCCGCCGACTCCGGCTGGCTGCCCGGCACCGGCTACGGGCTCGGGCTGTCGAGCACGCCGCTGAGCTGCGGCGGCGTGGCGTGGGGGCACGGCGGTGACACCCCCGGCTTCCACTCCGTGCCCGGCGTCACCGACGACGGCCGCGCCGCCACCGTCGTCGTCACCGCCAACACGCCGCCGACACCGGAGGGTTACGAGCACTCCGACGCGCTCCTCGACACCGCGCTGTGCAAGAAGTAATCGGCTTGTCCGGTGCGGGGGGCGGGAGTTACGTTCGCTGCGACCCGGATTGTCCCCCTGCACGAAGGCCACTTTGTGACGCTGATCCGTACCGCCCGTCCCGACGAGCTCCCCGCGCTGTTCGAGCATCCGGACGACACCGAGCGCAACGCCGCGACCCGGGCGTACCTCGGCGAGCTGCTGGAGGCGCGGTGCACCCGGCCCGAGTGGTGCCTGGTCGCCGAGGACGGGGGGCGGCTGGTGGGCAGCGTGGTGCTGTGGACCCTGCCGGGACAGGAGGTCCCCTACGCCTTCGTCCTGTTCGAGGCAGCGGCCGGTGCGGAGCCGGCCGGGGCGGCGCTCCTGGAGGCGGCCGCGGCGACGGCGCGCGGGCTCGGCGCGCAGGAGCTGGAACACGTCGTCGACAGCCCGGCGCAGGAGCCGCAGTTCCAGCGGGGGCCGCAGCGCCGGGAGGAGCTGCTGCGCGGCTCCGGCTTCCGGGTGATCCGCGACGGGCGCAGGTTCCGCCTGCGGGTCCCCGGTGAGCTGCCGGCCGACGATCCCCGGCTGACGTTCCGCAGCCTCACCGATCTGGGGCCCGGGCCGTTCGTCGACCTGCTGGAGGAGCTGCTCGCCGACACCGCGGACGCCCGGCTGACGGACGACGTCCGGGTCCACGGGGCGCGGGGAGCGGCCGAGCGGCTCTTCGAGGACATGACGCAGCTGACGTACGAGCCGGACTGGTGGGAGATCGGCTACGACGCGAACGGCGCGCCCGCGGTGATCAGCCTGCCGGCCCGGAACCCCAGCGTGCACGTGATCGGCTTCGTCGGCGTCGCGCCCGCCCACCGCGGCAAGGGTTACGCCGCCTCGGTCGTCGTCCGCGGCACGCGGATCCTCGCGGCGCACGGGGCCACCGAGATCCGCGGGGACTGCGACGCGGCCAACACGGCCATGGCGAAGGCGTTCGGCAAGGCCGGTTACGAGAACTTCGCCGACCGGCTGGAGTTCAGCCGCGGCCTGTGACCGGCCGCGCCTGAGCCGCCGAGCCCGGTGACCCGTCCGCCGTGAGCAGCAGTTCCAGCAACTGCGCCGACGTCCAGTTGCCGGCCGCGCCCGGGCAGGCGGACAGGTAGTCGGCGATGTCGGGGGCCTGCCACGGCCCCGACTCCAGCAGGCCGGCGGCCAGGTGCCGCAGGTACGCGGCGGACGGCATGAGCGGTTCGACGTCGTGAAGGCTCCACGGGGCGGTGAAGGTCACCACGGGAACGCCCTCGATCGCGCCCGGGCAGATGGGCGTCTCGTACCGTCCGGTGCCCAGCTCGTCGCGGCCCTCGCGCAGCACCCGGGTCAAGTCGAGGTCCGCTCCCGGCTCGCGGTACATCTCCTGAGCGGCGATGTCCGACACCTGGCTGATCGTCAGCAGGTGGGCGCGCCCCCGCATGCGGCCGGGCCCCGTCGGGTCGTAGAAGCCCCTGCCCCCGGTCCACACGGCGGATTCGGTGGCGAAGTACAGGCATCCCGCGAGCTCGACGGGGATCGACCGGCGCGGCGCCCGGCGGTCCCGGCACCCCGGGTAGGCGTGCGCCGCACCGGGCGGGCTGCCGCCTGTGAGGTAGGCGGTCAGCCGCTCCCTGTGCATGTTGGAGCCGTAGGAGGCGTACCAGACGTACTCGGGGGCGGGGGCGGGGAGCCGGCCGGTCAGG
Source organism: Streptomyces sp. NPDC045695 (assembly GCF_056432025.1). Lineage (NCBI taxonomy): Bacteria > Bacillati > Actinomycetota > Actinomycetes > Kitasatosporales > Streptomycetaceae > Streptomyces > Streptomyces sp. NPDC045695. The sequence continues at coordinate 81,975 of NZ_JBWKJU010000014.1, forward strand.
GGAGCGGCCACGTGCACGGTCACCTGGCCGTCGCCGTCGCCGCCGCCGTCGCCGTCGCCGTCGCCGCCGTCGCCGTCGCCGCCGTCGCCGAGCAGGCGGACAGCGTGAGACCGGCCAGAGGGACCGCGCCGAGGGCGAGTTGACCGCGTGCCATGTGAGCAAGATATCCGGGCCCCCGGACGACCGGACCCTCTCGGCCGACGTCGTCTGCACACCTGAGGGCGTGACCGGTAAATACGCTCAGCCGGACGGCATTTATGAGAAATTCAGCTCGCTTTGCGCCCGCAGCGAATTACGGGGCATGACACGGGCCGAGTCGGATTCGGCCGGACCGGCCGTGGCAGTCTTCTCGCCAGCGCAAGTTTTTTGGAGCGGAGGTATGCGCCCTGTGGGTGCCGACGTCAATCCCACCATCACCAGACGCCGGCTGGGGGCGGAGCTGCGTCGGCTCCGGGAGATCACCGGTATGACCACGCAGCAAGTGGCGGCGCGCCTGCTGATGTCCCAACCCAAGATCAGTCTGATGGAGAACGGCCGCCGCGTCATCAAGCCGCGTGACGTGCGTGATCTCTGCGGGCTGTACGGAGTCCAGGACCAGCGGCACGTGGACCACCTGATGCGGCTGGCCGGCGAATCGGGTGGGCAGGGCTGGTGGAACGCCTACGAGGACGTTCCGTACGGTGCCTACATCGGCTTGGAGGCCGAGGCCGCCGCGATCCGGAGCTACGAGCCCATGGTGATCCCCGGTCTGCTGCAGACCGCCGCTTACGCCCGGGCGGTCATCGCAGGAACGATCCCGCACGCCACCGCCGAACAGGCTGCCACCCGCCTCCAGGTGCGGATGCGGCGCCAGGACCGGCTGCGCGCCCCGGTCAATCCGCTGCGCTTATGGGTCGTGCTCGACGAATCGGTGCTGCGGCGCGCCGTGGGCGGCCGTGGTGTCATGCGGGAGCAGCTGGACCATCTGAGCCGCTTCAGCACCCAGCCGCACGTCACCTTGCAGGTTCTCCCTCACGACGCGGGTGCGCACCCGGGCGTCTCGGGACAGTTCTCGTTGCTCGAATTCGTCGACGCCACCGACGTGAGCGTGGTCTATCTGGAGAGGTTCACCAGCGACCTCTATCTGGAGAAACGATCCGACGTGCAGCGCTACAGCGCTATGTACGCACACTTGCAGGCCCAGGCGTTGAGCCCGGACAGCACCCGGCATCTCATCGAGGAAGCCGTCAAGGCGTACGGTCGGGGCTGATCACCGGCCGGCGCCACTGAGCCCCTGGACTGGGTGTCCAGGGGCTCAGTCGCCGCGAGGGCTAATCCCGTCGGGCTGCCGTACCGCGTCGGGTCCGCTTCATGGCGAAGACGGCCGAGCCTGCGATGAAGGCCAGCGCGGCTGCGGTGGCGGCCATGACGCCGGTCTCGCTGCGTGAGCCTGCCGCGGCGGGGACGGGCGAGGTCTCCTTCGCCTGTCGGTCGGTGGCGGCGCTCACGTGGGCGAAGTTGACGCCCTTGGCCGTGTGTCCGGGACCGATGTGGCCCAGGGCGCCGTCGAGGCCTCCGGGCAGGTAGTCGGCCCACGGGGGCTTGCCCTGGTCGTGGCCGTCGGGGCCGTCGGGGCCGTGGCCGGGCTTGCCGTGGTCGTCGTCGGGGCCGTCGGGGCCGTGGCCGGGCTTGCCGTGGTCGTCGTCGTGACCGTGGTCGCCCTCGTCGCCGTCGTCGTGACCGTGGTCGCCCTCGTCCTCGTCCTCGTCGTCATGACCGTGGTGGTGGTCGTGGTCGCCCGAGTCACCCTTTTCACCCTTTTCACCCTTGTCGCCACGAGGCCCCTTGGGCCCGGCGGGTCCTGCCGGTCCAGCGGGTCCGGCGGGTCCAGCGGGTCCGGCCGGTCCTGAGGGTCCAGCGGGTCCGGCCGGTCCGGCCGGTCCTGAGGGTCCGGGGGCGCCGGTCGGTCCGGGTGCACCGGTGGGTCCGGGGGCACCAGGGCTACCGCTCGGTCCGGGGGCGCCGGTGGGTCCGGGTGCGCCGGTGGGTCCGGGGGCACCAGGGCTACCGCTCGGTCCGGGGGCGCCGGTGGGTCCGGGTGCGCCGGTGGGTCCGGGGGCACCAGGGCTACCGCTC
>NZ_JBWKJU010000014.1:84186-172703 GCF_056432025.1 Streptomyces sp. NPDC045695
CTCGGGCCGGGGGCGCCGGTCGGGCCAGCCGGTCCGGGGGCGCCGGTGGGGCCGGGGGCGCCAGGGCTGCCGCTCGGGCCGGGGGCGCCGGTCGGGCCGGGGGCGCCGGTCGGGCCGGGTTCACCCGTCGGGCCGGGGGCGCCGGTCGGTCCGGGGGCGCCGGTCGGGCCGGGTTCACCCGTCGGGCCGGGGGCGCCGGTCGGGCCGGGTTCACCCGTCGGGCCGGGAGGACCGCTCGGTCCGGGAGGCCCGGGCGGGCCAACGGCGCAGGCCGCCCTCGTGATGGTGTTGGTGTCCAGCGTGACCGCACCATTGCGCGCCAGGGCGCGGCCTTCGAGTACGGCGCCGGTGTTCAGCGTGATGGACGCCAGAGCCATGATGGTGCCCTTGAACTGGGTGGTCGTGTCGAGCGTGGCGGAGCTGCCCACCTGCCAGAACACGTTGCACGCATTGGCCCCGTTGATGAGGGCCACGACACTCGCCGGAGCGGTGATCAGGGTCTCGGGAATCTGGAAGATGAAGACGGCGTCGGGGTTGTTCTGGCCGTCGAGAGTGACCGTTCCGGTGAGGTTCAGCGTCGACGAGGCCGTGTAGACGCCGGGCGCCAGCGTCAGTCCGCCGATGTCGGGCGGAGTGGCGGTGCCGGGACCCCGGCTCGCAGCGTCGTTGTAGGCGATGACGAGGTCGGACTTCGCCTGAGCGGCGGCGGCGTCGGCGATGTGCTGCGTGCCGTTGACGATACCGGGCGGGAAGCCGGTCACCGAGCTACCCGGGTGGAGCCCCAGGTCGCCGTTGATGACGGTGGGGCCCGTGTTGGTGACCGTCGAACCGGCCAGGACCGCGTAATTGGTGGCGGTCCCCAGGTTCACGGGGGCTTCCGCCGCGTGAGCGAGGTTCGGGACCAGGGTCGCAGCCGCGAGGAGCGCTGCGGGAAGCAGGACGAGGATTCCCCGTTTGAACAGATTGCGTCGAGGTTTTTGGTCGGGTGGACCCGACCGGATGCCATCCAATGCCACAGCAGGACCTTTCTTGTTGCTCCGGGTCTCAGCCCTCCCGAAAGAGGTTCCCGAGCGCCCGCGACGAGGGCTGGCCAGGGCCGCAGGCCCCCTGCCCGCGCCGGCGCGCAGGCTCCCCGGGAGCGGGACCGAGAGCGACTCCCTGCCGGAGGTAGTGATACGCCGTCACGTGGAAGGAGTCACGCATATTTCACAGCAATCGGTCGTAAATCGTAAAAACTGGTCTATATGGCCGACGTGACGTCGGGATGCACGGCCCCGCGGGGACTCCGTGCGGCACCGTGAAGGGGAGGGCCGAGGGCGTCCCGCGCCCTCGGCGACGCGCGCCGTCCTTGTCAGGTGGCGCGCCCGTAGCGGACGCTGCTGCTCCAGATCTTCTCCAGTCGCACGCGGGTGCCCGGGTACGGGGCGTGCCAGATCCTGTCGTGGCCGGCGTAGATGCCCACATGGCCCATGGTGCGGCCCTTGGGGAAGAAGACCAGGTCACCCGGCGCGCGGTGGCTGCGCGAGATGTGGCGGGTGTGCGCGTACTGCTGCCCCGCGGTGCGCGGCAGTCGTCTGCCGGCTTGCCGGAAGGCGTAGAGCGTCAGGCCGGAGCAGTCGAAGCGTTTGGGACCGGTCGCGCCGTAGGCGTACGGCGAGCCCTGTTTGGACGCGGCCACGGCCACCGCCCTGATGCCGTATGGCGAGGCGGTTCGGGCCTGGGCCGCCGGCCCGGTCACCGTGGCGGTGACGAGGAAGAGCAGGAGGAGGAAGAAGACGTGGGCTCTGGGTGCGCGCGCAACGGTCCGTCGGTTCTGCTGGGCCTTGCGGGAGTCCGTCCTGGAGTAGGGCATGGTGATACCTCCATCGGATGCAGAGAACAGTCAGTCGGAGCTGGGAAGTTCAGGCTTTCGGTGACATGCGTTCTGGCTCTCGATAGCCGCCCAGTTTTCTCCGATGCTTTTCGCTCTCCGGCATCGGACACAGCGTGATTTTGTCCCGGTTTCGCAAAGAATCCGAGACGGTATTGAGAAATGATTTCCGGCGAGTCGGTGCGCGAAGGCGGGGAACAGCCCGCCAACGCCGCTCACTCCTCTGCGGTTTCCGCTGATCGCAGGGGCGGAGAGCGGCTCTTTTCCGCTGTCGGCGCCGGCGCGTCCAGCGTCTCTCAGGGGCTTTCCGCCGCCCGCCGAAGCAGGGCGACCGGTCGGTCCACTGCCGTCGACCTGGTCTTCATCCCGTAGGGCTCCTGCTCGTCCTCGCTGAGCACTTCGCGGCTGTTCGGGTCGCGGGAGATGTGGACCTGCATGTAGGGGATGGTCTCTCCGGGGGCGAAGAGTTCGCCCTCGTGCCATTTCGGGATCACCCACCACATGGCCGCCCACTCGGGAGCCTGAGTCATGTTCATGATTGCGCTGCTGCGGTAGATCCTCGACCGGTAGCGAAAGAAGTCATCACCCGGGTTCGCGAGCCACCGTGGCGCGTCCCAGAGGTGCTTGCGATCGGCGGAGTCCACGTCCCACGAGTACTCGATCGACTGCGGGTAACTGTTGGAGAGTTTGCAGCGGTCCGCCCGGATGAGCGAGACGGCGGCGGCGAGTTGGAGGCGCCCTGGGGAGGAATCGCGCAGCGGCACCTCGATGACGGCATCCTTGGAGAAATCGTCCCCCGGGTCGAGGCGGCTGCCCGCAGAGGCGGTCTGGCCGGCCGCCAGCATGCGCACGGGGTGGTTGAAGTCCTCGTGATGAAGCGGGCCGGCACGTACAGACTGGTGCCGGCGGCGTTCAGGGTCGGCTTGCCGAAGGAGGCCATGAAGGGGACCTTGGGCGGGGCGACGTACGGGGTGTACATGGCGGAGTACGCCACGCTCGTGGAACCGATGAGGGCCGACAGGGCGACGCCGGTCGCGAAGCTCTTGGGGTGTTTGATCTCCCGCCAGACCTTCTGACGGTTCACCTCCCACCACGCCCAGGCGGACCACATCACCAGGGCGATCCAGAGCGGGAACAGCCCGGCGTGGTAGCCGCCTTCCCACTGCAGGACCAGGAACATCAGGCTGGTGACGGTCGCGATGACGACGCCCAGCAGTACGCACTGTGCCGCGTACCGGGTGGCCCGCTTGCCCCAGCGGTCGAAGACGGCGCCTGCCGCGACCGTCTCCAGCAGCGCTCCGGTCAGGAACACCACCCCCATGACACGCCCCCCGAAGGTCAGCGCCCTGAGGGCGTCCGAGAGCCCCACCCGGAACAGCACGGCGGCGGACACCAGCAGCCCGAGCGTCATGAAGCAGGCTTGGGCCCGCCTCCGCCAGGGGCGGTCCGGCCACAGGCCCGGGTCGGCCCGCCATCGGACGTCCCCCGGATGGCCGAGGTCGAGGTCCGGCGGCATCCCCGCCTGCCGCAGCACCCGGCGCAGGTCCGGTAGGGACCACGCCCGGCCGACGGTCCGCCCTGCGACGCTGACCTCCCGCAGGCCCCGGCTGTCGGGTGCGTGCACGATGACCTGCGGCCGGCGGGGCGTCATGGCCCCAGGATCGGCGCGGCGCGAGCGGGTCGCAGCCTGCGGGGGCATCCGGGTGACGGACCCGAGGGCGTCGGGCCCGGAGATTCGGCTACACGGGAGCGGGCAGGCGGGGGGCGGAGGACGCCTTCCCGCTCGGACCCGTGCCGGGACCGGAGCGCCGGGAGCACGTCCCCGCACGGGCGTCGCGTACACGTCCCCGACCGAAGGAGCAGAGCGCCATGGGTACCCCTCCCAACGATCCCGTTCCTCCCAGCCCCACCCCGGCGCCGGGCCCCGGCCCCGGGCCGCAGCCCGGGCCCGTGCCGGGTCCCGTACCGGCTCCGGGGCCCGATCCCGTGCCGCCGGCCCCGCCGCAGCCCGGACCGGACCCCGAGCCGCCGCCCGCGCCGCGGCCCGACCCGCACCCGCAGCCCGGCCCCCTGCCCGGTCCCGTACCGGCGCCCGAGCCCCTCACCTGAGGGGGCCGACGGCGGGCGTGTCGCCCTGCGTAGCGGCTTCGGCAGGGGGTAGCGGCCTGTGGGGGCCGGATTCCGGCGAGGGGGCAGGGAGCGCCGGAACGTCCACGAAGGGTGGCGCGCCGTGCAGAGTGAGAAGAACGGACCGCCCACCAGCCCGTTCCCGCAGGACCCGGGGGATCCGCACCCCGCCCCTCCCACGCGCCCGTTCCCGGTCGACCCGCAGGCGCCGCGGCCGGCGCCCAGGCCCGGCCCGGCGCCGGCGCCGAAGCCCGAGCCGCCACCGGTCGCGGACTGAGGCAGGAGGGCCGTGGTAGCGGGGCGCGGGTCGACGCCCGCGCGGCCTACGACATACCCGGCGCGGAGGAGGTGCCACCATGAGCGCGCTCATTCCGCTGGTCTCCGTGGCGGACGGCCAGCTGCTCATCCCGGCCGACGAGGTCACGGCCCTGCTGCGACGCCTCGCCTCCGGGTGGCTGCACTCGGTGTACGAAGGTGAGACGGAGCTGGATCCGGGTACGGCCCTCGGGCTGGCCGGCGTCCTGGTGGAGCTCGCCGATCAGATCGACGTGGAGTGCATCGGGTACATGCCGATGAGGAGCGGGGACGAAGGCTCGGCGCCGCCCTGAGCGGAGGCGGTCCCCGCCGCAGACAGGTCCGCAGACCCTGTCCGCAGCCGGCGGGCACACGTACCTCAGGCCGAGTCCGACGGGTTCGAGGATTCGGCGGCGCGGCGGTATTCGGCGTTGATGCGCTGGGCCTCTTCGAGCTGGTCTTCCAGGATCACGATGCGGCACGCGGCCTCGATGGGGGTGCCCTGGTCGACGAGCTCCCGCGCGCGGGCGGCGATGCGCAGCTGGTAGCGGGAGTAGCGGCGGTGTCCGCCCGCGGAGCGGAGCGGGGTGATGAGGCGGGCTTCGCCGATGGCACGCAGGAAGCCCTGGGTGGTGCCGAGCATCTCCGCGGCCCGGCCCATGGTGTAGGCGGGGTAGTCGTCGTCGTCGAGACGGCCGAACGAGTCGTCTGCTGTCATTGAACCTCTCTCATGGAACGCGTGGAGGGGCCCTGGTGCCGAACGGCACCAGGGCCCCGAAGGAACTACTACACCATCTGCCGGCCTCAGTACTGCGCCGGCCTTCGGTTTCCGCAAACCCGACCGAGTCGCTGTCGGGGGTGCGGGGATCGCGGTTGCTTGACCGGAGACCACCTCACTATCGATGTCCTGCGGTACCCGGGTTCCAGACTGCCGCCCGGGCGATCCTGATGGCGCGGGGCTCCTCCGTTCTTCCCTCGGTGATCAACTACTTACCCAACGGGGGACTGCATACTGCTGTACTGCTTACTGCTGTACTGCCTACTACGGGTACTGCGAACTGCTCTGTGGCCTGTCACAGCGCCACTCTCCGGCAGCCAGCCCCGTCGCCCATCCTGCATCTGCTCTGGCTTAGAACCCCACTGCCGAACTTCCCGGTGCGCGCGTCCGCAGCCGACGCCTTCACCGAGGTGCTGCTCACTGACTTCACTGCTGGGTACTGCGCACTGCACTTGCGGGTACTGCCACTGCGTCAACCGCGGCACTGCTCACGGCGGCCCCTGATCACTGCGGGCCACCCGGTCCGGCCGTCAGTCCCGTCGCCGTCCTTCGACAACGTGGCTTCGGAACTCCACCGCCGCACCGTTCTGCGTACTTCAACTGATCTTGCTTGCCCGGCAGTTCGTCTCTGCCGGGCCTTGCTGTCTCTCTGGGCTACGAGAGAAACCATAGCCAGGCCACCGCCCAATGTCTACTCCGACCGCGATAGATTTTCGTGTGCATCGAGGGGAGCTAGGCCTCCGTGGCGGCGTCAGGATGGGGAAAACGGCCTGCGCCGCAGGTCAGGCGCCCGCAGGTACGCGAAAGGGCCCGACCGGCGTGTGCCGGTCGGGCCCTGCTCTGTTCGGGTGTCGGACGGTCGACCCGTCTTACGGTCGGACCGTCAGACGGTCAGACGGTCACCGGGGTGCCCAGCATCGCGGAGGCCCGCTGGAGCGGGCTGAGGGCGGGCGCGGGCGCGGCGGCCATGGGGAGGCCGCGGCAGGTGAAGCCGAGCTGGGTCATGGCCCGGATGACTTCGCCGGCGCTGAAGTCGCGGCGGTCCTGGCGGGTGATGACCTGGCCGACTTGCTTCACGGGGTAGGTGCGGCGCCCGATGATCACGGACTCGCCCGTGACCTGCTCGGGCTTGACGCCCTTCATCGATTCCAGGACGCCGCTCTTGGTCAGGTCGAACGGGAAGCGGGCGATGACGCAGCGCATGATGCCTCACAGGGAGAAGAGGAAAGGGGTCGGACCGCGGTGAGGCGGTTCAGCGCGCGAGGGCGAGCTCGGCCTCGGCCGTCGCGGTCAGGTGCGAGGTGAGCGCCCCGCCGTCGCCGAGGACGTCGCGCAGCCGGATCTGGTCCGTGTACGCGTCGCCGTCACGGACGGCGGCGAGCTGGGCCTGGGTGACCAGTCCCGCCCACAGGCCGTCCTCGTCCAGCACTACCAGATGACCCGTACGGGCGCTGGCCATGACGGACAGGGCCACCTCGACCGTCATGTCGTCACCGATCTGCGGGCCGCCGCCCGCTTCCGCGGCCTCGGCCACCGCACGGTACACAGGGAGGGCGTGCGCCGAGCGGGGCTGCATCTGGACCAGCGTCACAACGTGCCTCCTGCAGAGATGGGTCAGTTTCCTGATCAAGTGGTGTTCAGGCCGCCGCGTTGAAGGAGGTCTGCCGCCCGCTCGCGCGCCGGGCCGCCGAGGCGGGGCTGCGCCGGCCGCGGGAGGCGGCGCTGCGCTTGGGCCGGTCGGAGGCCGGCGCGGTGATCGTGACCGGGATGCCGGAGGGGGCCTGGGCGCCGGTGATGCGGCGCAGCGCCTCCTCGCCGGAGCGGACCTGGGTGGTCTGGGGGACGATGCCGGCGGCGGCCATGAGGCGGGTCATGTCGCGGCGCTGGTTGGGGGTGACGAGGGTGACGACGCTGCCGGACTCGCCGGCGCGGGCGGTGCGGCCGCCGCGGTGGAGGTAGTCCTTGTGGTCGGTCGGCGGGTCGACGTTCACGACGAGGTCGAGGTTGTCGACGTGGATCCCGCGCGCCGCGACGTTGGTCGCCACCAGCACGGTGACGTGTCCGGTCTTGAACTGGGCCAGGGTCCGGGTGCGCTGCGGCTGCGACTTGCCGCCGTGCAGGGCTGCGGCGCGGACCCCGCTGTTGAGCAGGTCCTGGGTGAGGCGGTCCACGGCGTGCTTGGTGTCCAGGAACATGATCACCCGGCCCTCGCGGGCCGCGATCTCGGTGGTCGTCGCGTGCTTGTCCGTGCCGTGGACGTGCAGGACGTGGTGTTCCATCGTGGTGACCGCGCCCTGGGAGGGGTCCACCGAGTGGACGACGGGGTCGGTCAGGTAGCGGCGGACCAGCAGGTCGACGTTGCGGTCCAGCGTCGCGGAGAACAGCATCCGCTGGCCTTCGGGGCGCACCTGGTCCAGGAGCGCGGTGACCTGCGGCATGAAGCCCATGTCGGCCATCTGGTCGGCCTCGTCGAGGACGGTGATGCCGACCTGGTTCAGCCGGCAGTCGCCGCGGTCGATGAGGTCCTTGAGGCGTCCGGGCGTGGCGACCACGACTTCGGCGCCACCGCGCAGCGCACTGGCCTGCCTGCCGATCGGCATCCCGCCGACGACGGTGGCCAGGCGCAGCTTGACGGCGCGGGCGTACGGGGTGAGCGCGTCCGTGACCTGCTGGGCGAGTTCCCGGGTCGGTACGAGGATCAGGGCCAGCGGCTGGCGGGGCTCGGCGCGCTGTCCGGCGGTGCGGGCCAGGAGTGCCAGGCCGAAGGCGAGGGTCTTGCCGGAGCCCGTCCGGCCGCGGCCGAGGACGTCACGGCCGGCGAGGGAGTTCGGCAGCGTCGCCCCCTGGATCGGGAACGGCATCGTCAGCCCCTGGACACCGAGCGCGGCGAGCAGCTCCGCGGGCAGGTCGAGATCGGCGAACGCCTCGACGGCGGGCAGCGCCGGAGTGATCGTCTTCGGCAGGGCGAACTCACCCTGCACCGCGGAGGACCGTCGGCCGTAGCCGCCGGAGCGGCTCGGAGCCCCGCCCGAACGGCTGGGGGCGCCACCCGAACGGCTCGGGGCGCCACCCGAACGGCTCGGGGCGGAGGAACCGAAGCGGCTGCCGCGACCCGAGCCGGCGGCGGAGCCGAAAGCGGGGCCGCCGGTGCGGCTGCGGGTGCGGGAAGAGCGGTCGTTCGTACGTACGGGGTTCATTCAGAACCTTCCTTGATACGGCGCGTATCAAGGAATTCCCGCAGCAGAGGAGCAGCGCGGGGAATCACGAGAACGGCCGAAATGAAATGCGAGAGCGAACTCGGTCCACCGGAAATGGGTGGCGGTGCGAGTGCTGAAATGCGTGACGTCGCGTCACGGGGGTTGCAGGTCAAAACACTGCGGAAATGCGGGCAGCTGGGGCCCGCACCCCGAGGGATGCGGGCCCCAGCTACACGTGTACGTCGGCGTCAGGCGGGAAGGATGTTCTCGGCCGTCGGGCCCTTCTGGCCCTGCGCGATGTCGAAAGTGACCTTCTGGCCCTCGACGAGCTCGCGGAAGCCCTGGGCGGCGATGTTCGAGAAGTGGGCGAACACGTCAGCGCCGCCCCCGTCCTGCTCGATGAAGCCAAAACCCTTTGCGGCGTTGAACCACTTCACGGTGCCAGCAGCCATGTCATATCTCCCTTGGGGCAGTACACCAGCGGCCGCACAGTGCGGTCACCGTGTCGCCGCGATGATGCCCCGCCCGGAAAAGACACCGGGAAATATGAAGCGCTTCCGTGCGGCGCGGGGGCCGACCGGAACCGCTTGAAGTTTTTGGGTACCAAAACTGCAACCGAGATCGACAGTAGCACGTCGCAGTGTCCTGTGTAGGTTAAATGCTTTCGCGCTGTGCGTTGCGGTAAGAACTCTCCTGGCGGGGTCTGTTAAATTCTCAGACCGCGGACACAGATATTCATTCGGGGGATCAGGCCGCGGGCTCGGGCTGGCGCAGTTCCGCCTGGCCGAACAGCAGGGCGTAGCCGCCGGGGAGCCGGCGCAGGATCCGGGCGAGCAGGTCGGGTCCCGCCAGGCGGGAGACGATGGCGAGCACGGCGCCGGTGTCCCAGCGGGCGGTGGCCGGCGTGGCGCCGGTGCGGGCGGCCATGTCCTTGATGAAGCCCCAGCCCGTGAGCTGTTCGGTGTCGGGGATCTGGGCGGTCAGGGCGAGAGCGGCCTCGACGGGCAGGCAGTGGGCGAGGTCCACGCGTTCCTCTCCGGTGACCTGGCGGCCGAGGGCGGCGAGGACGGTGCGGACGGCCGCCTCGGCGCGTTCGCGGGTGGGGTAGGCGCCTTCGTAGCGCACGCGTTCCAGCATCTGCTCGAACGTCATGGCGGGGGCGGCCAGGTGCGGTCGAGGCTGGTCGTACATGGGGCTGCGGTTGCCTTTCTCTTCGATGGTTCGGCGTCCGGGCGGTGGCGTCGGTGCGGGCGGCGGGGGCGGTGGCGGGTCAGGTGGGCTGTGGGTGGCCGAAGAGGAGGTCGTAGCCGGGCGGGAGCTGGAGCAGGGCCTCGCGCGTGAGGACGTCCCCCGCCGCGGCGGCCACGGTGGACAGGACGGCGCCGATGTCCCACAGGGCCGTCTTCTCGGTGGCGCCCTCGATCCAGGCCGCGGTGGCGCGGACGAAGCGTTCGGGGGAGAGCGGTTCTGCGGCCGGCAGGGGGTTGAGGAGGATCAGGGCGCACGTCTCGGGGAGCCGGGCCGCGAGCTCGGCTCGTACGGTGCCGACCAGGTGTGCGCCCAGCAGGGCCAGGACGACGCGGGTCGCGCGTTCGGCTTCCGCTCGGGTCTGATACTTGCCGCGTTCCTGGACCTGGTCCAAGAACGCCTCCCAGCGCATCGACATCACGTCTCCTCCGGGGGAGGGCGGGGCGAAGGGCTAAGGGCTTAGGCGAGGGGCCGGGGAGCGGAGGGCGGGGTGCCGGAGGGGGGCGGTTCCCCGTCCTCCGCCGCTGGTGACGGGCTGTGACGGGCTGTTCAGCCGGAGATCTGCTTGCGGCCGGATTCGCCGCTGATGCTGATCTTGCGGGGCTTGGCACGCTCGGCGATCGGGATCCGCAGGGTCAGGACGCCTGCTTCGTAGTCCGCCTCGATGTGCTCGGTGTCCAGGGTGTCGGCCAGCATGACCTGGCGGGAGAAGACGCCGAGGGGCCGCTCGGACAGTTCCATCTGCACGCCCTCGGACTTCTCCGCGGGCCGGCGCTCGGCCTTCACGGTCAGCATGTTCCGCTCGACGTCGACGTCGATCGCCTCGGTGCTCACGCCGGGGAGGTCGAAGGCGATCACGTACACGTCGCCCTGGCGGTAGGCGTCCATCGGCATCACGGACGGCTTCGACCACGTGCCCGAGGCACCCGACAGCTGCTGAACGATCCGGTCCATCTCGCGGAACGGGTCAGTGCGCATCAACATCGCGAAACACCTCCAGTTGGCTCAGGCAGAGACTGCCAATGCGCTTCCACGTGCTCCTGTTGTAACATGTCATCGAAACGATGACAAGCAAGGAGTCATCTGGAGGATGACAGAGCGACGGAGAACGCCATGAACGAGGCCGCCGAGCCGACAGCACCCGTTCCCTTCCTGGCCGCCGCCGCGGCGCTGGAGGCCATCAACCAGGCCCTGAAGGAGGCGCAGCAGCACTCCGCGACGGCGTCGGCAGCCGACGCGGCGCCCGCGACGGACCCCGGCCCGCACCCGGCCCTGGCCGCGCTGCTGACGCTGCGCGAGGTGCGGGAGCAGCTCGCCGGCTGGGAGAGCGGTCTGATCGAGACCGCCCGCGGGCGGGGCGCGAGCTGGGCCGACCTCGCGGGCCCCCTCGGGGTCGCCAGCCGTCAGGCCGCCGAGCGCCGCTACCTGAGGCTGCGCCCCGGCACCGCCGGAAGCACCGGCGAGGAACGCGTCCAGGCGACCCGCGACACGCGAGCCGCCGATCGCACCGTCTCCGCCTGGGCCCGCGACAACGCGGCCGACCTGCGCCGGCTCGCCGGTCAGATCACTGCCCTCACCGGGCTGCCCGCCAGTGCCCAGAACGCCATCGGGGACCTGAACGAGGCCCTCGCCGACAACGACGCCGCCCGCCTCGTCCGTCCCCTGACCGACACCCGGGCCCATCTGCGGGCCGAGGACGCCGAGCTCGCCGAACGCATCGACGCCCTGACCCGGCATACCGACCAGCTCCGCCAGGACATCCGCGACCAGCGCAGCACCTGACGCCGGCGGGTCACGCCCGTAGATCCAAGGAGGGATCACCATGGCCGAACGCCCACTCCAGGAGGCAGGCGGCAACGACATCGCCGTGGAGGTCCTGGACCACACCGTGGCGGTCAGGCCCACCGGCGAGATCGACATCGAGACGGCGGCCTCCCTGCGGCTCGCCCTCTTCGAGGCTCTCGCCCAGGCCTCGTCGGCCAGGCCGGTGGCGGTCGACTGCAGCCGCCTGACCTTCTGCGACTCCTCGGCGCTGAACGCGCTCCTCGCCGCGCGACGCGCAGCGCACGAGAGTGGCACCGTCATCCGCCTGGCCGCCCCCAACGTCCAGCTCCAGCGTCTTCTGCAGATCACCGGCGCCCTGTCGCTCTTCCCGGTGGACCGGTGCCCGCCGGCGACGGGGCGCGGCCCGTGGGGAGGCCGTGCATGACTGGCCGTGCATGACTGGCCGTGCATGACTGACGGTGCACGGCTGACCGTGCATGACTGGCGGACTCCCGCCGACGGCGGTTGCATTGAAGTGAGGGGGCCTGTCAGAGCGCCCCCCGCGGGCCGCTCGATCGCGAAGGCCGTGCCGTCATGAACACACCCCGCACCGGACCACCGCGCGTCGTCACCAGCATCCCGGTGGGGGCGAAGCCACTGGCGGTGGCGGTGGACGTCCAGCGCCGCGTCTTCGTCACCAACAGCGGCGCCGCCACCGTGTCGGTGATCGACTCTTCGACCAACACGGTGAGTGCCACCCTCGGCGTCGGATCGCGCCCCGAGGGCGTGGCGACCGATCCTCAATTCGGGACCTGCGTGGTCAACGGCGGCGACAACACCGTCTCGATGCTCGACAAGTCCCACCACCTCGTCGCCACCGTCAGTGTCGAAGGCCTGTTCGCCGGCCCGTCACCCCCCGTGACGCGGGTGGCCGTCGATCACCAGCTGGCCCGCGCGTACGTGACCCACCGCGGGAGCGCCAGGCTGTCGGCCATCGGCCTCGGCGGCCAACTGCCCCCCTTCGCACCCCCGTTCAGCGAGGTGCCCGGCGCCCTGGGTGTGGCGGTCGATCCGGTGAGCCACCGCGTCTTCGTCACGCAACCCGACCTCAACACGGTCTCCGTGATCGATCCCGCGACCGGCGCGGTCGAGGCGACCATCCCCGTACGACAGCAGCCCACCGGTATCGCGATCGACGGCCCCCGGCGTCGCGTCTACGTCGCCGACTCGGGCGTCCACACGGTGTCCATGATCGATACGGCCACCGGTGGTGTCACCGAACTCGACGTCGCCGCAGGGCCCGAGGGTATAGCGGTCGACTCCCGCGGTGACGCCTACGTCACCCACGTCGACGGCACCGTGAGGGTCATCGACGCCGCGTCCGGCAGCGTGAGCGCCACCCTCCCGGTGGGCTCCCAGCCCGAGGGCGTGGCCTTCGAGCCCCACAGCAATCGGCTCTATGTCGCCAACAGCGGTGAGGACACCGTGTCGGTGATCGATCTCGCCGCCGGTGGGGGAGGGCCGCCGCAGGGCACGGCCCTCACCAGTCGCGCCAGCGGTCCGTGAGCTCCGACCGGTCGAGGCCCCGCCTCGCCGTCAGGGCGGTCACGTCCACACCGTGGCCGCCCAGGGTGAGGTCGATGTAGTCGCACAGCTGCTCCCGCTCCAGTGTGCAGAAGCCCGCGCCGCCGTGCCGGTCGTCCCCGTCGATCGCGTTGAGGGCGAGGACCACCCGCTCGACGGTCCCGAAGACGGCGTCGTCGGACGGGTCCCGCAGCGCACGCACCTCGTCTTCGAACGCCTCCAGCGCGGCGTCCGTCGCCAGCAGCAAGGACTCCGGGTAGGGAACGGCCGCGCCGGCGCTCTCCGGGGCCAGGGCCCCGGTCGCCACCTTGCGGGCCCTCTCGGCCATCTGGGTACGCCATGTGTCAGAAGGTCTTTTCGCCATGGACCAGACGGTAAGCCCGAGCACTGACAGTCGACCGCTGGCGTACTGGCGCACCGAGCCTGCCGCTGGCGGCAGTTCGGCCGTGGCGAGGTCAGGCCGCCGCCTGCGCGCGGGCGCGGTCAGGGGTCTCCTGCCGTACGACCCGCCGGCGACGGGTCGGCAGGCCCAGGGTCGGGTTGGCGACGCCCCAGGCCGCGCCCTTGCAGATCAGTTCCTTGTAGCGGGCGGCGATGCGGCCCGTCAGGGCGCGGTCGACCGCCCGGTCGTCGGCGGTGACGAACTGGATCAGGCCCTCCCTGCGGCCCAGCGAGATGCACTGCTGCACGTAACGGATGGGGACGCGGGGGACCTCGGCGCCGGTGAGCCGGGCGGCGATGGCGTCGGCGGCCTGCCAGGCCATGGGGACGCCCGAGGCGCAGGACATGCGCAGGGGCTCGCCGCCCGGGCCGATCGCCATCGCCGCGTCGCCGACCGCGTACACGTCCGGGTGGGAGAGCGAGCGCATCGTCGAGTCGACCACGATCCGGCCGCGGTCGGCGAGTTCCAGGGTGGTGGCCCCGGCGATCGGGTGGACCGCGAAACCCGTCGTCCAGACCGTGACCTCGGCGGGGATGGTCCGGCCGTCGGCGGTCCTCACGCGGTCCGCCTCCACGGCGTCGACCGCGGTGTGCTCGTGGACCGTGATGCCGAGACCGTCCACCACCTTCCGCAGGTGGGCGCGGCCCTTCTCCGAGAGCCAGCCGCCGAGGACGCCGTGGACGGCCAGCGCGACGTCGAGGTCCGGGCGGGCCTCGGCGATCTCGGTGACGGCCTCCACGCCCGTCAGGCCGCCGCCGACCACGACCACGGGCCGGCCGGCCTCCAGGGCGGCCAGGCGCGCGCGCAGGCGCAGGGCGCCGGCCCGGCCGGCGATCTCGTGGGCGTGTTCGGCGACGCCGGGGACACCGCCGTCGTTCCAGCCGCTGCCGAGGGCGTAGACGAGGGTGTCGTACTCCAGTTCCTCCCGCTCGCCGCCGCTGGCGGGGGCGAGCGTCACCGTCTTGCGGTCCACGTCCACGGCGGTGACCTTCGCGAGCTTCAGTTCCACACCCGTGCCCGCGAACACCTCGGAGAACGGGCGGGGCCTGAGGTCCTGGCCGGCCGCGAGCTGGTGCAGCCGGACCCGCTCGACGAAGTCGGGCTCGGGGTTGACCAGGGTGATGGTGACGTCCTCGTGGTGCAGCCGCTTGGCGAGGCGGCCGGCGGCGGTGGCGCCGGTGTAGCCGGCTCCGAGGACGACGATGCGGTGCTGCATGTCCGTGCTCCTGTCTGGGCGGGGCTGCCGTGGTCCGGCGTGGTTTCGCCTCTTGAACCGGACAGCCCCGCGTTCCCTGACAGGATCGCGATGTGACCTGCGTCACATGTTTTCAGAGGGTGTGGAGCGGGGCCTCCCCGTGGTGCGCGGCGGCCCACAGCTCCGTCGCGCGGACGAGCTTGTCCGGGTTGACCTGACTGCGGACCGCGGCGATGCCCTCCTCGGTGACCTCCAGGCAGGTGATCCCGACGACCTTGCCGTCCACGACCGCCACGATGGCGGGCCCGCCGTTGGCGGTCGTGGCGTAGATGCCGGGCGCACCGCCGATGAGGGCCCGCTTGGCCGGGCTGGGCTTGAACAGGCCGCGCAGGAACGTGGCGACCGCGCGCGCACCCTCGAACGCCTTCGCGCGGGCCGGGACCTTCCCGCCGCCGTCGCCCACCGAGACGGCGTCCTGGGTGAGCAGGCGTACGAGGGGCTCGGTACGGCCGCTGGTCGCCGCGGCCAGGAACTCCTCGACGATCCTGCGGGCAGCGGCCTCGTCGATGTCGGTGCGTGCCTTGCCGTCCGCGATGTGCTTCTTGGCCCGGTGGTAGATCTGCTGGCTGGCGGCCTCGGTGATGTCCAGGATCTGGGCGATCTCCCGGTGCGGGTAGTCGAAGGCCTCGCGCAGGACGTACACCGCCCGCTCGCCCGGAGACAGCCGCTCCAGCAGCACGAGGACGGCGTACGACACCGACTCGCGCTGCTCGGCGGTATCGGCGGGGCCGAGCATCGGGTCCCCGGCGAGCAGCGGCTCGGGGAGCCACCTGCCCACGTAGGTCTCGCGCCGGGCCCGCGCCGAAGTGAGCAGGTTGAGGCACCAGTTGGTGAGGACCTTGGTCAGCCAGGCCTCGGGCACCTCGATGCGCCCGACGTCAGCGGCCTGCCAGCGCAGGAACGTCTCCTGCACGGCGTCCTCCGCCTCGCTCGCCGAGCCGAGCAGCCGGTAGGCGATGGCCTCCAGCCGGGGCCTGGCGGTCTCGAACCGGTCCACGTCACTCATGATCAGGGCCATGGTCACGATCCTAGAGGGGACCCTCCAGGCGGTTCAGTGCTCGCAGAGCGAAAATTCTCGTTCGTAGAGCTGCTGGTTGTGTTCGTCCACGAAGAACTTGCGCTCCCGCATGAGCTGTTCGCGGTAGTCCTCGGCCTGTTCAAGCGTCATGGTCGCGGTGTCGGACCACGGCTGCTGCGGCGGCACGTCGGACGTCGAGACGATCCTCTCCGACGGGTCGACCAGGAAGAACGCGAGGATCTTGCGGTGTCCCGGCCGGGTGGGGTCCGTGAGCCGGAACGAGTCGACGCGGTGCTGCAGGATGTTCGGGAACGCCAGGCAGCGGCCAGCCGGGGTCGCCACCGACCCCAGCAGCTGGTTCAGCGCGTCCTCGTCCTCCAGGCCGTAGACCTCGCGCAGGCCGTTGTCGTCGTTCTGCGCGTAGTGCGGGTCGTCGAGTGCGGCCCGGAAACCGAGGCGGCTCTCGGTGATGTTCTCGCTGTCCCAGTAGTACATGCCGGTGGAGACGATCCGCTCGTTCATCATCCCCTCGACGTGCCAGGAACCGCCGGGGTACTCGGGCTTGTCCGGGGTGAGGTGAATCGTGGCGAGCTTGACGATGACCTGGAGACCGCGGCCGCGCAGGTCGACCCGGCCGGATGCGTCGGGCGACGGGGGCGGGGTGAAGTCCGGGGCGTCCGGGACGACCGGACGGCGGTTCTCCGACCAGTCCTCAAAGGCCTCGTCCCACGCGCTGAGGGCTTCCGCGTAGGCATCGGCGTCACTGTAGGAGGACTTGTCCGGATACTCCGGCTCCGAGTCGTACCACCCGTAGGGATCGGCCTCGATCCGCAGCGGCCGCGGATGACGCAGATCGGTGAGCACGTTCTCCAGCAGCGGGCGCATGCGCGCGAACACGTCCGGCAGGACGCTGGCCAGCTCGCGATGGGCCTCGGGGTGGAGGTTGTTGACGTAGGAACGGAAGACGACCTCGCCGTCCTCGCTGACGTCCACGTCCGTGGGCAGCCACTGGAACTTCTCCGAGAACTCGTACTTCGAGTACCGGTCCGCCGGGTTCTGCCACGTGCTCTCGGGCGCCCCGCTCACCTCTCTCACCAGGCAGAACAGCGAGGGGTGGACCAGGTCCAGGACCTGGCCGTCGGATCCGGGATGCCAGTCCTGCTCTGCTGCGGGGACCTCTTCCAACACCCGGACCGCCTCGCACAGCCGGGATCGGAGCGTGTCGTCGACCAGCGCGTCCGACTGCCACACCCCGTCGACGGCGGACACCTCGACGCCGGTGCGCTCGTCGCGCAGCGCGGCGTAGTGCGCGAGTTCGCCGAGGACGTAACGCACCTGCGCCTCGGTGAGGCCCTGCGCGAGCGCTTCGCGCGTCCACCGGGCGACGATGTCCGCGTCGTTCATCTTGTCGAACCACCCCGGCTTGGCCCGGATGTGTGCGCTGCACTGCATCATCTGCAGTTCCCGCAGCGTTCGGGGCGTCGCGAACGCTATGGAACGGGACACGTGAAAGGGCAGCGGGAAGGCGGACAGGCCGGTCAATTCTCTTGGTCCTCCGAGTCGGTGTGCGGTGGCGGGAAGGATACGTCAGCGCCCTGACAGCGCCGCCGTGCTCCGGCCGTGCTCCGGTCTGCTCCCGAGCCGGCACCCCCCGGCGCCGCGTACCGGTCGGCCCGGGATGCGGCCTGCCCGGGGGGCCGCGATCCTGGAACCGACGGGGGACGCGACAAGGAGGCAGCGATGTCGATGATGGACAAGCTCAAGCAGATGCTGAAGGGCCACGAGACTCAGGCCGGACAGGGCATCGACAAGGCCGGCGACTTCGTCGACGGGAGGACGCAGGGCAAGTACAGCAGCCAGGTCGACACCGCCCAGGACAAGCTCAAGGAGCAGCTGGGGCCCATGGACCAGGGGCCGGACGCTCCGCCTCGCCCGTAACCGGGAGCTCGCGCGGGACCGGGCGGTGCTCTCGGCCATGGCGGGGCCGCAGGCCGTTGTGCCTGCGGCCCCGGTCGGGCGTCGGGTCAGGACGGGTCGGTCAGGACGGGTCGGTCAGGACGGGTCGCCGTACTGGAGGCCGCGCCCGTTGGTGCCGACGTAGACGCGGCCGTAGGTGTCGGGGTCCCCGCTGATGACGCCGACGCCGCCGATGCTGCCCCACTGGTGGGCGTCGTCGTTGACGCGGAGCCAGGTGGCGCCCTTGTCGGTGGAGCGGAAGACTCCGGTGACGTCCTTGACGGTGCCGATCAGGTACATGGCCTGGTAGCTGCCGCCCGGCGCGGCCTTGCCGAAGCCGAGGGCGGAGGCGGACTTCACCGTGGCGAGCGGGGTGAAGGTGCGGCCGCCGTCGGTGGAGTGCAGCAGCCCCTTGGAGCCGTCGGCGATCCACAGGTCCCCCGCGACGCCGGGGACGGCCGTGAGCCGGCCGGCGGGCAGGCTGGTGGCGCGGGCCGTGAAGGTCGCGCCGCCGTCGGTGCTGGCGTAGAGCGTGCCGCCGGACAGCGAGTAGAAGGTCTGCGCCGAGGCGCGGTCGGCGACGACCACGGCGCCGGTGCCCAGGCCGCTGACCTTCGACCAGCTCGCCCCCTTGTCGGTCGAGCGGTACGGGGCCTGACCGGCCTCGGTCCAGACGATGGCGGAGCCGTCCGCCGCGAGCGCCACCTGGCCGCCGTCGGCGCTGCCCACCGGCTCCGCCGGGAAGCCGTTCCAGCTGCTGCCGCCGTCGGTGGAGTAGGCACCGTCCTTCGCGCCGCCACGTCCGACGCGGACCATCACCGCAGGGTTGGACTGGGCGAAGTCGATGTCGGTGCTGTTGGTCATCATCGGGTTGTCCAGCCGCCCGGCGGGCACCTCCGTCAGGGAGTCGTGGCGGAAACCGCCCAGGTCACCCATGGCGGTGATCGCGGATGCGCCGCCCGGCGGGGCGATCACGTCCATCAGCGCGGTCTCCTCCAGCCCGCGGGCCCCCGCGGTGCTCCAGTGGCTGGTGCCGCCGCTGTCGGTAGCGGCTGCGTCCTTGCTGCGCCAGATGCCGCTGCCGGTGCCGTACAGCGCGTGCCCGGAGTCGAACGGATCGATGGCCAGGGCCGTCATCCAGTGCCCGGTGCCGGTGCCGACGTACGGGGCGGCGGCGGCGCTGCGCACCGACTTGGCGGCCTGCGCCTTCCAGGTCGCGCCGCCGTCGGTGCTGCGGTAGACCTCGTCCTCGGGCCACCAGCGGCAGAGGGTGGTGACCATCACCGTGGACGGCTTCTGCGGATCGACGGCCAGACCGGAGAACCCGTAACCGCCCTTGGACGGGGAGACGTTCTTCCACGCCCCGCCCGCCGGCGTGTGCTTCCACACCGAGCCCCCGGTCACGCCGTTGGGGCCGAGGGCGTTGGTGTACGACAGGTACAGCGAGCCGTCACCGGAGACCACGCCGTGCTGCGGCATCTCGCCGGTGGGCTGCCCGGGGACGGCCTGCCAGGTGCCGCCGCCGTCGGTGGAGCGGTACAGGGACGTGGACGTGTCGGCGACGCCGACGTAGACCGTCTTGCTGCCGGGCGGGCCGTACGTCACGAAGGTGATGCCCGCGCCGCTGCTCGCCCCGTCCTTGACGGGGAACGAGGGGACCTGGCTCCACGTCGCACCGTGGTCGGTGCTGCGCCACAGGCCGTTCTTGCGGGTGCCCAGCAGCAGGGTGCCGTTGTCCGAGGGGTTGACCGCCAGCCGTTCGCCCGCCCCGCGGCCGTCCTCGTTGGCGCCCAGCTTGAAGGGCAGGTCGGTGCGCTGGAAGGTGCGGCCCCGGTCCGTGGAGCGCAGGATCGCGCCGTTGCCCGCCCAGTGGTTGGTGTAGGTGCCCGTCGCGAGGTAGAGCCGCGCGGGATCGACGGGGTCGGTCGCCAGTGAGTCGATGCCCAGGAGGTTCCAGTCCTTCTCGCCGAGCCAGTCGGTCAGCGGGATCCACTGCTCGGCCGCCGGGTCCCAGCGGTAGGCGCCACCCATGTCGGTGCGCGCGTACAGCAGGCCCTTCTCCCGCGGGTTGAACACGAGCCCGGTGACGTAACCGCCGCCCACGACCTGAGCGTTCTTCCAGACGTACGGTCCGGCCGCGGTCCCCGGCCCGTCGGGCTGGGGCCCGGCCATTTTCACCAGCTTCCACTGCTGGTTGGTGCTGCCCCTGCCGGGGTACTGGATGACTCCCGCACCCTCGGCCGTGGAGCCTCCGGAGACGTCCAGGACCTGGCCGCTCCTGCGGGAGGTGAAGGTGACGGCGCCGGAACCGCTCACATCGTCGATCCGCCACTCCTGGGAGGTGGCGGAGCTGTCGGTCTGCTGCTCGGCGGCGGCTGCCTGGGCGGTCGAGTCACCCGCTATGCCGAGGACTTTGCCGCTGTTGCGGTTCACCAGCTCGTAGTAGCCGTCCTTGGTGGGCCTCAGCTTCCACTGCTGGTTGGCGGTGCCCTGGTCGGTCCACTGCTGGATGCGGGTGCCGTCGGCGGTGGAGAACGCGTTGACGTCGAGCGCCTTGCCGCTGCGTACGGAGACCAGCCGGTAGTAGGCGTTGCCGTCGACCGTCGCGGCCTGCGAGTCCTCCTGGACGAACAGCAGGTACGGGACGAGGACGGCGGGGACGCCGAGCAGCAGGCCGGTCGCGGTCCAGCGACGGCGGTGACGCCCGCGGCGCCCGCCGTTCGTGGGGTTCTTCATGGGGGGTGTTCTCCTTGCAAGCCACCGGAGGAAAGGCGGATCCGGCCACCGGGGCGGCCGGATCCGACTCCTTGTGGTCACAGGGCCCGCAAAGGGTTGCCGTGCGCCGGGAAAGTCGTCTGCGGGGCCGGTGATCCAGGGCACCGGCCCCGGCCGCATACCCTTGCCGACGCCAAGGTGCGGTGCCGTACTCGGCGGCCCGCTCCCCAGGGAGGTGGGAATGGGGCTCATGGATGCGGACCACACGGGGCTGGTCGTCGCCGCGCAGACCGGTGACGACCGGGCGCGCGAGGAACTGATCGCCGCGTACCTGCCGTTGCTGTACAACATCGTCGGGCGAGCGCTGAGCGGACATGTCGACGTCGACGACGTCGTCCAGGAGACCCTGCTGCGCGTCGTGCGCGACCTGCCCGCCCTGCGCGCGCCGGAGAGCTTCCGGTCCTGGCTGGTGTCGATCGCGCTCCGCCAGATCACCGACCACCGCCACCGCCGGCGCGTCTTCGCCGACCGGACCACGGTCATCGACGAGGCCCTGCGGATGCCGGACGCCGACGCCGAAGTCGAAGACGTGACGATCCTGCGTCTGCACGTGTCGGACGAGCGCCGCCAGGTCGTCGAGGCCGCCCGGTGGCTCGACCCGGACCATCGGGTGCTGCTGTCGCTGTGGTGGCAGGAATGTGCCGGCTCGCTGAGCCGAGACGACGTCGCCGCCGCGTTGGGGCTCACCGTCGCCCACGCCGGCGTACGGGTGCAACGCATGCGCGAGCAGCTGGAACTGAGCCGGACGATCACCGCCGCGCTGGGCGCCGACCCGCGCTGCCCGCAGCTGGACGAGACCGTCGCCCGCTGGGACGGACGGCGTTCCTCGGTGTGGCGCAAGCGGATCGCCCGGCACACCCGCGGTTGCCCGGTCTGCACGGCGATGACGACGGCGACGGCGACGGCGACCGGGCGGATCGCGGCCGAGCGGCTGCTCCTGAGCCTCGCGCCGCTGGCCGTCCCGGCCGGACTCGTCGCCGCGCTGACGGCCAAGGGCCTGCTGTCGGGTACGGCCGCGAGCGCCGCCGCCGGGCTGGCCACGGCGCAGGTGGCCGCCGGCACGGCGACGGGAGGAGGCGCTGCGCACGGCCTGCTGATCGGCAAGCTCCCGGCGGTGACCGCGCATCCGCTGGTGAGCCTCGCCACCGGCGCGGCGCTCATCGCGGGGATCGCGGGGACCGCCCTCTACGCGACCTGGCCCGAACCGGCGCGTCAGGTCCCCGGCGTCACCGCTGCTCCGGCGGCCGGCGGACCGATACCGGCCCCGTCGGCCTCCACCCCGTCGGCCGGGCCGTCCCCGGTGAGTCCGTCCGACGCCGCGAGCACGGTTCCGCTGGGCGCCCAGTCGCTGGAGTCGGTGGACGAGCCCGCCCTGTACCTGACGTACGCCGACGACTTCGCGACGCTCGGCCGGGCCTCCGCGTCCAGCAGCGCGCAGACACGGCAGCGGGCCACGTTCACGGTCGTCCGCGGGCTGGCCGACACTCGGTGCGTCACCTTCCGCGCCTCCGACGGCCGCTTCCTGCGCCATCGTGACCTGAGGCTCCGGCTGAGCGCCGACGACGGCAGCGAGCTGTTCCGTGAGGACGCCACCTTCTGTCCGCAGCCCG
The DNA here is from genome assembly GCF_056432025.1 of Streptomyces sp. NPDC045695. Classification (NCBI taxonomy): domain Bacteria; kingdom Bacillati; phylum Actinomycetota; class Actinomycetes; order Kitasatosporales; family Streptomycetaceae; genus Streptomyces; species Streptomyces sp. NPDC045695. The sequence goes on from NZ_JBWKJU010000014.1 coordinate 106,105, forward strand.
GGGCGGTCGCCGGGTCGGTCACCCTGCACGCGCACAACTACCCCGGATCGGTCCTCCGCCACCGCGACGGCGGCATCCGGCTCGACGGCTCCGACGGCACCCGGGCCTTCGCCGGCCAGGCCTCCTTCATCGTGCGCAGGGCCTGGGCCACCGCTCCCTGAGCGTGGGGGGCCGGGGCGCGGGGCGGGGTCGCGGGCCGGGTCGCGTGGCTCGGCGTAACACTTTTCGCGCGCGAGATGCATCACGGGGCCCATCGTCCGGGCGGCGCGCCTTTTCCGTTACGCGACGGGCCGCCCGGCGGCCTCCCCTTGCGTGGGGGAGTTCCCCCGTCGACGCATCCCCGGAAGAAAGCCCTTCAATGACGCGACACATCCATGAACCCCGGGCGACCGGTACGCAGGAGCGGCCCCATGCCCTGACCCGCGACCTCCGAGGAGAATCATGAAGGGCCTGCACCGGCTCGGCCGCAGCCGCCGGACCTGGACGGCAGGACTGTCGGCCGCGGCGCTGGTCGCCGGTGTCGTGACGCTCCTGCCCAGCTCCGCCGGAGCCGCGAGCCTCGGTACGCAGGCGGCCCCCTCGGGCCGGTACTTCGGCACCGCCCTGGCCGCCGGCCGGCTCGGCGACTCGCGGTACACCGCGATCGCGGACCGGGAGTTCACCATGGTCACCCCGGAGAACGAGATGAAGTGGGACGCCGTCGAACCGTCCCGCGGCCATTTCAACTTCGGGCCCGCCGACCAGATCGTCAACCGCGCCGCGGCACACGGCCAGCGCCTGCGCGGCCACACCCCGGTCTGGCACTCGCAGCTGCCGTCCTGGGTCAGCTCCATCGGCGACGCGAACACGCTGCGCAGCGTGATGAACCACCACATCACCACCCTGATGAGCCACTACAAGGGCAAGATCTACGCCTGGGACGTGGTCAACGAGGCCTTCGCGGACGGCTCCACCCAGCACCGCAGCTCGGTGTTCCAGAACGTGCTGGGCAACGGCTTCATCGAGGAGGCGTTCCGCACCGCCCGGGCGGCCGACTCCTCGGCCAAGCTCTGTTACAACGACTACAACATCGAGAACTGGTCGGACGCCAAGACCCAGGGCGTCTACGCCATGGTCAAGGACTTCACGTCCCGCGGCGTGCCGATCGACTGCGTCGGCTTCCAGAGCCACTTCGGCGCCGGCGGCCCGCCGGCCAGCTTCCAGACCACCCTGTCCAACTTCGCCGCCCTCGGTGTCGACGTCCAGATCACCGAGCTGGACATCGCCGGGGCGTCGCCCACCCACTACGCCAACACGGTCAAGGCCTGCCTGTCGGTGGCCCGTTGCACGGGCATCACGGTATGGGGCGTTCGCGACAGCGACTCCTGGCGCAGCGGTGAGAGCCCCCTGCTGTTCGACGGAAGCGGAAACCCCAAGGCCGCCCACACCGCCGTCGTGAACGCCTTCAAGGCCGCCCCCGGTACCCCCTCCGGCCCCGCCGGCACCGGGGAGATCAGGGGCGTCGGCTCCGGTCGCTGCATCGACGTCAACGGCTTCAGTACCGCCAACGGCACCCAGGCGCAGCTGTGGGACTGCAACGGACAGACCAACCAGCGCTGGACCCACACCTCCGGCAAGCAACTGATGATCTACGGCAACAAGTGCCTGGAGGCCAAGGGCAAGGGCGCCGTCAACGGCACCGCGGTGGTCATCGGTGACTGCAACGGCGGCGCCGGCCAGCAGTGGACCGTCAACACCGACGGCACGATCGCCGGCGTCCAGTCCGGGCTGTGCCTCGACGCCGTCGGCGCGGCCACCGCCAACCACACCAAGATCCAGCTGTACTCCTGCTGGTCCGGCACCAACCAGAAGTGGACCGGCCTGTCCAAGGCGACGACCCCGACCCCCACCACGCCGCCGCCGACGGGCGGCACGTGCGCCCTTCCGTCGACGTACCGATGGACGTCGACGGGCGCGCTGGCGCAGCCGGCGAACGGGTGGGGCTCGCTGAAGGACTTCACCCACGTGACGTACAACGGCAAGCACCTCGTCTACGCGTCCAACACGGCGGGATCGAAGTACGGCTCGATGGCGTTCAGCCCCTTCACGAACTGGCCGGAGATGGCGTCGGCCGGGCAGAGCGGGATGGGCCAGCCCGCGGTGGCGCCCACGCTGTTCTACTTCGCGCCGAAGAAGATCTGGGTGCTGGCCTACCAGTGGGGTTCGTGGCCCTTCATCTACCGCACGTCGAGCGACCCCACCAACCCCAACGGCTGGTCCGCGCCGCAGCCGCTGTTCACCGGCAGCCTTCCCGACTCGCCCACGGGCCCGATCGACCAGACCCTGATCGCCGACGGCCAGAACATGTACCTGTTCTTCGCCGGTGACAACGGCAAGATCTACCGGGCGAGCATGCCGATCGGGAACTTCCCGGGCAACTTCGGCTCCTCGTACACGACGGTCATGAGCGACTCGGAGAACAACCTGTTCGAGGCGCCGCAGGTCTACAAGGTCCAGGGCCAGAACCAGTACCTCATGATCGTGGAGGCGAAGGGGGCGAACGGGCGCTACTTCCGCTCGTTCACGGCCTCCAGCCTGAGCGGTACGTGGACCCCGCAGGCCGCCGGCGAGAGCAACCCCTTCGCGGGCAAGGCCAACAGTGGTGCCACCTGGACCAACGACATCAGCCACGGTGACCTGATCCGCAGCAACCCCGACCAGACCATGACCATCGACCCCTGCAACCTGCAGTTCCTCTACCAGGGCAAGTCCCCCACCGCGGGCGGCCCCTACGACCAACTGCCCTACCGGCCGGGCGTCCTCACCCTCCAGCGCTGACCCGACCGACCAAGAAACCCCGGCCGTACCCCGGCCGGGGTTTCTCTGTGCCCCGCACCGTCCGACGGTGCGGGATGTCCTACGCGGCGGGCGCGGGGCCGACGTCCGGGAGCCCGAGCTGGAACCTGCCGAACTGGGCGCGGTCCCGGGCGGCGAAGAACCGCTGCAACAGGTCCTCCTCCGCGAACGCCCCGTGTATCCGCGCGCGCACCTTCCGCAGCACCTCTTGCGGCTCCTCCGGCTGGCCGAAGCGCAGCAGCTCGGCGCACATCGCCTCGTCCTCACGGAGCTGGTCCAGCAGCCAGCGGGCCAGGTCCAGGCCGGTGGTGCAGGGGATCGAGCCGGTGATGTGGAGGGACGGGCCTTCCTCGGTCACCGGGTCGTGCCAGAAGCCCCGCGGCAGGAAGAGCACGTCGCCGGGGGAGAGCACCAGGTCGTCGACGACCTCGGCGGGCGGCGTGCCCATGGCCGAGTCCGCCGGGTGCATGGAGAATTCGTTGCGCCCGAAGATGCGCCACCGCTTCTTGCCCTGGAGCTGGACGACGAACACGTCGTGGTCGTCCCAGTGGGTGTTGAAGCTGCCGGTGGGCGCCCAGGAGGCGTAGAGGTTGAACTCGAAGTCGCTGAGCAGTCTGCGCTCGAATGCCTCGGAGAGCTGTGACACCCCGGGGTGGATCTCGTCCAGGTATCTCATCGAGAGCGTGTGGCCCGCACTGAGCGCCGCGCGCAGCTTCACCGGGTCGATGCGGACGCGTCGGCGGCCGCGCCGGGACGAACGCGCCTCCATGTAGGCGGCCTCGGCCAGCTGCTTGCCGTCCCGCGACAACCGCATCTGCGGGGATCTGAGCGGATGCGTCTCCAGGAGCTGGTTCAGGTCGTCCCAGCCGAAGACGTCCCTGATCTTCTCCGCGGCACCGGGGAACACGCGGTGTTCGCGGTGGTAGACCTGCGACAGGAAGTCGCCGGACACCACCGTGGAGATGACGTCCTCCATCGCGCCCGAGAGGTCTCTCGTGTATTCCATGATTCCTCCGTGATTCGCCTGCGAGCTTCCCCCGGCGGCTTCAGCCGGCACAAGAGGCGAAGGTGCTCATGAAGTGGCATTGCAGGAGGCTGAACGGCGCCGGTTGGCGAGCAATGTCCAGTTCGGCGGGGTCTGTTGCCTTCATGTTCCTGCAAGGTCACATCCTGTCCCGTTGCCCTCGTTGCCGTGCCGTCGATCTTGCGGCAATTCTTGTGTCAGCAAGCAGGCCGGTGCTTCGGACTGACGGGTAAAACCTTCAGGCGACTTCGAACCCGCGCTCTTGCCGATTCATATGGACAGGGGAGTCCGCTCCCCGTGTGAAAGGAATAATCATGGACGCTCAGGACACCAAGAACATCGAGATCGTCGAGGAGAAGTCGGTGCTCGAGGACATCGAGATGCTGGCTTGGCCGCGCAACCTCGCCGTTGTTCCCGCGGATGTCCTCGACCTGGTCTAAATCAGGGACGAGGGGCGGGTCGGCGTGCCTTCGGGCCGCCGGCCCGCCCCGCCTCTGAAGCGCGACCTCGCGACGGCATTGCAGGCATGGCAGAAGGACGTCTCCCATGAAGATCACCATTAGAACTCCCCACCTCACGGTGGTGGATGACTTTCTCGGCGAGGCCGAATTCGCATCGCTGGCGACCTCACTGCAGTTCCTGTCCTACCGCCCCATGCACGCCAAGGAATGGGTCAAGGCCTACGGACTGTCATCGGCGCCCGTCCTGCAGAGCGAGCTGGCCACCCGAGGACGGGTGGACTCCACTCCCCCGGGGATGAGCCGGGTCGGAGAGCTCGTCGAACGCATCGCCCGGCCGGACGAAGCGCTCCAGGACAGTTATCCGCAAGGGATCACCGGCAAGGGGTCCACCATCACCGGCCGCACCGTGCTCTCCGGGGTGGGAGCGGCTCTGAACTGGCACAACGACGCCGAGAGCCTGCTGGGTGCCTATGTCTTCTACGGGCATCCGCGCTGGGGTTCCACCTGGGGCGGCGAGCTGCTCGTCCTGGCCGAGGACGAAGCGGACGGCCGGGACCGGACCGGGAACTCCGATGATGGGCCCCGGGAGATCAACGGCGACCTGGGACCCGACTTCATGCTCGACGACCGTGCCGAGCGGTACCGGAACGACATCGGGCACGGCATCTTCGTCTCCGCCCGCCCCAACCGTTTGGTCCTGCTCACCTCCCGGGTCCACCACCGGGTCGCGCCGGTGACGCCCAGCGCGGGAGACCAGCCCAGGACGGCCGTCGTCGGCTTCTTCGTATCGGATGCGGGCGCCTCCTAGGAGCTTCCGCCATTCCGGCCCCAACTCTCAGCTCGGATTCGTGATTCAGTGACACCGCAAGCGATGATTCAGGACGCGATCGATCAGGCGATCGTGGAGGCGGGCACCAGCGGAAACATCGTGCTGCTTCTCGTCGACAAGGGACGCGAAACCCTGGTCGAGTGGGGTACGGAACACGCCGGTGCGACACCCGCGGATCAGTATTACCAGCTGGGTTCGATCTCGAAGTTCCTCACCGCGGTGGCGTGCCTCGTCCTGGAGGAGCAGGGCGAGCTGAGTCTGGACGAGCCGATGCGGTTCGCCGACCCCTTGATTCCCCGCTATCTGGGGCGAAGGGTTTCCCTCACGCCCCGCCAGGTCCTCCATCACGTCACGGGTCTCAACGTACGCAGCGTTCCCGGATACGCGCGCGATGAGTCGATTCCGGCCCTAGCCGACATCATCGCCGGCAAAGGCCGGTCGCCGGCGCTCGCCTTCACCGGGATACCGACGGGCCGTGTCGCCTATTGCAGCGGCGCTTTCGCGCTGCTTCAGACAGAACTCGAACACGGACACGACCTCGCCGGACTCCTCCCGGCTGCGCTCCGTGCGATGTCACCCGGGGTGGCCGTGCTGGCCGATGCGCTCGCAGGACCGGTGAACCCCCTCCTGGCCGAGGGGTTCATCCACCCCTCGATACCCGTCCCGTACGGCTCGCTCCACTACCCCGAGACCTGTGCCAGCGGCCTGTGGGCGCGTCCGAAGGACCTCATGACCCTGCTCGTCGACATCGCGGCCCACCTGCGCGGTGACGACCCGGGCGGCCCGCTGGGCCGTCGGATCCGTGGAGAACTGCTCTCCCGCCATCTCCACCCCAAGATGGCGATGTCCGCCCTGGTCGACGAGGACAAAGAAGGACGGACCTACTACCACCACCAAGGGGCCAGCGCCGGATTCACCACCGAATTCGCGAGCTACCCCGAGGACGACGTACACATCGTCGCGATGGCGACGGCCGCGGTCACTCCGCCCGAGCTGCGCACGGTGGTCAAGCAGGCGCTCGCCACCACGTCCGTGGGCACCCCGGTCCCTTCTCCGGGCAGCGTGCTCGCGGCGCAGAGCGCGACGTCGGCGGACAGCCGCACCGAGGACGCCGGGATCTACGCCGGCGACTGTCTCGGAGCCGAGGTGGCGCGGGACGTCGCCACGGTGCGCACGCAGAGCGGGTTCGAGCTGGAGCTGCGCAGGACGGCCCCCCATGTCTACGCGGTCCCCGGGGAGCAGTACCCCCGGTGCGTGATCGACGGAGACCGCATGCGGTTCGGCGACGGCTCCCGCCTGTACAGGCTCAGCCGCTCCTCGACCTCCGGATCCTAGGGAAGATGGGTGACTTCGGTGCCAGAACTCCTCGTACTCACCAGGATCCAGGGCGGCTGGGACCTCTTCCAGACCAGCTACGTCGAGGCTGCCCGGACGTTGCGCAGAAACCCCGGACGGCTTGCGGAGCTGTGGGCGGAGCGCCGTCGTGCGGTGGGTCTGCACCCGCTCTCCGACGACCTGCGGAAGCTCTACGGCGCCCAGATCGACCGGAGCCGTGCCGCCATGGCCACTCTGGCCCCCCCGCTGCTGCAGAGGTACGCCGACCACGCCGTGCCGCTGATCGAACATGCCTGGCTGCGGAGCATTCCGTTGCGGAGCAGCGCGGTCGAGGCGGCCCGGGCCGTGCTGAAGGAGCTCTCGCTCCCCGATGAGGCGGCATTGGCCACGGTCAGCAGCCCACCGGGCGGCGGTCCGGCCGGCCGGACCGCCAAGACGGCCACCGGCTTTCGCATCCTGGCCACCGACGACGGCACCACATCGTCCCTCGCGGTGCTCCTCCACGAGGTGGGGCACTTCCTCTACGAGGCCGACCCCGGACCGGGGCCGACCGAGGGCATCGCGCACTACGTCGAATCCGAAGCCGCGGCGCTGGCCCTCGGGCGAGTGGGGTTCGACAGGTACCTCACCGCACTCCCGGAGTCCGGCGAGAAACGGCGGCTGTGGGACTCGTACTGCGACACCGAAGCCTGGCTGAACCACTTCTACTTCCTGACGGAGGCCGCCGAGATGGGCCTCTGCGCGCCGCCTTCGGACACGTTGGACATGCTCTACCTCCGGGACACGTACGGCAGCACGGTCGGATACCAGTTCGTGTACGCCGCGGCATCGAGCCTCATGGCCGATCACCCGGAGCAGCTCGTCACCCGGCTGCGCACCGCCGCCGCCACCGCCGCCCCCGCTACCGCCGCCACCCGTACAGGAGAGGAGATGACCTCCACATGGTGATCGACCACGTAGGACAGGACCCCCAGGACGAGGTCGCGGCGCGCTTCTACAGCAAGATCGACCGCAGCAGGGCCGTCCAGCAGACCGGCGAGGGGCTCTGGTTGGTCCTCGGGCATCCGGAGGCCGTGCAGCTCCTGAGGGACCGCACCGTCAGCAGCATGACCAGAAACCCCGGGTCCGGCATCTGGGACCAGGTCTCCTCGCGCTTCTTCATGTTCAAGGACGCCCAGCAGCACATGCGGTTGCGGCGCATGGTCGGCGACTGCTTCACACCCGCCCGCCTGGCGGAGCTGAAGGCCGGCATCCGCCGGGCGACCTGTGAGCGCCTGGACCGGCTGGGCGAGGCCGCCGCGGCCGGGGGGCAGGAGGCCGACATCATGGCGACGGTGGCCTACCCCGTCGCCTCGGACGCCATCTGCCGGCTGCTGGGCGTGTCCCCGGTCGAGGGCGCCTTCCTCGGTCAGTGGGCCGTCTCCCTGTCCCAGCACACCAGCGACGAGCAGTTCAACCGCAGCGCCGACGAGATCCTGGCCTTCTTCCAGGAACAGCTGTCGGCCCACCGCACGACCCCCGGGGGCTCGGGACTGCTGCCGATCATGGCCGAGCGGGCCCTCGCCGCGGGCATCGACGACGACGAACTCCTCGCCACCTGCATTCTGCTGGTCGTCGCGGGCTTCGAGACGAGCGCGAACTTCTTCGGGAACATGCTCCTGTCGCTGCTGTGGCGTCGTGACCGGTTCGAGCGGCTGGTAGCCGACGAGGCGCTCGTCGCGCCCGCGATCGAGGAGCTCCTGCGGCTGCACAGCCCGGCGCACGTGGTGATGCGCAGGACGACCGGAGCCACCGTCGTGGGGGACACGGTCATACCGGCCGAGGCCCAGGTCGCCGTACTCCTGGGGCTCTGCAACCGGGATCCGCGGGTATTCGACGATCCGGACGCCTACCGCCTCGACCGCGCCTCCAATCCCCACCTCGCCTTCTCCCAGGGCCCGCACTACTGCGTGGGCGCGTCACTGGCCCGCGTCGAGCTGGAAGCGATGCTGCGCGCGGTCCTCGACCGCCTCCCCCTGCTGTCCCTCCACGCGGAGCAGTCGCTGCGCTGGTCGGGCCGCTTCCTGGGCAGGGGCCTGGACCGGCTGGAGGTCGTCGCGGCATGAGTACACGCACTGAGGGCGCCGTCGAGAACGCGCCCGCGGCGCAGCGGGCCCTGTCGTGGGGACCCCTGCGACTGGGCCTGGGCGGCAACCGCCTGGCCGGACCCGATTCCTTCGGCCCGCCGCGGGACGAGAAGGAGAGCCACCGGGTCGTCCACCTCGCCTGTGACCGCGGGGTGGCCGTCATCGACACCGCCGACTGCTACGGCCCCTACTGGTCCGAGCGCATCATCGGAGAGGCACTGAGCCGGCGTGACTCCCGGCCGCTCGTCGCCACCAAGGTGGGCGTGGTGCGCGACGCGTCCGCGGGCTGGTCCGTCGAGGCGCGACCGGAGGACCTGGCCCGGGCGGCCGAAGGCAGTCTGCGCAGGCTGAGGCTCGAAGCCGTCGACGTGCTGCAGCTGCACCACCCCTCCACCCGGGTCCCGCTGGAGGATCAGGTCGGCGCCCTCCAGGACGTACGGCGCCGTGGTCTTGCCCGTCACATCGGACTGTGCAACGTGACGCTGGAGCAGCTTCAGAGGGCTGAGCGCGAAGGACCGATCGTCAGCGTGCAGAACCATCTGCACGCCCTGCGCATCACCCCGGACGACCTGCGCCTGGTGGCGTACTGCAAGGACCGCGGCATCACCGTCATGGCCTACCAGCCCTTCGCCGAAGGCGCCCTGCTGAACGAGCCCAGGGTCGTGCGAGCGGCCGAACGCAAGGGCGTTCCCGCCGCCCAGGTGGCGCTGGGCGTGCTGCTCGACCTCGGCGACCACGTGATGCCGATCCCCGGATCGGGGTCGGCGCGCCACGTGCAGGCCAACGTCGACGCCGTCGTGGACCACCTCGGCCTGGCCGACCGCGGGTACCGACCGACACCGACCGATGCGGAGCACCTGTGATGAGACTGCCCGAACGCTCGGGGCCGCGGCCCGTCACCAGTGCCACCGTGCCGCACCAGCAGCTCACCCAGAGCTCCCCCTACTACGTACAGCGGCGGCTCCTGCGCCGGTGCGAGGAGCTCGCCGGCGTCGAGGTGTCCGCCACCAGGGTGTCCGTACCGGGCGCCGTCGGCCTTCACCTCACGCACGCGGGGCAGGACGGCCGGCCGCTGGAGTTCGCGCACGCCCACCCTTCGTACGACGGCTCGTGGCACGTCAGCCTGCCGGCGGGCGAGGCGGCCGCGGTCGTCGAGGCGGGATGGGGCGAGTACCACCCGCTCGCCGGCGACCGGCTGCCCCGGGGCACCGTTCTGCTGTTCGCACCCAGGGACGGCGAGGAGTCCGATGTCTGCTTCGACGTACTGAAGAGCGCCCATGCCTTCGCTTGCCGCACGCTCGGGGGATCACGTGACTGACGACGACCTCGGTTCGGTGTGCGTGCTGGGCGCCGGCCGTTTCGGAACGGCCCTTGCCCTGCGGCTGATGGACCACGCGGTCAGCACGCGGGTCGCGACACGCCGCGACGACGCCGAGACGCCCGGCCTGCTGGACCCCCTGCTGGAGCGGCGGGCCGTGAGGCCGACGCTCGAAGCGCTCGACGGGGCGGACATCGTGGTGCTCGCGCTTCCCTTCCCCGCCGCGGTGAACCTGGCGGAGAAGTTCCCCGGGTTCGCCGAGGGCCGCATCGTCGTGGACGCGACGAACCCGCTGACCGAAGAGGGCGATGGCATCGTCCTGCCCCCCGACACCAGCGGAGCGGTCGAAATCGCGCGGCGCATCCCCTATGCGCGTCTGGTCAAGGCCTTCAGCACCTGCACCGCGGAGGAACTCGCCTCGGACGCGACCGGGGCGCTCAATCTGGTGGCGGCGGACGACGAGGCGGCGAAGCAGACCGTGCTGCGGCTGTCCCGCCACATCGGTCTCGCGGGGCTCGACGCGGGCGTACTGGCCCACTGCGGTGTCCTGGAGGGGATGGCGCTCCTGCGTGAGGAGATCCGTCGCCGCAACCCGGCCGCTGCCGCCGAGGCTGCCGCCCGCCGCCTGACGGGAGCTCTGCTCGCGCCCGGTACCGGGGTGGAACACCCATGCTGAACTGGGGATTCATCGGGGCCGGCCATGCGGCCAGGGTCGCCATGGCGCCGGCTGTGCACCAGTCGAGGCTGGGCACCCTGCGGATCGCGGCCGCCAGGGAGCTGCGGCGGGCCGAGGCGCTCTCCCCGCAGAAGCAGAGCACCGACTACGAGGACGTGCTGGCGGACGACGCCGTGGACGTCGTCTACATCAGCCTGAGCAACGAGAGCCACCTGGCCTGGTGCGTCAAGGCGCTCGAAGCGGGCAAGCACGTGCTGTGCGAGAAGCCGCTCGCCCTGTCGGCCGCGCAGGTGGACCGGATCGCGGAAGCCGCGGACCGCGCCGGGCGCATCGTCTCGGAGGCCATGTGGTACCGGTGGCACCCACGGATGCGTTCGGCCGAACGGATCGCCGCGTCCTTCGGCCCCGGAGCGCACACCGAAGCGACGTTCGCCGTGCACCGCACGGACCACGCGAACTACAGGTGGGACCCGGCGAGGGGCGGCGGCGCGCTCTACGACCTGGGGGGCTACGTTCTGAGCGCGGTACTGGCCCTGAACGGCTGGCAGGCGCCCCGGATCGTAGCGAGCGCCATGACCACCGGCCCGACCGGAGTCGACACGAGCACGACGGCGTCACTGGCATGGGACGACGGCGCGACGGCCGAGGTCCACGTGTCGTTCACGGCGGAGCGACCGCGCGAGGTCCTCGACCTGCGCGGAGCGGGAGAGCAGCTCTCGCTGCCCGACTGGCCGTTCTCCGCGGTGGCCCAGGACACCGTGCACCTGGTCCACCGCGACAGGTCCGGCCGGAAGGCGGTGACGGAGTACTCCGACGTCAACTCCTACCGCCTGATGGTGGACGAGTTCAATCGTGCGGTGAGCGGTGATGACGGCCGGCGCGGCGAGAGCGGCGAGAGCGGCGAGCTCGTCGAGCGCGCCTGGACGATGCCGCTCGCCGAGTCCCGTGCCGTAGCCGCGCTGTCCGAAGCCGTGGCCCGTGAAGCCTCATCCAAGGAGAACTGACGATGGACCCCACACCCAGCGGACGGCCCTTCCAGAAGCTGTGGGCAGCCACCGCCACGTCGAACCTCGCGGACGGGGTGAGCCTGGCCGCGGCGCCCCTGCTCGCGGCCACCGTGACCCACGACCCGGCGCTGATCGCCGGCATCACCGTCGCGCAGAGGGCCCCCTGGCTGGTCCTGGCCTTCCTATCCGGAGCCCTCGCGGACCGGCTGGACCGCAAGCGTGTCGCACAGGCGGCGAACTGGATCCGCGTCGCCGGATTCGCGACGCTCGCGCTGGCGGTCCTGGGCGACGCCGTCTCCATGCCGCTGCTCTACGCGGTCTTCTTCGCCATCGGGACGGCCGAGACGCTCTACGACAGTTCGTCGTCCGCGTGGCTTCCGACCCTGGTGGACCCGGACGACCTGGGCCGGGCCAACGGACGGCTGCAGACCACCTTCGTCGTCTGCAACGAGTTCGTCGGACCGCCGGTGGGCGGGTTCCTCTTCGCCTCCGCGGCCGCGGCCCCGTTCGTGCTCGGAGCCGGCGGCTATCTGGCCGCCGTCGGCCTGCTGGCGCTGATCCCCTCGGCCACCCGCCACCGGCAGGAGTCGTCCGCAGAGCCCCTGTCCGCGGAGCCCCTGACGGTGAAGGGCATCGCCGCGGACATCGCCGTCGGCGCGCGGTGGTACTGGTCGTCGCCGACGCTGCGGTCGCTGAGCGTCATCGCGGCGATGGGCAACGCCGTCAGCGCCGCCACCTACGGCATCCTCGTACTCCTCGCCACGGACGTGCTGGGTGTCACCTCCAGCTGGTACGGCGTACTGCTCGCGGCCAGCGCCATCGGCGCGGTCGTCGGCGGTCTCGTGGCCGGCAAGGTGGGCGAGTGGATGCCGCTCGGCACGCTGATCCTGGTGACGAACCTGCTGTCGGCCGGATCCACCATCGGCATGGGACTGGCGATCAGCCCGGCGGTCACCGTCGCCTTCATGGCGCTGGACGGCTTCGTCGTCCTGATCCAGACCATCCAGGTCGTCACCCTGCGACAGCAGATCGTGCCCAACGAGCTGATGGGCCGCGTCACCGCGGCCTACCGGTCCGTCGCCGTCGGTGCTTTCACCGTCGGAGGGATCGTGGGCGGCCTGGTGGCCAAGTTCTTCGGAATCCCCGCCGCCTTCTACGTCGGTGGTACCGCCATGGCGGTCACGGCCCTGGCGGTCCTGCCCGTGCTGAACAACAAGCGCCTCGCCCAGGTGAAAAAAGAGGCAGCAGATCCGGAAGAGACTTCCGGATCCCGTTCGATGAAGGAGGATGAAAGTGAAGGAATTCACTCTCGATGACCTGGTGCGCATCCTGCGGGAATGCGCCGATCAAGACGTCTGGACCGAAATCGAGCTGGGCGCGGACATAGCGGACGAGGATTTCGAAAGCCTCGGATATGACTCGCTGTCGCTGTTCAACACGCTCACGCGCATAGAGAACGAATTCGGAGTCGAGCTCTCGTTCGACATCGTCTACACGGCCGCGACCCCAGGGACCCTGGTGAAGGTGGTCAACGAAGCTCTTCTGAGCAAGGCGTAAAAGAGAGACGGGGGTCAGGGACATGTGCGGAATCGCCGGGTGGGTGGACTTCGGACACGACGTGTCGGCACGGCACGAAGAGATCCGGAACATGACGGACACGCTGGCTTGCCGCGGCCCGGACGCGGAGGGGATGTGGACGGCTCCGCACGTGGCTCTGGGCCACCGCCGGCTCGCCATCGTCGACCTCGAGGGCGGCCGTCAGCCGATGACGGACGACGACCGCGGCCGTGAGCGCGTGACGCTCACGTTCTGCGGAGAGGTCTACAACTTCTCCGAGCTCCGTACCGAGCTGGCCGGGCACGGCCACGCGTTCCGCACGCGCAGCGACACCGAAGTGGTGCTCCGCGCCTATCTCCAATGGGGCCCGTCCTTCGCCGAACGCCTGAACGGCATGTTCGCGCTGGCGATCTGGGACGGCCGCAGCGACGAACTGACGCTCCTACGCGACCGCATGGGCGTCAAGCCCCTGTATTACTTCCCCACCCCGGACGGTGTGCTCTTCGGGTCCGAACCGAAAGCCATACTCGCCCACCCGAGGGTGTCCGCGCGCGTGAATTCCGACGGACTGCGCGAAGTCCTCGACATGGTGAAGACGCCGGAGGCGGCCGTCTATTCGGGCATGTACGAGGTGCGGCCCGGGCACATCGTCCGGGTGAGCCGGAAGGGCCTGGTCAAGCTCCGCTACTGGGCGCTGGAAGCCCGCGAGCACACCGACGACCTCGGTACGACGATCCGGACGGTCCGCGAGCTCCTGGAAGACACCGTCCAGCGTCAGATGGTGGCCGACGTCCCCCTTTCCTCCCTGCTCTCCGGCGGCCTGGACTCGTCCGCCATCACGGCTCTCGCCGCCCGCACGCTGGGATCGGAGCGGCTGAGGTCCTTCTCCGTCGACTTCGCCGAAGCCGCCGCCGGGTTCCAGCCCGATGCGGTACGCGGCGCGGCCGACGCCCCCTACGCACGCGAACTGGCCCGGCACGTCGACGCCGACCACACCGAAATCATCCTGGACAGCGGTGAGTTGCTCAGCCCCGCCGTGCGCGCGGCCGTCCTGCGCGCCACGGACCTGCCGCCGGCCTACTGGGGTGACATGTGGCCGTCGCTCTACCTGCTGTTCAAAGCCGTGAAGCAGCACACCACCGTGGCCCTGTCGGGGGAGTCGGCGGACGAGCTCTTCGGCGGATACCGGTGGTTCCACAATCCGGGGGCCGTACGGGCGGACACCTTTCCGTGGCTCACGTCGGGTTCGGCCCGCTATTTCGGCGGACTTCAACTGCTCGACCGGGGACTGGTGGAGAAGCTCGACATTCCCGGATACCGCCAGGCCCGCTATCACGAGGCCCTCAGCGAAGTGCCCGTACTGCCGGGCGAGGACCCGGGCGAGCGCCGCATGAGGGAGATGAGCCATCTCAACCTCACACGCTTCGTCCAGACGCTGCTGGACCGCAAGGACCGCATGAGCATGGCGGTCGGGCTGGAGGTCCGGGTCCCCTTCTGCGACCACCGGCTGGTCGAATACGTGTTCAACACCCCCTGGTCGATGAAGGCATTCGACGGCCGGGAGAAGAGCCTGCTCCGCGCCGCCACGGCCGACCTGCTGCCCACGTCCATCCTGGAACGCGTGAAGACCCCGTACCCGACCACTCAGGACCCGGCCTACGAGAGCGGTCTGCGCACCGAGATGGCCGAGATCCTCCGCGACGGCAACGCCCCGGTGCGGTCCCTGCTCGACGTGGAGAAGGTGCGGGCGGTCCTGGACCGGCCGCAGGGTGCGACCAGCCGGTCCTACGACCGGGGCAGTCTCGAGATGGCGATCTGGCTCAACAGGTGGCTCGGCTCCTACGACGTCACTCTGGATCTTTGACGCCGGAGTCGCCGAGGAGGTCCGAGGTGGCCAGCAGATAGCCGAGCTGCGCCCGGTTGGTGGATCCCAGCTGCTCGGCGATCTTCGCGATGTGCGAACGGCAGGTCCGCACGCTCATCCCCAGCCGCCGGGCGATGGCCTCGTCGACGTAACCCGAGATCAGGAGCTGGCAGATGGTCCGGCGGATGCCCGGAATCACACTCGGCTCCTCCCGGCTCCGGCTGCTTGACGTCAGGGGGGTCCCGCGCTGCCAGGCGCGCTCGTAGACGTCCACGAGGAAGGCGATGAGAGCCTGGTTGCGGACTTCGAGAGCGCTCTGCCGGTCGCTGCGGGCCGGGATGAACGCCACCTCACGATCGAAGATGATCATCCGCTCGAACAGCTCGTCCAGGGTCCGGACCTGCGCCGACGCACCGGCGTCGCTGATCTGGTGGATGTAGTCCATGGTCGCCGGGTTGTAGCGCACGGTGTGCTGGTACAGCGTCCGCAGCCGCACCCCGCGGCCGAGCAGGGCACGGCTGCGCTGCAGGGCCTCGGACAGGACCGCCGAGGAGCGGCCGCCGCCGGGCTGGGCCGTCAGCAGCTCGGTGGTGCACCGCTGGGTGGCATCGTCGATGGCGGCGTTGATGGCCGGCAGGCCCTCCAGCATCACCAGGTCCGCGGTGGGGCGCTGCTGGGCGTTGTAGAGGGCCTCGATCGGGTCCAGGGCCCGCTGCAGTCCCTGGGTGACCGCCTGACGCTGGTGGATCTCCTCCTCGATGGGGCGCACGAGCATGGCGAGGGCGTAGGACGGGCGGACGGGCATCAGCGTCCGCTCGGCGCCCGGGGCGGGCTGGAGGAGCTGCATCCGCAGGAGGCAGGCGGGCGCGGAAGGCTGATCGGCGTGACCGGTGCGGACGGCGTCCATGTAGTACTCGACGCCCCGCTGGCAGAGTGCACCACTGTTATCGCACTCATTGCCCGATTCACACGCTTCGTTCATGTTCAGCCTCCTGCAATGTCACTTCATGAGCACCTTCAACTCTTGTACGGCTGAAGCTGTCGCGAGAAGCTCTCATCCATCGCGGGTATCCGCCCGCGAATGAGGGGGAAATGATGAAGCTTCTTCACAAGGCTACCGGGCCCGCAATCGTGCTCATTGCACTCGTCTCGGTCCTCACAACTACCGGCCCTACCGCTGCTAATTCGGCGGGCACCGAAACTCACGCGACCGCCAGTGCCGCCGGTTCCGTCAAGGCTCCGGATCCCGGGTGGGATTAATCACTCCGCTGGGGGACTCGGGCCGGGCGTGGCTCCTATGAACCGGGAAAGCATGCGATACCTGCCGCCACCGTACGAACCGCCGCAGAGTTCTGGCGACCTCACGCGGCGCCTGGAATCGCTCCTCGCGGCGGACGTGCCGGCGCTCTGCCCCGTGTACGTGGGGCTGGCGCTCCCCGTGCCCTGTTCGCCGAAGCACGCGATCGCGACCCACGCCATCGCCGAACACCTGGCACGGCGCGACGTCGAGGCGCTTCCCGCCTTCAGTGAGATACCGCCCCGTCGGCTCCGCGTCCTCACCGCGGCCAGTTGGGGCCGTGCGGACGCGGTGGGGTCGGAGGTCGACCACCTTCCGACCGATCTGGCGACCGGCCTGTGGTGGCGGATCAGCGAACTGTGCAAGCGTTCCGAGGACTTGACCCCACTCGAACGCGACACGGCAGGCACGCTGATGCTGCGGCTGGGCTATCCCGAGCAGGCGGCGCGGCTGCTCGGGATCACCGACGTACGGGCGGGCATCCCGGCCTTCCCCCGGGACGTCCGGCCGGAGCACGCACTCGCCCGGGTGACCGTCTCCCTGCAGCTGCACCCCAGGCCCGGTCTCGTGGTGACGCAGGCCCTTCGAGCGGTGGCCGATCCCCGCCTGTCCGTCCTGACCCGCCTGACACTGGCGGGCTTCGCGATGCCGCTGGAAGCGAGCCGTGAGGCCGGTTCCGGGGCCCTGTACGAGACCGTCCGGCTGGCCGAACAAGCACTGACGCGACTGATCGACGTGGATCCGGAGCACCGGTGGGTCGAGCGCAGGGTCCTCCAGTCGCTCGCCGACGCCGCCGTCCTGCGCGGGGAACCCGAAGCCGCGTACGCCTATCTGGACCGGGCGGCCCTGGGCGCGATGGGCATGCGGCCGCAGGACGGCCTGCGGCGACTGGCGTGGGACGAAGAGGTGCTCGCTCTCCTCGCGTGCCAAGGGCGCGCTTGCCGGAGCAGGGACGACGCCGAGGGCGCCGTGGCCGCCACGTCCCGCATGCCGGGCATCGCTCCGTACGACGCCCACGCCTGGGCCGCCCACGGCTACGCGCTCCTGGTCTCGGGCCGGCTGGACGAGTCGCTCCACGCCTACGAGGAGATGCTCCCGCTCGGCGGACATCCGGTGGCCGCGGCCGCGTTCCACCTCGGCTGGATCCACGAGAGCCGCGGAGACCGAAGACGCGCCCAGGACGCCTACGCGTACTCGTACTCGATCGACCCCACGGTCCCCGCCGTCAAGGAGAGGCTGTCCGCCTTTCGCTGACGGCGCCCCCCGGTCGGCTCCGGTCGCTCCGGTGGGACCGGTCCGCTCCGGTGGGGACCGCAACGCCCCCCGCTGAACAACCAACCAAGAAAGACGTCTGATGTTCGAGGCTCACCACCACGCACGCATGCTCGCCGACGCCACGCGGCTGACCGCGTTCCACGACGCCATGGCGGAGGTGATCGCAGACGGGGACCGGGTCCTCGACGCCGGGACGGGTACGGGCATCCTCGCCGCCATGGCCTCGCAGCTGACCTCGGGGACGGTCGTCGCGGTCGAGTACCTGGAGGACACCGCTTCCTTCGCGCAGCAGGCCCTGCGGGCCTCGAACCTCGACCGCGTCGAAGTCGTCCAGGGCAACGCGGTCCAGGTCGACATCGGCACGCCCCCCGACGTCGTCGTCTCGGAGACGATCGGATCCCTCGGACCCGAGGAGAACATCGTGGGCCTGACCCACGCCCTGCGCCGCCGCTACCCCGACATCCGGGCCTTCATCCCGTCACGGCTGCGCGTCCTGGCGGAGCCGGTCGTCTCGCCGGAGGCGGACGCGCTGCGCGCGAGCGTCATCGGAGCGTTCACCCGGGAGCAGCCGGGCGGGATGTCGTTCGCCTCCGTACTGCCGGAGGCGGAGCACGCGCTGGGCAGCCAGATCATCACCGCGAAGCTGACCGACGCGACCTCGGCCGGACCCGCCCGGACGCTCATCGAGTACGACCTGGGCAGCACACCGGAGGCCGACTTCAGCCAGACGGTGTCCTTCGGCGACTCCCCGGCCAATGCCGTGCACCTCTACTTCGAGGCGCCCCTGTCCCCGTCCGTGACCCTCAGCAGCCACCGCACCGCGGCGTTCACGCACTGGGGCCACTCGTACATCGTCCGCCCGCCCCGAGCCTCCGCGGTCACGATCGGCTACCGCAGCGCCGACCGGCGCTTCACCTGCCGCTGGGACCGCACCGCTGATCGGACCGCTGACTGCGACTGACAACGGCTGCGCGCCGGGTTGTATCAGGCGGGTATCGGGCAGCGCTTGGTCGTCCATCGAAACCGTGCGCCGGGCCGCGTACGAGGGGGCCCACAGCCAGCCTGCCGTATCGTCGTTTCGGGTCGCCGGTCGCGCCACGGTGGAGTGGTGAGCGCCGCCGGGAGCGCCCTCCCACCCGGTCCGTACGAACAGGAGTCGTCCGCCGTGTCCTCCGCTGCCCCGGCTGGATCCTCCGCGCCCCCCGTCCGCGTGTTGCTGGTCGAGGACGACGAGCTGATGCGCCGGTCCTTCACCGTCGCCCTGGAGCGCTACGGCTACGAGATGAAGGCCGCGGCCGACGGGCTCGAAGGGCTGGAGACCTTCCGGGACGAGCGCTTCGACCTGCTGATCCTGGACGTGATGCTGCCCGGACTGGACGGGATCGGGCTGTGCCGCAGGGTCCGGGAGACCAGCCTGGTGCCCGTGCTGATGATGTCGGCGCGTGGCGACGGGCTCGATGTCGTCGCCGGTCTGGAGGCCGGAGCGGACGACTACGTGGTCAAGCCCGTGGACACGTACGTGCTGGTGGCGCGCATCCGGTCCCTGCTGCGGCGGGCCACCTACGCGCCCGCACCGGAGCCCGGACAGGCCGCCGGCGACAGGCCGCACGCCGAGGGGGAGGTGCTCGCGTTCGGGGACCTCAGCATCGACACCGCCGGCATGGAGGTGTTCGTCTCGGGCAGCCGCGTAGCGCTGACCCCGACCGAACTGAAGCTGCTCCTCCAGTTCGCCGCCCACCCGGGCGTCGTGCTGGAGCGGCACACCCTGCTGCGCGACGTCTGGGAGTACGGCTGGGACGGCGACAGCCGGGTCGTGGACCTGTGCGTGCAGCGGCTGCGCCGCAAGCTGGGGCGCGAGCGGATCGAGACGGTCCGCGGCTTCGGCTACAAGCTGAGGCGCTGAGGCCGGTGCGTCCCCTCCACCGGCTGTGGCCGGCCCGCGCGTCCTTGCGCTGGAAGATCGCCGGGCTCGCCGCGATCACGGCGTGCCTGGTCGTGGCCGCGGTGGGCGTCTCGGTACACCTGTGGACCGCGGACGACATCCGCGACCGGGGCGAAGCGCGGGCCGTCAACACGCTCTACTCGGCCATGGACGTCTACCGGCGTACGGGCACGCTCGCGGACGGCGCCGCGCTGGACCCGGCCGAACTGCCCGCCGTACTGCGCGACCCGGCCGACGGTAACCGGCACACGGCCTACGACGGGCGCGTCGAGGGAAACGTGGGGCCGAGCTTCTGGGCCGCCCAGCGGACCGGTGGCCCGGACCGCCCGGAGAGCCCTGTCCTCGCCGTCCAGGTCAACATGAGCTCGGAGCTCCACACCCTGCGCCGGCTCGACGTGACCATGACGCTGGCCTCGCTGCTCGCGCTCGCGGCGGCCACCCCCCTGACGATCTACGGGGCCGGGCTGCTCGCCCGCAGACTGCGGCGGGTCTCGCAGACCGCGGGCCGGATCTCGGCCGGGGACCTCGACGCCCGGACCGGGCCCACGAAAGGCCACGACGAGGTGGCCGACATCGCCGCCACCGTCGACCTCATGGCCGACAGCCTCGGCCGACGGCTGCGCACGGAGCGCCAGTTCACCGCGGACGTGGCCCACGAGCTGCGCACCCCCGTCGGCGGCCTGCTGGCGGCGGTCGACCTGCTGCCTCCGGGTGACACGGAGGATCTGATCCGTGCCCGGGTGCGGGATCTGCGCGGCCTGGTCGAGGACCTCCTGGAGATCTCCCGCCTCGACGCAGGCGCCGAACAGGCCGTCCGCGCGCGGGTGCCGCTCGGTGCCGTCGTCTGCGACGCCGTGGCCCGCACCGGCCTCGACACGGCGGTCACCGTCACCGAGACCACGACCCCGACGGTGGAGACCGACCCGCGCCGCCTGGAGCGGATCGTCAGCAACCTGGTCGTCAACGCCCACCGGCACGGTGGCGGCACCCCGGTGGAGGTCACCGTCGAGGGCCGTACGGTCGTCGTACGCGACCACGGCCCCGGCTTCCCGCACGACCTGCTGCTCCACGGACCGCGCCGTTTCCACACGGCCGCGCCGCAACGAGGCCCGGGCCACGGCCTGGGCCTGACCATCGCCCTGGGCCAAGCCCGTCTCCTAGGCGCCGAGCTCCGCCTGGACAACGCCCCATCCGGCGGCGCCCTGGCCACCCTGCACCTGCCGACGTGACCGCGTCCCGGCGTCCCGGCCTTCGGCGTGACGGCCTGACGGGGTCCCGGCCGGCGGCGTGACGGCCTGACGGGGTCCCGGCCTTCGGCGTGACGGCCTGACGGGGTCCCGGCCTGCGGCGTGACGGCCTGACGGCGTCCCGGCCTGCGGCGTGACCGCCTGACGGCGTCCCGGCCTGCGGCGTGACCGCCTGACGGCGTCCCGGCCTGCGGCGTGACCGCCTGACGGCGTCCCGGCCTGCGGCGTGTCCGCCTGTCGGGGCGTGGCCGACTGACCGCCTCCGCCTGCGGCGTGATGGCCTACCGGCCTGTCGGCAGGCGGCCCGTACACAACCGCTACGAAGCGGCGCGGACGCCGATACGTGCCCGCTCCGGCCCCGATACATTCCCCCGACACCCTTCGAAGTGCGCCTTCCCGCACTCGAAGAGGAGTCCCCCGTGACCACCCGTCCCCCCGCCCCGTACGCCCCGCACACCACGCCCGGCGTCGCGGCCTCCACCACCGACCTGACGAAGGTCTACGGCAGTGGCGACAACCGGGTCGTGGCCCTGGACCAGGTCACCTTCGCCTTCCGGGAGGGCGAGTTCACCGCGATCATGGGCCCCTCCGGCTGCGGCAAGTCCACCCTGATGCACTGCGCCGCCGGGCTCGACTCGCCCACGTCCGGCTCCGTACGCGTCGGCACCACCGAACTGAGCACGCTCGACGACCAGCAGCTCACACAACTGCGCCGCGACCGGATCGGGTTCGTCTTCCAGGCGTTCAACCTGCTGCCGACGCTGACCGCGCTGGAGAACATCACGCTGCCCCTGAGCATCGCCGGGCGCCGCCCCGACCGGCAGTGGCTGGACCGCGTGGTTTCCATGGTCGGCCTCTCCCAGCGACTCGACCACCGGCCCGCACAGCTGTCGGGCGGCCAGCAGCAGCGCGTCGCGGTGGCGCGCGCCCTGGTCTCGCGCCCTGCGATCGTCTTCGGCGACGAGCCCACCGGCAACCTCGACTCCCGCGCTTCAGCCGCGGTCCTCGGCTTCCTGCGCGACTCGGTGCGTGAGCTCGGCCAGACCGTGGTCATGGTCACCCACGACCCCGTCGCCGCCGGCTATGCGGACCGCGTCGTCTTCCTCTCCGACGGCCGCCTCGTCGACGAGATGGCGCACCCCACCCCGGACCGGGTCCTGGACCTGATGCTGCATCTCTCCCGGGGCGCTGACACCTCCGGGGGCCCCGAAAACGTAGAAACCCGCCCACGCACCAGCTGACCCGGCCTCGCCCCGGACCGAACCAGCCACCGGCTACGAGCCACCCGCCACCCGCCACCCGCCACCGGCGACCAGCCACCGCCCCCCGCTCGCCTCCGTCGAGCCACGTCCCGGAAGCTCCCTTCCCCATGCTCAGAACAGCCCTGCGCAACCTCCTCGCGCACAAGGCCCGTCAGCTCATGACCGTCCTCGCGGTCTGCCTCGGGGTCGCGTTCGTCTGCGGCACCCTCGTCTTCGCCGACTCCACCGCCGCCGCCCACCGCGCCGCCGTGTCGAAGAACTTCACCGGCATCGCGGTCACCGTGACCGCGAAGGAGCCCCCGCCCGGGGCGCCCGCCGACCCACGGACCAGCGTGCTCGACGACACGCTCGCACGGAAGCTGGCCGAGGTCCCCGGTGTCGCCGCCGTGCGTCCGTCGGTCGACGGCTCGGCCACCTTCAACGCGGCGGACGGCACCCCAGTGCGCGCCGGCAAGCCGGGGGCGAACCTGGCCGCCGCGTACGTACCCGGCAAGGACGGCAAGGACGACCGCTATCCGCTGGCCGAGGGCCGCGCCCCGACGAACAGCGGCGAACTCGCCGTGGACACCGGCACCGCCCACGCTGGCCACTTCCACCTCGGCGCCACGATCACGCTGGCCACCGACGGCCCGGTCATGACCAAGCGGCTCGTCGGGATCGTCACCACCACGGAGAGCCGGGTGACAGCCGGCGGCACCCTTGCCCTGTTCGACAAGGCGACCGCCCAGGAACTGTTCGCGTCCCCGGGCACGTACAGCGGCCTGGACCTGTCCGCCGCGCCCGGAATCGACCCGTCCGAACTCGCCGCCCGCGTCACCGACGTCCTCCCGGCCGACCGCGCCGAGGCCACGACCGGCGCCGCACGGGCCGCCCAGCAGGCCGTCCTCGTCGACACCCTGACCCGGGGCTACGAGAAGCTGCCGCTGCTCTTCGCCGGGATCTCGCTGTTCATCGGCTCCTTCCTCATCGTCAACACCTTCACCATGCTCGTGACGCGGCGCTCCCGCGAGATCGCCCTGCTGCGGGCGATCGGCGCCTCACGCCGCCAGGTGTCCCGCTCCGTACTCCTGGAAGCCCTCCTGGTCGGCCTCGTCGCATCGGCGGCCGGTTTCCTCCTCGGCCTCGGCATCGCCGCCGTCCTGCCCGACCTCCTCGGCACCGACGGCAGCACGCTGCCCCGAGGCCCCCTGGTGATCGGCCCGCGCTCCGTCGTGGCGGCGCTCGGCGTGGGCGTGGGCGTCACCGTCCTCGCCGCGTGGCTCCCGTCCCGCAGGGCGGCGAAGGTCGCACCCGTCGAGGCGATGCGCACGGCCGGACAATCGCCCTCCGCCTCCCGGTCCTCCCCGTCCTCCCGGTTCTCCCGGTCCCGGATCCGCGGCGCAGCGGGCCTGGCCCTGCTCCTCCTCGGCGTCGGCTGGCTGGTGTCGCTCACGGGGGCGAAGGACGCCTCGGAGGAGAACCTCCAGAAGGCGATGCTCGGGTGCGCCCTCCTCATCACCGCCTTGATCATGCTGGCACCGCTGCTCGCCGTCCCGGTGATCCGGCTGACCGGGAGACTGACCGGCCGCCTCGGTATCACCGGCCACCTCGCCCGGGAGAACGCGCTGCGCGACCCGCGCCGCACCGCGGCCACCGCCGCGACCCTGATGATCAGCACCGCGCTGGTCGCCGGCCTCGCCGTCATCGGACACTCCACGGGGCGGGCCCTGGACCACCAGGCGGCGGCCGGGCTCGGCGCCGACTACGTGATCAGTACGCGCAGCACGATGACCGGCATCGCCCCCGACGCCGTACGACGGGTGGCCGACACCGCCGCAGTGGCCACCGCGAGCGCCGTCACGGACTCCACGCTGTTCACCGGCGGCGGGGTCCGGGAGATCTCCGGCGTCGACCCCGACACCGTGAACGCCGTCATGAAGCTCGACTTCGTCAGCGGCTCCGCCGAGGGTCTCGGCCCGGGCCGGATCGCCCTCTCCCGCACCATGGCACGCGAACACGGCCTGACCACCGGCAGTCGCCTCGACGCCCGCATCGGCCGCAGCCACGAACCGGAGCAGTACACCGTCGTGGGCGTCTACAAGGACAACCCCGTCGCCCGGGACGTCCTGGGTGCCCGAACCGACGTGGCGAAGCACAGCTTCCTGCCCGACTCCGTCCAGCGCATCCTGGTCCGCACGGACGGCGACGCGGTCTCGAAGACCACCGAGCGACGACTGCGCACCGCCCTGGGCAACAGCCCGCTGCTGAAGGTGCAGGACCGGGCCCAACTCGTCCGCGAGGCCGCCGGCACCATGAGCGACCTGCTGAACGTGATGTACGGGCTGCTCGCCATCGGCGTCGTGACCAGCGCGCTCGGCATCGTGAACACCCTGGCCATGTCGGTCGCGGAACGCACCCGCGAGATCGGCGCCCTGCGTGCCCTCGGCATGGACCGCGCGGGCATCCGCCGGATGATCCGCCTGGAGGCAGTGACGGTCGCCGTGTTCGGCACCCTCCTCGGCCTGGCGGGCGGCCTGTTCGCCGCATGGGCGGTCGGCTCGCTCGCCAACGGCGCGATCGAGCAGTACTCCCTGACCCTCCCCTGGGGCACGCTCCTCCTCACCTGCCTGCTGTCCCCCACGACCGCGGCCCTCGCGGCCACCCTCCCGGCCCACCGGGCCGCAGCCCTGAGCCCACTGAAAGCCGTCGCCCAGACGTAACCCCCACCCGCCGGCCCGCCGCCCCCGTCCCCGACGTGACGCGGCCCCGGCTCGTCGCGGCCTTCCTCGCGCACCTCGTAGACGCCGACCTGGAGTGGGGGGTTCGCGCGGCAGGCCCGAAGGGGCCCGGCACATGGGTGGGTGCCGCTCGTGTCGTTCCTCCCCGCCGTAGCCCTATGCGTCGACCGCGGCAGGGTCGATGCAGTCGACGTCCTCCATGAAGGAGAGCATCCGGGCGTTGACCACGTCGGGGTGATCGATCTGCGGGCCGTGCCCGGTCGCGGAGATGATCTCGGCGCGGGCGCCCGGCACCAGCCTGGGTACGCGCTCCAGCTGCCGCTTGGGGTGTACGAGCAGGCTGTGCTTGCCCATGATCACGTAGAGCGGGGTCCGGATGGACCGCAGCGCGTCCTCGGCCAGCGGCAGGGGCGCGGGGCGGCGGATCCGGTACGCGCGGGCGCCGAGCTGGATCCACTTGCGCATCTCGGGGACGGCGAGGACCGGCTGATCCAGCCAGGCGGCGAGGCGCGGGCGCAGTGCCTTCGGGGCGAGGGTGGCGAACAGGCTCACGAAGACCCAGGCGAAGAAGCGCAGGCCGACCTTCTCCAGGCCGCCGGGGTCGAGGGCGGTGACGGAGGCGAGCCGTCCGGGCCGCCGGTGGGCCTGGTTGAGCACCAGCCAGCCGCCGTAGGAGGAGCCGACGAGGTGGACCCGATCGAGGCCGAGCGCGTCGAGGGCCTCGTCCATCCACTGAGCGGCCCGCTCCGGCTGCCACATGGGTTCGCGGTGGACGCTGCGGTTGGCGTCGCCGGGGGTGTCGAGGGCGTACACGGGGCGGTCGAGGCTGAGCCCGGGGGTGTTGGGGTACCACATCGCCGAGCTGTAGCCGGCGCCGTGGATCAGGACGATCGGCGTCCGGGAGTCGGCGGCGGGGTCCGCGGGTCCGTACCGGTAGACGTGCGTGGTGCCGAACGCGGTCTCCACATCGGTCTCGGAGCGGATGGGCGCCCCCATCGCGTAGAGCACGTCGGCGGCGGCGAAGTAGCGGTCGCGCAGGGTGTCGTTGACGTAGCGGCCGACATCGGGGCGTACGCGGGTGGTGTTCTCGGGCACGGCGGCACCTCCTGTGAAGATCCGTTCTTCATGGTACGACCGTACCATGAATATGGTACGGCGGTATCATCAAGGCGTGTGGGGAGCGGACCGCGAACCACCATCGACGGGCGGAGACACCGGAACATGCCGAAGCGTGTGGATCACGAGGAGCGGCGCGCCCAGATCGCCGAGGCGCTCATCCAGGTCGCGGGGCGGCGAGGGCTGCATGCGGTCGGCATGCGGGACGTGGCCGCGGAGGCCGGTGTGTCGCTCCGTCTCGTGCAGTACTACTTCGAGACCAAGGAGAGGCTGCTCTTCTACGGCCTTCGGCATCTGACCGACCGCTTCACCGCGAGGGTGGGCGCCCGCCTGGCCGCCGCCGGCCCGGACCCGGGCCCGCGCACCACGGTGGAGGCGCTGCTGTTGGCCTCGCTGCCGACCGACGAGGAGAGCCGCACGTTCCACCTGCTGTACAGCTCCTACGCGATCCTGTCGGTGACCGACGAGGCGCTGGCCGCCCAGCCCTTCATCGACAACCCTGACGCCGCGGAGAACGCCCTGACCGGACTCCTCGAACAGGCACAGGCGTCAGGCCTGGCCGACCCCGTCGCGGACGCGCGCACGGAGGCGATCAGCCTGCTCGCGATGGCGGCGACCATGGGCACCAGCATCCTCGTGGGCCAGCGGAGTCCGGAGTCGGCCATCGCCGTGCTCCGCCACCACCTGGACCGGATCTTCACGACTGCCGAGATCTCCTAGGTCCGCCCCCCGACGGTGGCTTCCCGGACAGCGCAGTCCTACCGTGGAGAGACAGCGAGCGTACCTATGGAGCGCGCCATGCTCGTCATCCTCGGACTCATCCTCTTGATCGCCGCGCTGGTCGTCGGCGTGACCGGCGTCGTCACCAACGACGGCAGCGCCCACGAGCTGACCGGTGAATTCTCCGTATTCGACTACCACGTCACCGGCTCCACCGGCTCACTCTTCCTCTACGGCATCGTCGTCGGGGCCGTGGCCATGCTCGGGCTGAGCCTTCTCCTGGCCGCTGCCCGCCGCCCCTCTCGCCGCGGCCGCGACGCGTACCCCACACGCACGGCGCGCCGCGAGACGGCCGCTGTCGGCAACGACCGCGAAGACGTCGTAGACCAGCGCGGTACCTCCCGCCCGCAGACGACGAGCGCGCGAGAGCCCAACCCCGAAGGCGAGCGCCGCAGGGGGCTCAACCCGTTCAAGCGCCGATCCGAGCCCCGGTAGGCCGACAGGGCTCTGCCGACCAACCGCCGGGGCAGCCCTGGACGGGGCGTCGCCGGCAGAAGATGACGAAGGGTGGAGACCTGTGAGTATCGGCAAGAAGATCGCGCACAAGGCCGAGGCGGCCAAGGGCGGCGCCAAGAAGACCGTCGGCCGTGTCACCGGCAACTGGCACCTTCGGGCCGAAGGCCGTGGTGACCAGGCCAAGGGCAACGTCAAGCAGGCTGGGGCGAAGATCAAGGACGTTTTCAAGCACTGACCACTGCGCCCGCCCTGTCCGCCTCACGGCAGGGCCCCGGAGGTGCCAGGTATGGCCATAAGGAACGGCAGTGCCGCCCAGGCCGGATCCCCGGGGCGGCGTGTGTCCAACAGCCGTGCCATGGAGGTCCTGTCCAGGGTCGGACTCTCCGCGCGCGGTGTGATCTACGTACTGGTTGGGCTGCTGGCCGTGCAGATGGGGTTGGGCGGCGACAGCGGCAAGGAGGCCGACCGGTCCGGTGCGGTGCGGACCATCGGGGAGCAGCCGTTCGGCCGGGTGCTGCTGTGGGCGCTGGTCGTGGGACTGGCGGCTATGGCGCTGTGGCGCCTGTCCGAGGCCGCGTTCGGACAGGCGGTGACGGGCGGTGACAAGTGGACCCGGCGCCTGGGCTCTTTGGGGCTGGCGGTCTTCTACGCCGTGATCTGTATCGGGGTGGTGCAGACCGCGCTGGTCGGCGGGTCCGCCGGGGGCCGTCCCGGCGATGAGGCGTCGAAGGACTACACCGCGAGGGTGCTGACCTGGCCCTTCGGGCGGGTGCTCGTCGGTGTGGTCGGAGCCGTCCTGGTCATCGTCGGCGTGGTGATCGTGGTCCGGAGCCTGATGCGGAAGTTCGAGCAGAACTTGCGGACGGGCAAGATGAGCCCGGTGACGCGGCGGGTGGTCGCGGGGCTGGGCATTGTCGGCGGCGTGGCGACCGGCGTGGTCGCGGCGGTGTCCGGGCTGTTCGTCGTGCTGGCCGCGGTGCGGTTCGATCCCGGGGAAGCCAAGGGCATGGACGAGACGCTGCGTTCGTTCGCCGCCACGCCCGCCGGGCCCGTGCTGCTGATCGCGGCGGCGGTGGGCCTCCTGCTGTTCGGCCTCTACTCGTTCTGCGAAGCCCGCTGGCGTAAAGCCCCTGAGCACGGCACCTCGGCAGAGCAGCCGGCCGAGGCCCCGGGCTCGGAGACGCGCCCGAGTGCGCCCTAGCGAGGGCATCGCGTCAGATGCCGTGGGCCGCTCGTCGCCGTTCGGGCTGCTGCCCGGGGCGGTCGTACCATGCTCGGGCTGCTCGGCCTCAGGCGTGAGAACGGTAACCCGCCTTGGGCAGGGCGCCGGTCAGCCGCTGGATCCCTCTGAGCGTTTCCGACGGGCCAGGGCTTGGCACGGCTCCGCCCGGGTGTAGTGATCAACACCGACGAGGCGTGACGTCGGCGGCGTGTGCGGCTGCGTGCCTCAAGGCGGCGTCGGGAGGTACCCCAACTCCCGGAAGACCGGCGCGAACACGACGTTGCGCGGCGGGGTGCAGCGGAGCTGCAGGTTCTCGCTGGAGGTGAGGGTGAGGAGCCGTGTCGGCTGCCGCTGGAATCCGCTGATGGTCAACGATGCCTGACGCTGCTGGAAGTCGTGCTGGAGGTCGAGCAGCAGGTGCAGTGCG
This sequence comes from Streptomyces sp. NPDC045695, assembly GCF_056432025.1. NCBI lineage: Bacteria > Bacillati > Actinomycetota > Actinomycetes > Kitasatosporales > Streptomycetaceae > Streptomyces > Streptomyces sp. NPDC045695. Next base: position 134,878 of record NZ_JBWKJU010000014.1, read on the forward strand.
AAGACGTCCATGAAGGGCACACCGACGAGGTCCATGTGCAAAGGGGCGCCATCGGCTGCCGCGGCGGCGGTGGCCTGGTGGAGGGTCGGGCAGGTGTCCATGTCCAGTTCGCCGGCCACCGTGATGACCGTGACTTCTGGATCGTGGCGCATGGTGACGCGGATGCCGTCGTTCATGGTTCGTCCCCGTTCGGGGGTCGAGCCCTTCACGGTCGCCCGCCGATGCGGGAGAAAAGGCCGCTGAGCGCGTGGCGTAGGGCCGCACGCAGCCGAGCGAGACCACCCGTACCAGGCCTTGGCCACTGGTATGGCCGTAGGGGCGGCGCGGGGTCTCCCACCAGACCAGGCTGGTTGTCCCCTTACAGTCCCAGAAGCCATGGCCGCAGTCCAGACGACGCCCGGCCGTTCTCAGAGCCCGGCCGGGGCGAGCGTGAACCGGCTGGGCTCTGCGTGCGTGGGCGAGTGGTGCTCTGCTCAGAGGCGTGAGGTCTCCCTCTGGCCCGGCTTCTGCCTGCTCGCGGGACGACTTTGCCCTGCTGGGGTACAGCTCCCTCTCGGATCACGCTGACATGTCGCCGCTGAGACGGCTGGCGAACAGCACCCGCAGGTGGCTGGTGCGGCGACGCCCGGGCCGGGGCGGGGGAGAGGACAGCAGGTCGGGGATGCCCCAGGGGGCCTTCTCGATACCCGCGGTTCCCTCCGCGTAGCCGCCCTTGCCTGTGCCGGCGGCGAACACCGGCACTCCGACATCCATGCGGGCTCAAGTGGCGGGTGACGATTGCTGGTCATGCTGACCGATGCACCGTTCCGGGACTCGATCGTTTTCGACGGTGTCGACCGTGTCGACGAAGTGGAGGTCGAGGCGGTGACGGCTGGGTTCGGCACAGTCGAGTTGGTTGCGTCAGAGGCCGACTGCCCCGGACGGCACGTCCGGGCTGCGGTCGCTCTTCGGACCGGGTGCAATGGGGCTTTCATTCCGTGTCCGGCAGCCAGGCGTTCTTGTTCGCGTTGTACCAGTAGCTGTGGCCGGCGTTCAAGGCGACCGTGCGGAACGGGCGGCCGTGGTCGTCGATGCGGGTGGTGCCCTGGCGGTCGCCGCTGCTCCAGGCCAGCTCCAGGTACCAGCTGACGTCCTGACCGAGTGTGGCGGCGTCGACGTTCAGGACCTGGGGGTCGGTGGCGGAGACCTTGTACGGGAAGTCGGTCGAGGCCGTCGGCCGCTCGCCCTCCCTGCCGGGTACGGGCCTGGCCCTCGGGGAGGCGTCGTCCAGGTCCACGGCGAAGGACGCCGGCACCAGCGCGCCGCCGCAACCGGCGCCCATCGTGTACGCGTTCCAGCCGGGAGCCTTGCGGCCGCTCACGACATGGACGTACAGCGCGTGCAGGACCGCGGGCTTGCCCTCGGTGCCCTGGACGGTCAGCTGCATGCGCAGGTGCCCCGCCGGGACGGCGTCCAGGGCCCGGGCCCACCCTTCGGTCGCCTGCCCGGCGGGGGGTGGGGGGACCGTGCCGGGTGCCTTGTCCAGGGCGAACCACTGGTCGCAGGGGCTGTCCCAGTTGTCGGGCAGGACGTTGACGGTGAACGGGGCGGTGGGGGAGGCCCCCTCCTTGGCGGTGGCTGTCGAGGGGGACGACGGTCCGGGGCTGGACGGGGGAGTGGAATCGGCGCTGGGCGTGGGTGACGACGACCCGTCGGACGGCAAGGCCGGACCCGCCGCCGCCCGCTCGCGCGAGGACGGCTGGACGGCGCCGTGGCGCGTGTCCCCGTGACTCGTATCTCCCAGGGCGGAGACGGCGGCGGCGATCCCCGCCACCGCCGCGGTGGCCACGGCGGCTGCAACGGCGAGCAGCAGCCGAGGACGCCGGACCCGCGGCACGGAGGCCCGGGCGGAGCCCGGCTGGATGAGGGCGGCGGGGGCGTCTGCGGCTGCCTCCGTTGCCGGTGCAGGAGCGGGCGCCTCCGCCGGTGCCGGCGCGGGCGCCGGAGTGGGGGTGGGCGCCGGGGCGGCCTCCGCACCGGCAGCTCCGGGCGCCGGGGCGGACCCGGCCGCGGGCGCCGGGGCCGGTGCGGGGTCGGTCTCCGCCTGCGGCCGGACCTCCGAAGCCTCCCCAGCCACGACCATCGCCGATGCAGGCGGCACCTCCGGCGCGGCGTCACCGCCCGGCGCCGCCGCGGAGTCCGCCGCCCCCGACCCCGGGGCCTGCCCCTCCGCTACCCCCCGCCGCCGCTCCACCAGGGCCAGCAGCCACTGCCGGTGCAGCGCGACCAGTTCGTCGGCCGAGGCACCGCAGACTCGGGCGAACCGCTCCACCGGGGCGTAATCCGTGGGCACCGCCGCGCCGCTGCAATAGCGGTGCAGCGTCGAGTTGCTGGAGTGCAGACGCTTCGCGAGCGTGCCGTAGCTGCGCCCCGAGCGCTCCTTGAATCCGCGCATCAGCTCCGCGAACCGCTCCGTCTCCGTGGCCATTCCACCCTCCCCCTCATCCCGGAAGCACGTTCCAGGCTCGCCCGATCGCCCAGGTGAGAAGGGTCGGGAGCGTTCCAGGGTTCCTACTATCCCGGTGCGGACGCCACTGGGACAAAACCAGCCGCACAGTTGGGTCATCAGCCCGTCGGTCCGCCGATCGGATCGGCGGGCGGATTCGGCGGTCGCAACGGGAGGGCCCCAACGGGGGCCCCACCCGCCCCACCGACCGCCCTCGGCCGCCTGCGGCAGCAGCCGACCGGAACAGCAGCCCCACCCAACGTCTCGTCAGAGAACAGGAAGCGGAAGCCTCCGTCTGACGACCGCACCGACACGGAGAGTTCCCCATGCGTACCTACCGACTCCGCACCACTGCCCTGGCCACCGCCACCGTCGGCCTCGCTCTGGCCCTGACCGCCTGCGGCGGCTCGGACAGCGCCAGCGGGCCGACCGCGGACCCCGCCGCGACCAAGAGCGCGGACAAGCCGGTCTCGACCGGGACCGTGACGCCGTCCGGGGAGGGCGCCTCCGCAGCCCCGTCCGCGGGCAAGGGCACCGGAACCGGCACGGCCACCACCACCCCGGCGAAAGCCGGTTCGGGCGGCAAGGACACGGGGGACACCGGTGACTCCTACGCCTACACCCACTCCTGCTCGGCGCGCGACCTGACCGTCAAGGTCACTTCCCCGACGGGTACTCCGGCCACCGTCCGGGTCATCACCGTGACCAACAACGGTTCCACCTCCTGCGGTCTGGACTACTTCCCCACCGTCGGCTTCAGCGCCAAGGGCGGCGCGCTCGGTCTCCAGGCCACTGCCCCCGGTGGACTGGGCGGTGCCCCGGCGTACCCGGTGCACCCCGGCGCCACCGCGTACGCGGCCGTGAACCTCAACCCGTCGGGTGGCACCGGCCCCGTGGCCGACGAGGTCAACGTCCTGGCCGACAAGGAGCACATGCCGAACGCGGACGGCGTCAGCCTCCAGCTGGCCAAGCCGGGCAGCGTAGCCAACCCGAAGGTCGGCCTGTATCGCACCAACACCCACGACGCGCTGAGCGCCTTCTGAACGGAGTTCCGGGGGCGGCGGTGCCAGTCCCACGGGTGTGTCACCGGGCGGGCTGAACTGTCCTGGGCGAGGAAACGCCAGACGTCGCGTTCCCTTCACCAGCTCGTGGATGTCGGGGCCGCGCGTCCAGGATGCGAGGTACGAGCGCAGGGCCGCCTGCGAGGAGCGTTCCGAGCCGTTCGGAATCCCGTCGGCCGGGGGGCTTCGCCCCCTCCGCGCGGTGGCCCGGGACCTGTCCCGCACCCTCATGCGGGCACGCGGCGAAACCACCTCGGACTCCCCTGGTCAGCCTGCTCCAGCTCCCTGGGGCTGGGCCCGCTGTCCGTAGTCCCGGAGCAGGATCTGTGGTTCGCGGCTCCCCAGCCGGGCCGGCTCGGCGGCCGACCATGTGCGGCGCCAGCTCGGGCGCACGGTCCAGGGACACCCCGAGCAGTTCCTCCCCGAAGCTCTCCGAGCGGTCCGGGTCCCGGTCCCCTCCGACGGTCATCCTGTGTGCCTCCAACGGGGCGGCGGGCCGGCGTCCGGATGCATGGGCGGCCTGGCCTCCAGGAGGTTCCCCCACAACTGGGCACGCCACACGGCTTCGTGCCCGACGGCCTTTTCCGGTTCGCCCGGCGTTCGCGTCCCCGCGCACACCGGGCGAAGCTGAACGCTCGTGATCAATACGTCAGGGCGTGCCTTTCGGTCAGGCCGGGCCCGTGGCCGTGCCTTCCTCCTCGGCCTCCATGCGCCGGATCCCCTCGTGGGTGAGGGTGACCATCGCGGGGGTGTTGCCGGGTTCCCAGTCGACGGTGATCAGTCCTTCGCCGGCCAGGTAAGTGCAGGCGGCGGCCAGGTCCTGTTCCGGCACGTGCAGGTCGCGCTGCAGCTGTGCTCCGGTGATGCCGAGGAGGCGGTTGCCTTCGACGGCTTCGTACAGGGCCCGGAGCACCTGATCGCGGTAGGTCTTGCGTTCGCGCAGTGTGGCCATGACCGCGTCCTTTCGTGTGAGGGGTGCGCTCCGGGGCCCGCCGGGTCTTCTCAGATCTCGTCGGAGTGGGCGTCGGCGCCGACGGGGGACAGGCCGGCGGTCAGCCGCGCGCGGGCGGGGCCGGCGGGTGTCGCCGTGTCCACGGTGAGGTGGAGGCGGGTGTCGCCGTCGAGACCGGGGTAGCTGCGCTGTTCCGCTCCGGCGAAGCAGCCGCGAAGGGCTTCCGCGACCATGCGGGCGGCTTCGGGCGTGTGCGCGATGATCCGTACCTCGGCGTGCCCGAGCGACGGCAGGGTCTGGGTCTCGATGTATTTCACGTGGGCGTGTTCCCTTTCAGGGAGGATGAGAGGCCGGCGGGTCGGGGCGCCGTGGCGCCCCGACCGCTGCCCCCGGTCGGAGGAAGGTCTGTTCCTCACCGGTCGGCATCCGTGTGGAGGGCTCGACGACCGGTGTCGTCCGGTAGGCCGGGAGGCCTCGGCAGGGGGTCGCTGAAGTGGTGGGCCTCGATCCGCGCGTGGTGCTGGGCGTTCAGCAGGTGGATCCAGCGCATTCCGATGGCGATCGCGAGGATGATCACCGTGATGAGGACGACGGTCTCCACGGAGCTCACCGCCAGCCGTTTCCGGGCAGCGGGAGGGTGCTTCGGTCCGGCAAGTTCCGGAAGGCGGACGTGCATGCCCCGCCTTCGCCCTCCCAGGTGTCTTGCCGGCGACGGGCGTCGCGGATGTCGCGCCCGATGGCAGTTTCGTTGGTCATCAGCGCGCCCGCGGTGAGGACGCTGCCCGGTATCGTCGCGGCGGCCATCAGGCGGGCCGCGGCTGCGGGTGCAGTCTCGGGCGGGATCACGAGGAGGTCCCAGCGGCCGACGGTGTAGGAGAGCAGGATCAGCTTGTCGGGGTCCTGTTCGGTGAACCAGCCCACGTGCAGCGTGCGCCCGTCCATGGGCACGGTGTGCGGTACGACGGGCCAGCGGGTGGGGTTCACGGTGACGCGGGTGATGCGGCCCCAGGGCTCGTCCAGGGCAGCCAGCAACACCGGGAGCTCGGCTTCGAGGTTTCGGGAGCAGGGCCACCAGGCGCCGTCCAGCTGGCCGGCGAGCGTGCTCTTGGGGGTGAGGGACAAGCGAGCCGGAAGCTCTGCGGCGAGGTCGCGGGGCGCGGTCCGGTCGAGGGTCGTGGTCATGATGTGGACCTGCCCCCGGACTACCCGTCGGCAGCCCGGTATTTAGGCGATCGCCGAAAATGACACCCGCGTGAAGCCGGTGTGCGAAGTACTTCCGGTGCTTTCACTGTACGCCTGTTCGACGGACTGTGACCGGCCTGAACAGGCATTTTCCGGCGGGCCGCGGAGCGAGTGGCGGGAGTACCGTGAAAGAACGGCAGGCCGGCGCAGTGCGGCCGTACCCCGTAGACGGGCGGATCCACATGGCTGACTCCGACACCCCACACACGCCGCCACTGCTCCTGCCGGACGCCATCCACCAGGCGATCAAGCCCGGTACGGCGCTGCTGCGGCTGGAGACCACGAGCTCCCGGCAGGGGCGCCTGGACGGCGCGTGGTGGCCGCGCACCCGTGACATCGAGACCGAGCTGCCCGCGCTGATCAGCGCGTTGACCGAGCACCTCGGGCCCATCACCCGGGTCGGCGTGGACGCGTCCGCCTGGAACGGCCTCCCCACCCGCCTGGTCATCGACGACCAGATCGTGCACCTCGACTCCGACCCGGTCGGCGACGACACCGTACTCGTCACCCGCGGCCACAACGACCACTTCGCCCTGCTGGTGGTTCCCCCGGACACCAGCGCCGACGACGCTCGCGACGTGATGGCCCGCGCCGTCCGCGCCGACAACATCACGCAGGCCGCTCAGATCCTCATCGCCACCACACCCGAACCTGAGGACAGTGCCGACGCGGCAGGCTGACGGCGAATCCTCAGCGGCCGAGCCGAGAGCGCGGCGCCACCGTGGCGGGCGGCCCGGTCCCCTCCGGCGTCGGTCGGGATGCCACAGAGCCCGGCCGGAGTGACTGTGGACCGGCCGGGCTGGGCATGTGGGCGAGTCGTGCGCTGGTCAGAGCCCCTCGTCGTGCAGGTCCTCTTCGCGCAGCAGGTCGTCCTCACGGCGGCGTGAGGCCTCCTTCGGGCCGGGCTTCTGTCCCTTCTCGCGGGACGACTTGCCCGGCTGGGCCTGCGCAGGGTCTCCGGGACGATGGTGCTCCTGCGCCTCGCGGCCCTTGCTCGGCTCCTGACGCTTGTCCTGACTACCGTCCATGACGGCGACTCCTCTGGATGACTGGGTACGGATTCCTCTGGGATCACGCTGACACGCACAGCGACGGCCCGCATCATGTCGCCTGCGAAGCGAGGCACACGGATGAGGCCCCTCCCCAGCGGGCGGCGTCGAAAGGCCGGCTATCCCTCCAGCGCCTATCCCTCCAGCGCCGAGGAGGACGCGATCCACACCCCGCCCGTCGGCCTCAGCGTGAGAGGCGATTGACCGGACGGCAGCCACTCGACATCGCGTAGCGCCCGGGGCCCAACCCCCTGACGCCCTACGAAGGCACTTGTGGCACGCGAATGGCATGAGAGCCCAGAAGGATCTGGACAGCAAAACAAGCCCCAGGTCTGTGGCCTGGGGCTTTGTTCGTGCGGCCCGTTTCGCAGCCCATCGCATCGCGCTCGAATGTGATCCGACGTCCGGAGGAGGTCGGGCCGGTCCGCCGCTGGCCGCGTCGTACGTGGACCCCACCGCCGCACCCAGCGGGTGGCGGCTCTCCACCACACGGTACGTCTTGTCCACCAGGTAAGTGGTGCACCTTCCCGTCGGGTGTGGTCGTGGTGATCGTGCGCAGGGGTCGCCGGGGGATGGGTCGGTAATGAGCCGCACTGTGGTGGCGTGACGCTGTCGTGGGGAGCCCTCGTCTACCGGATCCAAGGGAGAGGACTCGGGTGAACTGGCAGGTACGAGCGGGTCTCGGGTGTGATGTGTCTCTCTTATGCGGTGTGGGTGCACCACAGATGGTCAGTCAATAGCAGGCAGTTTTAAGACAGTTGTCGGGAGCGAGCCTGAACTGAGGCGGCCCTGTCGGCCCTTGCGGCCAAGCGCTGTGGCGGCGTTCGGCATGGCGGGGGCATCGAGGGCGGGTTTTGGCCATGCCAGGAGTCGAGTTGACCAAATGATTATGTGCTCCACATGATTGGGCCTCGTTCCCAGAGTTGATCAAGAAAATGGAGCTAAACATGCAGGTCAGTCGCATGCTCAAGGGTGCTGTCGCAGCTGGTGCGCTCGTGGTGGCCGTCGCTGCCCCGGCGATGGCCGGCGAGTCGGATGTCAGTGGCGGCAAGTGGTACTTCGGCGTCAACAGCAAGGACTTCGTGTACTCGAACTACTACCACGGCGAGCGTTGCCACGGTTCCTCGGCGAAGGGCAAGTACCTCGCGCAGAGCGGCAACGTCGAGAAGGAGAAGACGTCCTACGCGTCGGCGCCGGAGGCGGCCTGGGGCAACGAGTCGTACTACCGCTCCAACTGCAGCTGAGAACCTTCGCGGTTCTCTGCGTTTCCCGTAAGCCATCCCCGTTCTGATCTCGAAGATGGAGATAAACATGCAGGTCAGTCGTATGTTCCAGGGTGCTGTCGCAGCTGGTGCGCTCGTGGTGGCCGTCGCTGCCCCGGCGCTGGCCGGTGAGTCGGATGTCAGTGGCGGCAAGTGGTACTTCGGCGTCAGCAGCAGCGACTTCGTGTACTCGAACTACTACCACGGCGAGCGTTGCCACGGTTCCTCGGCGAAGGGCAAGTACCTCGCGCAGAGCGGCAACGTCGAGAAGGGGAAGACGTCCTACGCGTCGGCGCCGGAGGCGGCCTGGGGTAACGAGTCGTACTACCGTTCCAACTGCAGCTGAGAACCTTCCCGGTTGTTCGAGCTTCGCGTAGCCATCCCTGACCATGTGGGGGGCCGAAAACAGGTCCCCCACACGGCTGGGCTCTTCGGCGATCCGTTCGGCCCCATGTCATGCCCCCAAGCGCTCCAACCTAGGTAGTCGATGCTGCACCGAGGGATCAAATTCATCTACGCCGCCGTGCTCGCGTTCTCCGCGGTGGTGTCGTTTCTGTTCGTGCGGGGGCTGGACGAGGACTGGGTGCTCGGTCACTCGGCTGTGGTCTGGGTGCTTGACTCCGACGACTCGACGAGCGGGTCGCAGGTCGCGGGGGATCTGGCATCGTTCGCCGCCGACCACAAGGTCTCGGTCGCCCGCGAGGTGCCCGACCTGAAGGACCCCGACGGCCGCCGACACCTCTACCTCGCTTCCGGCATCCCGGACTCCGATGCGGCGTCATGGCTGGACGAGGGCTATCCGGCGTTCGGCCGGGACTACCGCACCGAGGTGCATCCGCTCGCCGAGATCGGACAGCGGGACCCGCGGGGCTTCTACTACGTGTTCGGGCCGCCGGAGGCCGCCGATGCCCTGGTGGCCGAGTTCGCCCGTCTGGGCCTGCAGGCGAGCGTGCAGCACCCGCTCTCCCTCGCGGAACTGGCTCCCTACTACGCGGACGGCACTCTCGCCCTGGCGCTCGGCGTAGTCGCTCTCGCCGCTGTGACGATGACCGGCGCGAGCGTCCTGCTCAACGCGAAGACGTACGGGGTGCTGCGCCTGCAGGGTAGGTCCTTCGCTGAGATCCTGCTCCGTGACCTGCGGCAGCTGGCTGCGTTCGGCGCGATCGCGGCCGGCGCCGTAGCCGCTGGGGTCCTGGCCCTCCTCGGCCTGTACAACGGTCTCGCCTGGATCGGCCTCTTCGCTTCGGTGACCGCAGCCATCGCCGGCCTTCTCGTCCTTCTGATGCTGGCCACCCACGCGGCCGTGCTCGCCCTGACCTTCAAGACCGACGTCCTGCCCGCCCTCAAGGGCGAACTGCCCGCCAGAGCCGCGTCCGTCTCCGCGTACCTCGTACGCGTCCCCGCCCTGCTGCTCGCCCTCAGCATCGCCACCTCTGTCGTCGCGGCCGGCCAGGACGTCCTTTCCCGCCAGGAGAGCAGGGACGTCTACGCCAAGGTGGGCGAGACATCCGCGATCCGTCTCAACGGCAGCCTGGGCGAAGACGACACGAAGGTGATGGAAGAGCGTGTCGGGCGATGGCTGCGCCAATCCGACGCGGCTGGCAAGCTCATCGTCGCCGGGCGCCGGGAACTCCGTGACATAGGGCCACGCTCCGGCCTGCCCCAGGGCGAGATGCTCATCGTCAACGAGACCTTCCTCGCCCAACAGCCCTTCTTCGATCCCGCGGGGCGGCGCTTTACCCCCGCACCACAGGACGGCAAGGGCCCCGACGCCCACGCCGTGCGCGTGCTCGTGCCCGAATCCCTCGGCCGGCACGCATCGGCCATCGCTGCGGAGATCCCCGGAACCCTGAGCCCAGCCCAACCGGAACGCATCCGGCCGGACCAGGTGCAGACGCTTACCGCCAAGAGCGGCCAACGAGTCTTCGGCTACAGCTCTGGCGACCAGGCGCACACCGCCGCCCGCAACATCAAGGAAGACCGCTCGCTGGTCAGCGACCCGGTGCTCGTCGTGGTCCCCAACGGGTCGCGGTTCCTCACCGACAACGCCTACACCTCGTTCGCCACTCAGGGAGGTGTGGTCTTCCCCGACCCGTCCCACATCCAGGCGGGCATCGAAGCGAACAGGCTGCAGGACGAAGTCATAGCCATCCGTCCGGTCGGGCAGAACGCGGCTCTGCAAATGAGGGACGCGCTGAATGACTTCCGGCTCCATCTGTTCAACCTGGCCGTGGCCGTGGCCGTGCTCGTCATCACCGGCATCGGCGTTTGCATCGTCTACTCCCGCAAGAACGCCCAGGCCATCTTCGTCAAGCACATCAGCGGCTGGAGGTTCGCGGCCAGTCACCGCTCCGTGCTGGCCGTCGAGGGAGTCCTCGCCGTTCTCCTGGCCGGCTGGGTCCCGTTCGACGTGTGGCAGCAGAACCAGGAGCTGAAGGAGTACACGGCCCTGGGCATCCCCGCCCCCAGCGAACCCGCGCAGATCACCGCGCTGGACCTGGGCCTCACCGCAGGGCTGGTCGCCTTCGAGGCCGGTGCCGTGCTCCTGGCGCTGATGGTCTTCCACCGCCGAATCGTCAAGGAAGGGGCGACCGAATGAAGCCACCCACACCCACACCCCGTCACTCAGGAGGAGCAGCGCCGTGATCGATATTGAGAAGCTGTCGAAATCCTTCGGACCCCGGACCCTGTGGTCCGACGTCACCTTGACCATCAACGGCGGAGAGATGCTCGCCCTGGTCGGCCCCAGCGGCTCGGGTAAATCCACCCTCCTCAACTGCCTCGGTCTCCTGGAAACACCCAGCGCGGGCGCGATCCGGCACCAGGGCAAGGACATCACCCGATTCGACCGGCGCGGGATCCGGCGGTTCCGCCGCGAGGTACTCGGCTACCTCTTCCAGAACTACGCCCTGATCGAGAACGCCACCGTCGCGGCCAACCTGGAGGCCGCCATCAAACCCCGGCGGTCCCTGAAGCACACCCCTCGCTTCACCATCGCCGAGGCCCTCGACCGCGTCGGCCTCGCCGGGCGGGAGAAGGAGAAGATCCACTACCTCAGCGGCGGAGAACAGCAGCGGGTGGCCCTTGCCCGACTCATGGTCAAGCAGCCCGCACTCGTACTCGCCGACGAGCCGACCGGCGCCCTCGACCACGCCAACACCACCATGGTCGTCGACATCCTCCGCGAGATGAGTCACGCCGGATGCGCCGTCGTCATCGCCACCCACAACGACTACGTGCGCGACCGCTGCGACACCGTTTTCGCTGTCAATGAGCCTGCCCCGGTGATGGGCTTCCCCTCACGGTCAGCCAAGAAGTCATCGGCGCGGTGATCAGGGGCCCCTCACCGAGCCCCAGACCGCCGCGCCGTCGCGACTCGCCTGCTTGCGGGCAGAAGAGCCCAGGGCTCTGAGAACGTTGACGTGGGCCGGCGCAATACCGCGGCCGTGTACCGCCTACGTTGACCGGGAGAGAAGTATGACCATCAAGGACATCGGGCCGGAACCTCAGAGCTTCGACCTTGAGAAGACGACGCTCGAGAACACGAACTACCGTGCGGTCGCCTGGTCCGGGAAGTACCTTCAGTTGACCCTCATGTCGATCCCCGTGGGTGAGGACATCGGCTTGGAGGCGCACCCGGAGACCGATCAGTTCCTACGAGTGGACGCAGGCCGGGGCCGCGTCCAGATGGGCCGCACGAAGGATCGACTCGACTTCGACCAGGAAGTCGAGGACGGCTGGGCCATCCTCGTGCCCGCCGGCACTTGGCACAACGTCACCAACATCGGTGACGAGACCCTGCAGCTCTACGCCGTATACGCGCCGGTCCACCATGCGTCGGGCAAGATCCAGGCGACAGCCGCCGACGCGGAGCGCGACGAGGACTCGGGCCACGACGAGCCGCCGAGCTGGTCGGTCCAGCCTCCCCAGCAGCCTTCGGACGAGCACGCCTGACCGGCGAGCACGCCTGACCGGCGAGCACGCCTGACCGGCGAGCACGCCTGACCGGCGAGCACGCCTGACCGGCGAGGGCGCGTCCGCCGTGGCGAAGCCCCCCGCGTGCGGCCGTTCAGTTCACCGGGTTGATGTCGGGCACTCCGAGCCGGACCGCGTCGGCGGTCCGGTCGTCCGGCTGCTGCTGGGCCTCGCGCTCGGCAGCCACGCGCCTGAGGTAGTGGTCGACCTCGCGGTCCTGCTGTGCCCGGTTCCATCCCAGGTGGGGCGCCATCAGCTGGGCCACGGTCGGCGCCGCGTCCACCCCGCGGTCCCAGGACTCGATGGAGATCCGGGTGCGCCGGGCGAGGACGTCCTCCACGTGGCGAGCTCCCTCGTGGGTCACCGCGTACACGGCCTCGACCCTCAGGTAGTCGTCGGAACTCGGCAGCGCCTCGCCGAGTGCGGGGTCGGCCGCCACGAGGGCGAGCAGTTCGGGCGCCAGGGAGCCGTAGCGGTTCAGGAGGTGCTCGATACGGGCGACATGGAGCCCGGAGTGCCCGGCGAGCCGGTGCCGGGAGTTCCACAGAGCCGGGAAGCCGTCGGCGCCCAGCAGCGGAACGCGGTCCGTGATGCAGCCGGGGACCTTCTCGTCCAGGGCGCGGGCGGCCTCGTCGACCGCGTCCTCGGCCATCACCCGGTAGGTGGTGTACTTGCCGCCCGCCACCACGACGAGTCCGGGTACCGGATGCGCGACGAGGTGCTCCCGGGACAGCTTGCTGGTCTCCGCCGCCTCGCCGGACAGCAGGGGGCGCAGGCCGGCGTAGACGCCCTCGACGTCTTCGGGGACCAAAGGGGTCGCCAGGACGCTGTTGACGTGTTCCAGCAGATAGGTCACGTCCTTGGAGCTGAGGGCCGGGTGGGCCTTGTCGAGCGTCCAGTCGGTGTCGGTGGTCCCGATGATCCAGTGCCGGCCCCAGGGGATGACGAACAGCACGCTCTTCTCGGTGCGCAGGATCAGTCCGGTGCGGGAGTTGATCCGGTCACGGGGGACGAGCAGGTGGACGCCTTTGGAGGCGCGGACGTGGAACTGGCCGCGGGTGCCGGCCATGGCCTGGGTGTCATCCGTCCACACCCCGGTCGCGTTGATGACCTGCTTGGCCCGCACCTCCGTCTCCTCGCCGCTCTCCAGGTCCGTGACCACGGCGCCGACCACCCGCTCGCCCTGCCGCAGGAAGCGGCTGACGCGGGTGCGGTTGGCGGTCAGCGCCCCGTACGAGGCGGCCGTACGGGCGAGGAACAGGGTGTGGCGGGCGTCATCGACCTGGGCGTCCCAGTACTGGATGGCGCCCACCAGTGCGTCGGAGCGCAGCGCGGGCGCCTCGCGCAGGGCCCGACGCTTGCTCAGGTGGCGGTGGACGGGCAGGCCGCCGGAGGTGCCGGAGGCCCTGGCCATCGCGTCGTACAGCAGCACGCCGCTACCGACGTACGGGCGCTCCGTGACGCGGTGTTGCAGGGGGTAGAGGAACGGCACCGGACGCACCAGGTGGGGGGCGAGGTACCGGAGCAGGAGGCCCCGTTCCTTGAGAGCTTCGGCGACGAGGCGGAAATCGAGCATCTCCAGGTAGCGCAGACCGCCGTGGATGAGTTTGCTGGAGCGGCTGGACGTGCCCGAGGCCCAGTCGCGGGCTTCGACGAGTCCGACGCTCAGGCCCCGGGTGGCGGCGTCCAGGGCGGCTCCGCAGCCGACGACGCCGCCTCCGACGACAAGGACGTCGAGTTCGCCCCGTCCCATGTCGGCGAGGGCCTGCGCGCGGGCTTGGGGTGAGAGGGCCACCGGATCGACCATGGTCTCCTCCTCGGTGCTGCGGGCGCGCGCGGCGGGCGGAACCTATTCGACCTTGGCCCAGTCGAGTGTGCGCTCCACCGCCCGCTTCCAGCCCTCGTACCCTTCGTTGCGCCGATCCTGCGACCACGCGGGCTCCCAGCGCTTGGACTCCTGCCAGTGGGTGCGCAGTTCGTCCGTGTCGCGCCAGAAGCCGGTGGCGAGCCCGGCCGCATAGGCGGCGCCGAGCGCGGTCGTCTCGGCGACCACGGGACGGCTGACCGGTACGCCGAGGACATCGGCCTGGGTCTGCATGCAGAGGTCGTTGGCGGTGACGCCGCCGTCCACCTTGAGCACGTCGAGGTGGACGCCGGAGTCCTGCTCCATGGCTTCCACGACGTCGCGGGTCTGGTAGCAGATGGCCTCCAGGGTGGCCCGCGCCAGGTGTCCGCTGTCGTGGTAGCGGGCCAGACCGACGATCGCACCGCGGGCGTCGGAGCGCCAGTACGGGGCGAACAGGCCGGAGAAGGCGGGGACGAAGTAGATACCGCCGCTGTCCTCCACCGTCTTGGCCAGGCGCTCGCTCTCGGCGGCGTCGCCGATGATCTTCAGCTGGTCGCGCAGCCATTGCACGGCGGAGCCGGTGACCGCGATGGATCCTTCGAGGGCGTAGACCACCGGCTCGTCGCCGAACTGGTAGGCCACCGTGGTCAGCAGACCGTGCTGCGAGCGGACCAGTTCCGTCCCCGTGTTGAGCACCAGGAAGTTGCCGGTTCCGTACGTGTTCTTCGCCTCGCCGGGCGCGTAGCAGACCTGCCCGACGGTGGCCGCCTGCTGATCGCCGAGGACACCGGTGATGGGAATGGCCTCGCGCAGCGGCCGGGAGGTGCGGGTCCGTCCGTACGCCTCGGGATGGGAGGACGGGTTGATGGTGGGCAGCATGGCCCGGGGTACGCCGAAGAAGCCGAGCAGTTCGTCGTCCCAGTCGAGGGTCTCCAGGTCCATGAGCATGGTGCGGCTGGCGTTGGTGACGTCGGTGGCGTGGACGCCGCCGTCGGGTCCGCCGGTGAGGTTCCACAGCACCCAGCAGTCGGTGTTGCCGAAGAGGGCGTGGCCCTGCTCGGCGGCTTCCCGCACGCCGTCGACGTTCTCCAGGATCCATTGGATCTTGCCGCCGGAGAAGTAGGTGGCCGGTGGCAGCCCCGCCTTACGGCGGATGACGTCGCCCTGGCCGCCGCGCTCCAGTGCGGCGGCGATGGAGTCCGTACGGGTGTCCTGCCAGACGATGGCGTTGTAGTACGGGCGGCCGGTGCGGGGATCCCAGACGACCGTCGTCTCGCGCTGGTTGGTGATGCCGACGGCCGCCAGGTCGGAGGCGTCGAGGTTTCCGTGCCGGAGGGCGTTCTGGATCACCGAGTTGGTGCGTTCCCAGATCTCCACGGGGTCGTGCTCGACCCACCCCGAGCGCGGGAGGATCTGGGAGTGCTCCAGCTGGTGCCGCGCCACCTCGTTGCCGGCGTGGTCGAAGATCATGAAACGGGTGCTCGTGGTCCCCTGGTCCACTGCGCCGACGAAGTCAGCCATGGGGTGCCGCCTTCCTTTGGGATGCCGTGCGTGGGGGCTGTCGTCCGGGACGGAACAGGCTGGGCCCGCCCCCGGATCGCGTCAGCTCTCGTCCGGTGTCGGTACGCGTCCGGGGGGCTCCGGTTCGGCGGTCGGCAGGAACCTGCCGATGAAGAACTTGTAGAGACCGGCTCCCAGGAGACCACCGATCAGCGGGCCGACGATCGGCACCCAGAAGTAGAAGTTCCCGTACTGATTCCTCCATGCCCCGCCGTACCCGGTGAGGAAGCTGGCCAGCCGGGGGCCGAAGTCACGGGCGGGGTTGATCGCGTACCCGGCGTCGGTGCCCCAGGCCATGCCGATCGCCACGACGATCAGGCCGACGATGAACGGGGCGAGGTTGGCGCCGGGAGGCGTGTTGAGCAGGTCCGTGACCGCGAGGATCAGCAGGAGCAGGATCGCGGTGCCGATGACCTGGTCGCGCAGTGCGCCCCACTCGGTCACCTGCAGGTTCGGGTTTCCGTTGGCCGGGAGCGTGGAGAAGACGCCCTGCGTCTTGATGGTGTGGCCGGGGTCGGCCTTGGCCAGCGCCTCGGTGTAGTTCCAGCGGACGATCAGGGCGGCAACGAAGGCTCCGGCGGTCTGGGCCAGCGCGTAGGGGGCCACCCTGCTCCACGGGAAGCCCTTGAAGGCGGCCAGGGCGACGGTCACCGCGGGATTGAGGTGGGCGCCGCTCAGCCTCGCCGCTACGTAGACGCCCAGGGTCACGCCGAGACCCCAGGCCCAGGCGATGCTGTCGTGGTTTCCGAGGCCGCCCGGGGGGTCCGTCAAGGCTCCGCCGGCGACCACCTGGGCCACGACACCACAGCCGAAGAGTATGAGGATCATGGTGCCGGCGAATTCAGCCGAGAGTTCACCGACCAGCCCTGATGCTTTCAGGCGCTCCTTCATGGGTGCCCGCTTCCCGCCGGTCCGAAGACCGGCACTCGACTGCCCCGAGCCCCCCGGTTCAGGGTAAGACGGGTCGCCCGTACCGGAAAGGCGGGGCGGGGCCGACCCTGCGGAAGCCAGTGCCCGCACGGTCCTCCGGGGCCTTCTCCGGGGCGTCGTCCGCGTAGTCGCGGAGACCCGCGGCGCGGCAGCACACTGTTCGTAGGGCGTGCCCTCACGGACGCGCCTGGCCCGCGCGCGGTGTTTCTGTGCTCCGTCACGGTGCCGGGCCACTGACCCGCTGGCTCCGACCGGGAGGCACTCGATGAAGATGCTGATCAACAGTCCCCAGACCGTGGTCGCCGACGCCCTCCGGGGGCTGGCGGCAGCCCACCCGGACCTGGACGTGGACGCCGAGGCCCGGGTCGTCGTACGGCGGGACGCGCGGCAGGGCGGACGGGTCGGTCTGGTCTCCGGCGGCGGCTCCGGACACGAGCCCTTGCACGCGGGCTTCGTCGGACACGGAATGCTGTCCGCCGCCTGCCCGGGCGAAGTGTTCACTTCCCCCGTGCCCGACCAGATGGTGCGGGCGGCAAAGGCCGTGGACTGTGGCCAGGGGGTGCTGTTCGTCGTCAAGAACTACACCGGGGACGTGCTGAACTTCGACATGGCCGCCGAACTGGCCGAGGAGGACGGCATCCGGGTCGAGCGGGTGCTGGTCAACGACGACGTCGCCGTGACCGACAGCCTCTACACCGCCGGGCGCCGGGGGACGGGGGCCACGCTCTTCGTCGAGAAGATCGCCGGGGCGGCGGCGGAGGAGGGCGCTCCCCTGGAGCAGGTCGCCGCCATCGCCCGGCGGGTCAACGAGGCCTCGGGCAGCTTCGGCGTGGCGCTGAGCGCCTGCACCACCCCCGCCAAGGGCTCCCCCACCTTCGACCTGCCGGACGGCGAGCTGGAGCTGGGCATCGGGATCCACGGCGAGCCGGGCCGGGAGCGGCGCCCGATGATGTCGGCGGGGGAGATCGCGGAGGTCGCGGTGGGCTCCGTGCTGGACGACATGGCGAACGCGACCGCGGTTGCCGACGGGCCGGTCCTGGCCTTGGTGAACGGGATGGGCTCAACGCCGCTGCTGGAGCTGTACGGCTTCCACGCGGAGGTGGCCCGGGTGCTTGCGGCACGGGGCGTACAGGTGGCTCGGACCCTTGTGGGGAACTACGTCACCTCGCTGGACATGGCGGGGTGCTCGGTGACGCTGTGCCGGGCCGACGAGGAAATGCTGCGGCTGTGGGACGCGCCGGTACAGACGGCAGCGCTGCGCTGGGGCCGCTGACCCCAAGGCGGTCTCCCGCTGTGCATCCGCCGAGAGCCGGATGGGCTCCGCCCGGCGTGCCGGACCTTCTGCCGAACGGCGGCGCCCGCCCGCGCGTCGGACGCGGCACGTCTCTTTATCGCCCTGGAGCCCTACGGCGGCATCTTCGTCGCCGGGTGTTGACCGTCTCTACTGGCATGTTGTGGCACGGCCGTTCCGGAGGCGCGTAGCAAGGAGCTTCGGTCGGTGTGTGATCCAGTGCACACCGGCAGGAGCGATGAGTCCGCTCTTCGCCGTCGGTCGTATGAGTGACAACGACGAAGCGAGGAAGGCCCTGCCATGACCGACACGCTCACCGCGCCCCGCCATCTTCCTTCCGCCGCGCCCGCGTCGCGATCCGCCGCCCGGTGGGCCGTGGCCGGCGGCATGGTGGCGGGTCCGCTCTTCCTGGCGGCCGGTCTCGCCCAGGGGTTCGCGCGGGACGGCTTCGGCTTCACCCGGAACGCGATCAGCCAGCTCGCCCTCGGGGAGGCGGGCTGGATCCAGACGGCGAGCTTCGTGCTCACCAGCGCGCTGCTGCTCGCCGGCGCGACGGGGCTGCGGCGGGTGCTCCGCGATGGCCCCGGTGGAGCATGGGGCCCGGTCCTGGTCGGTGTCTTCGGTGCTTCCTTCTGGGCTGCGGCGATCTTCCCGGCCGATGCCGGGGCGGGTTTCCCCGCGGGCTCCCCGGACGCGACGGTGATGAGCGGGCACGGTGCAGCCCACATGTTCGCTGGAATGATCGGCTACCTCGCCCTGTGTGCCGCGTTCGTCGTTCTGGCCCGTCCGCTTGCCGCCCGGGGCCTGCGGGGCTGGGCCGTCGCGTCCCGCGTCGTACCCGTGGCCGTCCTCGCCGGCTTCATGGCCTCGGCCATCTCCGTCCTGGCGTTCACCGCGGGCGCTGGCCTCGGCCTGCTGTGGCTGACCGCGGTGACGGCCCGCCTCGCCGCCGCCCCGGACATCCCCTAGCCGGCCGCCGTTCCCGCAGGCATCATCCACACCACCAAGATCATCACGACACGAAACGGGGCACCCATGACCGACGCCGTGAAGGGTCCTGCCAGCTACTTCCCGTCCATCGAGAAGAAGTACGGCCGTCCCATCATCGAGTGGAAGGACCTCATCCGCTCCTCGCCGCTGGCCAAGCACATGGAGCTGGTCAACTGGCTCAAGGCCGAGCACGGGCTCGGCCACGGCCATGCCAACGCCCTCGTCGCCCACACCCTCGCCGAGAACAGCGGCCAGTGATCGGGAACGTGATCACGCCCTGTGGTTCATGGCAGATCGGGTGACTTCTCCAAGGAACTCACGGAGTACGTGCCACAGGGCGTCCGGTCGCTCCAGGTGAACGTCGTGCCCCGTCCCGAGGACGCTCAGGGCCGCCGTCTCAGGCCGTCGCCGGAGCATCTCGTCGATTTCCTCGGGCGGCATGATGCCACCGAGCTGTTCGAGCACGGCGGCGGTGTCCGCGACGTACGCGGCCCGGCACACGTCCTGCGGGCGGCGCTCGCTGGCACCGTGGCCGCGCTGGTCGACGGCGACGACGCGGTAGCAGCGGCTCAGATCTCGGACGATGGCGTCCCATTCGTCCGCGTGGCCGGCCAGCCCGGCAACAGGACTACGGGCGGCCCCGACCCACCGCAGTCACGGCAGGAAATGCGGACACCCTCACGCCGGGCCTACATGTGCAGGCAGGCCGAAGAGGGGGAAGAGGTGGTCGGTGTCGCGGAAGGCCGTGATGCCGGCGATGCGGTCACCGGAGAACTCGACGACCTGGAGGAGGCGCGGGCACCTAGCGAGTCACGACGTCCGGGTCGCGCAGGGCGTTGGCCAGCAGCGACATGTCCTGATGGTTGGAAACGACCTGACGGCGAGGTCGTCCGGCTCGGGCAGGCCAAGGGGTGCGGAATTGGTGTCCCGCCAGTCCAGCAGTCGCCGGATCACCACTCCGGCTTCTATGCCCGGATTCCCTAATCGGCGAGGGCGACGAACGCCGGGGTGCTGCTCGGATCCCCGTCGACGGCGATCAGGCCTTCGCTCGCCAGATAGGTGCAGGCGGTGGCTAGATCCTGTTCCGGCAGGTTCCAGCACCCAACGCTGTGGCGCATGTTCGTAACCCCCCATAGCTGGGCTGACCACCTGGGGCTTGCTGGGGAGCCAGAATGGGTCAATCCTGACGAAATAAACTTCTCTCAACGCACCGTATCCACGAACGACTACGTGGAGAAGATGCGCTCGGGGGAGTGGGATGGGCGACGCCCTGGTACAGCGTTGAAGGTCATGGAAGTGGACGGCCAGCTGGTGTCGTACGACAACCGAAGGCTTGATGCAGCGCGCGAAGTGGGGAGGCCGGTAATCATCGAGCACGTCGACCCGAACGCGGTTCACCCTGATTCGACAACCGGACGGACATGGGCGGAGCAATTCAGAAGGCGCATGAATTCCTCGCGGAACAGAAATGAACTAGGTGAGTCAGTTCCCCCGACTGGACTCCAGGAGAGGCCGGAGCACGTGCGCAACGGGAAGTGCAAGCCAAGATGACGACGATCGAACGCCTATGGGAAGATTTTCAGCTTCCCATCAGAGATTCCCTGCATTTTGCAGACGGTAGGTCCTGTGATGTTGACCTCGACTCCGACGTGCCGAGCGGTTTGAGGGTGCTCGCCCCGTTGGACCTTGATGAAATGCTGGAGAGCGATCCCCTTCATTGCGCGGTTGACTGTTGACCGTGCGCTCACCTGGGCAATTTTCTTCACGGAATCCAATCCATTTGATCGGATCCAGCTGTCCGGAAACGTGGCCACCTTTAGCTCAACGTCGGGATTCGAGATCGCAGTCGACATCGACGATCCACGAACTCCAATCTCTGGGCCTACATCGAACCGGACCCCGTAAGGATCACCTCCCCGGACCGTAGGAGAGCGCGGCGGGAGCAAGGAACAGGTTGCATGTGTCCAGTGCCGGCGTGCGGTGGCGGACCGGCTGCCATCATTGCCGTCCGGCATCGGCGCTCCCGGCCCCCACGTCGGACTCCTCACCGGAAGCGACGCACCGATCCGGTCCTCGGCTGTAGGGTGCACCGACCGCGGATCCTGCCCAGCCATCTTTGCGATGCTTGCACTGGATGACCCAGCGCCGACCAGCCGTCTCGACGCAGCAGGTCTCGCGCGGCGTATTCAAACTGGGTGTAGTGGCGGCACCCAAAGGTGGTCGGCCAGCCAGGACTGCACCGCGATGAGGAAGCCAGATGCCCCGACACCGGCCAGGCCTAGCAACAAGAAGAGCTGGAAGTCGGAGCCCCTCTGCTTGCCTGGCCGACTGCCTCGGTTTGGGTGGCGTCGAGAGGGACGGCGGGTCTTTTTCGCCTGGTCCAGGCGTTCGCGGCCTACGCGCACCCCTGGTCGCTGATGGCCTTTTGGCGTGCGGAACGGTGGACGGTGACCGGTGCGACCACCACGGCGAAGTCTTACCGGCTGCTGAAGGCGACCATGCAGACCGTCGTCGAGGACGAGTTGATCCGTCGGAACCCCTGCTCCATCCGCGGCGCGGGCCGCGAGGACGCCGATGAGAGGCCAGTCGCCACCATCGACCAGGTCTTCGCGCTCGCCGAGGCCATTGGTGTCCGCTGGCGGCTGATAATGCTGCTGGGCGCCTTCGCCTCCATGAGACCCGAGGAGCTGGCCGAGCTGCGCCGTGGCGACATCGACCTCGACACCGGATCCGTGCGCGCGCAGCGCACCGACGAGCCGGACGGCGCGGATGGAGTCGCCGCCCAGGTCGAAGAAGCTGCTCTCGACGCTGACTTCGGCCTGCGCCAGGACCTCGGAGGCCCGTGACGCGGTCGGCATGCCGAGCGAGCTCCGCTTCTACGACCTGCGCCACACCGGAAACATCCTCGCGGCGGACACCGGCGCCAAGCTGAAGGACCTCATGGTCCGCGCGGGCCAGTCGTCCGCGCGGGCCCAGCTATCAGCACTCCACCAAGGCACACCAGCGGGTCCGACCGGCGGCTCCGGAGCTGAACACCGGACGCCGGGTGACCGGAGACCCCAAGTCCCGAGCGGGCAAGCGGGAGATCACTGCACGCTCGCAGACAACATCGACACCAACGTCCGCCGCCAGCGCACGCAGCGAGCTCGGCGTGGATCCCGGTCCCATGATGAGCGAGGTCTACCAGGGCATCCTGACCGGTCAGCCCTTACTGCGGTGCGCCGCATGACCGTATGAGTTCAGGCTCGTGTACATCACCGCGCCTGCGATCCACATCGTGGCGACGACCGCCGGGCTGTCACGCAAAAGCACCGAGACTCCCATCAGCGCGACGATGAAGGCCGCAAGCGACAGCGACGGCCGAGGTCGTTGCCGCGCCGACCGCGCGGCGACGACCTCGTCGATGACTTCCTCGACGATCTCGGCGACCCGGTCGTCGATCACATCGCCGAAGCGGTCGATGAAGAGTTCCATGTCGCCCTGGGTCGCCCCCGCGGGCCCGGTGATGTCACCCGCCGTTGAATGCTGCGTCTTCATGTCCACAACTCTGGCCCACCCGGCTCCCGATGGCAGTTATGCCCACCCACGGTCCAGGGGTGGGTTATCCCTACCCCAAGGTGGTCGGTTGTCCTCGTGTCGCCGTGGACCGGTGCCTGAGTACCGTCCTGAACGGGAGTTGGAGCACGAGCTGAGGGGCGCCGCATGGTTCAGGCACACGAGTACGATGATCACGTATCACGCATGGCGCCGGAGCCGGAGTTGAGTGACGACACAGCTGTGGACGGCGACCGTGGCAACCGGCCGTCGGGTGTCGCGGTACCGCCCAATCCCTACCGGGCACTGGTGACCCCACAACTGTGGCGTGCCTGTGCCCACCTGGCCACGGACGGCCTCATGGCGCTCGCCGGACTGGCCGTGCTGGTGACGCTCGGCATCGCCCTGTGCCTGGTACCCGTCGGCCTGACCGGCGTACCGCTGGTGCTCGTCGCGGGCTGGGCCCTGCACCGGCTCGGCGTCGCCGAACGGTACCGCTGGGCCGCGATCCACGGGCTCGACTTCCCGGAGCAGCCCCGGCCCTCCCTGTCCGGGCCGCTGCTGCGGTCGGCGGTCTCGCTGGCGAACGACCGGTCGACCTGGCGGCTCATCGCCTATTTCGCCGTTCTGGCGCCGCTGTCGCTGGTGACGTTCCTCGCCGTCCTGCTGGTGTGGGGCGTCCCCTTGGCGCTGGTCCTGCTGCCGGCGTACTACACGCGACTGTCCTCCGGCCGGGCCGCCCTCGGTCCCCTGACCGTCGACGACCCGGGTACCGCCCTGCTGGTCGCAGCCCTCGCGCTGCTGGTGTGCGCCACGCTCTCACCCCTGGTGGTCCGAGCGCTGCTGGCCGTCGACGTACTGCTCGCCCGTACGCTGCTGGCCTCGCCGCGGGACATGGAGCTGGCCAAGCGGGTGGAGTACCTGACGGAGAGCCGTGCCCGCGTCGTGGACGCAGCCGAAGCCGAACGGCGCCGGATCGAACGGGATTTGCACGACGGCGCCCAACAGCGTCTGGTAGCCATGACGATGACGCTGGGGCGAGCCCGCTCCCGGCTCAAGGACACCGGGCAGGACGCGGCCCTGGAGCTCGTCGAGGACGCCCGGCGCAGTGCCCAGGAGGCCATCATCGAGTTGCGCGACCTCACCCGAGGACTGCACCCGCCGGTGCTCACCGACCGTGGCCTGGACGCCGCGCTGTCCGCTGTGGCCGCCCGCTCGCCGATCCCGGTGACGGTCGATGTCCAGGTCACCCCCCGGCCGTCGGCCACCATCGAGGGCATCGCGTACTTCGTGGTGACCGAGGCCCTGACCAATGTCGCCAAGCACGCCGGGGCGACCACGGCGTGGGTCGTGATCCGCCGGGCGGGAAACCGGCTGATCACGACCATCGGCGACGACGGCACCGGCGGCGCGAAGGTGGCACCGGGCGGCGGACTCGCCGGGCTGGCCGACCGGGTCTCCGGAGTCGACGGCCAGGTGCGTGTGACGAGCCCGCCCGGTGGACCGACCCTGATCGAAGTGGACATGCAATGCGCGTAGTGATCGCCGAGGATTCCGCCCTGCTGCGGCAAGGCATCGTCCTGCTGCTCGAAGAGCAGGGGATCGACGTGGTGGACGCGGTGGGTGACGGCGAGGCGTTGCTGCGCTCCGTGGCCGAACACCAGCCGGACGTCTGCGTCGTCGATGTCCGGATGCCGCCGACCTTCGTCGACGAGGGGCTGCGCGCCGCACTGGTGATCCGAAACCGCTGGCCGGACATCGGTGTGCTGGTGCTCTCCCAGTACGTCGAACAGAGCTACGCCATCGACCTCATCGACAGCGCCACCAGCGGCGTCGGCTACCTCCTCAAGGACCGGGTCTCCGACGTCGACGAGTTCGTCGCCGCCCTGGGGCGCGTCATGGCCGGCGACACCGTCCTGGACCCCGAAGTGGTCAAGCAAATGTTCGCGCGCAGCCGCCGGCAGGACCCGCTGGCCACCTTGTCACCGCGGGAACGGGAGGTCCTCGCGGCGATGGCCGAGGGACGGTCCAACGGGGGAATCGCCACCCTGCTGGTCATCGGCTCGGCTGCCGTCGAGAAACACATCCGCAGCATCTTCCTGAAATTCGGCCTGCATCCAGAAGACGGCGAACACCGCCGAGTGCTCGCTGTCCTACGTTACTTGGGAGCCTGACATCAGTACGCCGCCGCACAAGAAGCACCGCTGGATCCTCGTCCTCGGCCTGGCCGTCCTCGGCCTGATCGTCGTCGCGGGTGCCTGGCTGGTCACCATCGTCCTGCCGGCCCGGGAGGACTACTCCTCGACCAGCACCGTGAATGCCGCCGACAGCACCTTGCTGCGCGTCGACACCGACGGCGCGGGCGTCACGCTGCGCGCCGGCACCGACTCCTCCGTCCATGTCACAGCGACCGGCGACTACACCGACACCCGCCCGGAGGTGTCGGCCGTCGCCTCCGGGGCGACGACCACGGTGTCCGCGTCCTGTGCCGGCAGCTGCTCGCTGAGGCTGGAGATCACCCTGCCGGCCGGCCTCGCGACGGAGGTGAGCTCGGGAGCGGGGGAGATCACTGCCAGCGATCTGACCGGGCGACTGGCTCTGAACACCAAGGCCGGCGCCATCAACGTCACCAACCCCGGCGGGCCACTGGTCCTGCACAGCGGCAGCGGCCAGATCGTAGTGGCGGGCGCCAAATCCCCCCGGTTCGACGCCACCACCAAGGAGGGGGAAGTCCGGGCCGCGTTCACCACGGCGCCCACGACCACGAACGTGACCACCGACCAGGGCGGCGTCGACCTGGCCCTGCCGCCCCACGCCGGCTACTACGTCGAGGCCAGCAGCGAGAGCGCCACACCGCAGATCAGCGTGCCGGTGGACCGCAACGCCAAGAACACGGTCACCGTGAAGACGGGCAGCGGAGGCGTGGACATCCACTGAGCCACCGGTCCGAGCCCCCGTCCGACCTCGGTCGGACGGGGGCTCGGTGGTTTCTCAAGCCTTCACCGACCGCGCGACCGGAGAGCGTACGCGGCGGCGAATCCCTCCGGCACGGCCACATCGCCGAGGGTCCAGCCCCGCGGGGCTGGACCGGGCGTCGGCCCGGTGCCCACGTAGTCGAGAGCGGGACTGCGCGAGAGGCCGGCCCCGATGCCCTTGAGGTACGACTCCTTGCGCGCCCATGCCCGGGCGAGCGCCATCGGCTTGGCGTGATCGGGTGCGGCAACCAGTTCCGCCGTTTCCATCGGGTGCATGGCAGAAGAGACCTGCGCGACGGCATCCGCCCGGAGGATCCCCTCCACGTCCACGCCCACCGGTGCACCGGCGATCCCGATCAACGCGAGATCGCCGCTGTGGGAAAGCGAGAAGTGCACCCCTCCACCCTCCACCGCAGGGCGGCCGTGCGGCCCGCCGCAGGAGGGACAGGGCTCTCGAACCAGCTGCACCGCACCGGGAGCGACTCCAAGGTGAGCGCCGAGCACTATGCGCAGAGCCACGTGCGCAACGACGTAGCACCGGCGATCCGCACTCCGATGGAACGCGGCTGCCCGCTGCTGCTCCATCCCGTCGAGGACACCGGGAGCGAGACCGGCAGCAACCGCTCCCTGACGGAGCGAATCCACGGTCCACAGGGACAACGTGCCGTCGTGCGTGTCGCAGAGCGCGGCACGGCGCACATCCTCAGGCCGTCCTCCGAGGATCAACTCGGCTGGGAACTCGAGGACGGACGTGTTGGTCATTCGGCAAGTCTAGTGCTGCCCCGCGCACGTTCATGGAGGAGTGCGGGGGCGGTTCGGGGTAGGTCGGGCAGTCGATGCTAGCGACGGGTGTCGCCTGTCAGCAGCTCCAAGACAACGAAGAAGGCCCAGGTCGCTGACCTGGGCCTTCTATCAAGAGCGGATGACGGGAATCGAACCCGCGCTATAAGCTTGGGAATCACCCGGCACGTGGACCGGTACACGCGACCCGACCTGCAGGAACGTGCGCTGATGACCTCGGCGCGACTGCTTTGCGGGCCCCCTTGTTGACCGCTGTTTACCCTCCCTACTGGCACGTTATGGCACGGACTCTCGTGTGAGGTGAGAGGTGACGCCGACGGGGAGGATGCCCAGGCGTACAGGTGTCAGCTTGGTGTGTCGCCCGATACGGAGCGAAGCGGCCTCCACCGTGGTGGAGGCCGCTGTGAAGAGAGGGGTTCGTGCTACGCGGTGAGGGCGAGCCAGTCGGCGGCAGACGGCCACCTCAGGGGCTTCATGGCTTCACGTAGCCCCAGCAGATCGGCGCAGCGGCCCTCGATGGCGTCTATGGTGCGGGGCGGGGTGTGGTCATGGAGCTGGAGCGCACGGACCTTGGCGAAGACCTCTCGCTTTGCCGGGTTTCGGTTGTGAGTGTTCAGTCGGCCCGGCAGGTCATCCTCGCGGTTGGCCTGGCCGAGCCAGCGCACATGGCCGGAGGGGTCCGTGACGATGTAGATGGCGGCGACGATGTCGTCGTACTTCCAGCGGTCGGACCAGGGAAGGGCCGTCAGGTGGGTCTCCACGAGGTGTCGTCCGCACGCGAGCGGAAGGGCGCCGAGCCTGGGCCTGGTCAGGCGGGGTCCGATCGGCAGCATCGTCGTCATCCCTCCTCACCCGCCTCGTCTGTAAGGAACTTCTCCGTCAGCGACTCCTCCGGGCGGGGGTGCCCGAATCGCATGTCCGCGACCATGGCCGCGAGCATCTGCAGGTCTGTCTTGGTGACGCTGAGGGCCTTTGTGATCGCCACTACCTCGTCGTCCGTGGCACCGTGCAGGGCGGCCTGCTCCGCGGTCTGCGCGGCGTCAAGGAGCTCACGGGCACTGCTGATGAGGTCGACGATGGCGGCGGGCATTGTGTCGGTGACGGCTGTGTAGAACTGCGCGCGGGCGAGAGTGAGGAGCTCCTGTGGGGTGGGGGCCGGGGCCGTGGGGGCAGTGGGGTCGGTCTGGCTGTCCCGGTTGTTGGTCTTGGTCCGACGCTGGACGGTCTTCGGGAACTGCGTGTCGAACCAGTGCTTGGTGGCGACCGAGCCGTCCACGGGCTCGTTGTCCGTGTTGATGGTCCTCGGGGCGCG
This sequence comes from Streptomyces sp. NPDC045695, assembly GCF_056432025.1. NCBI lineage: Bacteria > Bacillati > Actinomycetota > Actinomycetes > Kitasatosporales > Streptomycetaceae > Streptomyces > Streptomyces sp. NPDC045695. Next base: position 162,143 of record NZ_JBWKJU010000014.1, read on the forward strand.
GTTCTCGTTGGCCGCGGCGGCGAGTTCCTGCATCAGCGCGATCGTCCGGGGCGTCTGCAGCAGCATCGCCTTCCGGGCGTTGATGGTACTGCGCCGGATCTGGCGGTCTGCGGGGGTCTCGCCCTGCTGTTCGGAGTCGGTTTCGTGGGTGCCAGCCTGTGCGCCGATCGAGCCGCGGTCCGCGTCGATGATTTTGTGTTCGGCCAGCCAGTGGATTCCCCGGGTCGTCAGGAACCGCTCCAGGACGTCGGGGTCGGTACCAGCGGCGGTGAGGGCGTCGGACCACTCCGGGAGGTCTGCGAGGCCCTCGGATCCCTTGAGGAAGGTACTGCTCAGCAGGCCGTCCAGGACGCGGGGGTTCCAGCGGTGGCGGTAGCCCTCTCCGGCGACTGCAGAGACCATCCGCAGTCGGTTCGCCACGTGGTCCTTGTTCGTGTAGCTGCGGCTTGGCTCGCCCAGGACGCGTCGGACGGCGTCTGCGCGGCCCTTGTCGCCAGGGAAGACCGCGGCGAACAGGGCCCGGTCGCGGCGGTCGCGGCGGGAAACCACGTCATCGCCGGGCTGACGGTTGGGGTCGTCTCCTTCGCCGGCGAGCCAGGCCCTCTCGCTCTCCGTGAGCCAGCCCTTGGCCTTGGCATCCCGCAGAACGGCACGCAGGTCGGAGGCGGCCTTCTCGGCGAGGACGTAGCCGAGCGGCGGACGACGGTGGTCGGCGCGGTTGGGGTCGAAGACGACGTTGTGGAACTCCTGCGGATCCGCCGTTCCCACGATGATCTGCATGGGAACCGTGGCGATCTTCGCGGCGTCGAGCGCGACCTCGTGCTGCGGGTGCCGGTCGTCGCCGTAGGCGGTGCGCATTGCGGTGGCGAAGGCTGGCACCCAGACTGTCGGGTCGGCGATGCGGGCCGGATACTCCGCACCCGGCCGAGAGTCCGGGAGTTCGAGCTTGCTCCGATCGATCCCGAACACGATCTCCTTGCTCGAGAGGTCGAAGAGCGCGAGCCGGGCACGCGTACGGTTCGCTCCCTTGATCGCGGTCAGGTCGAGCACCCTGCGGTCCGCGGCACCGGAGTTGTCGGTCTCGTCGATGCAACGCAGCAGGGGGGCGTGCAGGGTGGTTTCGTTCTGTCCGTAGGCCCTGATGTCGTCGCGCAGCTTGTACCCGCGGGCGCCGTCGGCGTCGCTGAGTGCGCCCTCCATGACCCCGATCAGTGAGCTGAGGGTGTTGGCGGCCACCGGGAGGGACGTCGTGAGATAGGGCAGGGGTTTGCCCTCGGTGCCCGTCCCGGTGACCAGGCGGGGGAGCATGCGGGCGGGGTCGGGGTTCGGACGCGTCGGCGAGTGGAAGGTGCCGCGGATGCGCTCGTTGTACTCACCCGGAGTGCCGGTGAACCCGTGTGCGGTCACAGACAGGATGCGCAGCCCGGTGCTGGGGTCTTCGTTGATGACGCCTGGGCGGATCCGGTAGGTGCCGTCGGAGTTGCGGGCGAGGTACGCCTTGGGACGCACGATGTACGGTGCGATGGCGTCGGTGATCTCCAGCGGCAGGCCGGTGTCGGCGGCCAGCGCCTCGGAGAAGGCCTGCGTCCAGCTCGGCTTGTCCGGGCCAGGGAACGGGTTGTACTCGGGCACGGCGCCGTATTCAACGGCGGCGGTGATGGTCACGCTAACTCCCAAGGGGGACGCGGTATGCAGTCCGGGCCGGGCGGTCCGGGCAGAGCGGAAGGCCCGAACCCCCTCTGAATACCTTGGGAGTTGTTCGGTATCAGCCGTCGCACGCTAACGCGATGTAGACGTCTGAACCCGTCCGGTACTCGGCTGGGTGGCGCGACCGTGAAGCAGTCATTGCGCACTCCCCCGATTCCGTAGGAACCATTGGGGGTTGAGCAGAGTCCCGGCATTGGGCCGAAAGCTACCTACTACGCTACCGCCACCCGCTGACACTCGGGGCTTCGTTTCGTGAAGAGGCTTGCGTGGCAGGCCGGTTGAATCTGTCCCCGCGCCTGTGAGCTGCGCTGGAACGGCTCGCCCCGATCTGACCCCTCGCCCTGCCGCTCAGTTCGTGAAGCGGGCTGCTCGCTCACGAAGTTCCTGTGCGAGGCACCTCACCCCAACCCGGTGAACGGAGCAGCCATGTCCCTGCCCCTGCTTGAGATCCCCCTCCACGCCCGGCCGCTCCAGGGCCGAAACGCTCTGGTCACCGGCGGAGCCACCGGCATCGGCGCCGAGATCGGACGCGCCCTCGCCGCCGCCGGAGCCACCGTCGCCGTCAACCACCTCGGCCAGGACCCCGACGCCCACGCCCTCCTTGCCGCCTTCGAGTGCGACGGCAGCCCCGGCATCGCGGTCAACGCCGACCTGACCGACCCCACCGCCGTGCAGACCATGGCCAACCTCGTCCGTGCCGAGATCGGCCCGGTCGACATCCTCGTGAACAACGCCGGCTCCTATCCCCGGGTCCCCTGGCAGGACACCGACGAAGCCGCCTGGAACTACTCCCTCGACGTGAATCTCACCGCCCACTACCGAACCTGCCACGCCCTGACTCCCGGCATGACCGAACGCCGCTGGGGCCGGATCGTGAACATCGGCAGCGTCAACGCCCGCGCCAGCCGCACCAACCTCGTCGCCTACAGCACCGCCAAGGCGGGCCTACTGGGCCTGACCCGTTCCCTGGCCCGCGAGCTCGGCCCGTACGGCATCTGCGTCAACACCGTCCTGCCCGGCGCCATCGAGGTGGAAGCCGAAACCGCCGTCCCCGCCCATCACCGCGCCCGCCCGGAAGACCAGATCAACCGCCAGTGCGTCCCGCGACGCGGACGCCCCGAAGACGTGGCGGCCCTGGTGGCGTTCCTCGTCGGCCCGTCCGCGTCGTTCATCACTGGGCAATCCGTCCACGTTGATGGCGGCTGGCTGCTGCACTGAGACCGTCAACAAGCAAGGAGACAGAGCGAAATGATCGAACGAGTCCGAGCCGTCCTCGTCACCGCGGACGACACGATGCTGGTCATCCGCCGCACCAAGCCGGGCCTCCCCGTGTACTGGGTGCTGCCCGGCGGCGGGGTCGAGGAGAGCGACGAGTCCCGGGAGGCCGCTCTTCACCGGGAAATTCACGAGGAGATCGCGGGGAAGGCCGACATTGTCCGCCTCCTGCACACGATGGAGTCCGACGCCGAGCGTCAGCTCTTCTACCTCGCCCGCATCGCGACGTGGTCTTTCGAAGACCGGACCGGACCCGAGTTCAGCGCCGAGGGACGCGGCGAATACGCGCTGGAGGAAATCCCGCTGACCGTGGAGGGGCTCGACAGCATCGACCTCAAGCCCGAGGAGATCGCCCACGTCCTGCGGGGCGCCATCGGTGCCGGCACGCTCGGGGTCGGAGTCGTGGTCTAGCCGTACGACCATGCGGACATGCCACCGGGGCCAACGCTGAGTTGCGTTGGCCCCCGTGCCCATGACGGGAGGTGCCGACGCATCTTCATCTGGTCAGCGAGGTAATCCGAAGAGAACGGCATAGCCCATTCGGCATGTGACAGCCATCACATGCATGACTTGCAGATTCTTTGCCGGTCCTGCCTGCTCTCAGCCCCAGGAGTAGAACGCTCAACGCGTAGGCACCAGAAGAGGAGAATCCGCCGATGTCCGTCACCATGTACACCAACTTCGTGGATACAGAGGAAATCAGCTCACTCGACGACCTGGAAACGGCCATCGTCGAGGGGCTGAACCAGTGGATGGACGACGCCCGCGGGACCGGTCAGTTCCTCCCGCCACCACCACAGGGCGGATCCGCCACAGACGTGGCCTTGAGGACGCTCCGGATGCTTGAGGAAGCCAAAGCCCGGATGAAGGAGCACAGGGCCTACGTGCGCTACCCCTGCAACAAGTGCAGCACGGCCAAATGTCGGACCGGCAGGCCGCTCGGCAGGCGCACTCGCCGTACGGTCACTGAACGGGATGAGCCCTGTTCCTTCAGGGAGCAATTCGACCGTTCCTTCGGGGAACACCTGGCGTGTTCCCCGAAGGAACAGGGCGGCCGCCAGTGACGGTGGTGGCCTTTGGGCTACCGGCTGCTTTGGCGGGGTGGTTGCTGTCGTGAGGGACCGAGGACAGCTGCGCTCGAGCCCAGGCGGGTGGTGCTCGCGGTGTCGGGGTGAGCGGGCCTTTCATCTGCTACGCCGACGAGGCGGTGCAGCCGCCAGACGAGGACGTCGCTGATCGAGGTGTCGAGTTCCCGTCGTCGGTTGGCTTCGGTGAGCAGGACGGTCGGGTCGTGGCCGGCCTTCTGGGCGTCGGTGAGGGTGGCGGCGAGGGCGGGCCATCCGGGCTCGGTGAGGATCTGCTCGGCCAGATCCGGTAGTGCTTGGCGGATAAGGGCTGCTTGCCGTTGCTGCGCCGTGACGGTCAGGCGGAGACCGCGCTGGTGGATCACGGTCAGGGGCTGGCTGGTAGCGGCTTGGTAGGCGGCGTGGAGGTGTTCGGCTGCCTGGCGGGCGGCTTCGACTTGGTGGTCGTGGTGGCGGGTGTGGTGCCAGTGCTGGGCTGCGACGACGGCCAGGAGCAGGGCGTCGAGGAGTATCGCGAGGGGGGCTCCGTCCTTGGGCGCGGGTTCACGCACGATCGCCTTGATGGCCCGGCGTGTGGCCTGGGCCTGCTGATGGCGGGCGCGGATGCGGGAGCGGCTGGCCCGCTCGAATGCGGCTGGTACCTGGGCCAGCTGGGGCCTGTAGCTGGCGGGGGCGATGAGGGGGAGGGCGTCGAGGGTTTCGGCGAGCACGGTGATGTGCGCCTGGCCTACAGCGTCGTCGGCCTGCTCGAGAACGTCAGGGATCCGGTCGGCCGTGTCGGTGACCTGCTGCCATGCCGTACGCCGACGGCCGGAGTGCCGGCCCATGGGGGCGGATTCGGTGGGTGCGAGGCGTTCGCTGATCTTGGGATAGGACAGGTCGGGGGCTGGTGGTCGTGTTGCTCGGCCACCTTGCAGAAATTGGGCAGGGAATTCCGGCGAGGCCGGGGGTGTGGACAACACAGCCACACCCCATGCGCAGAAGTCCATGGTTCACTCTCGTTTCTCTCAAAACTTGTGTCCGGCCCATTGCGGTAGGTCCAGAGCTCCGGGTGGGAAACCGGATCTACGAATTGGCGACAGGGATGCATCGCTCACGGCAGACAGGAAAGCGTTCCCATATGGGTGCGGTGCAAGCTACAACACACCAATGCCACCACGTTCACTTGAAATCGGTCCTGCCGGACGGGCTGCAGCTCGCGCCATCGAGCGCACCCGCGTTGCACGTGGCTACTCGCAGCGCCAGCTCGCCGCCCGTGTCGTCGTGTTCGGCCGGCCCATGACCTTCACCGCGCTCTCCCGCATCGAACGCACCGTGCGGCGCTGCGACATCGACGATCTGGTCGCCATTGCCGCCGCCCTCGGCACAGCACCACAGGCACTCCTTGCCGACTCGCCCGCAGGGCTCCCGTCGGCTGGTGAGGCCGCAACATAACCGACGATCCCCGGTCAGCCAAACCGGGGATTCTCCGGACCATTGGTGTTCCCGGTACGCCTTCTCGCTCCGGTCCTTTTTGGAAGTCTTTCCATTTCACGAGAGAAAGCTCTTGCGTCGATCTCCAATACCCTCTGGCCGAAAAGACCTCGTCGCCATCGAGATGTCCGACGCGATGAGCGTAAATCCCATATTCAGGGAAACCCGCGCCGCAAAGAGGTGAAAACCGATGACCGTCTGCTCACGGTCGACGAGGCCGCAGAACGTCTCGGGACCGGCGTGCGCTTCATCCGCCGCCTCATCTCCGAGCGCCGCATCGAGTACGTGAAGTTGGGCAAGCACGTCCGCATCGCCGACAGCGTCCTGACCGCCTACGTGGCGGTGCGCACGATCGCACCCGTCCACACCCGGCGGGCGGGCTACGGGACGGCCGCCTGATGCCTCCTGCCCGTAAGCGAGTTCCCCCCCCGTAGCTTCGGTGCGATCCGGAAGCTGCCCTCGGGGCGCTACCAAGCCCGCTACCCCGGCGCGACCGGCATCCTCCGCGCGGCCCCTCAGACGTACGAGACCAAGCGCGACGCCGAGGTGTTCCTCGCCCAGATCCAGGCCGACCAGGCCCGTGGCGACTGGATCGATCCGACCGCCGGCGAGGTGCTGTTTGCCGAGTACGCCCTGCGTTGGATCGAGGAGCGGGGCATCGCGGCCACCACCGACGAGCTGTACCGACGGCTCCTGCGCCTCCACCTGGAGCCGTCCTTCGGGGAGGAGTACGTGAACACCATCAGCCCCGCCAAGGTCAGGACCTGGCGTGCCGAGCGGCTGAAGGAGACCGGCAAGACCACGACGGCGAAGGCCTACCGGCTGCTGAAGGCGATCATGCAGACGGCGGTCGAGGACGAGCTGATCCGGCGCAACCCTTGCTCTATCCGCGGAGCCGGCCGCGAGGACGCCGACGAGCGGCCCGTGGCCACCGTCGAGCAGGTCTTCGCGCTCGCCGAGGCGATCGGTATCCGCTGGCGGCTGATGGTGCTGCTGGGAGCCTTCGCATCCATGCGGCCGGAGGAACTGGCCGAACTGCGCAGAGCAGACGTCGACCTCGACACCGGCTCGGTGCGGGTCCGGCGTGCCGCTCCGGAGCTGAACACGGGCCGTCGGGTGATCGGCGACCCCAAGTCCCGTGCGGGGAAGAGGGAGATCATGCTGCCGGGCTTCGTCCTCCTCGACGTCCGCCGGCACCTGGAGTGGTTCGCGCAGGACGGGCCCGAGGGCCTCGTCTTCGTCGGGGAGAAGGGCGCGCCCCTGCGCGGGACGAGCTTCGGCCGGAAGTGGCGCAAGGCGCGAGACACCGTGGGCATGCCGAAGGACTTCCGCTTCTACGACCTGCGCCACACCGGGAACACCCTCGCCGCCGACACCGGCGCCAAGCTGAAGGACCTCATGGTCCGAGCGGGGCAGTCCTCGGAGCGGGCTCAGCTGATCTATCAGCACTCCACCAAGGGGCACCAGCGCAGGCTCGCCGACGACATCGGCGCCACCGTCCGCCTCCAGCGGGTGCCTGCGGACCACAGGCAGAGCGGCGATGTCGCCGCGGGCGCGGTTCGTGCGCTCGTGCCCGCGCCACCGGCGCCGCCGTCCGGCCGGGCCGCCCGGGTGAGGTGATCCCCACAAGGGGCGCGACAACAACCTGACGCCCCGTTAGGGCAGTTATGGCACGCGAATGGCGCGCGGCCCCAGATGGGTCTAGACAACAAACAAGCCCCAGGTCGCTGACCTGGGGCTTTGTCGTGGAGCGGATGACGGGAATCGAACCCGCGCTATAAGCTTGGGAAGCTCATGTTCTACCATTAAACTACATCCGCACACGGACCATACGTGCTGGATCCGTATCGTTGCTCACTCTACCTCATGATCGACCCCCGGTGAATTTGCCGCGGGGTCGTTGTCATGTGTGGCCTACACCGGGACGTGTGGGCGGGGGAGTTGGGGCGTACCGTGGGGTCGCGGAGCGGCGGCTGGAGTGGGTGGGGATCATCCCCTAATGTGGCGATTCGTCGCAGTACGGCTCGTTGGGGAAAGGGACTCGATGGAGCACACCGTCGTCCGTTGTGCCGAAGGGCACGTTTTCAGTACCGCCTCCTTCCCGCTGCAGCACCTCGGTGCCGGCCGGATCGGGCCCGGGCGGCTGCTGCGGTGTCCGCGCTGTGCGCGGCTGCGGCAGGCCGTGCCGGTGGGTGGCGTGAAGCGATAGCGGGCAGGGCGAGGCGCGCGGGCGTGGCTCTCGATTGGGGGTGGCCCGCGCGCCTGCGTATCCTCGGGACGTGCTTCTCTCTGACAAAGACATCCGGGCCGAGATCGACAGCGGACGGGTTCGCATCGACCCGTTCGAGGAATCGATGGTGCAGCCCTCCAGCATCGATGTACGTCTCGACCGGTTCTTCCGGGTCTTCGAGAACCACCGGTACGCGCACATCGACCCCGCGGTCGAGCAGCCCGACCTGACCCGCATGGTCGAGCCGGAGGGGGATGAGGCCTTCATCCTGCACCCGGGTGAGTTCGTGCTCGCCTCCACGTATGAGGTCGTCTCGCTGCCCGACGACATCGCCTCCAGACTGGAGGGGAAGTCCAGTCTGGGCCGCCTCGGCCTGGTGACGCATTCCACCGCCGGCTTCATCGACCCCGGATTCTCGGGCCACGTGACCCTGGAGCTGTCGAACCTCGCCACGCTGCCGATCAAGCTCTGGCCGGGTATGAAGATCGGGCAGCTGTGCATGTTCCGCCTCAGCTCGCCCGCCGAGTTCCCGTACGGCAGCGAGCGCTACGGGTCCAGGTACCAGGGGCAGCGCGGTCCGACCGCCTCGCGCTCCTTCCAGAACTTCCACCGCACGCAGGTGAGGCACGAGGCATGAGTGACGTACGCGAGAACCTGACCTACGAGGGCTTCGGGCGCGCCGTCCGCGAGCTGGCGCAGACGATCGCCGACGACGGCTACGAGCCCGACATCATCCTGAGCATCGCCCGCGGGGGCGTGTTCGTCGCGGGCGGTCTGGCGTACGCCCTGGACTGCAAGAACATCCACCTGGTGAACGTGGAGTTCTACACCGGTGTGGGCACCACGCTGGAGATGCCGGTCATGCTGGCGCCCGTGCCCGAGGCGATCGACTTCACGAACAAGAAGGTGCTGATCGCCGACGACGTCGCCGACACCGGCAAGACGCTCAAGCTGGTGCACGACTTCTGCCTCGGCCACGTCGCCGAGGTGCGCTCCGCCGTCATCTACGAGAAGTCGCACTCCCTCGTGCAGTGCGAGTACGTGTGGAAGCGCACGGACGACTGGATCGAGTTCCCCTGGTCGGTCCGGCCGCCCGTCGTCAAGCGTGAGGGCCAGGTCCTCGACGCCTAGGACGAAACGAGATCTAGATGACCCAAAGGGCCCGCCGCGCAGGTAACGCGCGGCGGGCCCTTTTCGTTCGTGCCGGCTAGATGGTGCCCAGCTTGATGATCGACAGCAGCGCGATCAGCTGGATCGCCGACGCGCCCAGGGCCTTCGGCCACGGCAGGTCGTGGGACCGGCTGATCAGCGACGTGAAGAGTGCTCCGGCCGCCAGCCAGGTGGCCCAGCCCAGGACCTGGACCACGCCGTTGTCGCCGCCCAGGAACACGGCGAAGAGCAGGCGGGGGGCGTCCGTCAGCGACATGATCAGCATCGACAGCCCGACCGTCGGCTGCCAGGAGCCGTCGCCGCCCAGCTGGCGGGCCAGGGTGTGGGTGACCGCGCCCAGGATCAGGCCGCAGATGACGAAGGCCACGCCCGCGGAGAGGACGATCGGGACGGCCTTCGCGAGGGTCGCGTTGATGACGTCCTTGCGGGCGTCGTCGAGGCCGAAGACCGCGAGGAGCCCGTACAGGAAGGTGACGATCAGCGCCGGACCCCAGACGGCGTAGTCGCGCATCTGCAGGAAGGTCTGCCCCGGCCGCATCACGATGCCGCGGAGCAACTCCTTCCACGCCAGCCGCGGCCCGGCCGGGGCGGGAGCGGCCGCGCCCGCCTGGTAGGTCGCGCCCTGGCTGTACGGGTCCTCGCCGACGGCGAACATCTGCGTGTGCCCCGGGTTGTCGTTCGTGTACCCGCCGGCGCCAGTGCCACCGCCGCCATGGGCGTACGGGGGCTGCTGCCCGTGTCCGTGCCCGTACGGGTCGAAGTACTCGGGCTCGCCGTGGCCCCCGGCGCCCGGCTGCGGCCACTGCTGCTGCGGGGGCGGGCCGCCGGCGGGCGGGTAGGGCTGCTGGCCGTACGGCGGCGGTTGCTGCTGACCGTACGACTGCTGCTGCGGGGGTTGTTGCGGAGGGCGGTTGTTGTCCCGGCCGCGTCCGATCCTGAATCCAGCCACGTGATCGAACGTACCTGGTCCCGCGGGTCCTTGTGGACGGGCGGCCGGAACCCGCGGCCTTTGCGGCTGACCTGTGACATCCCCTAGGGGATGCCGTGTCGACGCGACGAGGGCTGGCCGGGCCGTCCGGCACAGCGCGACGGCCGGTCCCCGTGAGGGGGACCGGCCGTCGCTGTGTTGTGGGGTGCTGCCGTGCGGTTACGCCTCCTTGGCGTCCTCGGCCTTGGGCTCCGCGGCCTGCTCGGCGGCGGGTTCCGCGACCGTCTCGGCCGCTGTCTCGGCGGCGGGCTCGGCCGCCGCCGCCTTGGCCTCGCCCACGGGCTCGGCCTCGGCCTCGGCTGCCTCGGCCTCCGCCTTGGCGTCCGCCTTTGCCTCCGCCTTCGCCTTCGCCTCGGCCTCAGCCTTGGCCTTGGCGTCCGCCTCAGCCTTCGCCTTCGCCGCAGCAGCCTCAGCGGCCTGAGCCTCAGCAGCAGCAGCAGCTGCCGCCGCGGCCTCCGCCTCCGCCTCCAGGGCCGCCAGTTCGGCCTCCGTCGGCTCCGGGGCCTTCACCGACTCCAGCAGCAGCTGGGCGACGTCGACGACCTGGACGGATTCCTTCGCCTGGCCGTCGTTCTTCTTGCCGTTGACGGAGTCGGTCAGCATGACGAGGCAGAACGGGCAGGCGGTGGAGAC
>NZ_JBWKJU010000015.1:0-116811 GCF_056432025.1 Streptomyces sp. NPDC045695
CTCGAAACCCTCGCCACGCACGCCCGGACGCCCGGCACCGGCGGGCACAGCCCCTCCGACCTCCCCTTCGTGACCCTCACCCAAGACGACATAGACCAGTTCCAAGAGGAGCTCGACGAAGCATGGGAGATCTGACGGTGGAGAAGACCCTCCGGAGCAAGCCCAGGATCGAGAACGTCCTGCCGCTGACGGCGTTGCAGGAAGGGCTGGTGTTCCACGCCGCGTACGACGACCGGGCACCCGACGTCTACAACGTCCAGCTGGGCATCGACCTGGAAGGCCCGCTGGACACCGGCGCGCTGCGCGCCGCCGCCGAGGCGCTGCTGAACCGCCACGGCAACCTCCGCATCAGTGTGCGCCGTCGTCCGCAGGGTGACAGCGTGCAGGTCGTGCAGTCCCATGTGGTGCTGCCGTGGACCGAGGCGGTGGCCGGCAGTGAGGTGGAGGCGGACGCGATCGCCCGTGCCGACCGGGAGCGGCGTTTCACCCTCTCGACGGCACCGTTGCTGCGGTTCACACTCGTCCGCCTCGGCCAGGACCGCCACCGCTTCCTGTTCACCACCCACCACCTCCTGCTCGACGGCTGGTCCATGCCCCTCGTGATGCAGGAACTCTTCACCCTCTACGGCAACCACGCAGACAGCCACAGCCTGCCCCCCGCCGTTCCCTACGAGAACTACTTCCGCTGGCTCACCACACAGGACACCCCCGCCGCCGAAAACGCCTGGCGCACAGCACTCACCGGCCTCGACGAACCCACCCGCCTCACCCCCCACGCCGACAGCCACGCGTCCGTCACGCCGCACCATCGTGTCGTCAGCCTTCCGCTGGAGCTGACACAGGCCCTGACCGGCCAGGCGCGCCGGCACGGGCTGACGCTGAGCACGGCGTTGCAGGTGGCCTGGGGGTTGCTGCTGGCGCGTCTGACCGGACGGGAGGACATCGTCTTCGGGGCCACCGTGTCGGGCCGCCCGCCGGAGGTGCCCGGCATCGAGTCGATGATCGGTCTGTTCATCAACACCCTGCCGGTACGGGTCCGGCTCGATCCGTCCGAGCCGCTGCTGGACCTGGCGGCACGCCTCCAGCAGGAACAGGCCGAACTGTCCGCGCACCAGCACCTGGGCATGGCCGACATCCAGCGCCTGACGGACATCGGCGGCGAACTCTTCGACACGCTGGTGGTGTTCGAGAACTACCCGCTGAGCCCGGAGGCGCTCTCGGAGGTGCACGGCCTGCGGGTCACCGGTCTCCACACGCACAACGACGTGCACTATCCGCTGGCCCTCATCGTTCTTCCCGGCGACCGGTTGACGCTGGACTTCACCTACCGCCCGGACCTGTACGGCGAGAGCGACATCGACGACCTGGTCAAGCGGTTCACCCGGGTCCTCACCACCGTCGCCGAGGCCACCCCGCGACTCCTCACCCGCGACGTCGGCCTCCTCACACCAGAGGAACAGCGGCAGGCCGTGGCGGAGTTCAACGACACCGCCCGGGAGGTGCCCGCCGTCGCGGTCCACGAACTCTTCGAGGAGCAGGCGCGGCGCTCGCCCGAGGCGACCGCCGTCGCGTTCGAGGACGAGGAGGTGTCGTACGCCCGGCTCAACGCGCAGGCGGACGACCTGGCCCGCACCCTGCGCGCCCTCGGTGTCGGCCCCGAACAACTCGTGGCGCTGGCCGTGCCCCGCTCCGTAGAGATGGTGGCGTCGATGCTCGCCGTGCTGAAGACCGGCGCGGCATACCTGCCGATCGACCCCAACTACCCGGGCGAACGCATCACGTACATGCTCGACGACGCCGCGCCCGCACTCGTGGTGGTCACCGAGGCCACCAAACACCTGGCGACGGGGAAGCCGCGGCTCCTCGTCTGAGGCCCGTGCCGGGCCGGCTCCGCCCTTCCGTCTCCGACGCCCGGGCGTGATCGGGATGCACGCCATCGGACCGACAGTCCGGCGCTTCCCCCTGGTCTCCCGCCCACGCCCGGCCTCCCCGTCGCTGGACGAGTGGGTGGCGAAGCTGTGCGAGCGCGCCCGCGCGGCCGAGGAACGCGACCACGCGGCGGGGGGCCAACGTGCACAACCTGGCCGCGCTGCTCGCCCGGGACCGCGGCCTGTCAGACCAGGCGCGATCTGGTGCCATCGTTTGGCGGGCGCGAACCTGCGCGCCCGCCTCCTGGACGCGGTGGCGGCCCGACCTGCCCTCGAACCGCCCGTCAATCTCGCCCGGCTGCACGTGCGCGACGGCAAGGGCGAGCGCACCTTACTGGTTGTTCACCGCCTGTCTCCCTCGTCCCGCGCGGCAAGGGTGCTTGCGGCTTCTTCGGCGCATCCCCAGGAGAGCGTGACGCTGGCACCTCCATGCCGTAGGTGTGTACGACCACGGTGCCGTCCTGCTGCCGCTCCGCCTCCACACGGACTGCGGGCCGGGCCGGCCTGTCGCCGATCCGATGTTCCGGGACGCGGGCATCGGCGAAACGGGGCTCGACCTCGGCGCAGCGGGCCAGGATGTCGATCTGCGTCGCCTGTGACCCCGAATCTTCGCTCGGAGCACGTCTCCGCCAATCGCAAACTCCTGCAGAGACGCCGTGTTGATGTCTTCTCGGGCCGCGGCGACGGCGGCGTTCTGCCCGATGTGGTGTTCGGCACGGCTGAGGATTCCCACGAGTGTGGAAGCCGAGTCGTTCTTCGCGTCGAAGTCGTGCTTGTCCTGGTCCTTCATCGCGGGATAGCTGGCGAGGATCCGCGACAGCCGAGACCCCCGCCCGACCGGAGTTCAGCTTCGGCGTCTCGGAGTGGGCGGAGGTAGGTGGCCTTGAGGAGCTCACGCGCCGCCCCATCGAGGGCGGGCTCTTTCCGCCCGGGCCAGTACGCATGCTCCACGACACGCGATTCCGGAGCGGGTCCATAGGCTGTACCTCGAAGGTGATGTCCAGGACGGCGTTGCCCAGACCGTCGTTCACCCCGTCCGAACGGCCCCCGCATCGTCCTCAGCGGCGGCCAGCCGCACCGGCCAAGCGAATGGGCCGACACCCCCAACCGTCCCCCGCCATGGAAGAAGCGCGCGTCCAGTACGCCGAGGCGTACCGCGTCAGGCACTTCGAGGCGCAGGAAGCTTCCCAGCGGACGCGCTTCTGACGCGCTGCTTCGATCTCGTCGAGACGTCTGCGTTCGGCGGCTTCGCCGCGAAGGGTGACCTCCTGGGCGATCTGGGCGAGTTGGTCTTCGAGCTGAACACACCGCCCCGGCTGCCCGACGTCCCCGAACACGAGCCGACGACCTCAGGACATTCCTCGGGCACTGGAGCCCCTACGGCCCCTGACACAACACGCACCGGACACCCACTCGGCGTCACGGAACGTAGCGAGAAGCGGATGGGCGGGTGCGGCCAACAGCTCGACAGCCGGTCCCCCCGCCCCTTCAAGGTGCCCACCGCCATACAGCTGAGGGCTCCGCCCGGCGGTCGCCAATCACGCATGACGACCCATCAGAGAGTGCGCCGTTCATGCGTCAAACGTGCGTCACGTGCGTCAGATATACGTCAAGATATCGCACCTGCCGCACGTAACGCCCATAACGCACACCCGGAGAAACAGCAGGTCAGCGGCCCTTTTCAGCAGGCTCAAGGATCGCGACGCACTCGACGTGATGCGTCATCGGGAACAGGTCGAACACGCGCAGCGTGCGCACCTTGTAGCCGTTCTCCTTGAAGTAGCCCAGGTCGCGGGCCAGTGCCGCCGGGTCGCACGCCACGTAGGCGATGCGGCGGGCGGACAGGCCCGCGACGTGGCGGACCGTCTGCTTGCCGGCGCCCGCGCGGGGCGGGTCCAGGACGACCAGGTCGCACTCGGTGATCCCGGTCTTCGGCAGGATCTGCTCGACCTTGCCCTGCTCGATCCGGACCCGGGGGAAGTCCTCGAGGTTGTGGCGGGCGTCCTCCACCGCGCGCTTCGTCGACTCGATGCCGAGCACCGCGCCCGTGTCGCCGAGCCGCTCGGCCAGCGCGCCCGCGAAGATGCCGACGCCGCAGTAGAGGTCGAGGGCCATCTCGCCCTTGCGCGGCATCAGGCCCTGCATGACCGCCTTGATCAGGGTGTCCGCGGCCTGCGGGTGGACCTGCCAGAAGCCGCCCATGCCCACGCGGTACGTACGGCCGTCCGCGCGCTCGCGGACGAAGGGGCGGCCGTGGACGCGGTGGACCCCGCCGTCCTTCTCCTCGACCCGCAGGACCGAGACGGGCTTGTCCAGCTCGACGAGGGGCAGGCGGCCGCCGGGGCGCGGGGTGAGGACGACCTGGCGGTCGCCGGAACCGGAGGCGGCGATGGCCTCGACGGTGGCCATCTGGGGCCAGTCCTGCTTCTCGATGCCCAGCTCGCTGACGCCCGGCGCCGCGATCATGCAGTGGTCGATCGGCTCGATCTCGTGCGAGCGGTGCTTGCGCAGGCCCGCGATGCCGTCCTCGTCGATGGCGAACTGCACGCGCGTGCGCCACTGGGGGACCTCGCCGGCGGGCAGCTTGTCGCCCTCGGCCGGCATGACCGTGCCGTCCCAGCCGGCCTCCTCCGGGGTGAGCCCGGCGAGCCGCTTCAGCTGCTCGGCGACGACCTCGCCCTTGAGCCGCCGCTGGGCGCCGGGCTTGGCGTGCTGCCAGTCGCAGCCGCCGCACTTGCCGGGCCCGGCGTACGGGCAGGGGGCCGGCACGCGGTCCTTGGAGGCTTCCAGCACGGTGATCGCGTCGGCGCGCAGGTAGCGGGAGTCCGCGTCGCCCTCGGTCACCTTCGCGACGACCTTCTCGCCGGGCAGGGTGTGCCGGACGAACAGGACCCGGCCGTCCTCGGTGCGGGCGATGCAGTGCCCGCCGTGCGCGACGGGGCCGACCTCGACCTCGTACTCCTCCCCGACCAGTGACTGCTTCTCGTTCTGCTCGGCGCTCGTCATGGTGGGGAGACTCCAAAAAACTGAAACGGGGAACGGCCGGACGACCGACCCACCAGTTTACGTGGATCTCGTCCGGCCGTTCACCAACCGGTTCAGCCCTTCGCGCTGGGCTCCCTGGGCGGCCGCGGGGTGTCCACGGGACCGCGGCGCACCGAGCCCGGGGCGTTCCATTCTTGGCGCTTCTTCGCCCGCCTCTTGGCGAGCTCCGAGGACTCCAGCTGGTAGGGCACCGAGGTGACCATCACACCGGGGGTGAACAGGAGCCGGCCCTTGAGGCGCAGCGCGCTCTGGTTGTGCAGCAGGTGCTCGTACCAGCGGCCGACGACGTACTCCGGGATGTAGACGCTGACCGCGTCGCGCGGGTTCTCGCTGCGCAGGCCCTTCACGTACTCCACCACCGGGCGGGTGATCTCCCGGTACGGCGAGTCGAGGATCTTCAGCGGGACGTTGATCCCGCGGCGCTCCCACTCCTCGCGCAGCGCCTTGGTCTCGACCGGGTCGACGCTGATGCTGAGCGCCTCCAGGGTGTCCGAGCGGGTCAGCTTGGCGAAGGCCAGGGCGCGCAGCGTGGGCTTGTGGACCTTGGAGACCAGGACGATCGAGTGGACCCGGGAGGGCCGCACGCTGTCGTCGCTCGGGCCCTCGGCCGCGGCGATCTCGGCGGAGACCCGGTCGTAGTGCTTGCGGATCGCGCTCATCGTGGCGTAGAAGATCACCATGCCGAGCAGCGCGACCCAGGCGCCGTGCGTGAACTTGGTGGCGAGGACGACGACCAGCACCATGCCGGTGAAGAAGGCGCCGAAGGTGTTGATGGCCCGGGAGCGGTGCATCCTGCGCCGGGCGGCCTGGTCCCGCTCCGCCTTCAGATGGCGGTTCCAGTGCCGGACCATGCCGATCTGGCTCAGCGTGAAGGAGACGAAGACGCCGACGATGTAGAGCTGGATCAGCTTGGTCGAGTCGGCGTCGTAGATCCACACGAGCAGCATCGCGGCGCCCGCGAGCAGCACGATGCCGTTGGAGAAGGCCAGCCGGTCGCCCCGCGTGTGGAGCTGACGCGGCAGGTACCGGTCCTGGGCGAGGATCGAGCCGAGCAGCGGGAAGCCGTTGTACGCGGTGTTGGCGGCCAGGAACAGCACGAGCGCGGTGGCCGCGGCGAGCACGATGAACAGGAAGCTGCCCTTGCCGAAGACGGCTTCGGCCACCTGGGAGATCACCGGGTTCTGGACGTATCCCTCGCCGACGGCGACGCCGTCCGCCAGGAGGTCGGTGGCCGGCTTCTCGGCCATCCGCACGTGGGTGGTCATGGCCAGGGCGATGATCCCGCAGAACATGGTGACGGCCAGGGCGCCCATGAGGGCGAGGGTGGTGGCCGCGTTCTTGCTCTTGGGTTTGCGGAAGGCGGGTACGCCGTTGCTGATGGCCTCGACGCCGGTCAGCGCGGCGCAGCCGGAGGAGAAGGCCCTCAGCAGCAGGAAGACCAGTGCGAAACCGGCCAGGCCCTGGTGTTCGGCCTTGATCACCAGGTCCGCGGTGGGGGCCTTCATCGTGTCGCCGACGACGATGCCCCGCCAGGCGCCCCAGGCGATCATCACGAATACGGCGCCGACGAAGACATAGGTCGGGATGGCGAAGAGGTTCCCGGACTCCTTGACCCCGCGCAGATTCATCAGCGTGAGCAGCAGAATCATGATCATCGCCGAGAGCACCTTGTGCTCGATGACGAAATCGACGGCGGAGCCGAGGTTCTCGACGCCGGAGGAGATCGAGACGGCCACGGTCAGGACGTAGTCGACGAGCAGGGCGCTCGCGACGGTGAGACCGGCCTTGGGCCCGAGGTTGGTGTTGGCGACCTCGTAGTCACCGCCGCCGCTCGGATAGGCGTGGACGTTCTGCCGGTACGAGGCCACCACGGTGAACATCAGCACGACGACCGCGGCGGCGATCCACGGGCTGAAGTGGTACGCCGACACGCCCGCGATCGACAGGACCAGCAGGACCTCGCCGGGGGCATACGCCACCGACGAGAGCGGGTCGGACGCGAAGACGGGAAGTGCGATCCGCTTGGGGAGGAGGGTTTCTCCGAGGCGGTCGCTGCGTAGCGCCCGGCCGATCAGGATCCGTTTGGGCACGTCGGTCAGTTTGGACACGCACAGGATCGTAAGCGTTCGAAATCAGCCTGACGAACCCTCCACCCCCACACACTGCAATCCCGTCGCATTTCCTCCCCGGGCGCACCACACGACTGCGTCCCAAGTGGCCACACCGGTGACCGCCCGTGTGTAGCTTGGGCCACGGTCTGAGACCCTGTTCATCCAGAGCATGCAATGAGGCTGGAAACCAGCGAGTCGCTGACAGCCGGAAGGACGGCCGTGCACATCGTCATTATGGGCTGCGGAAGAGTGGGCTCCGCCCTCGCGCAAACCCTGGAACAGCAGGGGCACACGGTCGCAGTCGTCGACCAGGACCCCACCGCATTCCGCCGGCTCGGCGCCGGATTCGGCGGCCGCCGCGTCACCGGGGTCGGCTTCGACCAGGACACCCTGCGGGAGGCCGGCATCGAGGACGCGGGCGCCTTCGCCGCCGTCAGCAGTGGTGACAATTCCAACATCATCGCCGCGCGCGTCGCGCGGGAGATGTTCGGCGTCGAGAACGTCGCCGCGCGCATCTACGACCCCAAGCGCGCCGAGGTCTACCAGCGTCTGGGCATCCCCACCGTCGCCACCGTCCGGTGGACCGCCGATCAGATGCTGCGACGGCTGCTGCCGTCGGGCGCCGAGCCGCTGTGGCGCGACCCGAGCGGCGGCGTGCAGCTCGCCGAGGTGCACACCTCCCCCGCCTGGATCGGTCACAAGGTCAGCCGGCTCCAGGAGGAGACCGGCGTGCGCGTCGCCTTCCTCACCCGCCTGGGCGAGGCCATGCTGCCCACGTCGGCGACGGTCCTGCAGGAGGGCGACCTCGTCCACGTGATGATGCGTACGGACGAGATCGACAAGGTCGAGGCGGCGTTCGCCGAGGGGCCTGAGGAGGCACAAGCATGAGGGTCGCGATCGCCGGGGCAGGCGCGGTGGGCCGCTCCATCGCGGGCGAACTGCTGGAGAACGGCCACGAGGTGCTGCTGGTCGACAAGGCGCCGACCGCCATCTCGGTGGAGCGGGTGCCGCAGGCGGAGTGGCTGCTGGCCGACGCCTGCGAGATCACCTCGCTGGACGAGGCGGCGCTGCAGCGCTGCAACGTGGTCATCGCCGCGACCGGTGACGACAAGGTCAACCTCGTCGTCTCGCTGCTCGCCAAGACCGAGTACGGGGTGCCGCGCGTGGTGGCCCGCGTCAACAACCCGAAGAACGAGTGGCTCTTCAACGAGTCCTGGGGCGTCGACGTCGCCGTCTCGACGCCGCGCCTGATGTCGGCCCTGGTCGAGGAGGCCGTCAGCGTCGGCGACCTGGTACGGCTGCTGCGCTTCAGCCACGGTGACGCCAACCTCGTCGAGCTGACCCTGCCGTCCGACTCCTCGGTCGCGGGTACCCAGATCGGCGACATCACCTGGCCCGAGGACACCTCGCTGGTCACGATCATCCGGGGCAACCGGGTCCTCACCCCGCACGCGGAGGAGACCCTGGAGCCGGGCGACGAACTCCTCTTCGTGGCCGCCCAGGCCCGCGAGGAACAGCTGGAGGACCTCCTCCAGGCCCGTAGCTGACGGCATGCCGAAGGGGGCGGGACGACCGGTCGGTCGCCCCGCCCCCTTCGCATGCGGCTTCAGGCCCGCCGCCGCACCCGTAGGCGGCGGACGGCTCAGGCCCCCTGCTTCCCGGCGGCGGCTTCCTTGGCCTCCCACTCCGCGATCACATCGATCGGCGGCGGCGCCTTCGCCAGGAACACCCAGGTGAAGTACACCGCGAGCACCATCGGCGGCAGCTTCAGCGCGATCAGCACCCAGCCCAGCTGCGTCGCGTCGCCCCACCAGTACAGCGGGAACAGGATCGCGTACTTGGCGAGGAAGATGAGCCCCCAGGCCAGACTGGCCTTGGTGTACGCCTTCTTGCGGCCCGGGTTGCGGGTGCGCCAGGAGAGGTTCTCCTTGAACACCGGGCCCAGGATCACGCCCAGGAGCGGGAAGCCCACCAGGGCCGAGACCGTGAAGGCCACCCCCAGGCCGGCGCCGTAGATCATGCCCGGCAGGTAGAAGCCCTTCGGGTCACCCGTGAAGAGGGCGAAGGCCACGCCCACGCCCACACCGAAGACCCCGCTGAAGGCGTGCTTCACCGTGTCCTTGCGCAGCAGCCGCGCGATCACCAGCAGGACCGCGAGCGCGCCCGCGGCGATGGCGGACATCTTCACGTCCTTGGTGATCGTGTAGATCATGACGAAGAGCAGCCCGGGGAGCATCGTCTCCACGGTGCCGCGGATGCCGCCGAAGGCGTCGAAGAGCGCCGCCTGGGTCACCGCGCTCTGGTCCTCGGAAGAGGCCTGCGAGGCGGGGGCCGGGGCCGGGTACGCGGCGGCAGAGGCCTGGGAGGCGGCGCCCGGGGAAGGCGTGGCGTCCGATTCCGGGGTGTTCCGTTTGTCGAGTGACGTCACCGTCAGTGCTCCTGTCCGAGCGGTCGGAGTTCGTACTTCGGGTTGAAGAGCACCCGACGGCCGTGGGTCATGGAGATGCGCCCGGAGGCGATCATGCGGCGACCGGGCTCGATTCCCACGATCGAGCGACGCCCGAGCCAGACCACGTCCAGCGCCGCCGAGCCGTCGAACAGCTCGGCCTCCAGGGCGGGGACGCCCGCCCGCGGCCGCAGGGTGACCGTACGCAGGGTCCCGGTCACCTTGACTATCTGGCGGTCGTCGCAGTCGCAGATCCGCGTGCACCCTGCGGCTTCTGCGTCCTCCTGCAGCTCAGCCGAATGCAGCTCCTCCTGCGAGGTGGACAGCCGCTCGATCATCCGGCGGAACCGGCCCGCCGGCCTGGTCGGCTTGGCGGGCTTCTCGGGACGCGGTTCAGCACTCATACAGGGAAGCGTACCGGCGCGCCCACTACCTCTCGAAGCGGTATCCCATGCCCGGTTCGGTGATGAAGTGCCGCGGGTGGGAGGGGTCCGCCTCCAGCTTGCGCCGCAGCTGGGCCATGTAGACCCGCAGGTAGTTCGTCTCGGTGCCGTACGAGGGCCCCCACACCTCCTGGAGGAGCTGCTTGTGGCTGACCAGCTTGCCGCCGTTGCGGACCAGGACCTCCAGCAGGTGCCACTCGGTGGGCGTCAGCCGTTCGTCGCGCCCCTCGCGCACGGCCTTCTTGGCGGCCAGGTCCACCGTGAAGCCCTCGGTCTCCACGATCACCCCGCCGCCGCCGGATCCGGTCGGGGGCTCGGCCCGGCGGACGGCGGCGCGCAGCCGGGCCAGCAGCTCGTCCATGCCGAAGGGCTTGGTGACGTAGTCGTCCGCGCCCGCGTCCAGGGCCTCGACCTTCTCGTCGGAGGTGTGGCGGGCCGAGAGGACGAGGATCGGCACCCGGGTCCAGCCGCGCAGGCCCTTGATCACCTCGATGCCGTCCATATCGGGCAGACCGAGGTCGAGGAGGACCACGTCCGGGTGGCGGGCCGCCGCGAGCTCCAGTGCGCTCGCTCCGTCGGCGGCGGCGTCGACCTCGTACTTGCGTGCCTTGAGATTGATCACGAGGGCTCGGACGATCTGCGGCTCGTCTTCCACCACGAGCACCCGGGTCATTGAGGTCCTGCCTTCTGTCGCGCCGTGCGATCACGGTCGTGATCACGTTCCATCATGTCCGCGGCACCGTCCGCGTCCGCTTCCCCGTCCGCGCCCGGCACGGTGCCTCGGCCCGCGCCGTCCGCCGTGACCGCCGCCGGCGCCCGGCTGCGGGCCGCCGCACGCAGGGTGAGCACCATGGTCAACCCGCCGCCGGGGGTGTCGTCGGCCGTCAGGGTGCCGCCCATGGCCTCGGCGAAGCCGCGGGCGACCGCGAGCCCGAGGGCCCACGCCGGCCCCGCGCGGGGCGTCTCCGTACCGCTGGAGGGGGCGAAGATCCGGTCCTTGGCCTCGTCGGGCACGCCACGGCCGCGGTCGACGACCCGCACCTCGACCCGGTCGCCGAGGAAGCTGGCCGCCGCCAGCACCGGCAGCCCCGGCGGGCCGTACTTGACGGCGTTCTCCACCACGTTGGCCACGGTCCGCTCCAGCAGCCCCGGGTCCACCGCCACCACGGGCAGCGTCTCGGGCACGTCCAGCGCCACGCTGTCCTCGGGTACGCCGCCCAGCGCCATCGGGACCACCTCGTCGAGGTCGATCTCCCGGATCAGCGGGGTGACGGTGCCGGTCTGCAGCCGTGACATGTCCAGCAGGTTGCCCACCAGGTGGTCGAGGCGGTCGGCGCCGTCCTCGATGCCTTCGAGGAGCTCGGCCCGGTCCTCCTCGGACCATTCCACGTCGGCCGAGCGCAGGGAGCTGACGGAGGCCTTGATGGAGGCCGGCGGCGTACGGAGGTCATGGCTGACGGCGGCCAGCAGCGCGGTCCGGATCCGGTTGCCCTCGGCCAGCCGGCGGGCCTCCTCGGCCTGTGCTCGACGAAACCGACGGCGCAGTCCGCGCGCCCCGCTCCACTCGGCGATGGCCCTCGGAGAGCATCGCGTAGGTCTTGCCCACACCGGGCGCCGCGCCGAGATAGATCCTGAGCCTGCCGCGTCCCATGCGCCCATTCTCCGGAACGTCCGCGCTGTTCACGCACCGATCGGGGCCCGAGCGGACATCCCTCACGGATCCCTGACGCGCACCCGGCGGACCCCGGTCCGACACGGAAACGGCCGGTGGGCCCCACTCCGAAGGAGTAGGGCCCACCGGCCGAGAACATGACGCGACCCCCTGTGCGCGGGGTCGGCCGAGGGCTGCGGGCCCGTCAGCGGACCTCGGTGATCTCCGGGCCGCGCTCCAGCTGCCCCATGCCGCCGCCGAAGCGGGAGCCTTCCTGCTCCTCCGTCTGCACGCCGTCCGGCACCATCTGCGCGTCGTTCGGCAGCTTCAGGACGATCGGGTCACGGGGGGCCATCGGGCCGTCGCCGCGGACGACGACGGTGTCCCGGAAGATCTGCTCCAGCACGCCCGCCGACTCGGGGCGCACCGCACCCTGGCCGGAGATGACGCCGCGCAGGAACCAGCGCGGGCCGTCGACGCCGACGAAGCGGACCAGCTGCGCGCCGGTCTGCCCGTCCGGGAGCGGTACGGGCACCTGTGCGCGCAGCTCCCAGCCCAGGGAACCCTGGACCTCGTCGATGATGCCGCCCTGCTGGGTGATGCCCGCGGCGATCTCCTCGCGGACCTCGCCCCAGATGCCTTCCTTCTTGGGCGCGGCGAAGGCCTGCAGCTGCACGGCGCTGTCGCCCAGCACCACGGTCGCGGCCACGATCGCGTCACCGGCGACCTCGACCCGCAGTTCCATGCCCTCGACACCGGGTACGAGGATGCCGCCCAGGTCGACCCGGCCGTCGGCCGGGTTGCCGAGCACCTCGGAGACGTCCCAGGGGCCGTCGGGCCGCGGGGCCGGCGGCAGGTTCACCCGGCGGGGCCGGGCGGTGTCCTCCTGCTCCGCCGCATCGTCCTGCTCAGCGGAGCCGACGCCGTCTACGACCTGCTCGGCCGCGCCGCCGTCCTTGGCGGAGTCGTTCTTCTTGCGACGTCCGAACACGTCACTGTCCTTCCCGGTCGGTTACGACCGAAGCGTAGCCATTCCCACCCTGCTGACCAGCCCCCGATCCGGCCACGGCCGCATGACCGCCGGTGGAGCCGAAGCCCCCCTCGGCCCGGGCCGAGCCGGGAAGTTCCGCCACCTCGTGGAAGCGCACCTTCTCGACCCGCTGGACAACCAGCTGGGCAATGCGGTCGAAACGCTCGAACCGGACGCTCTCGCGAGGGTCGAGATTGACCACGATCACCTTGATCTCCCCACGGTACCCGGCATCCACCGTCCCCGGGGCATTCACGAGCGCGAGCCCGCAGCGTGCGGCCAGGCCGGAGCGCGGGTGCACGAAGGCGGCGTACCCGTCGGGCAGGGCGATGGACACCCCGGTGGGCAGCACGGCCCGCTCGCCGGGCGCCAGCTCGGCGGCCCGGGTGGTCACCAGGTCGCAGCCGGCGTCGCCCGGGTGCCCGTAGGCCGGAATGGGCACCTCCGGGTCGAGACGGCGGATCAGTACGTCCACGGGGGCGTGGTTGTTCAGGGACATCAGGGGTTCACCTCGAAAGCGCGTGCGCGCCTGACCTGGTCCGGGTCGGCCATCGCCGCCTGGATCTCCTCGGGCCGACCGTTGTCGATGAAGTGGTCGACCTTCACCTCTATGAAGAGCGCGTCCGCCCGCACGGCGACCGGACCCTCGGGCCCGCCGATCCGGCCGACCGCACGGCAGTAGATCTTGCGTCCGGCGACGGCGGTGACCTCGGCCTCCAGATACAGCACGGTGCCCACGGGCACCGGCCGCACGAAGTCGGTCTCCAGCCGCCCGGTCACGGCGATGACGCGCAGCAGCCAGTTCAGGGACCCGAGCGTCTCGTCGAGCGCGGTGGCGAGCACCCCGCCGTGGGCGAGACCGGGGGCACCCTGGTGGGCGGCCTTGACGGTGAACTCGGCGCTGATGCGCACGCCCTCACCCGCACGCGCCTCCAGGTGGAGTCCGTGGGGCTGGCCCCCGCCGCAGCCGAAACAGTGCTCGTAGTGCGCACCGAGGAGCTCGCCGGGCGCCGGCGCATCGGGGTGCCGGACCGGCGCCGTGGCATCGGCCGGCGGCGTCAAGGCTGTGTTTCGTCCACTCACAGCCGCGAACCTTACCCGCGCGGCCGGGCACCGGTCGCCCCGTGGCAGGCTTGACGGCATGCAGCTCTCCACCGCGCAGTACGACGAACGCCTGACCGCCCCCCGCTCCTGGTGGGGCATCGCCGCCATGATCGGCCTCGCGTGCGCGCTGATGCTGCTGCCGCTGGGCACGCTGCCCCTGCTGGCCGGACTGGTCGGCGGCACCGCGCTGGCCGGGCTGCTGGTGAGCTCGTACGGCTCCGCGCGCGTGCGCGTGGTGAACGGCGCGCTGGCGGCCGGGGAGGCGCGGATCCCGGTGACTGCGCTCGGCGAGCCCGAGATCCTGGACGCCGGGGAGGCGCGGGCCTGGCGGACGCACAAGGCGGACACCCGCGCCTTCATGCTGATGCGCAGCTACGTGCCGACGGCGGTCCGCGTCGAGATCACCGACCCGGCGGACCCGACCCCGTACGTCTACGTCTCCACCCGCGAGCCGCACGCCCTGCGGGCGGCCATCCTCGCGGCCAAGTCCAGCCCCGCCGCATCCGCCGGCGCGTGAGGCGCGGGGTCCGCGGCTGAGTCCCGCGGGCGGCGCTCAGCCTCGCCCGTCCGGCGGCGGACCCTCGAGTTCACCCCTGGCGACCCCGGGAAGGGGCTGGGCGGGCTGTTCCAGGGGCGGCAGCTGCGCCAGCGCCTCCCAGGCCACGGCGCGGCCCCGCAGGTCACCACGGACCTTCTCGGCGAGTTTGCGCGTGTCCCGGCGGTTCATGACCGCCCCGACCACCGCGCCCACCATGAAGGGCATGAGGTTCGGAAGATTGCGGAACATCCGCTTCATGATCTGCTGGCGCAGTTCGCGCTTCATCTGACCGCCGAGCGCCGCGTTCAGCGTGGTCGGTTTGGTCAGGTCGACCCCGCGCTCCTGCGTCCAGGCGGAGAGGTAGGCGAGGCTGCGGTCCTTGAGCGTGCCCGGCGGCCGCTGGCCGTAGACCTCGTGGAGCTCGGCGACGAGCTTGAGCTCGATCGCCGCGATCCCGGTGATCTCGGCCGCCAGTTCCGCCGGCATCGCGGGCGGAACGGGCAGCATGGCCGCCGCGCCGATACCCGCTCCGACGGTCGACGTGGCGTTGGCGGCGCCCGAGATCAGCTTGTCGGCAAGCTGATCGGGGCCGAGGCCCGGGAACTGCGCGCGCAGGGTCGCGAGGTCCCGAACCGGAACGCGCGGGGCGTTCTCGATGATCCTGTCGGCGACGAACAGGGCGGCGTCCCTGACGCCTTCACCGCCCTTGCGCACGCCGTTCCTGACGGCGTGCAGCCGACTGGTCCCACGGGCGGAGCCGCCGGGGGCTACAGGACCCGTTTCCGGGTCCGTGGTGGCCACCTGCGTCTCCGCCGGATCACCTGATTTCCGGAAGCGGCGCTTCCGAAAGGGTGCCGAGCCGGTCACGACCGACGCCTCAGTCGCAGTCGCGGCAGATCGGCTGACCGTTCTTCTCGCGGGCCAGCTGGCTGCGGTGGTGCACCAGGAAGCAGCTCATGCAGGTGAACTCATCGGCCTGCTTGGGCAGGACCCGGACGGCCAGCTCCTCATTGGAGAGGTCCGCACCGGGAAGCTCAAGGCTCTCGGCCGAGTCGAATTCGTCCATGTCGACGGACGAAGACGACTTCTCGTTACGTCGGGCCTTCAGCTCTTCGATGCTGTCGTTGTCGACGTCATCGTCGGTCTTGCGCGGGGTGTCGTAGTCCGTTGCCATTGTTCGCTCTCCCCCTCTGGGTGTTAGCGGTGTCTCAGCGCACGTAACGCACGAGAGGCCGGACTTGTGCCCGACCTGAGGCGGAGATTTTGCCTCACATCAAGGTCTGTTACTCAATCGACACCCAGCCGCCCGCCGGGAGGGGCGATTGGCTGGGATGACGACCGGGACCGTACACGGTCCGGGGGCGGTCTTGCACAAACGCCACCCCGTGTATTTCCCGCCATTCGGGGGGCCGGAAACCCGGACTTCCCGGGCGTACCGGCCGCCCCCGGGTCACTGAACGCACATGGCCCGACACTCGCCCCTGTGATCGATCACACAGACGAGGTTGTCTTCCTGGGACAAGTATTCAGCCAGCAGCGAACACGGCGGGTGCGTCTCACAGAGGAAGAGTGACACGCATCACGAGGCCACCGCCTTCCCGGGGCATCGCCTGGATCCGTCCGCCGTGTGCGCGCGCCACGGAGCGCGCGATCGACAGGCCGAGCCCCACACCCTTGTCACTGCCCGTTCGCTCCGTACGCAGCCGCCTGAAGGGCTCGAAGAGGTTCTCCACCTCGTACGCGGGAACCACGGGACCCGTGTTCGATACCAGGAGGACCGCCTGACCGTGCTGGGCCTCGGCGGTGACCTCCACCCAGCCGCCCTCCGGAACGTTGTACCGCACGGCGTTCTGCACCAGATTGAGGGCGATCCGCTCCAGCAGCACCCCGTTGCCCTGGACGACGGCCGGCGTGCGCTCGCCGCGGATCTCCACGCCCTTCGCCTCGGCCTCACAGCGCACCTGGTCCACCGCCCGCGAGGCGACCTCCGCCAGGTCCACGGGCTTGCGTTCGACGATCTGGTTCTCGCTGCGGGCCAGCAGCAGCAGGCCTTCGACCAGCTGTTCGCTGCGCTCGTTGGTGGCGAGCAGGGTCTTGCCGAGCTGCTGGAGCTCGACCGGGGCTCCGGGGTCGGAAAGGTGGACCTCCAGCAGGGTCCGGTTGATCGCGAGCGGCGTGCGCAGCTCGTGCGAGGCGTTCGCCACGAACCTCTGCTGGGCCGTGAAGGCCCGCTCCAGCCGGTCGAGCATCTCGTCGAAGGTGTCGGCGAGCTCCTTGAGCTCGTCGTCCGGCCCGTCCAGCTCGATGCGCCGGGTCAGGTCGGAGCCGACCACCCGGCGGGCGGTCCGGGTGATCTTGCCGAGGGGCGAGAGCACCCGGCCGGCCATCGCGTAGCCGAAGGCGAAGGCGATGATGCTCAGCCCCAGCAGGGCCATCAGCGAGCGGCTCAGCAGGTCGTCCAGGGCGTGCCTGCGCTGGTCGAGGACGCACTGGCTGATCGCGGCGTTGAACTGGCTGTACGGCTGCTCGACGCCCACCACCCCGGGGCAGGTCGTGCTGGACACCTTCACCTGCTGCCCGCCGACGATCTCGAACGGGAGGGCGTTGCCCTCGCGCAGGGCCTGAGCCGCCAGCAGGTAGATGATCGACAGCAGCAGGATGCCCGCGATCAGGAACATCCCGCCGTACAGCAGCGTGAGGCGTATGCGGATCGTCGGCCGCAGCCACGGGAAGGGACCTTCGGGCTGACCGGGGTCCCAGGTCGGTTTCGGTGGCGCCGCCGGTGGCGCGGGAGCGGAGGCCACGCGCGTCAGATCCGGTATCCGGAACCGGGCACGGTCACGATGACCGGCGGCTCACCGAGCTTGCGCCGCAGGGTCATGACGGTCACCCGCACGACGTTGGTGAAGGGGTCGGTGTTCTCGTCCCAGGCCTTCTCCAGCAGCTGTTCGGCGGAGACGACGGTCCCCTCGCTGCGCATGAGGACCTCCAGCACCGCGAACTCCTTCGGTGCCAGCTGCACCTCCCGGCCCTCGCGGAACACCTCGCGCCGGTTCGGGTCCAGCTTGATCCCGGCCCGCTCCAGCACGGGCGGCAGCGCCACCGTGGTGCGCCGCCCGAGGGCGCGCACGCGGGCGGTCAGCTCGGTGAAGGCGAAGGGCTTGGGCAGGTAGTCGTCCGCCCCGAGCTCCAGGCCCTCCACCCGGTCGCTGACGTCGCCGGAGGCGGTCAGCATCAGCACCCGGGTGGGCATGCCGAGCTCGACGATCCTCCTGCACACGTCGTCACCGTGCACGAGCGGGAGGTCCCGGTCGAGCACGACCACGTCGTAGTCGTTCACGCCGACCCGCTCCAGGGCGGCGGCGCCGTCGTACACGACGTCCACGGCCATGGCCTCCCGGCGCAGTCCGGTGGCCACCGCATCGGCGAGCAGCTGCTCGTCCTCGACGACGAGTACGCGCACGTCGTTTCCTTCCTTCGAGCCCAGAAGGGCACACGTGTGTAGGGCGTCGCCCATCCTGCCCTTTTCAGCCGTAAACCGGCTGTAAGGCGGCTGGTGGACGGGGTCGGCACGACGGAAGTGAGGATTCCTTCGTCCTGCGAGGTTTCTGGGCCCAGGGTGCCGGGGAGGACGACAGAACACCCCATCCACTCCCTGACGGCGGACAGCCACGTGCCGCCGCCGACCCACGAAGAGGGGGCGAACCCACCATGGACGCATTCACCGCGGGTCTCCTGCAGCGCATCAGGGCCACGCAGACGGACCTCAGGCAAGCCCGCGAGGCCGGCGACGACTTCCTCGCGGAAGTGGAACTGGCGGAGCTGGAGGACCTCCAGCGCCTTGCCGCCGAGCACGGTGTCCCGGTCTCGGCCACCGTGCCCGCCTGCTGATCCCGCACCTGCGCGAACCCCGGCGGCCCGAGAGGGCGGCCGGGGTTCGCGTGCTTGCGGCCCCGCCCGCGCGGGCTCAGCCCCGCCGTGCCCGCGGCCTCCGCCGCACCCCACCGCCTCAGTCGTGCCAGGCCCCCGCCTCGTCCAGCAGCGGCTGCAGCGAGGCGAACACCGACGGGGTCGCGGCCAGTACCAGCTCCCCCGAGGCCGGCTCGCCGGTCCGGCCCCCCGTCACGGCCCCCGCCTCCCGGGCGATCAGGTCGCCCGCCGCCAGGTCCCACGGGTTGAGCCCGCGCTCGTAGTACCCGTCCAGCCGCCCGGCGGCCACGTCGCACAGGTCCAGCGCCGCCGAGCCGCCCCGCCGGATGTCCCGCACCAGCGGAATGATCCGCGCCACCACCTCGGCCTGCCGGACCCGCCGGGTCTGGACGTACGCGAAGCCGGTCCCCAGCAGCGCCTGGTCCA
This sequence comes from Streptomyces sp. NPDC045695, assembly GCF_056432025.1. Taxonomy (NCBI): domain Bacteria; kingdom Bacillati; phylum Actinomycetota; class Actinomycetes; order Kitasatosporales; family Streptomycetaceae; genus Streptomyces; species Streptomyces sp. NPDC045695. The sequence continues at coordinate 18,653 of NZ_JBWKJU010000015.1, forward strand.
GCGGCGCCGCCGGCCGGCACGCGAGCCGCGTCGTGCCCAGCCACGCCCCGCCGCCGAGCACCGCGTGGTAGGTCTCCCCGCGCATCGGCGCCGCGACGACGCCCACCACGGCCTCGCCCTCGTACTCGGCCGCGATGGACACGCCCCAGCTGGGGAGGCCGTAGAGGTAGTTCACGGTGCCGTCCAGCGGGTCGACGACCCAGCGCACCCCGCTGGTCCCGGGGGTGTCCGCGCCCTCCTCGCCCAGCAGCCCGTCCTCGGGCCGCCGCTCCGCGAGGATGCCGGTGATCAGCTTCTCCGCCGCAATGTCCATCTCGGTCACCACGTCGATGGGGCTGCTCTTCGTCGCGGCCACCGCCAGATCGGCCGGCCGGCCGTCGCGCAGCAGCGCTCCGGCCTGCCGGGCGGCCTCCAGCCCCACGTCCAGCAGTTCGGCCTTCAGCTCTTCGGAGATCACGGTTGCCCTTCCTAGGCGTACGGACTGTCCTCGCCCGCGGCCGCCGGCCGGGGCGCCCGCCCCGGGCAGCAGCCCACGGCGCACAGGTCATGGCTCTGGCCCAGCATGCCGACCCAGCACTCGTCGGCGGGTTCGCCGCGCTCCCTGGCGGCCCGCTCCAGCACGAGTTCCCGTACGGCCCCGGCGAACTGCGGGTCGGCGCCGACGGTCGCGGAACGGGCGACCGGAAGGCCCAGTTCGGCGGCCTTGGCGGTGGCCTCGGTGTCGAGGTCGTAGAGGACCTCCATGTGGTCGGAGACGAAGCCGATCGGCACCATGACCACGGCCGGCGCCCCTGCCTCGTGCAGGGCCTCCAGGTGGTCGCAGATGTCCGGTTCGAGCCACGGGGTGTGCGGGGCGCCGCTGCGGGACTGGTAGACGAGCTGCCAGGGGTGGTCCCCGCCGGTGCGTACGGCCACCTCGTCCGCGATCACCTCGGCGACGTCCAGGTGCTGCTTGACGTACGCGCCGCCCGCGCCGCCCTCGGTGTGGTCCTCGACGGGCCCGGAGGTGTCGGCGGCGGCCGTCGGGATGGAGTGGGTGGTGAAGGCCAGGTGGGCGCCCGCCCGGGTCTCCTCTGGCAGCGTGTCCAAGGCGGCGATCACGCCCTCGATCATCGGGTCGACGAAGCCGGGGTGGTTGAAGTAGTGCCGCAGCTTGTCCACGCGCGGCAGTTCCAGGCCTTCGGCCTCCAAGGCGGCCAGCGCGTCGGCGAGGTTCTCTCGGTACTGCCGGCAGCCCGAGTACGAGGCGTACGCGCTCGTGGTGAGCACGGCGATCCGGCGGCGGCCGTCGGCGGTCATCTCGCGCAGGACGTCGGTCAGGTACGGGGCCCAGTTCCGGTTGCCCCAGTAGACCGGGAGGTCCAGGCCGTGGTCGGCGAAGTCCTTGCGCAGCGCCTCCAGCAGCGCGCGGTTCTGCGCGTTGATCGGGCTGACCCCGCCGAAGCCGAAGTAGTGCTGTCCGACCTCCTTGAGCCGCTCGCGCGGGATGCCGCGCCCGCGCGTGACGTTCTCCAGGAACGGCACGACGTCGTCGGGTCCCTCGGGGCCGCCGAAGGAGAGCAGCAGAAGGGCGTCGTAGGGGGCGGCGGTCCCGCCGGCGGGCGGGAGGAGCTGGTCTGACATGCCTCGAATCCTGCCACCCGGGATCCTCGGGAGAGAAGCGGCCCGGCGGGGACCGGCCCTCCCGCGCAGGTAAGGTAAACCTAACTTTCCCGGTCCGAATTTCCCCGTGCGGGTGCCCGTAGGCGGTCGTAACCTGTATGGGCCCGTCACGTCCCTTACGGAGGGCCCTTGCCCAGTCCCTACCGCGCGATCTTCGCGTCCCACGGCACCAAGGGATTCAGCGCCGCCGGCCTGATAGGCCGCCTGCCGATCTCCATGGTCGGCGTCGGCATCCTGACGATGATCTCCGAGATCACCGGCCGCTACGCGATGGCCAGCGCCCTCACCGGCACCCTCGCGCTCGCCGCGGCGGTCGTCGGCCCGCAGGTGTCGCGCCTGGTGGACCAGTACGGCCAGCGGCGGGTCCTGCGCCCCGCGACGCTGATCTCCGTCGCGGCGGTCAGCGGACTGCTGGTGGCGGCGGCGAACGGCTGGCCCGACTGGACGCTGTTCGTCTTCGCCGCGGTCGCGGGCTGCGTACCGAGCGTCGGCTCGATGGTCCGCGCCCGCTGGACCGTGATCTACCGGGACTCCCCCCGCGAGCTGCACACCGCGTACTCCTTCGAGTCCGTGGTGGACGAGGTCTGCTTCATCTTCGGCCCGATCATCGCCATCGGACTCTCGACGACCTGGTTCCCGGAGGCCGGCCCGCTGATCGCCGCCGTCTGCCTGCTGGTCGGGGTCTGGCTGCTCACCGCGCAGCGCTCCACCGAGCCCGAGCCGCACCCGCGCGACGCGCACGCCCGGCGCACCTTGGCCCTGCGCTCCCCCGGCCTCCAGGTGCTCACCGCCACCTTCGTGGCGACCGGCGCGATCTTCGGCTCCATCGACGTGTCCACCCTGGCCTTCGCCGAGGAGCAGGGCCACAAGTCCACCGCCAGTCTCATCCTGGCCATCTGGGCGTTCGGGTCCTGTATCGCCGGAATCGTCTTCGGCCTGCTGCATCTCAAGGGCCGGACGGAACCTCGCTGGGTACTGGGCATTTGTGCGATGGCCGTGAGTATGATCCCCCTCCTACTGGCCGGGAACCTTCCGTTTCTGGCCGTGGCGCTCTTCGTCTCGGGCCTCGCCATCGCTCCCACGATGATCACCACGATGGCCCTGATCGAGGCGCACGTACCACGCGCGAAGCTGACCGAGGGCATGACCTGGATCAGCACCGGCCTCGCGGTCGGCGTCGCCGTCGGTTCGTCCGTGACCGGTCTGGTCATCGACGCCGCCGGGGCGCGCAGCGGGTACGTCGTCTCCATCTCGGCGGGAGCGACCGCGGCGGCGGTGGCGTTCGCGGGATACCGCCGGCTGACGAGGCCGGCGCAAGGGGAGGGGCCCTCTAGCGATGGCGGACACAGCACAGACGGCAGGGAAGAACGGGCCGGCCACGTGGCGTAACTGGGCGGGGACCGTCACCGCCACGCCCACCCGCGTGGTGACCCCGGCCTCGGTCGGGGAGCTCCAGGAGGCGGTCCGCCGGGCCGCCGAGGAGGGACTGCGGGTGAAGGCGGTCGGCACCGGCCACTCCTTCACCTCGGCCGCCGCCAGCGACGGCGTGCTCGTGCGGCCCCAGGCGCTGGCCGGGATCCGGGGGATCGACCGGGCCGCCGGCACCGTCACGGTGGGGGCCGGCACGGTCCTCAAGGACCTGAACCGGGCGCTGGCCCGGGAGGGCCTGTCGCTCACCAACATGGGCGACATCATGGAGCAGACGGTCTCCGGCGCCACCAGTACCGGGACCCACGGCACCGGCCGCGACTCGGCCTCCATCGCCGCCCAGATACGCGGCCTGGACATGGTCACGGCGGACGGCCGGCTCATCACCTGCTCCGAGAAGGAGAATCCGGACGTCTTCGCCGCGGCCCGGCTCGGGCTCGGCGCGCTCGGCATCGTCACCGCGATCACCTTCGCCGTGGAGCCGCTCTTCTTCCTGACCGCCCGTGAGGAGCCGATGGGCTTCGACCGGGTGGCCGCCGAGTTCGACGAGCACGTCGCGGAGAACGAGCACTTCGAGTTCTACTGGTTCCCCCACACCGGCAACTGCAACACCAAGCGGAACAACCGCAGCCAGGGCCCCGCGGCCCCGCCCGGCCCGGTGAGCGCCTGGATCGAGGACGAGCTGCTCTCCAACGGCGTCTTCCAGGCGGCCAACTCGCTGGGCCGCGCCCTGCCGGCCACCATTCCCGCCATCGCCCGCGTGGCCAGCCGCGCCCTGTCGGCCCGCACCTACACGGACATCCCGTACAAGGTGTTCACCAGTCCGCGCCGGGTGCGGTTCGTGGAGATGGAGTACGCGCTCCCGCGCGAGCGGGTCATCGAGGCGCTGCGGGAGCTGCGCGCGATGGTCGACCGCTCCGGCCTGCGGATCAGCTTCCCGGTGGAGGTGCGGACGGCGCCGGCGGACGACATCACGCTGTCCACGGCCTCGGGGCGCGAGACGGCGTACATCGCGGTGCACCTGTACAAGGGCACCCCGTACCAGGCCTACTTCACGGCAGCCGAGCGCATCTTCACCGCGCACGGCGGCCGTCCGCACTGGGGCAAGGTGCACACGCGCGACGCGACGTACTTCGCCGAGGTCTACCCCCGGTTCGGGGAGTTCACCGCGCTGCGCGACCGTCTCGACCCGGACCGGCTCTTCGGCAACGACTACCTGCGGCGGGTGCTGGGGGACTGAGCACCCGTCGGGTCCGGCCCGCGGCGCGAAGAGTTCCGCCTCCGCGGATTCCGCGCGCCAGGACACCCCGAAACGGACACGGGTGCGCCGCGGGCCGGACGCAGGGCAGCACGACTCCCGCCGTCCGGGACAACTTCGGCGGCGCGGCGGTCCACCCAGGTGGCCCGAATGGAGTACTGTGGCGAGCCCTGGGGCTGTCCTTCCTTACGGATGTCCGGACTCGGGAGAGGGGGCCGGTAGATGGAAAACGGCGCTCAAAGACCGGTGATGCCGCGGTATTGCACGGGTTCCTGCTGCGCACAGTAATCAGTCGGTCACTGTGCGTACCCAACAGGTAACCGTGCCATAACGGCGATCAAGGGCGCATGCCCGACACGCCGGTTTAACTCGGCAAGGTTGTGGCAGGCTGCACCCGGGCAGGCCACACTCGACTAGCGGAAGCAGCGACGCACGTGACGTCGGCAGGCACCACCCGGGAGGTCCCCATGCCCGAACTGCGTGTCGTGGCCGTCTCAAATGACGGCACACGACTGGTGCTCAAGGCTGGGGACAGCACGGAGTACACGCTTCCGATCGACGAGCGGCTGCGGGCTGCCGTGCGCAACGACCGCGCCCGCCTGAACCAGATCGAGATCGAGGTGGAGAGCCACCTCCGCCCCCGCGACATCCAGGCCCGCATACGAGCCGGTGCCTCCGCTGAGGAGGTCGCTCAACTCGCCGGCATCCCCGTCGACCGCGTACGCCGCTTCGAGGGCCCGGTGCTCGCCGAGCGCGCGTTCATGGCCGAGCGGGCCCGCAAGACCCCCGTGCGCCGTCCCGGCGAGAACGCCGGACCCCAGCTCGGCGAGGCCGTGCAGGAGCGCCTGACCCTGCGCGGGGCCGAGAAGGAATCCGTCCAGTGGGACTCCTGGCGCCGCGACGACGGGACCTGGGAGGTCCTCCTCGTCTACCTGGTGGCCGGTGAGCCGCACTCGGCGAGCTGGACCTACGACCCGCCGCGCCGGCTGGTCGTGGCCGTGGACGACGAGGCCCGCTCGCTGATCGGCGAGTCCGAGGACCTGCCGGCCACGCCGGAGCCGAGCTTCCCCTTCGTACCGAGGATCGCGCGGCTGCCGCGCGACCGGCCGCTGGACCGCGCCCTGGACCGGCAGCTGGAGCGCCAGCAGGAGCGCTCCACCGGGCACGCGCCGCCCGCGCCCGACCCGGAGGAGGAGCGGGACACCCTGACGAGCCTGCTGGAGGCCGTTCCGAGCTTCCGTGGCGACATGGTGGTCCCGGACCGCTCCACCGCCGAAGCCCCGGAGACGGAACCGGAGGCGGAGGAGCCGCCGGCCCCGGCCGCCTCGGCGGGCGCGGGGTCCGCGTACGCCGACGTCCTGATGCCCCGCACGGTGGCGGGCCACCGCGACCGCCTGACGGGCACCACCGACCGCCAGGCCGAGGCGGACGGGGTACGCCCCGGGCGCCGGGCGGCCGTGCCCAGCTGGGACGAGATCGTCTTCGGCACCCGCCGCAAGAAGCAGGAGTAGCGGCGCCGCCGGGGTGACCCGGCGGCGGCCCTCCATGCTCCGGGTCCGTGCTGCGGGTCCGGGGCTACTGCGGATCCGGGCCGGTGGCCACGGGGCGGGCCGGGTCGCTGGACCACTGCGACCAACTGCCCGCGTAGAGGTCGGACTCGATCCCCGCCACCGCCAGGGCGAGGACCTCATGGGCTCCGGACACCCCCGAGCCGCAGTAGACGCCCACCGGAGTCCCCTCGCTCGCACCCAGGGCCTCGAACCGCGCCCGCAGCGCCCCGGCCGGCAGGAAACGGCCGTCCGGCCCCACGTTCTCCACCGTCGGGGCGGACACCGCGCCCGGGATGTGGCCCCCGACCGGGTCGATCGGCTCGACCTCGCCGCGGTACCGCTCCCCCGCCCGGGCGTCCAGGAGCAGCCCCGCACGCGCCCGCGCGGCCGCCCCGTCCGCGTCCAGGAGTCCGACCGCACCCGGATTTGGCTTGAAATCGCCCTCCACGGGTGTCGCTTCGTCGGCCGTCACCTCGCCCCCGTCAGCCGTCCACGCGGCCAGTCCCCCGTCCAGCACTCGCACGTCCGGGTGACCCGTCCAGCTGAGCATCCACCACGCCCGGGCGGCCGCCCAGCCCTGGCCGCCGTCGTACACGACCACGGGCACGTCGGCGCGGACCCCGGCCCTCCGCATGACCGCGCCGAAGGCCTCCGGGTCGGGCAGCGGGTGCCGTCCGCCCGGCCCGGGCGGACCTGCCAGTTCGCGGTCGAGGTCGATGTACACGGCGCCGGGCAGGTGTCCGGCCTCGTAGGCGGGCCGCTGGTCAGGGCCCCCGAGCTGCCAGCGGACGTCCAGCAGCACCGGCGGCCGCGGACCGGCCAGTTCGCGCTGGAGTTCGGCGGCGGAGAGGATCGCAGATTTCGCTGTCATGCCGGCCATCTTCCTCCCCGTCCGGCACCCGCGTCACAGGCCCGTCAACGGGGCGGCGCACCGATCCGGACATCTCCGTCCCGGGGCGCGGCTTTGCGGCGCGGTCGGGACGCGCGGGGTGCTGCGGAGTGGAAGCATCAGCACCGGTAAGCGGCACGACGGAGGAGACGGCTGACATGACCGAGGCAGCGGAAGCAACCCGGCGCACGCCCGGCACCCCGTGCTGGGTGAGTCTGATGGTGCACGGCCTCGGGACCACCGAGGACTTCTACGCCGATCTGTTCGGCTGGGAGTACGTTCCGGGTCCCGAGCAGCTCGGCCCGTACGTCCGCGCCGTGCTGGACGGCGAGGAGGTGGCCGGGATCGGCGAGATGCCCCCTGACCGGCATCTCCCGGTGGCCTGGACGACCTACCTCGCCACGGACGACGCCGACGCGACCGCGGAGGCGGTCCGTTCGTGCGGCGGCACGGTGGCGGTGGGCCCCCTGGACGCGGGCGTCGCGGGCCGGGTGGCGATCTGCTCCGACCCGCTGGGGGCGATCTTCGGGCTGTGGCAGGCGCAGACGCGCATGGGCACACGGCTGCACGGGGCGCCCGGCACCCCGGTCTGGAACGAGCTGGTCACCCAGGACACCTCGACGGTCGGCAAGTTCTACGAGCACGTCTTCGGCCACGAGGCGCTGGCGCACGAGGCGGCCTCCGGCGACTTCGACTACCTGACCCTGCGTCTGAACGGCCGCCCGGTGGCCGCCGTGCACGGCGTCGGGCGGGCGCTGCCGCACGACCGGGGCCCGCACTGGATGGCGTACTTCGAGGTGGCGGACACCGACGCGGCCGCGCAGCGGGTGACCGAGCTCGGCGGGCGCGTCGTGGACCCGCCGCGGGAGGGGCCGACCGGCAGGGTGGCCACGGTCGCGGACCCGGAGGGCGCGGTGTTCGCCCTCGTGCGGTCCCGGCGGTAGTCCCGGCGGTGGTCCGGGTGCGCGGGGCGCGCCCGGAGCGGGTCAGGACTGGCTGTTGAGGAAGCCGATGAAGGTGGCGCCCCACCAGCCGCACTGGCTGACGCCGGCGGCGACGCCCGACTGGACGAGCAGCGCGCGCGGGACCGGCGTGTCCCGGTAGTGGTCGAGGCGCTGGCCGAGCCAGTGCGCGTACAGGCCGTTGACGGTGACGGTCAGGACGAGGCCGAGCTTGACCAGCGTCAGGGGCGAGTTCAGGTCCGGGCGCAGGAACAGGCCGGTGACGGTCAGGCCGGCCAGTCCGAACCAGATGGGTATCTGCAAGGCACAGGCGGTGCTGGTGATGTCGGACAGGCCGCGCCGGCCCAGCAGCCACAGGACGGCGAACCAGTCGACGGCGAGCACGGCGCCCAGCCCGACGACGAGGGCCGCCACGTGGAAGAAACGGGCCGCCGTCTGCAGCGTGGTGTCCGCGTGGACGTGGCCGGACAGCCAGCAGGCACCCGCGAGAGCGGCCGAGCCGAGGAGGCCGAGGAAGACGAGCATCCACACGGGGGTGAGCCGCTCCGGCCCGTCGGCGGCCGCGGGCCCGGACGCGGGCGCCGGCACAGGCACGGACGCGGGCACAGGCGCGGACATGGCGGCCGGCGGCAGGTCGGTGACGAGGGCCACGGGTCAGCCCTCGGTCTTCGGGAGCGGGCGCAGGACGGGTCTTGGCATGGCTGAAAACCTTCGATGGAAGCTTAGGTAAGGCGTACCTAAGCGACCATCGAGTCGTGCGTCAAGTCGTCTCGCCATCCGACCATCCTCACAAAACGGACGCCGGAGACGATCGGCCCACCTGACCAAGAGAATTGAATGACCGTCACCCGCCACTCGCCCTCGTGTGCGGTTGGCCACAACGGTCAGCATCCGGACACCACCGCACCGCGGACGGCGTCACACCTGCGTGAGGCCCGCCGCACCGAAGGAGACGTCGAAGCGGTCGCACCAGATGGTGACGCTGCTGTAGGCGGCGGGGTCCACCCCGGCCGGGATCTCGTAGTTCTGGTCGCCCTTGTTGCCCTTGAGCTTGCCGAGGCTGACGTACTTGCCGTCGTCGAAGACGCGCCAGCCGGCCACGCCCTCCTTGACGGGGGCGTCGGTGAGCCAGACCCGCAGGTCCGGGCCGTTGCTGGTGTCCAGGTTCTCCAGCCGCAGGATGTGGGAACCGTCCGGCAGGCGGACGAGCTTCACCGTACCCGTCGTGGTGTGCTCGTGGCTGATGAGACCGCCCTGGGCGACGGTCCGGGGCCCGGCCGCCGGGGCGGCAGTGCCCGAGGACGCGGCGGACGGGGCCGCGGAAGCGGACGCGGACGCGGACGCGGACGGCAGCGCCTCGCGCACCGTGTCGTCCTGCCAGATCTTCCACGGCTGGAACCAGTACAGCCCGGCGCCCAGCACCACCGGCGCCGCGATCGCCGCGCCGATCACGATCCCGCCGCGCCGCCGCTTCACTCCTGCACTCACCGATGCCCCGTTTCTCGCCAATCCCGTCCCCCGCATTCAATGCGGTGCACCGGACGGACGCCAGCCCCACACGGATGACGAAACCCTTACGTCCGCGACCGCCTCCGCCACCGCCTGGCCGGGCAGGCGGGCGGCCGGTCAGGCGTGGTTGACCGGGAGGACGTCCGGGGAGAGGGCGCCCGCGTGAGCCGCGGCCGAGGTCATCCGCTTGCGGTGGTGGCGGCGGCACAGGACCTCGTAGCCGACCTCCCCCGCCGGGCGGTTCACGTCGCCGACCACCACCTGGGCTCCCTCGACCACCATCTCCCCGCCCACCGTACGGGCGTTGTGCGTGGCGCGGGCGCCGCACCAGCACAGGGCCTCCACCTGGAGCTGCTCCAGACGGTCCGCCAGCTCGATCAGGCGCTGCGATCCAGGGAAGAGCTTGGTGCGGAAGTCGGTCGTGATGCCGAAGGCGAAGACGTCCATGTCCAGGTCGTCGACGATGCGGGCCAGCTGGTCGATCTGGGCGGGGGTCAGGAACTGCGCCTCGTCCACGATCACGTAGTCCGCCCTGCCGCCCTTGGACAGCTGCGCGACCAGGTACGCGTACAGGTCCATGTCCTCCGGCGCCTCGACCGCCTCGGTCACCAGGCCCAGGCGGGAGGACAGCTTGCCCTCGCCCGCCCGGTCGTCACGGGTGAAGATGACGCCTTGCAGTCCCCGCGCGTCGCGGTTGTGGGCGATCTGGAGCGCCAGAGTGCTCTTTCCGCAGTCCATCGTTCCGGAGAAGAACACCAGCTCGGGCATGGGAAGTACAGGACCTTTCGGGTCGGGGGCGAAGGGCGGCGGACGTCGCGCGTCCGGCCAAGGATCAGGTGCGGACTTCGAGCAGCGGTACGAGCTGCTCCGCCGCCGTCATGGAGCCGTGCATGCCGACGAGCGCGGACTCGTTGGGCTCGCGCCGCGAGGCGGTGATCGCGACGTCCGCCTGGGCGGCGGCGACCACGTCCCCGATGCGCCCGAGCACGCGCTCGTCGCACTCCCCCGGCACGCCGAACCAGCCCAGTTCCAGGGCCTCTTCGCGGCTGGCGACCCAGAACCGGTCGCCGAGCACCTCGCGCCACACGGTCAGTACGTCGGCCTGCGCGCCCGGGACCGCGTACACGTGCCGGGCGCGGCCCTCGCCGCCCAGCAGGGCCACTCCGGCGCCCAGCTCCCAGTCCTCGTCGAAGTCGATCCGGGAGTCCTCGTCGAAGGGGACGTCGACCATGCCGTGGTCCGCGGTCACGTACAGCGCGGTGCGCGGCGGCAGCTGCTCGGCGAGCCGCTGGACGAGCCGGTCCACGTACATCAGCTGGCCGCGCCAGGCGTCGGAGTCCACGCCGTGTCGGTGGCCGGCCCCGTCGAGCTCGCTGTAGTACGTGTAGACGAGCGAGCGGTCACCCGCCGCGAGGCGGTCGGCCGCGAGGTCCATCCGCTCCTCGCCGGTCATCCGGCCGAGGAAGGTCCCGCCGCTGAGCGCGACCTTGGTGAGCGGGGTGGTCTGGAAGGCGGGCGAGGACACCTGCGCCGTCGCCACGCCCGCCTTGTCGGCCTGCTGGAAGACGGTCGGGTACGGCTGCCACGCCTTCGGCTGGGTCCACGGGTGCCAGCGGAGCTGGTTCATCAGCTCGCCGGTGGCCGGGTTGCGCACGGCGTAGCCGGGCAGGCCGTGCCGGGCGGGCGGCAGGCCGGTGCCGACCGAGGCCAGGGAAGTGGCGGTGGTCGCCGGGAAGCCCGCGGTGATCGGGCGGCCGGTGCCGCCGCGCGAGCCGGCGAGGAGGGAGGTGAGGTACGGGGCCTCGTCCGGGTGGGCCTTGATCTGCTCCCAGCCCATGCCGTCGACCAGGAACACACAGTTCCGGTCGGCCGGGGTGAGCTCCGCGAGGGAGGCGGTGAAGCCGGGCACGCCCTGACCGGCCACGAGCGTGGGCAGCAGGTCGGCGAGGGAGCCGGCGCCGTACTCGGGGACGGGGGCGCCTGCCAGGTCCAGCAGTTCCGGCTCGTCCCAGCTCTGCGGCGCGGAGTACGCCATCAGCGCGAGGGGGTGGACGTGGCCGCGGTGGCCTCGGAGAGCGCCTGGGCGAAGACCAGGGTCTGGCGCACCGCCTCCGGGCCGTCACCGGCCTCGCTGACGCGCAGGCTGAGGTCGTCGGCGGTGGAGTTGCCGGTGTAGCCGTGGTCGGAGTCGCAGTTCGGGTCGCCGCAGGCGGCGGGCTCCAGGTCGATCCGCGAGACCGCGCCCCAGCCGATGGTCAGGACGACCTCGCGGGGCAGGGTGCCGGGGGTGTAGGACTCCGGGTTGGCGACGACGCGGCTCAGCACCACGGACGAGATGCTGGACAGCTTGACCGACTCGGTGGAGGTGGTCGCGTACGGGGAGGGGGAACCGGCGTCGGCGGCCTGCTCGTCGGTGTGGCTGACGATGAAGCGGTTGCCGGTCAGGACCAGCACCGTGACGTGGCGGCGCACCTCGTTGGAGTCGAAGGTCGTCTCCTGGTGGACCAGGTACGACGAGATCGGCTCGCCGCCCACCGCGGCCTCCACGGCCTCGGCCACGAGGGCCGGGTAGTAGCCGCTGCGCTCGATCGCCGTGCGCAGCCCCTGGGTCGTCGTACCGGATTTCGCCATGAGGTCCATCCTAAGGCCCGTACGGGGCGCCCCGGCCTCCCCGCGACGGCACCGCGTGAGCAGCCTCAGTAACTGGGCAGGGTGCGCGGGCCGAGGTCGCCCCGGGCGGGCGGGTGGGCGACGCGGACGGTGGCGCTGAGCACGGACAGCCCCTCGGTGGCGACCACGACGGGCTCCAGGGAGACGCCGATCACCTCGGGGTGGTCGTCCACGAGCCGGGACACCCGCAGGAGCAGCTCCTCCAGGGCTGCGGTGTCCACGGGGGCGCTGCCCCGCCAGCCGAAGAGGAGGGGTGCGGTCCGGATGGATCGGATCAGGCCCGCGGCGTCCCGGTCGGTCGCCGGGACGAGCCGGTGCGCGGTGTCGCCCAGCAGCTCGGAGGCGACGCCGGCGAGCCCGAAGGACAGGACGGCGCCGGCCGCCGGGTCGATGACGGAGCGCACGACGGTGTCGACGCCGCGCGGCACCATCGCCTGAACCACCGGCTGGAGCTCCGAGGGCTTGCCGAGCAGCCCGGTGAGGGCCTCGTACGAGCGCCTCAGCTCGGCCTCGTTCCTGAGGTCGAGCCGTACGCCGCCCAGGTCCGCGCGGTGGCGCAGGTGCGGGGCGGTGGTCTTCAGCGCCACCGGATAGCCCAGGATCCCGGCGGCGCGGACCGCCGCGTCCGGGCTGGGCGCGGGCAGGGCGGGCAGGACGCGGATCCCGTAGCGCCCCAGCAGCTCGCGCGCGTCCCACTCCGCCAGGGTCAGCACGGCCCCGCCGTCGACGTCGGCCAGCAGCCCGGCCAGCTGCGCGGCCGCCCCGGCCTCGTCTATGTCCTCGTACTCCGGGACGTGCCCGACCTCGGCGAGGGACCGCCGCCACTGCCCGTACCGCACGGCCTCGGCGAGGGCCCGTACGGCCCGCTCGGCGGCGGGGTAGCTGGGGATCCGGTCGGCCGTCGGCCCGTCCGGCGTGCCCGGGCCGTCCGGCGGGCGGGGGCCGGGGGCCCAGGGGCCGCGCTCGGCGGACAGCGCGTCGACCAGCTCGCCGAGTTCCACATGGACGACGGCGACCGGCTTGCCCGGCACCTCGGCCACGGCCTCGCGCAGCGCGTCGGCCAGCTCGTCCGCCAGTGCCCGCTCGTTCACCCAGGGGATCGCCGTGACGACGACCGCGTCGCAGTCCTCGGAGGCCAGCGCCGAGACCAGCGCCGCCCGGAAGTCCTGCGGCGAGGCCGCCGTCGTCAGGTCCAGTGGCGCCAGCGGCCGCAGGCCCTGGGTCAGGCAGGCGTCGTAGGTGAGGACCCCGAGGGACTCGGAATTGCCGAGGATCGCGACCCTCGGCCCGGCGGGCAGCGGCTGGGAGGCCAGCAGCAGACCGACGTCCACCAGCTCCGTCACCGTGTCGACCCGGATGACGCCGGCCTGCCGCAGCAGGTCGGAGACGGTGGCCTCGGGCAGCCTGGTGTCGGGGACGACGTGCCCGGCCGGGGTGTGGCGGCCGCCCCGGGCGACGACCACCGGCTTCTCGGCCGCGGTCCGGCGGGCGAGGCGGGTGAACTTCCGCGGATTGCCGAGGGTTTCGAGGTACATCAGGGCGACGTCGGTCGCCTGGTCGTCGTACCAGTACTGGAGGATGTCGTTGCCGGAGACGTCGGCGCGGTTGCCGGCGGAGATGAAGGAGGACAGTCCCTCGCCGCGCCGGAGCAGCGCGGAGAGCAGGGCGATCCCGATCGCCCCGGACTGCGTGAACAGCCCGATCCGGCCGCGCATCGGCATCGGGGCGGGCGTCAGCGAGGCGTTGAGCTCCACCTCCGGCGCGGTGTTGATCACCCCGTACGCGTTCGGCCCGATCAGGCGCATCCCGTACGAGCGCACCTGGCGGACCAGTTCGCGCTGGCGGGCGAGGCCGGCCGGGCCGCTCTCCCCGTATCCGTCGGACAGGACGACGAGCCCCTGCACGCCGTGCTCACCGCAGGCGGCGACCACGCCGGGGACCCGGTCGGCCGGAACGGCGATCACTGCGAGGTCGACGGGGGCGCCGACGGCCTCGATCGAGCGGTAGGCCCGTACGCCGTCCAGCAGGTCGCGCGTGACGGCCTCGTTGACGGCGTAGAGGTGGCCGTGGAAGCCGCTGTCGCGCAGGTTGCGCAGGGCGGCCGCGCCCACGCCCGCGCCGGAGCGGCTGACTCCGACGACGGCCACCGAGCCGGGGGTCAGCAGCCGTTGCACCGAGCGGGCCTCGGCGCGCTGTTCGCGGGCGCGCTGCACCGCGAGGGACTCGGCGGTGGGTTCGAGGTCGAGGGTGAGGTGGACGGAGCCGTCCTCGAAGCTGCGCTTCTGCTCGTAGCCGACGTCCGTGAACACCTTGATCATCTTGGTGTTGGCGGGCAGCACCTCGGCGACGAAGCGGCGGATGCCGCGCTCCCGCGCCACCGCGCCGATGTGTTCGAGGAGCGCGGAGGCGACCCCGCGGCCCTGGTGGGCGTCCTGGACGAGGAAGGCGACCTCGGCCTCGTCGGCGGGTGCGGAGGCGGGCCGGCCGTCGGGGCCGATGCGGTCGTAGCGGACGGTGCCGATGAACTGTCCGCCGATGGTCGCGGCGAGGCCGACCCGGTCCACGTAGTCGTGGTGCGTGAAGCGGCGGACGTCGCGGTCGGAGAGGCGGGGGTAGGGGGCGAAGAAGCGGTAGTACTTCGACTCGTCCGAGACCTGCTCGTAGAAGCTGACCAGCCGGCCCGCGTCCTCGGTGGTGATGGGCCTGATCCGGGCGGTGCCGCCGTCGCGCAGGACGACGTCGGCTTCCCAGTGGGCCGGGTACGAGGGGTCCGACTCGATGGTCATGGGGCTACTTTACGGCCGGGGCGGGCTGGGCGGTGCGTGCGCGGCGCATGAGGTAATACGGGGCAAATCAGTGCAAGCTGGGGAGGTCGAGCGACGGCGGATTCGGGCCGAGGGCCGGTCGGAGCATTCAGGGCGTCGTGAGAGACTGGTCTAGACAACCGTAAGAACCTGAAGGGCATCACCATGGCAGAGCGCCGCGTCAACGTCGGCTGGGCCGAGGGCCTGCACGCTCGTCCCGCCTCGATCTTCGTCCGTGCGACGACCGCTTCCGGCGTCCCGGTGACCATCGCGAAGAAGGGCGGCGACCCCGTCAACGCCGCTTCCATGCTGGCGGTTCTGGGCCTGGGCGCCCAGGGGGGCGAGGAGATCGTCCTCGCCTCCGAGGCCGAGGGTGCGGACGTCGCGCTCGACCGCCTCGCGAAGCTGGTCGCCGAGGGTCTCGAAGAGCTTCCCGAGACCGTCTGACCCTTCGGGTTCCACCCGAGCAGTACGCGCCGCGAAGCCGCGGGCCCCGGACGATCGGGGGCCCGCGGCTTCGCCGTTGTGACGTCCGGCCCGGCGGGGGCGCGCCGAGCCCCGGAGAGCCGCGGATAGCCGCGGATAGCCGCGGAAATCGAACCCCGTCAATTCAGCTCGCCGAAGAAACAGACCCCGGCGGAAATCCCGGCCCCCCGCATTCGACTCCGCAGGAATCCGGCGCGCCGAATTCACCCCGTGCGCACCGCACAATGAATGAGCGCGATGCCACGATGTCGTCCTTTGTATACGGCCCCTGTTAATGCCGCCCGCTCGACATGTTTACGGCAGGTTGCGAACTGCTCACAGCGGGCCGGACCCGCCGCCGGTGCGCCCCCGCCGCCCGGTCGGCGTGGAGCGCGGTCAGCGCCCGGGCCCGCTCCGCGTCCCCGCGGGCCACCGCGTCCACGATCGCACCGTGCTCCGCCCAGGACTCCACGGGCCGCATGGGCGCCTCCACCACGTACATCCACGCGATCTTGTGCCGCATCTGGGTGAGCAGCGCGATCAGCCCGGGGCTGCCCGAGGACTGGGCGAGCGTCTCGTGGAACCAGCCGCCCAGGGACCTCAGGTCCTCTCCCTGGCCCCGCCTGGCCCGCTCCTGGCCCAGCCTGACCAGCCCGCGCAGCACCTTGAGGTGCGCCTCGGTACGCCGCCGGGCCGCCCGGGCCGCCGCCAGGGGCTCCAGGAGCATCCGCAGCTCCAGGAGGTCCGCCGCCTCCTGCTCGGTCGGTTCGGCGACGCAGGCCCCCGCGTGGCGCCGCGTCGTCACGAACCCCTCGGACTCCAGGGTCCGCAACGCCTCGCGGACCGGGACGCGCGAGACTCCGTACCGACGGGCCAGCACCTCCTCGGTCAGCCGGCTCCCCGGTTCGAAGACACCGGAGACGATGTCGTCGCGGATTGCTGTGCATACTGCGTGCGCAGGAATACGCAAGACCGAACCTCCGCCTATTTCCGACTGCCAGCCTCAATGCGCGCACATGCGCATGCTGCGACTCTATTGCAACACACGATCATTTCCGAGAGCGGCCGGAAATACGAAACATTCACAGGGGGGCGGATCGGATCCGGGCGGACACACGAAGACCCCGGCTCGGGGAGCCGGGGTCTTCGGTGAAACGGTGCGGGACGACGGCTCAGAGGTCGACGCCGTGCGAGCGCATGTAGGCGATCGGGTCGATGTCCGTGCCGTACTGCGAGCCGGTGCGGGCCTCGAAGTGCAGGTGCGGGCCGCTGGAGTTGCCGGTGGAGCCCGACAGGCCGATCACCTGGCCGGCGGTGACCTCCTGGCCGACGGAGACGCTCAGCGAGTTCATGTGCCCGTACTGCGTGTAGGTGCCGTCGTTGTGCTTGATCACGACGTTGTTGCCGTACGCGCCGCCCCAGCCGGCCTCGACCACGACACCGACGCCCACCGCGTGGACCGAGGTGCCGGAGGAGGCGTGCAGGTCGATGCCGGTGTGGCTGCCGGAGGACCACATGCCGCCGCCCGCGTGGTACTGCGTGCTCACGTACGAGCCCTCGATCGGGGCGACGAAGGTGTTGAGGCGCTTGCGCTCCTCCTCGCGGGCCGCGCGCTCGGCGGCGTCGCGCTCGGCCTTCGCCTTGGCCTCGGCGAGGCGCTTGGCCTCGGCGGCCCGCTGCTTGGCGTCCGCCTCGGCCTGCGCCTTGGCGGCGGCGTGGTCGGCGGCGCGCTGCTGGGACGCGGCCTGGTCGGCGATGTCACCCGCGAGGTCCTCGGCGACGACGACGGCGCCCAGCCCGTTCTCCGGGGCGGAGCTGCTGTGGTTGTCCGCGGCGAAGGCCGGGGCGGCGAGGGAGCCGACGACGCCCGTGGTGGCGATCGCGGCGATACCGGCGTAACCGGCGGTCTTACGGCTCAGGCGGCTGGATCCACGGTGCTTGCCGGAACCAGCGGGACGACTGCCAAACGCCATGGAGGGTTTGATCCTTTCCTTCCTTCTCGCCTACCGGGTTAGCTGACGGGTTCGGAGCAGGAAGGTCTCCTACGGGCCTCCTCTGGCGAGGCGGCCCGATTCACCCCAGGGACACATGTGGGTCCCCGGCTCCCCAGGCTCGCGCCTGACGGGGACTCGGCGATCGCTGTCCGGTGCCGCGGGTGCGGCGGGCACAACTGACGGACAGCACGGACGACGCTAGGCGGATCATCAGTCAATCGCCAAACAGACGCGGCTTTTTGTTGCGTACGCCACACCACATAAAAGCAACCTCACCACCAAACGGACAAAAGGGGCTCCAGCGGTCAAGCCCGCCAGAGCCCCTCGCACTTGAGACACCGAGCGCCCGATGAAGCGTCAGACGACGTTCAGGCGGCCGTCCTAGGTCGTCAGTCGGTGACGACGGTGACCTCGCCGATCCCCAGAGCCCGTACCGGCTCCTCGATCTGCGCCGCGTCGCCCACCAGGACGGTGACCAGCCGGTCCGCCGGGAAGGCCTTCACGACCGCCGAAGTCGCCTCCACCGTGCCGGTTTCAGCCAGCTGCGCGTACAACCGGGCCTGGTAGTCGTCCGGCAGCTCCTGCTCCACCTGGTCGGCGAGCGTGCCGGCCACCGAGGCGGCCGTCTCGAACTTCAGCGGGGCCACACCCACCAAGTTCTGTACGGCGACGTCGCGTTCGGCGTCGGTCAGACCGCCCTCCGCGAGGGTGCGCAGCACCGTCCAGAGGTCCTCCAGCGCCGGTCCGGTGTTCGGGGTGTCCACCGAGCCGCTGATGGCGAGCATCGAGGCGCCCTTGCCGTCGGCCGTGGAACGCAGCACCTGGCCGAAGGCGCGCACGCCGTAGGTGTACCCCTTCTCCTCGCGCAGCACCGCGTCCAGGCGGGAGGTGAGGGTGCCGCCCAGGCAGTACGTACCGAGCACCTGCGCCGCCCAGACGCGGTCGTGCCGGTCCGGCCCGATGCGGCCGATCAGCAGCTGGGTCTGGACCGAGCCGGGCCGGTCCACGATGACCACCCTGCCGGTGTCGTCGGCGGTCACGGACGGCACCGGGAGGGGTTCGGCGGTGCCGCCCGTCCAGCTGCCGAGGGTGTCCGCCAGGACGGCGTCGAGGTCGATGCCGGTCAGGTCGCCGACGACCACGGCCGTGGCGGTGGCGGGGCGTACGTGGGCCTCGTAGAAGGCGCGCACGGCCGCGGAGTCGATGCGGGCGACCGTCTCCTCGGTGCCCTGCCGCGGACGGGACATCCGCAGGGACGCCGGGAAGAGCTCCTTGGAGAGCTGCTTGGCGGCGCGCCGCTGGGGGTTGGCCAGCTCGTGCGGGATCTCGTCGAGCCGGTTGCGCACCAGCCGGTCGATCTCGGCGTCGGCGAAGGCGGGGGCGGCGAGTGCCTCGGAGAGCAGGCCCAGCGCCTTGGGCAGCCGGGACGCCGGGACCTCCAGGGAGACCCGGATGCCCGGGTGGTCGGCGTGCGCGTCGAGGGTGGCGCCGCAGCGCTCCAGCTCGGCCGCGAACTCCTCGGCGGAGTGCTTGTCGGTGCCCTCGGAGAACGCGCGCGCCATGATGGTCGACACGCCGTCCAGGCCCTCGGGTTCGGCGTCCAGCGGGGCGGCGAGGTTGATCTCGACCGCGATCACCTGCTGACCCGGCCGGTGGCAGGTCAGCAGGGTCAGCCCGTTGGACAGCACCGTGCGGTCCGGGGCCGGGAAGGCCCACGGCTGCGGTTCGCCGGCCTGCGGGCGCGGGTGGAAGGTCATCGTGACGGCTGCGGTCTCGCTCACTGCTCCGCCCCCTCGTTCTCGTCGCTCTCGCCGGACTCTGCGCCCTGGCCGGACTCGTCGTCCCCGTCGGTCTCGTCGGCCGCGAGCGGCTCGTAGACGAGCACCGCGCGGTTGTCGGGGCGCAGCCGGGCCGCGGCCACGGCCTGGACCTCTTCGGGGGTGATGTCGAGGACGCGCTCCACGGCGGTCAGCGCCAGCTGCGGGTCACCGAACAGCACCGCGAAGCGGCACAGTTGGTCGGCGCGGCTGGCCACGGTGCTGAGCCGGTCCAGCCACTCCCGCTCCAGCTGCGCCTGGGCGCGCTCCATCTCCTCGGCCGTCGGGCCCTCGGCGGCGAAGCGCGCGAGCTCCTCGTCGACGGCCGCCTCGATGGCGGCGACGTCGACCCCGCTGGAGGTCTTCACGTCGAGCCAGCCCAGTGAGGGCGCACCGGCCAGGCGCATCATGCCGAACCCGGCCGCGACGGCCGTCTGGTCGCGGCGTACGAGGCGGTTGTGCAGCAGCGAGGACTCACCGCCGCCCAGGATCGTCAGCGCCACGTCGGCGGCGTCGCACTCGCGGGTCCCGTCGTGCGGGAGCCGGTAGGCGGCCATCAGCGCGCGGGAGGGGACGTTCTCGACGACCTCCTCGCGCAGCTGCTCGCCGATGATCTCGGGCAGGGTGCCGTCGCGCGGCGGCTGCTTGCCGTCGTGCGCGGGGATCGTGCCGAAGTACTTCTCGACCCACGCGAGCGTCTGCTCCGGGTCGATGTCGCCGACGACCGACAGCACCGCGTTGTTGGGCGCGTAGTACGTACGGAAGAACTGGCGCGCGTCCTCCAGGGACGCGGCGTCCAGGTCCTCCATGGACCCGATCGGCGTGTGGTGGTACGGGTGGCCCTCGGGGTACGCCAGGGCGGTCAGCTTCTCGAAGGCCGTGCCGTACGGGACGTTGTCGTACCGCTGGCGGCGCTCGTTCTTGACCACGTTGCGCTGGTTCTCCATGGACTCTTCGTCCAGGGCCGTCAGCAGCGAGCCCATCCGGTCCGCTTCCAGCCAGAGGGCGAGCTCCAGCTGGTGGGTCGGCATCGTCTCGAAGTAGTTGGTGCGCTCGAAGCTGGTGGTGCCGTTGAGGGAACCGCCGGCTCCCTGAACCAGCTCGAAGTGCCCGGTGCCGGGTACGTTCGCCGACCCCTGGAACATAAGGTGCTCGAAGAGGTGAGCCAGGCCGGTACGGCCCTTGACTTCGTGGCGCGAGCCGACGTCGTACCAGAGGCAGACCGCGGCGACCGGGGTCAGGTGGTCCTCGGAGAGCACCACGCGCAGGCCGTTGGCCAGCCGGTGCTCGGTCGCTGTCAGGCCGCCGGAGCCGGCCTGGGCGGTGGCCGTGTGACCCATGGGCATGTGGTCCCTTCGATCGCGATGCAGAGATTTCTGTCAGACCTGCCACTGTATGCAAGCGCGTCGGCCGCCGGATAAGTTCCCGGGTCACACCCTGGGTCGGAGTCGGCGTTGTCGGTGCCTCGGGCCACAATGGTCCGCGTCGTACCCCCGCCGGACCCCGCACGACCCGCACGACCCGTACCACCAGCACGACCCGCACGACCAGACCCAGCCAAACCCCCGCCAGACACCCAGCACACCCCATCATTGGTTAAGGAGCCGCGCAGCGATGGCCCGCCGCAGCACGAAGACCCCGCCGCCGGAGGATTTCGAGGAGAAGATCCTCGACATCGACGTCGTCGACGAAATGCAGGGCTCCTTCCTCGAGTACGCGTACTCGGTGATCTACTCCCGTGCCCTGCCCGACGCCCGGGACGGCATGAAGCCGGTGCACCGCCGGATCGTGTACCAGATGAACGAAATGGGTCTGCGCCCCGACCGCGGCTACGTGAAGTGCGCCCGCGTCGTGGGCGAGGTCATGGGCAAGCTCCACCCGCACGGCGACGCGTCGATCTACGACGCCCTCGTGCGCATGGCCCAGCCCTTCTCGATGCGGCTGCCGCTGGTCGACGGCCACGGCAACTTCGGTTCGCTCGGCAACGACGACCCTCCGGCCGCGATGCGTTACACCGAGTGCAAGATGGCCGACGCCACGTCACTGATGACGGAGTCGATCGACGAGGACACCGTCGACTTCACCGCCAACTACGACGGCCAGGAGCGCGAGCCGGTCGCGCTGCCCGCCGCCTACCCGAACCTGCTGGTCAACGGCGCTTCCGGGATCGCGGTCGGCATGGCCACCAACATGCCCCCGCACAACCTCGGCGAGGTCATCGCGGCCGCCCGCCACCTGATCCGCCACCCCCAGGC
The DNA here is from genome assembly GCF_056432025.1 of Streptomyces sp. NPDC045695. NCBI lineage: Bacteria > Bacillati > Actinomycetota > Actinomycetes > Kitasatosporales > Streptomycetaceae > Streptomyces > Streptomyces sp. NPDC045695. Next base: position 39,916 of record NZ_JBWKJU010000015.1, read on the forward strand.
GGACCTGGAGGCGCTGATGCGCTTCGTCCCGGGTCCCGACCTGCCCACGGGCGGCCGGATCGTCGGGCTCGCGGGCATCAAGGACGCCTACGAGAACGGCCGCGGCACCTTCAAGATCCGCGCGACCGTGGCCGTGGAGAACGTGACGGCGCGCCGCAAGGGCCTGGTCGTCACCGAACTGCCCTTCACGGTCGGCCCCGAGAAGGTCATCGCGAAGATCAAGGACCTGGTCGGCTCGAAGAAGCTCCAGGGCATCGCCGACGTCAAGGACCTCACCGACCGCTCGCACGGTCTGCGCCTGGTCATCGAGATCAAGAACGGCTTCCACCCCGAGGCCGTGCTGGAGCAGCTCTACAAGCTGACGCCGATGGAGGAGTCCTTCGGCATCAACAACGTGGCGCTGGTGGACGGGCAGCCGCTGACCCTGGGCCTCAAGGAGCTCCTGGAGGTCTACCTCGACCACCGCTTCGAGGTCGTCCGGCGGCGCAGCGAGTTCCGCCGCACCAAGCGCCGCGACCGCCTCCACCTCGTCGAGGGCCTGCTGGTGGCGCTCATCGACATCGACGAGGTCATCCGGCTCATCCGCGACAGCGAGAACTCCGCGCAGGCCAAGGCGCGGCTCATGGAGCGGTTCTCGCTCAGCGAGATCCAGACGCAGTACATCCTGGACACCCCGCTGCGCCGGCTCACCAAGTTCGACCGCCTGGAGCTGGAGTCCGAGCGCGACCGGCTGACCGGCGAGATCGACGAGCTCACCGGGATCCTGGATTCCGACACCGAACTGCGCAAGCTGGTCTCCACGGAGCTCGCGGCGGTCGCGAAGAAGTTCGGCACCGAGCGGCGTACGGTCCTGCTGGAGTCGGCGGGTACGGCGGTCGGCGCGGTTCCGCTGGAGGTCGCCGACGACCCGTGCCGGGTGCTGCTGTCCTCGACGGGCCTGCTGGCCCGCACCGTCACCGGGGAACCGCTGCCGGAGGCCGAGGGCGGCGCCCGCGCCAAGCACGACCTGATCGTCTCGCAGGTCGCCGCGACGGCCCGGGCCGAGGTCGGCGCGGTCACCTCGTACGGGCGGCTCCTGCGGCTGTCGGTGATCGACCTGCCGCAGCTGCCGGACACCCATGCCGCCCCGAACCTGGCCGGCGGCGCCCCGGTCTCGGAGTTCCTCTCCGGGCTGGAGGCGGACGAGAAGGTGATCTGCCTGATCTCGCTGGACGAGTCCTCGCAGGGGCTGGCGCTGGGCACCGAGCAGGGCGTGGTCAAGCGCGTCGTGCCGGACTACCCGGCCAACAAGGACGAGCTGGAGGTCATCACCCTCAAGGAGGGTGACCGGATCGTGGGCGCGGTCGAGCTGCGCACGGGCGAGGAGGACCTGGTCTTCATCACCGACGACGCCCAGCTCCTGCGCTACCCGGCGAGCCAGGTCCGCCCGCAGGGCCGCCCGGCGGGCGGTATGGCGGGCATCAAGCTCGCCGACAACGCGAAGGTGATCCACTTCTCGGCCGTGGACCCGGGCCGGGACGCCGTGGTGTTCACGGTGGCGGGCTCGCACGGGACCCTGGACGACTCGGTGCTGTCCGGGAAGCTGACCCCCTTCGACCAGTACCCGCGCAAGGGCCGGGCCACCGGTGGTGTGCGCTGCCAGCGGTTCCTGAAGGGCGAGGACGTGCTGGTACTGGCCTGGGCGGGCGGCTCCCCCGTCCGCGCGGCCACGGCGAACGGCGCTCCGGCCGAGCTGCCGGCGGTCGACCCGCGCCGCGACGGCTCGGGCACGGCGCTGCCGTCGAGCGTGGCGGCGCTGGCGGGGCCCGCCCTGTAGGACGACGACGCCGTTCGGGTGGTACGCCCAAGGGGGGACGTACCGCCCGAACGGCGACTAGTGTTTTCCCCCTTGGCACTGGTGGGTGGGGCGGGGAGAACAGAGCTGATGAGCCGTCGATCGAGCAGCGGACTGATCGGGACCTGGGCGGAGGCACAGCGCCGGCAGCAGCGCACGCAGCTGATCCAGCAGCGCGAGGCCGAGCGCAGACAGCGGGCGTACGAACGGGACGTGGCCCGGGGGCAGCGCGAGCAGCAGGCGGCCTACAGACAGCACCGCGAGGCGCAGGCGCGGCGGGCGACCGAGCGGCTCGAAGCCGAGGTGGCCGCCCTGCAGGGCCTGTTGGCCGCGGGCTGCCGGGCACCGGCGTTCCGGATGGCCGCCCTGGTCCGGCCCGAGCAGCTGGAGCCCTTCAACCCGGGCACCCTGGCGCACCCGGTTCCGATGCCGCAGCTGCACCAGTTCCAGCAGCAGAGCGCGGGCTGGACGCTCGGCTCGAACCGGCGGGCGCAGGCCGAGCGCGAGGCCCACGCCCGGTACACGCAGGCCTGGCAGGCGGCGCACGCCGCGGAGACGCAGCGCCAGCAGCAGCTGGCGGCGTACCGGCAGCAGTACGACCGGTGGGCGGCGGAGCAGCTCGCCCAGATCCGCGGGCACAACAGCGGGCTCACGGAGCTGGCCGGGGCTCTGCGGGCGGGTGACGCGGAGGCCGCGGTGGAGTACTTCTCGGCGGCCCTGTACGCCTCGGCGGCCTGGCCGGAGGATCTGCCGAGGCAGGTGTCGGCCGCCTACGACCCGGCGCGGCGCCAGCTGGTCCTGGACTGGGAACTGCCCCGCTACGAAGTGGTGCCGCAGGCCAAGTCGGTGCGCTACGTGCCGAGTACGGACCTGGACAAGGAGACGGCCCGCCCGGCCACGCAGCGGCGGGCGGTCTACCGCGACCTGCTGGCGCAGTGCGTGCTGCTGGTGGTGCGCGACCTGTACGCGGCGGACGAGTTCGGCGCACTGGAGTCGGTCGTGGTCAACGGCTTCGTGGATGACCACGATCCGGTGACGGGGCAGGAGGCACAGCTCGTGCTCGCCTCGGTGTCGGCGGACCGGTCCGCGTTCGCGGGGCTGCGGCTGGAGCAGGTCAGCGCGGTGGACTGCCTGGTGGAGGGGCTGGGCGGGCAGCTCTCGGCCCGGCCCGACCAGCTCGCCGCCGTACGCCCCGGGCGCAGGCCGGACGAGGTGGGCGGCGAGGTCGTCAGCCACGGCGGGCACGCGGACGACGGCGAGGAGGAGCCGGACCTCTTCGCGATGGACCCGATCGCCTTCGAGAACCTGGTGGCCGAGCTCTTCCGGGCGATGGGCATGGAGGCGGTCACCACCCAGCGGTCGGGCGACGGCGGGGTGGACATCGAGGCGAACGACCCGTCCCCGATCACGGGCGGGCGGATCGTGGTACAGGTCAAGCGCTACCGCAACACCGTGTCGCCCACGGCGGTACGGGACTTGTACGGCACGGTCCAGGACAAGGGGGCGAACAAGGGGGTGCTGGTCACCACCGCGTCCTTCGGCCCCGGGTCGTACACCTTCTCCAACGGCAAGCCCCTGGAGTTGGTTCCGGGGGACAGGCTCGTGGAGCTCCTGCACCAGTACGGGCTGCGGGGCCGCCTGGGCGGCGCCGTCACGAGCCTCCCGGCGCAGCGGGCACCCGAGCCGGCCGCCCCTTCCGCCGACCACAACGTCCTCGGCATGTCCTGGTCGGGCTCGGTCGCCCTGGACGTGTGCGCGCTGGTCTGCGCGGGCAACCGGGTGCTGAGCGAGGACCACTTCGTCTTCTTCAACAACCCGCGGACCCCGGACGGTTCGGTACGGGCCCGCGCGCACGCGGCGCCCGACAAGGCGGCGCTGGAGGTCTCCTTCGACGCCCTGCCCGCGCAGGCCGACCGGCTGGTCCTCGCGGCCGCGATCGACCCGGAGGCCGATCCGCACGCCGACCTGGCCGGTTTCACGGACGCCCGGATCCGGCTCCTCGACGCCGGGGGTGCCGAGGCGGGGCAGTTGGAGGTCTCCGACGGGCGGGCCGGTGAGACCGCGCTGGTGCTGGGCTCGTTCAGGCGCCGGGCCAGCGGCGACTGGGACTTCGTGATCGGCGGCAAGGGCTACCGGGGCGGCCTGGAGGACCTGCTGCGCGAGTACGGCGTCGACGTCGCCTAGTAGGCCTCGGGGTCCGCGGGACCTACGGGATCTGCGGACTCGGCCGGATCCCCGGACTCGCCGGGCTCCGCCGGCCGCGCGACGTACCGCAGGATTCCCCACATGCTCTCGGGGCGCGCCTCCTGCGGCGCTTCCGCGCGGCAGGCCTCCAGCTCGCGCAGCAGCTCCGCGCCGTCGGTGCCCGCGCCGATCATGACCAGTTGGGTCCGGCGTACTTCTCCCCGGTCCCACGGCTGCGGGGCGAAGCGCAGGAAGCGGCCGACCGCGTGGACCTCGTACTTCTCCTCGTGGCCGGGGACCCCGAACCAGACGAAGCCCTTGATCCGGTAGAGCCCGGCCGGGCGCCGGTCGAGGAAGTCGATGAACCGGCGGGGGGACAGGGCCTGTTCGGCGGTGAACTCCGTGCTCTCGTAGGCGGCGTGTGCATGGGTGCAGTGGTCGTGGCCCTCGGCCTGCGCCAGCAGGTCCTCGAAGGAGAGCTGGCCCCGGGTCTCGGTCCAGGGCCTGCGGTCGAAAAGCAGTTCCGGGTCGATGCGTCCGTGGTCGGCGGCCACGACCGGGGTGCCCGGGGCGCAGAGCGCGGCGAGTTCCCTCTCGATCCGGGTCCGTTCGCGGGCGTCCACCCGGTCGGTCTTGTTGAGCACGACCAGGTCCGCGACGGCGAGGTGACGGTCGGTCTCCGGGTGCTTGGCCCTGGTCGTGTCGAATTCGGCCGCGTCCACGACCTCCACCATCCCGCCGTACCGGACGGCGGGGTTCTCGCTGGCCATGAGCATCCGGATCATCTCCTGCGGCTCGGCCAGACCGCTCGCCTCGATGACGATCACGTCGATGCGGTGGACGGGAGCGGACAGCTTCTCCAGGTACGCGTCCAGCTCGCTGCCGTCGACGGCGCAGCACAGGCAGCCGCCGCCGAGGGAGACCATGGAGTCCCCCAGCTGGCCGGCCACCGACATCGCGTCGACCTCGATCGATCCGAAGTCGTTGACGACGACCCCGATCCGGGTGCCCCCGCGGCCTGCGAGAAGGTGGTTCAGCACGGTGGTCTTGCCGGATCCGAGGAAACCGGCGAGGACGACGACGGGGATGGGCTGCCTGCTGTTCACCCGGCCGATGGTAGTCAGGCGGTGTGTCAGCCGAGCGGCGGCACCGGCTGGGGCGGGGTGGGGCCGGTGTACCGGGCGGCCGGACGGATGATCTTCGGATCGGCGGCCTGTTCGAGGATGTTCGCGCTCCAGCCGACCACGCGGGCCGCGCAGAAGGTCGGGGTGAACATCTCGCGCGGCAGCCCGCACAGCTCCATGACCACGCCCGCGTAGAACTCCACGTTGGTGTGCAGTTCGCGGCCCGGCTTGAGCTCGGCGAGTATCTCCTCGACCTGGCTCTCGACCTCGACGGCGAAGTCCACGAGGGGGCCGCCGAACTGGCGGGCTATGTCACGCAGCATGCGTGAGCGGGGGTCCTCGGTGCGGTAGACGGGGTGGCCGAAGCCCATGATCCGGTCGCCCGCCAGGACCCGCTCGCGGATCCACGGCCCGATCCGGTCCGCGGTGCCGATGGCGTCGAGGGTGTCCAGGGCCCGGCTCGGGGCGCCGCCGTGCAGCGGGCCGGACAGCGCGCCGACGGCCCCGGTCAGACAGGCCGCGACGTCGGCGCCGGTGGAGGCGATCACGCGGGCGGTGAAGGTCGAGGCGTTGAACCCGTGGTCGACCGTGGAGATCAGGTACCGCTCGACCGCGCGGGCCTTGACCGGGTCGGGCTCCTGGCCCGTCAGCATGTAGAGGTAGTTGGCGGCGTACGGCAGGTCGTCGCGCGGCTCCACCGGCTCCAGGCCCCGGCCCAGCCGGTACAGGGCGGTCAGCAGGGTCGGCACGGCGGCGCAGGCGGCCAGCGCGTCGGCGGCCCGGCGGCCGGGGTCGAGGTCGTACACGGGGCGGAAGCCGGCCGCGGCCCCGAGCAGCGACAGCGCGGTGCGCAGCCCGGCGAGCGGGCCGGAGGGCGAGCCCGCCCGGGCCAGTCCCGGCAGGGCGGCGCGCACTTCCTCGGGCAGCCGGCGCAGCGCGACGGTCTCGGCGGCGAACGCGGCCCGCTCGGCGCGGTCCGCGGGCAGGGCGCCGCGGAACATCAGGTGCCAGACGTCCTCGAAGCTGCGGTCGGCGGCGAGTTCGACGGCCGAGTACTGGCGGTAGTGGTAGAAGCCCTGGCGGCCTCGGACGTCGCCCAGCTCGGTTTCGGTGACCACGACTCCCGCGAGACCGCGGGGTACTTCTACGGCGGTGTTCATGCATCGACCATCTATGATGGATTGAATCCTTGTCAATGTTGATTGAATCAATATGACTCTCCGTCTGTAGGGTGGGCGTCATGAGCGACGAGAGGGACGGCGGGCGCAGGCTCAGCACGCAGGAGGCGGCCCGGCTGCTCGGGGTGAAACCGGCGACGGTGTACGCGTACGTCAGCCGTGGCCAGCTCGCCAGCCGCCGTGATCCGGCCGGGCGGGGCAGCAGCTTCGACGCGGCCGAGGTGGAGGAACTGGCCCGGCGCAGCCGCCGCGAGGCGGCCGCCCCCGCCGGGGACCTCTCCGTGCGCACCGGGCTCACGCTCATCGAATCCGACCGGTACTACTTCCGGGGCGTCGACGCCGTGGCCCTGGCCTCGCGCTACCGCTACGAGGAGGTCGCCGAGTGGCTCTGGACGGGGGCGCTCGCCCGCGGTGCGCGGTTCACCGCTCCCCCGGAGCCCCTGGCGGCGGCCCGCCGGGCGGTGGCCGCACTGCCGGAGCACGGCGGCCCCCTCGACCGGCTGCGCGTGGCGGTCGCCGCCGCCGCGGTCGCCGATCCGCTGCGCTTCGACCTGTCCGAGGAGGCCGTGCTCGGGTCCGCGCGCTCGCTGATCCCGACCCTGGTCGGCGCGTTGCCGGTGCGGGGCAGCGCGCAGTGGGCGGGCGACGGCCGGATCGCCCGGGAGCTGTGGCCACGGCTGACGGCACGGGAGCCGGACCCGGACGCGCTGGCCGCGCTGGACCTCGCGCTGGCGCTGCTCGTCGACCACGACCTGGCCGCCTCGACCCTGGCCGTACGGGTGGCCGCCTCCGCCCGGGCCCATCCGTACGCGGCGGTGTCGGCCGGGCTCGGCGCGCTCGAAGGGCCGCTGCACGGCGCGGCCGGGCGGCTCGCGCACCGGATGCTGGTGGAGGTGCTGGAACAGGGCGGGGCCGCGCCGGTAGTGGCGGAGTACCTGCGGGCGGGGCGCCGCGTCCCCGGGCTCGGCCACCGGCTGTACCAGGGCGAGGACCCGCGCGCGGCGGCGCTCTTCGCCCGGCTGGAGGGGCTGGAGCAGGCCGGTCCAGCGCTGGACGCGGCACGCGGGGTGGCGGCGGTGATGGCGCGGCAGGGCCGCGGCCTGCACCCGAACGTGGACCTGGCGCTGGCCGTGCTGACGGTGTCGTGCGGGATGGGGGCCGAGGCCGGGGAGACGGTCTTCGCGGTGGCCCGGACGGCGGGCTGGATCGCCCACGCCCTGGAGGAGTACCAGGAGCGGCCGCTGCGGATGCGGCCGAGCGGGCAGTACCACGGGCCCCGCCCGCCGCAGCCGATGCCCTGACGGGTCCGAGCACCCCGCAGGGCGGCCCGGTGGCAGTGCGGAGCAGCACCTCCAGCAGCACTTCAACAGCACCTTCACCAGCACCGGAGCAGCGAGCGCTTCCGTCTGGAGATTCCGCTGCCGCGCCGACCGGCCTAACGTAGCTCCCCATGCGGTTCCCCCTCATGAGCGCTCGGCGCCTCGGGCTGCCCAGACGGGCCGTCTCCCAGATCCTGCTGACCCAGCTGGCCATCGCCGCCGGGGTCCTCCTCCTGGCGACCGGACTGTTCCTGGCGCCGCTCAGCGCACAGCTCGACGACCAGGCCATGCGCCGCGCCCTGGCCATCGCGCAGAGCGCCGCGGCCGACCCCTCCCTGGCCGCCGACCTGCTGGACTGCGGGACCTCCCCGGACAACCCGGTGCAGGCCTCGGCCGAGCGGATCCGCCGCGCCACCGGCGCCGAGTACGTGGTCGTCCTCGACCTGGACGGCATCCGCCGCTCGCACCCGAGCTCCGACCGGATCGGGCTGCCCGTCTCGACCGACCCGAGCCAGGCCCTGGCGGGCCGCGAGGTCATGGAGATCGACGAGGGCACCCTGGGCCGGTCCGCGCGCGGCAAGGTTCCGCTCCTCTCGGCCGACGGCGAGATCATCGGCGCCGTCTCCGTCGGCATCGCCTACGACAGCGTCCGCGACCGGCTGCTCGGCGCCATCCCCGGTCTGCTCGCCTACGCCGGCGGCGCCCTCGCAGCGGGCGCCCTCGCCGCGTGGCTGCTCTCGCTCAGGATCCAGCGCCAGACCCGGGACCTGGCCTTCTCCGACATCGCCGGCCTCCTCGCCGAGCGCGAGGCGATGCTCCACTCGATCCGCGAAGGCGTCATCGCCCTCGCACCGGACGGCCGGGTCCGGCTGGTCAACGACGAAGCCGCCCGGCTCCTGGGCCTCACCCCGGACTCCACCGCCGCCTTCGCCGGCCGCCCGCTGGACGAGGTGCTCCCCGCCGGCCGTACCGCCGACGTCCTGGCGGGCCGCGTCACCGGCCGGGACCTGCTCACCGTGCAGGGCCCCCGCGTCCTGGTGGCCAACCGCATGCCCACCGAGGACGGCGGCGCGGTCGCCACCCTGCGCGACCGCACCGAAGTGGAACGCCTGGGCCGCGAGCTCGACTCCACCCGGGGCCTCATCGACGCCCTGCGCGCCCAGGACCACGAGCACGCCAACCGCCTCCACACCCTCCTCGGCCTGCTGGAGCTGGGCCTGCACGAGGAGGCGGTGGAGTTCGTGACGGAGGTCGCCGGGGTGCACCGGACGACCGCCGAGCAGGTGACGGAGAAGGTCCGCGACCCCCTGCTCGCCGCCCTTCTGGTGGGCAAGGCGACCGTGGCGGCCGAACGGGGCGTCCCCCTGCGGCTGGCCGCGGCCACCCTCCTCCCCGACCGTCTGGTGGACCCGGGCGGCCTCGTCACGATCCTCGGCAACCTGGTGGACAACGCCCTGGACGCCGCCGCCGGTTCGACGGCGCCCCTGGTCGAGGTGGAACTGCGCGCCGAAGGCCGTACCGCCGTGCTGCACGTGCGCGACAGCGGGCCCGGGGTCCCGGCCGCGCGGCGCGAGGAGATCTTCACGGAGGGCTGGTCGACGAAGCAGCCCCGGGCCCACCGCGAGCGCGGGCTCGGCCTCGCCCTCGTACGCCGCCTCGCGGAGCGGCAGGGCGGCAGCGCCCGGGCCTGTGAAGCAGCGGACGGAGGGGCGGAATTCTCCGTCGTACTCCCGGAGGCCCTGCGATGAACGAGACCCCGAGCATGGTTCATGCCGTCCTGGTCGTCGACGACGACGTGCGTGTTGCCCGGATCAACGCGGCGTACGTGGCGAAGGTTCCCGGTTTCCGGGTGACGGGGCAGGCGCATTCGGCGGCCGAGGCCCTGGAGTTCCTCACCACGCATCCGGTGGACCTGGTCCTCCTGGACCACTACCTCCCCGACGGGAACGGCCTGGACCTCGTGCGGCGCCTGCGCCAGCTGGGCCACCGCACCGACGTGATCATGGTGACCGCGGCCCGCGATCTCGCCACCGTGCAGGCCGCCATGCGCCTGGGCGCCCTCCAGTACCTGGTCAAGCCCTTCACGTTCGCGGGACTGCGCACCCGGCTGGAGGCGTACGGAGCCCTGCGCCGCACCCTGGACACGGGCGGCGAGGCCGAACAGGCCGAGGTGGACCGGATCTTCGGCGCCCTCTCCGCCGCGGGGTCCGCGAACGAGCTGCCCAAGGGCCACTCCCCCACCACGGCGGAACTGGTCCGTCAGGTCCTGCGTTCCGCTGACGGCCCCCTGTCCACCCAGCAGATCGCCGACCGCGCCGGCATCAGCCGTCAGACCGCCCAGCGCTACCTGAAGCTCCTGGAGCGCACCGCCCGCGTCACCCTGGCCCTGCGCTACGGCGAGACCGGCCGGCCGGAGCACCGCTACACCTGGCTCCCCTCGGAGGGGCCGGCCTGATCCACAGGCACCCCCGAGGGGCTCAGACCGCTCCGGCGCCGGTCAGGGAGCGGACCTCCGTCTCGGCGTGCTTGGCCTCATCCGGTTCCTCGCCCGAGGTGACCGTTCCCAGCCAGCCGGCCAGGAAGCCCAGCGGGATGGAGACGATCCCCGGGTTCTGGAGGGGGAAGAGCTGGAAGTCCACGCCGGGGAAGAGGGATTCCGCACTGCCCGACACCACCGGCGAGACCAGCACCAGCAGCACCGCCGGTACCAGGCCGCCGTACACCGACCAGACGGCTCCCCGCGTGGTGAAGCCACGCCAGAAGAGCGAGTACAGCAGCACGGGCAGGTTGGCCGAGGCCGCCACGGCGAAGGCCAGCCCCACCAGGAACGCCACATTGAGGTTCTGGGCGAGGAGTCCGAGGGCGATCGCCACGGCGCCGATGCCCACGGCCGCGGCCCGGGCCACCGAGACCTCGCTGCGCTGCCTGGCGTGGCGGCGCTTGAGAGAGGCGTACAGGTCGTGGGCCACGGAGGCCGACGAGGCCAGGGTGATGCCGGCGACGACGGCCAGGATGGTGGCGAAGGCGATGGCGGCGACGAAGGCGAACAGCACCGCCCCGCCGGTGGTTCCGGCGCCCCCGCCGAGGAAGGCCGCGAGCAGCGGAACGGCCGTGTTCCCGGAGGCGTTGGACGCCCGTACCTCGTCCGGGCCCACCAGCGCGGCCGCCCCGAAACCCAGCACGATGGTCATCAGGTAGAAGCCGCCGATGAGGCCGATCGCCCACACCACTGAGCGGCGCGCCGCCCGCGCGGTGGGCACGGTGTAGAAGCGCGACAGGATGTGCGGGAGTCCGGCGGTCCCGAGGACCAGCGCGAGGCCCAGGCTCATGAAGTCGACGCGGGCCGTCCAGTCCCCTCCGTACTTGAGGCCGGGGGCCAGGAACCGGGTCCCGTGCCCGCTCCGCTCGGCGGCGCCGGCCAGCAGTTCGCCGACGTTCCCGTGGAAGCGCAGGAGCACGAGCCCGGTCAGGGCGATCGCCCCGCCCATCAGCAGGACGGCCTTGACGATCTGGATCCAGGTGGTGGCCCGCATCCCGCCGAAGGACACGTAGACGACCATCAGGGCGCCCACGCCGACCACGGCGAGGGTCCGCGCCAGGGCGTTGGAATTGCCCAGCAGCAGGCCGACCAGGCTGCCCGCGCCGACCATCTGCGCGACGAGGTAGAGGACGGACACGACGACCGAGGAGGTGCCGGCCGCGATCCGCACCGGCCGCTCGCTCATCCGGGCGGCGACCACGTCGGCGAGGGTGAACCGGCCGCAGTTGCGGACCAGTTCGGCGACCAGGAACAGCACCACCAGCCAGGCGACGAGGAAGCCGACCGAGTAGAGCATGCCGTCGTAGCCGAAGAGGGCGATCAGTCCGGAGATGCCGAGGAAGGAGGCGGCGGACATGTAGTCGCCCGCGATGGCGAACCCGTTCTCCAACGGCGAGAACAGTCTGCCGCCCGCGTAGAACTCCTCCGCCGAGCCGTGCCGGTTGCGGCTGACCCAGGTGGTGATGCCCAGCGTCACCGCGATGAAGACGCTGAACAGGATCAGCGCGAGGGTCTGGTGTTCGGTGGTCACCGGCCGGCTCCCCTCGCCCGGGTCCGCTCCTGGTCGCGCTCCTGCTCGAAGACGGTCCACCGCAGGTCGAGCGCGGCCCGGTCCCGGCGCAGCCGTGCGTGCCGGGCGTAGGCCCAGGTCAGCAGGAAGGTGCTGAGGAACTGGCCGAGCCCCGCCAGCATGGCCACGTTGACCGCCCCGGCGACGGGCCGGGCCATCAGGCCGGGCGCGGTCGTCGCGGCGAGCACGTAGGCGACGTACCAGAGGAAGAATCCGGCGGTCGCCGGGACCACGAACCTGCGGTAGCGGCTGCGGACCTCCTGGAAGGCGGCGCTGCGCTGCACTTCGAGGTAGATGTCGGATGCGCCGGGCGCGGGGCGGCCGCCGGGGGCCGGGCGCGGCGGGGACTGCTCCTCGCCCTCCCCCCAGCCCACGGCCAGCGCGTCGTACCAGGGATCGTCCAACCGGATCGTTCCGGCATCACGACCTTCGTGCTTGTCCACCGAACTCTCCTTGTCCGCTGCCGCATTGGCCGCGTGCCCACAAGGATGTGCGGAATGGAGGGTTTCCGGACTGGTGTACCGGGGCGCTTCACTCCAATAGGTGAGGGAGCGGAGCGCACCGGTGTGCCGTGGCGGCGGCCGGGCGGCCGCCGTGGGCCGCCGGTCCCGCCCGCCGGCACCGCCCGGTGTCAGGCGTCGATGCGCGATCGGTCCAAGGTCGCCGCGGAGCTCGTGATGAACTCCTTGCGCGGGGCCACCTCATTGCCCATGAGCAGGTCGAAGACCTGCTCGGCCGAATCCAGGTCGCCGATGTTGATCCGGCGCAGCGTACGGAAGCGGGGGTCCATGGTGGTCTCCGCCAGCTGGTCCGCGTCCATCTCGCCGAGGCCCTTGTAGCGCTGGATCGCGTCCTTGTACCGGATGTTCTTGCGCTGGTACTCCAACAGGGTCTGGCGCAGCTCGTTGTCCGAATACGTGTACACGTACTTGTCCTGGCCCTTCTTGGGCTGGACCAGCTCGATCCGGTGCAGCGGCGGCACGGCCGCGAAGACCCGGCCGGCCTCGACCATCGGCCGCATGTACCGCTGGAAGAGGGTGAGCAGCAGGCAACGGATGTGCGCGCCGTCGACGTCGGCGTCGACGAGGAGCACGATCTTGCCGTACCGGGCGGCGTCGATGTCGAAGGTCCGGCCCGAGCCGGCTCCTATGACCTGGATGATCGCCCCGCACTCGGCGTTCTTGAGCATGTCCGAGATGGAGGACTTCTGGACGTTGAGGATCTTGCCGCGGATGGGCAGGAGCGCCTGGAACTCCGAATTGCGGGCGAGCTTCGCGGTGCCCAGGGCGGAGTCCCCCTCGACGATGAAGAGCTCGCTGCGGTCCACGTCGTCGCTGCGGCAGTCGGCCAGCTTGGCGGGGAGCGAGGAGGTCTCCAGCGCGGTCTTGCGGCGCTGCGCCTCCTTGTGCTGACGGGCGGCGATCCTGGTCCGGGCGGCCGCGACGACCTTCTCCATCACGGCGCGGGCCTGCTGCTTGTCGTCGCGCTTGGTGGAGGTCAGGAAGGCCTTGAGCTCCTTGGCGACCACCGCGGCGACGATCCGGTTGGCCGCGGAGGTGCCGAGGACCTCCTTGGTCTGGCCCTCGAACTGCGGCTCCGCGAGGCGGACGGTGACGACGGCGGTCAGGCCCTCCATCGCGTCGTCCTTCACCACGTCGTCCTCGGCGACGCGCAGCAGCTTCGCAGAGCGCAGCGCCTCGTTCACGGTCTTGGTGATCGAGCGCTCGAAGCCGGAGACGTGGGTGCCGCCCTTGGGGGTGGCGATGATGTTCACGAAGGACTTGACGTTGGTCTCGTAGCCCGTGCCCCAGCGCAGGGCGATGTCCACGCCGAGCTCACGGGTGACCTCGGTGGGCGTCATGTGGCCGCGGTCGTCGAGGACCGGGACGGTCTCCTTGAAGGTGCCTGTTCCGGTCAGGCGCAGCACGTCGCAGACGGCCTTGTCCTGGGCGAGGTACTCGCAGAACTCGCTGATGCCGCCGTCGAAGCGGAAGAGCTCCTCCGTCTTGCCGGCGCCGTCGATGCCCCGCTCGTCGCGGACGACCAGGGTCAGCCCGGGGACGAGGAAGGCGGTCTGGCGGGCGCGCTGGTAGAGCGTCTCCAGATTGAGCCGGGCGTCCTTGAGGAAGATCTGGCGGTCCGCCCAGTAGCGGATGCGGGTGCCGGTGCGGCCCTTGGGGACCCGCTTGATCTTGCGCAGGCCGTTGGCGGGATCGAAGGGGCTGTCGGGGCCCTGTTCGGTGAACATGCCGGGGGTGCCGCGGCGGAAGCTGATGGCGTGGGTGGAGCTGCCCCGGTCGACCTCGACGTCGAGGCGGGCGGAGAGGGCGTTCACCACGGAGGCGCCGACGCCGTGCAGGCCGCCGGAGGCCGCGTAGGAGCCACCGCCGAACTTTCCGCCGGCGTGCAGCTTGGTCATGACGACCTCGACGCCGGACAGGCCGGTCTTGGGCTCGACGTCCACGGGGATACCGCGGCCGTTGTCCCGGACCTCGACCGACGCGTCCTCGTGGAGGATCACCTCGATGTGGTCGCAGTAGCCGCCCAGGGCCTCGTCGACGGAATTGTCGATGATCTCCCAGAGGCAGTGCATCAGGCCCCGGCTGTCGGTGGAGCCGATATACATGCCGGGGCGCTTGCGGACGGCCTCCAGCCCTTCGAGGACGAGCAGGTGCCGCGCGGTGTAGTTGGAACCGTCCCGGTCTGCTCCGGACAGCAGCGCGCTGGAAGGCACGGACGTGTCGGCGGTCACGCAGTTCGCTCCTCGCTGAATTTCTTTTCTGGCCCGCTGGGGCGCAGGGGTGGCTCGGCTGCCGCTCGAAGGGTACCGAGGCCAGGTAGAGCCCATGCAACGCCACCCTCGCGTGATCCTCAGCCTAGTCCAGATCCGCACGGATGTTCGATCCACCGGAGGAGTGAAGGAAACATCACGTTCCCTTCCGCGCATGAACCATTTAGGGTTCGGGCACGTCCTCATGAACAACCTGGCACTCACGCCGGGGAGGATGGAACTGCAACAAGCACACGGACTGACAACGCGAAACCGTAAAGCAACGCAATCGGCTCCTTCGCCGCCAACCGGCAACAGCCGGCCAGCTTCGGAAGGAAGTTTCGAGGAAAAGCCGCGAGCGGGAACGTTTTCGGCCTGGTTGGATGTTGACCCTGGTACGACAGCTCGTCGAGCTAGAGAAGAGGCGACGTGACTACTGTTCTGACACCCGCGACCCCGCTGACGGCCGCTGACCGATGCGACCGTTGCGGCGCCCAGGCATATCTGCGCGTCGTCCTGCTGAGCGGCGGTGAACTGCTCTTCTGCGCCCACCACGGACGCAAGTTCGAGCCGGAACTCAAGAAGATCGCCGCGGAAATACAGGATGAGACCGAGCGGCTCACGTCCGCTCCGGCTGCCCATGCCGAACCCGAGGACCGCTGACACAGGCCTGCACCTCGCATCCGACGAGCCAGGACCGGCCAGGCCGGTCGACGGGCGGCACCCCTGAGACCCAGGGGTGCCGCCCGTCCTCACATCCGCTCTATTCCGCGGGATGCCCCTCCACGGGCCCTGTACCGGGCCCAGAGCCCCTCCGGGCCCCCGAAGGAGCCTCCTGACCCCCACCCGACGGCGCGTCCCTCTCCGGGGCCGTCACGAAGTCGGTCAGCGGGGCGATGCGCGTGTACACGCCGGGGCTGTCGGCGCGCCCGCAGCCCCGCCCCCACGAGACCAGCCCGATGAGCCGCCCCTGGGCCACGAGCGGTCCTCCGCTGTCGCCCTGGCAGGCGTCCCTGCCGCCCGCGGTGTCCCCCGCGCACACCATGGAATCGGCTCGGTACTGTCCGTCCGAGTCCCCCGGGTAGGCCCGCGCGCAGACCTCGTCCGCCAGGAGCGTCACCGGCGCGGCGCGCAGGCCGTACGCGTAGTCACCGAAGCCGCTGGTGTCGCCCCAGCCGTACACGGCCGCCTCGGTACCCACCTCGTAGGCGGGGTGCCCCGTCTGTGCGAGGGGCAGCACGTAGTGGGCGGGCACGGGCTCGGCCAGCTCCAGCACGGCGAGGTCCCCCGCGTTGCTCTGCGGGTCGTAGGCCGGGTTCACCCGGGCCCCGCGCACCGCGATCTCCTGGCCCCCGGCCGCACGCAGCTCCGTACGGCCGGCGATCACCCGGAAGTCGGTCACGGACTCGACCGGGCCGCCCAGCACCTCGCGGCCCAGGCAGTGCGCCGCGGTCAGCACCTTGGTCGGGGCGACGATCACGCCCCCGCAGAACTGTCCGGCCCGCGTACCCCCGAACCGGTCACGGCTGGCCAGTGCCACGACCCAGGGGCTGTCGGTCACCTGTACCGGCTTCCCGCCGATCACCACACTGTCCGCGGCCGCCTGCGGCACCTGGGCGAGCGGGGCCGCGGCCGCTCCCGCCGCCACGGTCAGCGCGCCCGCCAGAGCACGGGCAAAGGGACGACGCATGAGGCCTCCTGACTCCGAGTGTGCATGACTCCACCCAGAGTGGGATGCCCGGTGGCCGAGCGCACCCGCGCGGCCACCGGCGTGCGGCCCCCGGCCGCCCTCCCGGTCAGTCCAGGTAGTCGCGCAGCACCTGGGAGCGGGAGGGGTGGCGCAGCTTCGACATCGTCTTCGACTCGATCTGGCGGATCCGCTCGCGCGTCACCCCGTAGACCTTGCCGATCTCGTCGAGGGTCTTGGGCTGGCCGTCCGTGAGGCCGAAGCGCATGGAGACCACGCCGGCCTCGCGCTCGCTCAGGGTGTCGAGCACCGAGTGGAGCTGCTCCTGCAGGAGCGTGAAGCTCACGGCGTCGGCCGGGACGACGGCCTCGGAGTCCTCGATGAGGTCGCCGAACTCGCTGTCGCCGTCCTCGCCGAGCGGCGTGTGCAGGGAGATCGGCTCGCGGCCGTACTTCTGGACCTCGATGACCTTCTCGGGGGTCATGTCCAGTTCCTTGGCCAGCTCCTCCGGGGTGGGCTCGCGGCCCAGGTCCTGGAGCATCTGGCGCTGCACGCGGGCGAGCTTGTTGATGACCTCGACCATGTGCACCGGGATGCGGATGGTGCGGGCCTGGTCGGCCATCGCGCGCGTGATCGCCTGGCGGATCCACCACGTCGCGTACGTGGAGAACTTGTAGCCCTTGGTGTAGTCGAACTTCTCGACCGCGCGGATCAGGCCCAGGTTGCCCTCTTGGATCAGGTCCAGGAAGAGCATGCCGCGGCCGGTGTAGCGCTTGGCGAGGGAGACCACGAGGCGGAGGTTGGCCTCCAGCAGGTGGTTCTTGGCCCGGCGGCCGTCCTCGGCGATGATCTCCAGCTCGCGCTTGAGCTTGGGCGCCAGCTTGTCGGAGTTCGCCAGCTTGTCCTCGCCGAACAGGCCCGCCTCGATGCGCTTGGCGAGCTCGACCTCCTGCTCCGCGTTGAGGAGGGGGACCTTGCCGATCTGCTTGAGGTAGTCCTTGACCGGGTCGGCGGTGGCGCCGGCCACCACGACCTGCTGGGCGGGGGCGTCGTCCTCGTCGTCGGAGATGACGAAGCCCTTGTTCTCGCCGCCCTCCTCCTCTTCGTCGGCCTCGGCCTTGACGGCGTCGGGACCCCCGTCGCGGGTCTCGTCGTCCCCTGCCTCGTCGGCGTCCTTCTTGGCGGCGGTCTTCTTGGCGGCCGTCTTCTTGGCGGCTGCCTTCTTGGCGGGCGCGGCCTTCTTGGCAGCGGTCTTCTTCGCCGCCGTCTTCTTGGCCGTGGGCTCGCTTCCGGGATCCTGCGCCAGGGCGTCCGGGGTCTGCGCGTCCGCCGTCTCGGCCGCCGGGGCCGCGGTGGCGGCCGAGGTGCTCGCTGCCGTCGTCTTCGCCGCCGTCTTCTTGGCGACGGGCTCGGTGGCCGTCCGCTTGGCCGGGCTCTTCGCTGCGACGCTCTTGCGGGGGGTGCGCTTGGGCGACTCCGCGGCACTGACCATCAGCGTCACACCCTCTTCCTCGAGGATCTGGTTGAGGCTGCGCAGAACATTCTTCCACTGGGTCGCAGGAATCTGGTCAGCCTCGAAGGCCCGACGCACGTCATCGCCGGCGATCTGCCCCTCGGCCTTGCCCCGCTCGATGAGCGCCATCACAGACTCGGAATCGGCGATCTCCGGCGGGAGCGTACGGGATGTGCTGGCCGACACGAACAACCTCTCGGAACGATGGAAACGGCTTCCGACCCCGGGCCTGGTGGTGCTGGACCGGAGCCGACGACCTCCGACCGGGGATGGGCCGGCGGCGCGGGCAGGGGCCGGGGAGCTGCACAGCATCCCCAAGGGCTGCTGTCTTCCCTCCGTCGGCCATCACCTCTTAGGTCATCGCGTGACCTCGCGTAGCGTTACGCCCAATCTTGGTGTCCCGAGTCACACCCCGTATGGACGAACGCCGCTTATAAGGTCATATCCGGGTGTCCGAGCCCTTCCGGGGCCTCCACACGGGTGTCGCCGGACCCGACCGGGCCCGGCGACACGTCGTACACCCCCACTCCCCCGCGCATCCGCCCGTCAGTGCTCGCGCGGGGCGGGAACCACGCGCTCGACCTCCGGATGAACGGTCAGGAGCTGACGCATCGCGTTCTCGGCGCCCAGCGCGTCACCCGCGGCGATGGCCTCGACCATCCGCGCGTGGTGCGCGACGCAGGTCTCGCTCGGGCGGTCGCAGGCCGTGATCGGACTGCCGGAGACCTGGAGCGCGGCGGAGACGATGCCGGAGAGGTGCTCCAGCATGCGGTTGCCGGCGACCTGGATGAGCAGCGCGTGGAACTCGTTGTCGGCGCGCGCGAAGGTGATCGAGTCACCCTGGCCCAGGGCGTGGCCCATGATCTCGACCATGTCGGCGAGGCGCTGCTGGATGTCCGGCCGGCCGTGGCCGGCGGCGAGGCGGGCGGCGAGGGGTTCGATGGTCCAGCGGAGCTCGCCGAGTTCGCGGCGCTGGTCGTCGCGCTGGGGGCCGAAGGCGCGCCACTCGATGATGTCGGGATCGAGCAGGTTCCAGTCGGCGACCGGGCGGACCCGGGTGCCGACGTTGGGGCGGGCGCTGACGAGGCCCTTGGCCTCCAGGACCCGCAGCGATTCGCGGACGACCGTACGGGAGACCTCGAAGCGCTGGCCGATCTCCTCAGGGACCAGTGGGCGGTCCGCTCCGAGGTCGCCGGAGACGATCATCTGGCCGAGCTGCTGGACGAGTTGGCCGTGCAGTCCGCGTCCGCGGCTGCCTGCCGCGCGGCGGCCCACGCGGCTCAGCTCGACGTCGGCGCCGTCCCAGCGGGGCGCTCCGACGCGGTCGGACCCCGGGGTCTCCGCGTAGGGGTAGCGGTCGAGTTCGCCCGGGCCGGCGAGGCCGGAGTCGGCGTGGCGGGCGGCGGTCATCATGGTGTGCGCAAGGGTACTCACGAATCCTTTGTCGGCCGTGCCTCGATGACCCTTGAGGTCTTTGGTGAAAAGCACACGAAAGGGTGATCGGTGCCACCTACGCAATTGACGACTTATCGTAAAGAACCGGGCCTATTGCGGGGAGTTGCGGTCCGCTTCATGCGACACGGACCGCAACGGTCCCGTCCGTGATCACTCACGCACCGGAATGATCACCAACGGACCCTGCTGCGCAGTCCGGTGAACCCATAGGCGCACAACAGGACCATCAGCGACAACACCAGTGCGGTGCCGACGGGTTGGGCCATCACGCGCAGCACCCCTACGAGCAGACGGTCCGCCTCCGGCGGCCACTGCCCCCAGGTCAGGCCGCGCAGCCGGGCCGCGAGACCGGTCACCGGGTACGCGGACGAGCCTTCCAGCACCCGGCGCACCAGCGGAACCACCGCCACCGGTACGGCGAGCACCGCCGCCAGTCCCGCGGTGGCGGACCGGAAGACCCCGGAGGCCAGGACTCCGGCCCAGGCGCAGCCGATGAGCAGCCCGGCCCAGCTCACGGCCGGCGCCAGCCACTGCGCCGGGGTGCGCAGGGGACCGCTGTCGAAGACCAGGGCGAGGGCGGCGGCGTCGGCCGCCACGGCCAGGGCTCCCATCAGCAGGGCGAGGGTGGCGCAGACCACGAGCTTGGCGGTGAGCAGCCCCATCCGACGGGGCACGGTGCCCCGGTCGGCGGCGAGCGCGGGGTAGCGGTACTCCTCGCCGAAGGCCAGCGCGCCGAGCAGTCCCGCGCCGAGGGCTGCGGGCGGCAGCGGCAGCAGCTGCGGCCAGGCGGCGAGCAGCCTGTTCTGCGGGGTCTGCCCCACCCGGGCCAGCACCAGGGCGGTGAGGACCGAGACGGCGACGACGAGGGCGGCGGTGAGGACGGGGGTGGCCGTGCCGAAGACCCGGAGCACCTCGTAGCGCAGCGGCCTGAGCGGCCCGCCCACCCGGCGCACGGCCGAGGCCGGCTGCCGGGAGCGGGCGCGGCCGGGGCGGCTGCCGGGTACCCCGGCGAAGGCCTCGCCGCGCTCCGGCGGGCCCCCGGAGGCGCGGGCCTGCGGGACGGGCGCGGGCGGGGCGCCCGCGGCCCCCGTCTCGTCGGCGAGCTGGTGGACCAGCACGCCGTGGCGGAACGCCGCCTCGCCGACCTCGGCGCAGTTGCTGCCGTACACCGACAGGCGGCTGCCGCTCTCCTCGACGATCTCCACCGAGCGCTGCGCGGCGCGGGCCTCGCGGCCCAGTACGTCGGCGAGCCGGGCCGCGTGCGGGGTGCGCACGGCGACCCGCGGCCGCAGCCTGGTCCGGGCGAACTCCGCGGCGTCCTGGTCGGCGACGAGCCGGCCCGCCGCGATGCTGATGACGCGGTCGGCGCTGCGGGCGGCCTCCTTGGCGTCGTCGGTGGTGAACAGCACCGCTCCGCCGAGGGCGGCGTGGCCGCGCAGCAGCCCGTGCAGCCAGCCCCGTTCGCGGGGTGAGAGTCCGGCGCCGGGCTCGTCCAGGAGCAGGGTGCACGGATCGGCGAGCAGCGCCGAGGCGAGCGCGACCCGGCGTTCCATGCCGAGCGACAGCGAGCCCAGCGGCTGGTCCCGCAGGCCGCCGATGCCGACGACGTCCATCATCGTGGCGGCCCGGGAGGCCGGCACTCCGGCGGCGGCGCAGAGCATCCGCAGCTGGTTGCGGACGGTACGCGACGGATTGCCGGGGACGTCGCCGAGGAGCACGCCGACCTCACGGCCGGGGTGCGGGATCCGGTGCAGCGGGCGGCCGCGGAAGTAGGTGACGCCTCGGCCCGGTTCGAGTTCGAGCATGAGCCGCAGCGCGGTGGTCTTGCCCGATCCCGGCTCGCCGAGCAGGGCGGTCACGGTGCCCGGGCGGGCCTCGAAGGTGAGGTCGTCCACCAGGGGCGGGGCGTCGGGACGGGGGTTGCTGGTGATTCCGATGGCCTGGAGCATCGCTTCTCTCGCGGGGGGTGAGACCGCTCTGCGGCAGGGTGAGTACCGCAAGCAAGATAACGCGATATGTCCGATTTTCGGCGCAACCGGTCCGACAGTAGGCCGACCGTGCCGTCACGTCCGGCGGCGGGGGCGGGTCCGGCGCGGGCGCGCGTGGCGCGGTGTCAGACTTCCGGACGCAGCATCGGCGGATTGAGCAGGGTCGCCCCGCCCGCGCGGAACAGCTGGGCCGGACGCCCGCCCTGACGGGTCGTCGTCCCCCCGGCCGGCACCAGGAACCCGGGGGTGCCGGTGACCTTGCGGTGGAAGTTCCGCGGGTCCAGGGCCACTCCCCAGACGGCCTCATAGACCCGGCGCAACTCGCCGACGGTGAACTCGGGCGGGCAGAAGGCCGTGGCCAGCGAGGAGTACTCGATCTTCGAGCGGGCTCGCTCGACGCCATCGGCGAGGATCTGCGCGTGGTCGAAGGCGAGTCCCGCGGCGCCCTCGTCGGCGGCGGCCAGCAGCTCGTCGACGGGGGCCCAGCGCGCGCTGTTGGCGTCTCCCCCGGCCCGCGGGGCCGGCAGGTCCGGAGCCAGCACCAGATGCGCCACGCTGACGACACGCATCCGCGGATCGCGCTTGGGATCGCCGTAGGTCGCCAGCTGTTCGAGGTGGGCCCCGGTGCCCGCGCCCGGCAGGGCGGGGTCGTGGGCGCACAGCCCGGTCTCCTCGGCGAGCTCCCTGGCGGCGGCCGCCGCCAGGTCCTCGTCCCCGCGGACGAATCCACCGGGCAGCGCCCAGCGGCCCTGGAACGGCTGCTCACCCCGTCTGATGACCAGCGCGCAGAGCGCGTGGCGCCGCACGGTGAGCGCGACCAGGTCGACGGTGACGGCAAAGGGCGGGAAGGCCGACGGGTCGTAGGGCGACATGCCGCGATCATAGTCGTCTGCCTGACGATAAACAGCGCTTTGGTGACCTTGAAGGCACTGTTCCGAGGCCTGGCGGCACCTCGCCGACCAGCCTGTCCGGCCACGGCCCCAGGGCTCGCCCCGGGGATCGCGCCAGGCTCGCGGCGCCCGGCACCGCGCCCCGACCCGACCTGATCCACAAGACTTCTCTCAGCCGCCCAGTTGGAGCGCATCCGCGGCCTCCTCCACCATGCCGAGGCCGAGCCGGCTGATCCGGACGGCGAAGGGCTCTCCCGAGACGCGCAGCCCCGAGAGCCGCAGCGCGCCGAGGGGGGCGTTGGCGAGGGGGGCCAGGGCCACCGTGCCCGAGGGTGCGTCGGGCCGGATCCCGGCGAGGGCGGTCAGTGCGTGTACCCCCGCCGCCGCTGCCACCGCGGCCGGGCGGCAGGCCGCCGGGTGCGGGATCGGGGCGCTGCCGGCGGTGCGCTGCTCGGCCGCGAACATCTCCGGCAGCCGGTACCCGAAGGCCTCCGCTGCGTCCAGCAGGCCCCGCAGCAGGCCCGCGGCCTCCTTCTCGAAGCCCGCCTGCGCCAGTCCCGCCACGGCCACCGCGCTCTCGTACGCCCGCACCGCGCCCGAGCGGTGGCCGTACGGGTTGTGTCCCGGCTCCTTGACGGCCATGCTCCGCAGCCCCCATCCGCAATCCATGGCGGGGGCTCCGAGCAGCCGGGCCAACTGCTCGGTGCGGGCCCGGTCCAGGAGCCCCGGCGCGAGCCGGCCGCCTCCGAGCAGTCCCGTGTCGAGCAGGTGGGCGGCGGCGCCCGTCAACCGCGGCAGCGGCCGTCCGTCGGGGTGCAGGGCCGCGGCGGGGCGGCCGCCGTCCGGGCCGTCGATCCAGAAGCCGGCCCGGAACCGCTCCCGCAGCGCGGCCGCCCGCTCCCGCCACTCCGCGGCGCCGGGGCGCCCGCAGGCGGCGAGGAGATCCGCGCCGAGGACGGCGGCCCGGTGGGCGTGGGCCTGGGTCTCGCAGCGCCGGGGACCCGGGACGGGGTCGGCCAGGAAACCGTCCTCACCCAAAGCAACACGCAGCCAGTCGAGGCAGCGCTCGGCGGCCGGGAGCAGGAGGGCCACCTCCTCTTCCGGCATGCCCCAGAGCCGGGCTTCGGCGAGCACCGCGGGGAAGGCCAGGGTCGCCTCGGTGCCGGTGCATCCCGGAGGGAGCTGCGGGCCTGCTCCGCGCAGCGGGCCGGGGATCTTCCCGGCGTCGGCCCCGCCCCCGTCGGTCTGGGTCCGGGCCAGGACGCGCAGGGTGGCCGCGGCGAGAGCGGTGCCGAGCGGCAGCGCCATCCTGGCCGCCCAGAGCGACTCGGCCGGGGCCAGGCCCAGCCGCCAGGGCGCCCCCGCCGCCGCGAAGGCGTCGCCCGGCTGCTCCGGATCCCGCAGGAGCAGCGCGCCCAGGTCCTCGACGCTGGTCCGGAACCACGCCTCGGCCCTC
Source organism: Streptomyces sp. NPDC045695 (assembly GCF_056432025.1). Lineage (NCBI taxonomy): Bacteria > Bacillati > Actinomycetota > Actinomycetes > Kitasatosporales > Streptomycetaceae > Streptomyces > Streptomyces sp. NPDC045695. Next base: position 63,423 of record NZ_JBWKJU010000015.1, read on the forward strand.
GGGTCGTCTCCCTCGGCCCGGGCGCCGGCCAGCGGGTTCGCCGCCTGCCCCGCCAAGGCACGCACCGCGCGGTCGGGTGTGGTGCGCAGCTCGATGGTGCGGGATTCGCCGGGGCCCAGTTCGAGCTGCCAGCGCAGCAGCCCGGCCGAGGCCAGCGCGTCGTCCGGCGGCGGATCGGCGGCGGTGACGGCCTGCGCCTCGCCGGTGCTCCAGCGCAGCCCGGCGGCGTGTACCCCGGCGGGGAGCTCCGGCCCGGCCCGGCCGGCGGCCACGGCGGCCAGTTCGGCCAGGTCGGTGCCGAGGAGGACCTCGACCGGGAGGCGTACCGGCCGGGACGTGAAACTGCGCAGGGTGATCCGCTCGGTGCCGTCTGCGTGCCGGACGCGTTCCACACCGATGTCCGGGTCGGGGCCGGGGTCCGCGCCGGTGCGTACCGTCGCGGTGAAGGAGGCCCGGTCCGCGCCGAGGCTGCGTCCCTGGACGGCGACCGGGTCCCGGCCGCCGACGCGCAGCACGCAGCGCGAGAGCAGCCGACGCCCGGACCGGTAGATCCCGTCGATCCCCCGCCCCGTCAACTGGCCGTGCTCCGGCGAGATGACCAGGCAGGGCGCGGCGACGCAGATGACGGCTCCGTGCACGGGCGGCAGTTCGGTCCTGCGGGCGTGGGGCACGCCGGGTGGGCGGGGAGGTGCGGGGTGAGACATGCGTCGCCTTGTCTGCGCTCCGGTCGGTTCAGCGGGGCGGCGGCGTGGCCGGGCACCCACCGCCCCCCAGCTGAACGCCTCCACCCCCGCCCGGGTCACGCCCGGGACGCCGCAGTGCCGCCGCCGCGGGGTCAGGTGCGTGAGCCGGCGGGCGTTCACTGCTCGCTCCCTGCGGTGCGGCGGGGCCCGCGGCGGGGCGCCGTCCGGGCCCGTCGGCCGGGCGGGCGGGTACCGTCCGAGGAGCGCGCGCGCCGGGGCTTGCGGCGCGCTCGCTCCTCGCGCAGGCACTGGCGCAGTCCCTCGGGGTCGATCCCTTCGTTGCACGCGTGGTGGAGCAGCTGCGCGAAGCGGTAGTCGGCGTCCGCCCGCAAGGCCAGGCCCAGGGCGATCCGGGCGGTCGGCTCGTCCCCGGTGGACCAGGAGACCCAGCCGGCGAGGGTGAGGGGAGCCGCGGCGTGCTCGCCGTAGGCCCCGACACAGCGCCGGGCGAGGGCCCGCCAGAGCCGCAGGGCGGGGGCCGCCTCCTCGTCCTCCATCCACTCGGCCGCGATGTCCCGGATCTCGCGGTCCTGGAGGCCGAGGATCAGCGAGGCCGCCTCGTCATGGCCGAGGAGGGCGTCGTCCCAGTCGTCGGCGAGCGGACCGCCTTCGACGGGCGGGGCCAGGGTCAGGCGGCGCAGCAGCGCCTGCGCCAGGGCGATGGTCTCGGCGCCGACCTCCTCGCGGGTGGCCCCGTCGAGGATCCTCGGCATCAGGGCGTTGGCAGCCCGGTCCAGGGCCCGTTCCGTCTCCTCGGCCACGGGCCCGCGCAGCGGCGCCAGCCTGTTCTCGATCTCCTTGAGGGAGCCCCGGACCTGGAGCCCGGCGAAGGTGGCCGCCGCGGCCATCACCGAGGTGCCGACCGCGGCCAGCCGGCTGCCCTCCGCCGGACAGCACCGCTCGTCGGGGCAGACGTAGGACCAGAACCGTCCCGCCGACAGGCACAGGGCCTCCAGTACCGGGACGTCCAGGGCGCCGCAGGCCAGCCGGATCCGCTGGGCGAGCGGCCGCAGGCGCGTCATCACCCGCTGGCCGCTCTCCTCCCCGCGCGGCTCCTGGCAGAGGAAGACGACGATGCCGTCGGGCTTGCCCTCGCGTCGTTCACTGCCGCGGATCAGGCAGTCGGCGACCTGCCGGGCGGTGTCCTCCCACTCCGCGGGGGTGGCGGGAATGCCCACGCGCAGACGGCCGCCGAAGCGCCCGCCCTCGCCGTGCACCGCGACCATGACGAGGGAGTCGGTCGGGTGGAAACCGAGCATGTAGGGCAGCGCGTCGGCCAGTTCGGCCGGGCTGCGCAGGGTGATCTGTGGGTCGGTGGCGGCTCCGGCCGGGCTGAGGGAAGGCCGGTCGGACGGGGGGCGTGAGGTGTGATCGTTCGTCATGACACGAAGGTCCCGCGGCCGATCCGATCCCGAAAGCCCTGTGGATAACCATTGACGCTTCAACATCCACAGGCCGAGGGCGGCAGCGGCGCGTCGTCAGTGGGACAGGGTTATATGGCTCCCGGGAAGACCAGGCATGGTCCAGGGGGTGACGCGGTGTCGGCGCCGCGCCCGTGCCGACGTACTAGCCGGCCTGGGCGAGGACCAGGGGCAGCACCCGGTCGGCTCCGGCCCCGCGAAGGAGGCGTGCGCCCACGGCCAGGGTCCATCCCGAGTCGGTGTAGTCGTCGACGAGCAGGACGGGACCGGGGGTGGCTGCCAGGGCTGCGGCGAGTTCCTCGGGCACCGTGAACGAAGCGGCAAGGGCCCGCAGCCGCTGCGCGGAGTTGCTGCGGTGCGGCGCGTGGTCGCCGGCCTGCTCGGTGTAGGCCAGGCTGCCCAGCAGCGGCAGCCTGCCGATCCGGGCCAGGCCCCCGGCCAGGGAGGCCACCAGCTGCGGGCGGGTGCGCGAGGGCATGGCGACGACCCCCACCGGGCGCGCCATCGCGTCGGGGCCGCCCCCGGCCCAGCCGCCCGGCGAGCGCGCCCAGTCGGCCACGACCGTCACGACCGCGGCCAGAACATCCTCCGGAACCGGGCCGTCCGCGGCCTGCTCCGACAGCAGCGGGCGCAGCCGGTTGCCCCAGCCGATGTCCGACAGCCTTCCCAGCGCGCGCCCGGCGGCCGCCTGCTGCCCTTCGGGGATGCGGCCCTTGAGGTCGATCCCCACCGCGGACATCCCCGTCGGCCACATCCGGCGCGGCTCGACTTCGACGCCCGGCCGGTCCAGCTCGCCCGCCGCGCCCGCGAGGGCGCCGGGCGAGACGGCGGGATCCAGCCAGGGCCCGGCGCAGGAGTCGCAGCGGCCGCACGGGGCCGCCTTCTCGTCGTCGAGCTGCCGCTGCAGGAACTCCATCCGGCACCCCGTGGTCGCCACGTAGTCCCGCATCGCCTGCTGCTCCGCCGCCCGCTGCCGGGCCACCCACGCGTACCGCTCGGCGTCGTACGCCCACGGCTCGCCGGTGGCGGTCCAGCCGCCCTTGACGCGTTTGACCGCCCCGTCCACGTCCAGGACCTTCAGCATCGTCTCCAGCCGCGAGCGCCGCAGGTCCACCAACGGCTCCAGCGCGGGCAGCGACAGCGGACGCCCCGCCTGTTCCAGAACCGCCAGCGTGCGCCGCACCTGCTCCTCGGGCGGGAAGCCCACCGAAGCGAAGTACGCCCAGATCGCCTCGTCCTCCCGCCCCGGCAGCAGCAGCACGTCGGCGTGGTCCACGCCGCGCCCCGCACGCCCCACCTGCTGGTAGTAGGCGATCGGGGACGAGGGCGACCCCAGGTGCACCACGAAGCCGAGGTCCGGCTTGTCGAAGCCCATGCCCAGCGCGGAGGTCGCCACCAGCGCCTTCACCCGGTTCGCCAGCAGGTCCTCCTCCGCCCGCAACCGGTCGGCGTTCTCCGTCTTCCCGGTGTACGACGACACCGGATAGCCGCGCTGGCGCAGGAACGCCGCGACCTCCTCGGCCGCCGCCACCGTCAGCGTGTAGATGATCCCCGAGCCGGGCAGGTCCCCGAGCCGTTCACCCAGCCATGCCAGCCGGTGCGCGGCGTCCGGCAGGACGAGCACGCCCAACCGCAGGCTCTCCCGGTCCAGTGGGCCGCGCAGCACCAGCGCACCCCCGCCCCCGGTCCCCAGCTGCTCGGCCACGTCCGCCGTGACCCGCGCGTTGGCCGTCGCGGTCGTGGCCAGGACCGGCACTCCGGGGGCGAGATCGGCGAGCATCGAGCGCAGCCGGCGGTAGTCCGGGCGGAAGTCGTGGCCCCAGTCGGAGATGCAGTGCGCCTCGTCGACCACCAGCAGACCGGTCGTGGCCGCGAGCTTGGGCAGCACCTGCTCGCGGAAGTCCACCGAGTTGAGGCGCTCGGGGCTCACGAGGAGGACATCGGTCTCGCCGCGCTCGACCTCCCCGTAGATGGTGTCCCACTCCTCCGGGTTGGCGGAGTTGATCGTGCGCGCCTGGATACCGGCGCGCGCCGCCGCGTCGACCTGGTTGCGCATCAGCGCCAGCAGCGGGGAGACGATCACCGTGGGGCCCGCGCCACGCCGGCGCAGCAGCGCGGTCGCGACGAAGTACACCGCCGACTTGCCCCAGCCGGTGCGCTGCACCACCAGCGCGCGCCGGCGGTCCTCCACCAGGGCGGCCACCGCCTGCCACTGGTCCTCCCGCAACCGCGCCGAGCCCCGCGGGGCACCGACGAGCTCAGCGAGGATGGCATCGGCTTCGGCGCGGAGCTCCAGGTTGTCCATGCCCCCATGCAACCCGATGGCAAGGACAATCGGCCAATTCACCCTGTGTGACGACCGCTGCCGTACGGTGCCCCGGCCGCGCGGCGGGCACGGCGGACGGCGGGGACGGGAGGGGACGGGACGGGGGAGAAGACGGGGACGGCGGGGGGCTGTGGGGACGGCGGGGGACGGCTTCCACCCGGGACCGGCCGCATGTGCGTCATCACCGGCGTGGCGGGGCAAGGATATGAACGGCATACCGGCGAATTCCGGTCGGCGCCATCAATTGCTCGTTGCCGCACGCTCGCCCGCCACGCGAGAATTGGAGTGCTCCCGCTCGGCTCCTCGGCACTCTCCTGGGCCGCGCTGCGGCGCGCCCAACTCCAGCCGTGCCCGTCGACGGGCGTGTACCCGAAGGGAGGACCGTGACCTTCGGATATGCGCCGCCCTCGACCACGTCCCTGGCAACGACCACCGGCGGCGCCAGCCGGCACGGCCGGCTGCTGGAACCGGCCGAATGGACGGCTGCGGGCATTCCGCTGCTCCGCAATCCCCGCGAGGTCGTCAGCGGCCTGCATTCCCGGCACAGCCCGGTGCCCTCGACCGCGGTGATCGCCGTGCTCGGCCCGGAGGAACAGCTCGTGGCGAGCGCCTCCTTCGTGCAGCGGCCGGTCTCGGCCGACGGCTGGGACTACCGCAACGCCCTGCTGTCCCGGCTGCGCCGGGTCCTCCCGCACGACCTGCGGCGCCGCACCCCGGTACGGACGGCGGTGCTGCTCTACTGCCGCGAGGGCGACGAGCGGTGGACCGAGGAGGACGGGGCGTGGATGTGGGGGCTGCGGGACGCCTGCACCCTGCACGGGCTGCGCTGCGGCGCGTACATCACGCTGACCCGCGGCGGCTGGCAGGTACTGGGCGAGGGCCGCGGCGGCCGGCGGCCGGGCTCGGACTCCCGTCCGCAGCGCCTCGGCGACACCGTGGCGGAGTTCTCCCCGCTCGCCCTGCACACCGGCGGCGGCTCGGTCGAGGCCCTGCGCCGGACCGCGGCGCGCTGACCCTCGTACTGCCGCCGCGCTGACCCTCGTACCGCCGCCCGGCCGGCAGGTGCCTACGGGGGCGGACGGGCGGGGACGTGCGTCCGGCAGATCAGCTCCAGGGCTTCAGCGGGGCCGGCTCAAGGCCCGCCCCGCCCCTCCCGCGTACTGGCGTACAGGGCGTCAGACGCCCGCACCCAGCACGGAGTTGATCTGCTGCGGGTCGCCGCACACGATCAGCAGCGCACCCGCCCGGGTGAGCGCGACCGGCAGGCTGCCCGCGACCGTGTCGGCCGCTCCGCCATTGGCCGCGAAGACCACGACGGGACGGCCGGCGGCACGCTGGACCTGCGCCGCGTCCGCGTAGAAGACGTCGTCCCCGGCGTCGTGCAGGCCCCAGTAGGCGGCCTCGCCGAAGGACAGCTCGTGCGCGGCCCACGGGTGCGGGTCGCCGGTGGTGAGCACCAGGATGTCGCCGGGCGCGCGCCCGGTGTCGAGCAGCAGGTCGACGGCCTCTTCGGCCGCGTCCAGCGCACCCTCGGCGGAGGCCGGGATCAGCTGGATCTGCGGCACCGCCGCGGAGACGGACGGCGTGGTGGGGGCAGCCGGGGCTGCGGGAACGGATCCGGCGGCGGCCTGCTGCGCACGCGGTGCGGGCGGTGCGGGCCGGGCCGGGCCGGGGCGTCCGGGCCGCGGGACGGCGGCGGGACGCGGACCAGGTACGGGGCGGGGGGTCTGCGCGGTGCGGCTCGCGGCCGGCGTGACGCGGGGACCCTGGGCACTCTCGTGAATCTGAGGCTCCTCGATGGCGGGTGTGAGAGGCGTGACGTGATATCTATCAAACAACGGTACGAAACGTACCGGCGGTGGCACAGGGGTGCGATCAGAAATCGAAGCCGAGTTGGCCTCCGTTTTCCAGCTCCGTCAACTCCTCGCTGCGGCGCACCTTCTTGAGGTGGCGCCAGCGGGGCAGCGCGTCGAGGTACGCCCACGAGAGCCGGTGGTAGGGGGTGGGCCCCAGTTCCTCCAGCGCCGCCCGGTGCACGGGCGAGGGATACCCGGCGTTGGCGGCGAAGGCGAAGTCGGCGAGCCCGGCGCCCTGTTCGGCGAGTTCGGCCATCATGCGGTCGCGCCGGACCTTGGCGATGACCGAGGCCGCCGCGACCGCGATGCAGGACTGGTCGCCCTTGATCACCGTGCGGACCTTCCAGGGCGGGCCGAGGTAGTCGTGCTTGCCGTCGAGGATCACCGCGTCGGGCCGCACCGGAAGGGCGTGCAGCGCACGCTCCGCGGCGAGCCGCAGGGCGGCCGTCATCCCGAGTTCGTCGATCTCCTCGGGCGAGGCGTGCCCGAGGGCGTACGCGGTGACCCAGCCCTCCAGGACGTCGAGGAGGGCGTCACGGCGCTTGGGGGTGAGCAGTTTGGAGTCGGTGAGTCCCTCGGGCGGCCGACGCAGGCCGGTGATCGCCGCGCACACGGTGACGGGACCGGCCCAGGCCCCTCGTCCGACTTCGTCGACCCCGGCGATGACCTTGGCGCCGGTGGTTGCACGGAGGGAGCGTTCGACGGTGTGGGTGGGTGCTTCGTACGGCATGGCGCGAGCAAGGTTACGCCGCCCCGGGCCGACTGCACACCCCGGCCCGGGCCGCGCCCGCGTCCGCCCCCGGGGCGCGGCGCGCTCCGAGCGCCCCGCGGCAGGACCGGCGCGGCTCACACCCTGAGCAGCGGCACCATCACCCCGTCGATCAGCTCAGCGATCTCGGCATCCGCCCATTCGCTACCGCACACCTTCGCGCGGTACATCAGCATCGCCGGAATGACGTCCACGACGAACGGACCCGTCGCGTCCGGCCGGACGTCACCCCGCTCGATTCCCCGGCGGATCAGCTCTCTGATCAACACCTGGGCCGGCTCGTGCACCCCGGACAGGATGACCCCGTGGAACCGCTCCGCATGCACGGGGTCGCATTCGTGAAGCACCGACCGCAAGGCCTGCCCGGCACGCGAGTGCATGACGTCCCGCATCCGCACGCACAGCAGCCGGAGGTCCTCGCGGATCGAACCCCGGTCGGGAATCTCACCGATCCGCGGCAGCCCGGTCCGCAGCGCCTCGTCCACCAGGTCCGCCTTCGACGCCCACCGGCGGTAGAGCGAGGCCTTGCCGGTCTGCGCGCCGGCCGCCACGCCCTCCATCGTCAGCGCGTTCCAGCCGACGGTGCTCAACTGTTCCAACGCGGCGTCCAGGATCGCCCGTTCGAGTTCGGGACCCCGCCTGCGCACCGACGCCCCCGCCGACCAGCGCGAATCCACCATCTCCCCACCTCCCGACCGGTCCCTGCGACCACAACGCACGATGTCGGCGTTAGAGAACGCTTGCGTTCCCTAACGCCGGACTCCTACGGTAGCCCCGTAGTGAACGAACACGTTCACTATTTCACTTTGGGGGGATCCTCAGTGACGACTTCTCAACTCTCCACACCCCGGATACCGGGCGCGGCACGCCGGGAGGGGCGCCCCGGAGTGGCGCTCGCCGTCATCGCCGCATGCCAGCTCATGGTCGTCCTCGACGCGACGATCGTGAACATCGCCCTTCCGCACATCCAGAGCGCCCTCAGCTTCAGCACCACCGACCTCTCCTGGGTGCTCAGCGCCTACACCCTCACCTTCGGCGGGCTGCTGCTGCTCGGCGCGCGCGCCGGTGACATCCTCGGCCGACGCCGGGTGTTCCTGACCGGCATCCTGCTCTTCACCCTCGCCTCCCTCCTCGGCGGCTTCGCCCAGGAGCCCTGGCAGCTGCTCGCCGCCCGCGCCCTGCAAGGGGTCGGCGGCGCCATCGCCTCCCCGACCTCGCTCGCCCTGATCACCACGACCTTCGCCGAAGGACCCGAGCGCAACCGGGCCTTCGGGGTCTTCGCCGCCGTCTCCGCGGGCGGCGGCGCGATCGGCCTGCTGGCCGGCGGGATGCTGACCGAGTGGCTGGACTGGCGCTGGGTCCTCTTCGTCAACGTGCCGATCGGCGTGCTGATCGCGGTCCTGACCCCGCTCTACATCAGCGAGTCCGAGCGCCACCCCGGCCGCTTCGACATCGCCGGAGCCGTCGCGTCCACCGGCGGCATGGCCTCGCTCGTCTACGGGTTCATCAGTGCGTCGGAGGAGGGCTGGCGCGACTCGCTCACGCTCGGCTCCTTCGCGGCGGCGCTGGTCCTGCTCGGGCTCTTCGTCTTCATCGAGTCACGGGCCCCCGAGCCGATCGTCCCGCTGCGCATGTTCGCCGAACGCAACCGCACCGGCACCTACGTGATCATGCTCGGCCTCGCCGCCGCGATGTTCGGCATGTTCTTCTTCATCGTGCAGTTCGTGGAGAACGTCCTGGGCTTCTCGCCCATCCAGGCCGGGCTGGGCTTCCTGCCCGTGACGGTCGCCATCGTCACCGCCGCCGGCCTCTCGCAGCGCTTCCTGCCGCGCTTCGGCCCCAAGCCCTTCATGGTCCTCGGATCCTCGCTCACGGGAACCGGGCTCATCTGGCTGACCTTCCTCCAGACCGACAGCTCCTACCTCTCCGGGGTGCTCGGTCCGATGCTGCTCTTCGGCTTCGGCATGGGCCTCAACTTCGTGACCCTCACCCTTACCGCCGTCTCCGGAGTGGCGCCGCACGAGGCCGGCGCGGCGTCCGGGCTGCTCAACGCCAGCCAGCAGGTCGGCGGCTCGCTCGGCCTGTCCATCCTGGTCACCGTCTTCGGCACCGCCAGCCGCACCGAGGCCGAAAAGCAGGTCCCGGCCTTCATGGCGCAGGCGGATCCGGGCCAGCTGGCCGCCTTCCAGCAGACCCGGCAGCTGCCCGACCCCTGGGGGGACCTGGTGCTCGCGCAGGGAATCTCCACCGCGTTCCTCGCCGCCGTCGCGATGGCCGGACTCGCCCTGGCCACCGCCGTGCTGGTGATCCGGGTGCGCAAGAGCGACCTGGAGTCCCTGGCCGGAGCCGCCGCGAAGGCCGGTCCGGCCGCCTGAGGGCGACCCGCCGCAGCGCGCGTACGAGCGAGGGCCCGGGCCGTGGGGGATTCCCCGCGGCCCGGGCCCTCGTACGCGCTCCGGCCTAGTACTCGGTGCGGCTGCCGAAGGTGCCCAGGCGCGAGCACGTGTCGTACGGGGCCGTCACCGGGCGCTCGCGCAGGATCTGCCGGGCCCGGTACTCGCCCAGGCTCATGGCGTACCAGGGGATGTCCCCGGCCCGGGACATCTCGTCGTTGATCCCACGCAGGGCGCAGGAGCGTTGGGGCTCGGGCAGCCGGTCCAGGGCGGGCACGGCGTCCGCCGACAGGGACTGGAAGTAGGCCAGGTCGATCTTCGCGTCCTTCTCGAAGCGGGCCACGTTGCGCTCGGCCACCATCCCGTCCGGGGACAGCAGGCCGAAGACCAGCACGGCGACCGCCGCACTGCCCGCGAACGCGCGGGGCAGCCAGCGCGCGCCGAACACCCCGGCCGCCATGATCAGTACGATGACCAGCCCGAGCCACAGCTCCATCGCCGCCACCGACACGCGCAGCCTGGTCAGCCCGTACGCGTCCACGTAGAGGTCCATGCGGCGCAGCGCGGCGGCGACCACGACCAGGGTCAGCGCGCACAGCACGCCCAGCACGACGCGGACGAACCGGCGGTCGCCCGCTCCGTCGCGCGGGGCCCAGCGCAGGGCGAGCGCGATCACGGCGAGGGTGAGCAGGGTGGCCCAGAGGAGCTGCCAGAAGCCCTGCCGGGCGTATTCGGCGTAGGTCTGGCCGGTGCTCTCCAGGACCTTGTCGTAGCCGCCGAACAGGACGGCCAGCTGGACGGCGTTGAAACCGGCGAAGAGCAGGTTGAGCACGACGAGCGGAAGCGCCCATTCGACCCGGGAGCGCGGCTTGCCCGGGGTCACCTTGATCCGGTCCCAGCGCAGCGGGGCCGCGGCGGTGCGGGCGGCGGCGAGCGCGAGGAGCGCGCCGAGGACGAACAGCAGGAACCGGATGGGCCCGTCCTCGACCGACACGTCGGGCATCAGGCCGCCGAGGAGATCGGCGAAGGCGGCGTCGGCGGAGGCGAACAGTGCGCCGAAGAGCACCAGCAGGACCACGGCCACCCCGCCCGCCTTGGCCACGGGGAGCCAGCGCTCCTTGCTGACCCCGCCGCGCGACCGCAGTCCGACCAGGGCCCAGGCCAGCCCGGACACGGCGGAGTCGAAGAATCCGAGCGGGCTGAGCAGGACGCCGGGCCAGGTGCGGCTGCCGTGCAGGGCCAGTGCGCCCAGCAGGACGGCCGACAGGATCGCGAGCGTCGACGGCCACGCGGAGTCGCGCAGCGCGGGTACGGCGAGCAGTGCCAGGCAGCCGATCGCCCAGACCACGGTCCACGGGCGGGCCGTACGGCGAGCCGAGCGGGCGGCGGCGTAGGCCGCGGCGACCGCGGGCACCACCGCGAGCAGGAGGCCGGGGCCCAGCCCGTCACCGAGGAGCAGTGCGGCGGCGAGACCGGCCACGAGGGCGGCGACGAGGGTCGCGGTCGGCACGGGCGCGGCCTCGGCGGGGCGCACCAGCGTGGACCACCCGGGCGAGCCGGCGGGGCGCGCGCCGGCCCTCGCCCCGGCGGCGTTGCGCTGCCACTGCTGCTGCGCCTGCCAGGCCTGCCACGCGGCGGCGTCCATGGGCGCCTGGGCGGCGGCCTCGGGCTTCGCGGCGGCCTCGGGCTTCGCGGCGGCCTCGGGCTCGGCAGTGGCCTCGGGCTTCGCAGCGGCCTGAGGCTGCTGCGCCTCGTCCGGCCCACCTGTGTTGTCTGACATCGGGTCCCCTCCCCTATCGGCCGCCCCGTCGTTCGGGTGGGGGCGGCGCAGCGACAGAGTAGGCCGGTGCGATGCAGTTTTGAACAGGCTCAAAATCGGTCTGTGGCAGGACCGTGACAATCGGAACGGACGATTTCGCCTCGGGCGGCCGACTCTCCGGACGCCCTTGGCCAGCCTTACGCGGCCGCCGCCTCCGGCAGCCAGGCCGGCAGGGCCTCCGTGCGCGCCAGCCACGCGGCCGGAAGCACCGCGTCCCCGCGCGCGCCCAGCACCCCGCCGACGATCGCGCAGGTCGTGTCGACGTCGCCGCCCACCTGTGCGGTCGTCCAGAACGCCCGCTCGTAGTCCTCCAGCGAACGCGCCGCCGACCACAGTGCGAAGGGCACCGTGTCGTGGGCGCTGGTGCGGCGCCCGCAGCCCAGGACCGCCGCGACCGTGGTCGCGTCGTCGTAGTCCAGCATGTCCCGCGCCCGCCGCAGCCCGGCCCCCACCGCGCTGCGCGGCACCAGTGCGATCACGCCGTCCAGCAGGTCGGCGGCCTGGGGCGGACGGTCCCCGGCCGCCGCCAGCGCGGCGGCCGCGGCGACGGCCATCGCCCCGCACACGGCCTCGCGGTGCTGGTGGGTGGTGTAGGCGGAGATCTCCGCCTGGTGCGTGGCCTGCTCGGGGTCGTCGGCGTACCAGGCGCCCAGCGGCGCGATGCGCATGGCGGCGCCGTTGCCCCAGGAACCCTGCCCGTTGAACAGCTCGGCGGCCAGGGTCCGCCAGTCCTCCCCGTTCCGCACCAGCCGCAGCATCCGGTTCACCGCGGGCCCGTAGCCCCGGTCGAAGTCGTGGTGGTGGGCGAAGGAGAGCGCGAGCGCATCCTGGTCGATGCGGCCGTGCTCGGCCAGGACGGCCACCACCGAGCAGGCCATCTCGGTGTCGTCGGTCCACTGCCAGGTCTGGGTGCCGGAGGGCAGTTCACGTCGCTTGAGGAGCGGGTAGTTGGCGGGGACGAAGTACTGGGAGCCCAGGGCGTCACCCAGCGCCAGCCCGCGGAGGCTGGACATGGCGCGTGCGTAGCGCCGTTCGGGAGTGGAATGAGGGGTCATCGCGGGCCACTCTAGCCGTCCAGGTCGTAGGGCTCGGGTGTGGTCCAGCGTTCAAATGGGCGGTCCAGCCGGTACCGGCCGTCCGGACCCAGCATGAGCACCCGGAATTCTCCGTTGCCGGGATTGGACAGGGCCTCGAACTCGGCCACCGACCAGTGGAACCAACGCATGCAGAACAGCCGCATCGTCAGCCCGTGCGTCACCAGGAGTACGTTCTCGGGGTGGTCCGGGGCCTCGAAGCTGCGATAGAGGCTCTCCAGGAAGGAGCCGACCCGGTCGTACACGTCGGCACCCGACTCGCCCTGCGCGAACCGGTAGAAGAAGTGCCCGTAGGCGTCCCGGTAGGCCTTCTGCAGCCGTACGTCGTCCCGGTCCTGCCAGTTCCCCCAGTCCTGCTCGCGCAGCCTGGGCTCCTCGCGCATCCGGACCCGCCTGGGGTCCAGGCGCAGCTCCCGGAAGGTCTGCAGGGTCCGGCGGTAGGGGGAGACGTAGGCGCTGATGGTCTCGTCGCCGAACAGCTCGCGCAGCCGCTCACCGACCGCCGCGGCCTGCTCGCGTCCCTTCGGGGTCAGCCGCAGGGCGTGGTCGGGCTCCCGCTCGTACACCGAGTCATCGGCGTTTCCCTCCGATTCCCCGTGCCGGACAAGGACGATGCGCCGTGGTCGAACCATCTCACGACCCTATTCGGCCATCGGCCGGACGGCCGACCGGGCACGCCGGTCCGCCTGGCGGTCGTCGTACGGTCATACCGTCCAGGAGGGTTCGAGGTCGACGACGTCCCCGGTGAGCGCCTCCACGTCGGCCTGGATCTGCGCCCGCAGGGAGAGCCGCTCGACGCGCTCCTGCCGGTACTTGCCGTGCTCGGCCGCGGCGTGCCACATCGACAGCACCAGGAACTCGCGGCCGGGCGCCTCCCCGAACAGCCCGCGGACCATGCCGGGCGACCCCGCCATGGCCGGATTCCACACCTTCTCCTGCATGAGCGCGAAGTGGTCGACCCGGCCCTCGCGGACCCGGGTGTGCGCGACCCGCACGACGTCGGCATCGGTGAAGCGGGGCTCGAAACCGGTCTTCACGTCGAAGCGGTGGTCGAAGAGCGTCACCCGCAGGTCGGTGTAGGTGCCGTTCTGAGCCGCGGCCAGCCGGTCGTGCGAGCGCGCCATGAAGGAGTCGTAGAAGGAGCGGCTCTCCCAGAACGCGAAGACGTGCGCGACCCCCTGCCGGCCCCGGCTCCAGCCGCCGCCCTGCCCCCGGAATCCCGGCTCGCCCGGCAGCCCCGCCCATTTTCGCTGTCCGCGCTCGAACCCGCGTCGGTCCGTCACCGTGCAGCGAATCCACTTGACCAGCACTGCGCCATCGTACGGGCCCGGCGCGGCCCCGGTCAGTCCCCGGTGCGGTGGATCCGCACCAGTTCCGCCGCATCCCGCTCGGGCGACCGAAGCCCGAACTCCCGGGCGAGCGGGACGAGCAGGGCCAGCCATTCACCCGGACCGGATTCGTCGAAACCGCGGGCCGCCGCGGCGGTAGGACGGCCACGGCAAAGGGGGCCGGCCTTTCGGCCGGCCCCCTCCGTGCGCTGCTGGTCAGCCGGCTACGCCGGACACTGCGACCGAGGCGAGCGCCTGGGCCTGTGTCAGCTGCAGCCGCTGGTGGAGCCGCAGCCCTCGCAGATGTAGCAGGAGCCGGCGCGCTGCATCTTCGTACCGCAGGAGAAGCAGAGCGGGGCGTCGGCGGAGACGCCGAGCTGCATCTCGACCAGTTCGGCGTTGCTGTGCGCCGTCTTCGGGGCCGGGACCGGGGTGGCCGGGGCGGCCGCGACCGGCTGCGGGGCCGACGGCACCGCGGCGAGCGGGGCCGACTGCGCCAGCGACTCGGTGTCCAGCTCGTCCTCGAGGGGCTCGTAGGAGCCGGTCTCCAGGTGGCGCTGGCGCTCCTCGGCGGTGTGGATGCCGAGGGCGGAGCGGGTCTCGAAGGGCAGGAAGTCCAGCGCCAGGCGGCGGAAGATGTAGTCGACGATCGACTGCGCCATCCGCACGTCCGGGTCGTCCGTCATGCCGGCCGGCTCGAAGCGCATGTTGGTGAACTTCGAGACGTAGGTCTCCAGCGGCACCCCGTACTGCAGGCCGACCGAGACGGCGATCGAGAAGGCGTCCATCATGCCCGCAAGGGTCGAGCCCTGCTTGGACATCTTCAGGAAGACCTCGCCCAGACCGTCGTCCGGGTAGGAGTTGGCGGTCATGTAGCCCTCGGCGCCACCTACCGTGAAGGAGGTGGTGATGCCCGGGCGGCCCTTGGGGAGGCGCTTGCGGACGGGGCGGTACTCGATGACCTTCTCGACGGCGGCGCGGATGGTCTCCTCCGTCTTGGCGGTGACCTCCTCCTTCTCCTCCTCCTTCTTCTTGGCGGAGAGGGGCTGGCCGACCTTGCAGTTGTCGCGGTAGATCGCGAGCGCCTTGACGCCCAGCTTCCAGGCCTCGAAGTAGATCTCCTCGATCTCCTCGACGGTCGCCGTCTCCGGCATGTTGACCGTCTTGGAGATCGCGCCGGAGATCCAGGGCTGGATCGCGGCCATCATGCGGACGTGGCCCATCGCGGAGATGGAACGCTCACCCATGGCGCAGTCGAACACCGAGTAGTGCTCGGGCTTCAGGCCCGGGGCGTCGACGACCACGCCGTGCTCGGCGATGTGGGAGACGATCGCCTCGATCTGCTCTTCCTGGTATCCCATGCGGCGCAGGGCCTGCGGGACGGTGCCGTTGACGATCTGCATCGAGCCGCCGCCGACGAGCTTCTTGAACTTGACCAGCGCCAGGTCCGGCTCGACACCGGTGGTGTCGCAGGACATCGCGAGACCGATGGTGCCGGTCGGCGCGAGGACGGAGGCCTGGGAGTTGCGGAAGCCGTTCTTCTCGCCGAGGCGCAGGACGTCCTGCCAGGCCTCGGTGGCCGCGGCCCAGATCGTCTTGTCCAGGTCCTCGGTGCGCGGCGCGACGGCGTTGGCGTCGGCGTGCTGCTTCATGACGCGCTTGTGCGACTCGGCGTTGCGGGCGTAGCCGTCGTACGGGCCGACGATCGCGGCCAGCTCGGCGGAGCGCTTGTACGCGGTACCGGTCATCAGCGAGGTGATCGAGGCGGCGAGGGTGCGGCCGCCGTCCGAGTCGTACGCGTGGCCGGTGGCCATCAGCAGGGCGCCGAGGTTGGCGTAGCCGATGCCCAGCTGGCGGAAGGCGCGGGTGTTCTCGCCGATCTTCTGCGTCGGGAAGTCCGCGAAGCAGATGGAGATGTCCATCGCGGTGATGACGAGCTCGACGACCTTGGAGAAGCGCTCGGCGTCGAAGGACTGGTTGCCCTTGCCGTCGTCGTTGAGGAACTTCATCAGGTTGAGCGAGGCGAGGTTGCAGGACGTGTTGTCCAGGTGCATGTACTCGCTGCACGGGTTGGACGCGGTGATGCGGCCGGACTCGGGGCAGGTGTGCCAGTTGTTGATCACACCGTCGTACTGGATGCCCGGGTCGGCGCAGGCCCACGCGGCCTCGGCGAGCTTGCGGAAGAGCGCCTTGGCGTCGACCTCCTCGATGACCTCACCGGTCATGCGGGCGCGCAGGCCGAACTTGGTGCCGTTCTCGACGGCCGTCATGAACTCGTCGTTCACGCGGACGGAGTTGTTGGCGTTCTGGTACTGGACGGACGTGATGTCGTCGCCGCCCAGGTCCATGTCGAAGCCCGCGTCGCGCAGGGCGCGGATCTTCTCCTCCTCCTTCACCTTGGTCTCGATGAAGGCCTCGACGTCCGGGTGGTCCACGTCCAGGACGACCATCTTGGCCGCGCGGCGGGTGGCGCCGCCCGACTTGATCGTTCCGGCGGACGCGTCGGCGCCGCGCATGAAGGAGACGGGCCCGGAGGCGTTGCCGCCGGAGGAGAGGAGCTCCTTGGAGGAGCGGATGCGGGAGAGGTTCAGGCCGGCGCCGGAGCCGCCCTTGAAGATCATTCCCTCTTCCTTGTACCAGTCGAGGATCGACTCCATGGAGTCGTCGACGGCCAGGATGAAGCAGGCGGAGACCTGCTGCGGCTGGGGGGTGCCGACGTTGAACCACACCGGGGAGTTGAAGCTGAAGATCTGGTGCAGGAGGGCGTAGGTCAGCTCGTGCTCGAAGATCTCCGCGTCGGCGGGCGACGCGAAGTAGTCGTAGTCCTCGCCGGCCTTCGTGTACGTCTTCACGATCCGGTCGATGAGCTGCTTCAGGCCGGTCTCGCGCTGCGGGGTGCCGACCGCGCCGCGGAAGTACTTGCTGGTGACGATGTTGACCGCGTTCACCGACCAGAAGTCGGGGAACTCGACGCCGCGCTGCTCGAAGTTGACCGAGCCGTCGCGCCAGTTGGTCATGACGACGTCACGGCGCTCCCAGCTCACCTCGTCGTAGGGGTGCACGCCGGGGGTGGTGTGGATGCGCTCGATACGCAGGCCGCCCTTGGCAGCCTTGGTTCCCTTGGCGCGGGAACCACGTGCCGAGCTGCTCGCCGTCTCTGTCATGCCAGGCCTCCCATATGCGGGCAAAAACGCCCTAAAGTGCCAGCGCTATTCCGCGGCACGGTGCTGTGATTCGGTTTCTACGCTTCTTCGCCTGACTGACCGGCCCGTGTCGCGCTGCGCATGCGGTGCGACGCGGGCCGTCCGGTCAGTCGGCGGCGGAGGCGGGCACGGGGACCGGAGCGGTCCCGCCGAGCTCGCGCTCATCAGGGTGAGGCCGCTGCTCGCGCAGTTCCACGATGGCGGTCTCGAAGTCTTCAAGGGTGTCGAACGCTTTGTAAACGGACGCGAAGCGCAGGTACGCGACCAGGTCGAGCTCCTGCAACGGGCCGAGTATGGCCAGACCCACGTCGTGGGTGGTCAGCTCGGCGCTCCCGGTGGCGCGCACCGCCTCCTCGACCCGCTGGCCGAGCTTGGCGAGGGCGTCCTCGGTGACCGGCCGCCCCTGGCACGCCTTGCGCACGCCGGAGATGACCTTGGTACGGCTGAAGGGTTCGGTCACCCCGCTGCGCTTGATCACCATCAGCGAGGCCGTCTCCACCGTCGTGAAGCGACGGGAGCAGTCGGGGCACTGACGGCGCCGGCGGATCGACGTGCCGTCGTCCGTGGTGCGGCTGTCGACGACGCGGCTGTCGGGGTGCCTGCAGAAGGGGCAGTGCATGGTTCCCTCACCCTCCCTCTTGGCACGACTGAATCACCTCACGGGGCCCCTGAACGACAGGGACGCGCTCTGCCGGGGGCTCGTGAAGCAGCCACCAGCATATGCGATCCCAGGAGCCTCAGCAGACCCGGGGACCACAAGTTCTGGGCGGCCGCGCTCATCCAACCACTAGATCTTGGGTTGTGGTGCATTTGCGGGGCCGCGCGTGTCGCGGCGTCCGATAGCCGGATACGAGGCCCGGCAGTGCCACACTGGACGCGGCCCCGGCCGGTCGCGATCCGACCGGGAAGGGTAGCGTAAGCGGCAGGCGCCGAGCCGAACCGGCGTTCGACGAACCGATCGTCCATACACTCCGCGATATGCCCACGCAGGGCGATCTGCGATTTTTCACTCGAACGTGTGTTTGGCGCAACCTTTCGAAAGCAACTACCGTTGTCCAGCTAGGGAGAACATTTCGAGAGGGGCCGCCGTGACCACGACCGCAGACAGTGCCGCCATCACTGCCCAGAACCGCTCCCAGAGCCGACTTGAGCCGGTGCATGCCATGAACGACGCACACCTGAATCCGGACGCGGAGCCCGTAGTACGCCCCGCACGCTCGCTGCCAGGTCGACCTCCAGGCATCCGCGCCGACAGCTCGGGGCTCACGGACCGGCAGCGGAGGGTCATCGAGGTCATCCGGGACTCCGTGCAGCGCCGGGGTTACCCGCCGTCGATGCGGGAGATCGGTCAGGCGGTCGGCCTGTCCAGCACGTCGTCGGTGGCGCACCAGCTGATGGCCCTGGAGCGCAAGGGCTTCCTGCGCCGTGACCCGCACCGCCCCCGCGCCTACGAGGTGCGCGGCTCGGACCAGCCGAGCTCGCAGCCCACGGACACCACCGGCAAGCCCGCCGCCTCCTACGTTCCCCTGGTCGGCCGGATCGCGGCCGGCGGTCCGATCCTCGCCGAGGAGTCGGTCGAGGACGTGTTCCCGCTCCCCCGCCAGCTCGTCGGGGACGGCGAGCTCTTCGTCCTCAAGGTCGTCGGGGACTCGATGATCGAGGCCGCCATCTGTGACGGCGACTGGGTCACCGTCCGTCGCCAGCCGGTCGCGGAGAACGGGGACATCGTCGCCGCGATGCTGGACGGCGAGGCCACCGTCAAGCGCTTCAAGCGCGAGGACGGCCACGTGTGGCTCCTCCCGCATAACGCCGCCTACCAGCCGATCCCCGGTGACGAGGCGACCATCCTCGGCAAGGTCGTCGCGGTACTGCGTCGGGTCTGACCCCGCCGCCTCCAGTCAACCCCCGGGATCCACTGCGCCGGTCCCGGGGGTTGTTGTGTGCCCGGGGCCGGTCGGGCCGCCGCCGGGCCTTCCCGTCGGCTACTTCCCGTCGGCCTGGGCCGTCGCGTCGATCGCGGCCAGGGAGCGACGGACCTGGTTGCGGTCCGTGGTGTACCAGAAGTCCGGCAGCGTGGCGCGCAGGAAACTCCCGTACCGGGCCGTCGCCAGCCGCGGGTCCAGGACCGCGACGACGCCCTTGTCGCCGGTGGCCCGCACGAGACGGCCCGCACCCTGGGCCATCAGGAGAGCGGCGTGCGTGGCCGCGACGGCCATGAAGCCGTTGCCGCCGTGCTCCTCCACCGACTTCTGCCGTGCGCTCATCAGCGGGTCGTCGGGGCGCGGGAACGGGATCCTGTCCATCACCACGAGCTGACAGCTGGGCCCGGGCACGTCCACGCCCTGCCAGAGCGAGAGCGTCCCGAACAGGCAGGTCTTCGGGTCGGCCGCGAACGCCTTGATCAGCTCACCCAGTGTCTCCTCGCCCTGGAGCAGGATCGGGTGGTCGAGCCGCCCGCGCAGCTCCTCGGCGGCCGCCTTGGCGCCGCGCATGGAGGAGAAGAGCCCCAGGGTGCGCCCGCCGGCCGCCTCGATCAGCTCGGCGAGCTCGTCCATCATGTCGCCGCGGGTCCCCTCGCGGCCCGGCGTGGCCAGGTGCTTGGCGACGTACAGGATGCCCTGCTTCGGGTAGTCGAAGGGCGAGCCGACGTCCAGGCCCCTCCAGACCGGTACGTCGTCCCCCTCGACCCCTTCGGGCGACAGGCCGAGCGAGGCCGCGACCCCGTTGAAGTCGCCGCCGAGCTTGAGGGTGGCCGAGGTCAGGACGACGGAGCGGTCCGCGAACAGCTTCTCCCGCAGCAGGCCGGACACGGACAGGGGGGCGACCCGGAGGGTGGCACCGAAGCGGTCGTGGCGCTCGTACCAGACGACGTCGAACTCGGATCCGTTCGTGATCCGCTCCGCCACCCCGTGGACGCCTTCCACCGCGGCCAGGGCCTGCTTGCGGACGGCGTCCTCGTCCTGGACGGATTTGTCGCGGGTCGAACCGATCGCCGAGATGACGTTGCGCGCGGCGTCGCGCAGCGCCATCAGTGCGTAGCCGAGGTCCTCGGGCACTTCTTCCAGGCGGCCCGGGAGCGCCAGCTCCATGACCCTCTCGAAGGACTCCGAGGCGGTCTGCAGGGCGTCGGCGGTCTTCTCGTCCACCAGCTTGGCCGCACGCTTCACGGCCCGGTTGACCTGCCCGGGGGTGAGCTCGCCGGTGGCGACCCCGGTCACCCGGGAGACCAGCTCGTGGGCCTCGTCCACGATCAGCACCTCGTGCTGGGGCAGCACCGGGGCGCCCTCGATGGCATCGATGGCCAGGAGCGCGTGGTTGGTGACGACCACGTCCGCGAGCTTGGCGCGCTCGCGGGCGGCCTCCGCGAAGCACTCGGCTCCGTACGCGCACTTCGTCGCGCCCAGGCACTCGCGGGAGGAGACGGAGATCTGCGACCAGGCCTTGTCCGAGACGCCCGGTGTCAGATCGTCGCGGTCGCCGGTCTCCGTCTCGTCGGCCCAGTCGCGCAGGCGCAGCAGGTCCTTGCCGAGCTTGCTGGTGGGGGTGGCCGCTTCGAACTGGTCGAAGAGGCCCTCCTCCTCGTCCTGCGGAGCACCCTCGTGCAGACGGTGCAGGCAGAGGTAGTTCGACCGGCCCTTGAGCATGGCGAACTGCGGGCGGCGGCGCAGCTGCGGATGCAGTGCGTCCACCGTCCGGGGCAGGTCGCGCTCGACGAGCTGGCGCTGGAGGGCGAGGGTCGCGGTGGCCACGACCACGCGCTCGCCGTGGGCGAGGGCCGGCACCAGGTAGCCGAGGGACTTGCCGGTGCCGGTGCCGGCCTGGATGAGCCGGTGGGAGCTGTCGTCGATCGCTTCGGCGACGGCTTCGGCCATGGCCACCTGGCCGGGGCGCTCCGTGCCGCCGACGGCGGAGACGGCGGCGTGCAGCAGGTCGGGGAGGGAGGGCTTCGTCATAGCACTGCCAACCCTACGGGGCGCCACCGACAGTGAGCACACCCCCGAGGATTCATGGCCGGTACAAGGGGTTGTGCACGGTGCCGTACTGCACCGCGTGAGGGCGGTCGGGACGATCGCGGTAGCCGTCCTCGTAGAGCCGGTTCCGGTTGAGGCAGAGCCGGCCGATGCGTTCTCCGAGCAGGTCGAAGAGCTCGTAGCGGTCCTTGAGCTCGGGGAAGCGGGCCTGGTGGCGCAGGATCTCGGCCCGCACGAGGGACCAGAAGTCGCCCTCCGGGACGCCGAGGCGGTCTTCGCACAGGGCCGCGAGGTAGCGGAAGACGCCGACGAACAGCCCGGAGTGGATGAACTGGGGCAGGAAGTCGGCGGGCTCGGTGAGCAGGACGGCCCGGACCTCGTCGGGCAGGGAGTCCAGCTCGGGCAGCGGCTCGTCGCTGATGTTGATGTCGTCCACGAAGTCCTTGACCGCGAGCCGGACCGGGACGTCGTGCTCGTCGAAGATCACGATGGCGTTCTCGCCGTGCGGGGAGAAGACGGTGCCGTAGCGGTAGAGGAAGTGCAGGAGCGGGGGCAGGAGCGCGGCGAAGAGCCGCTGCAGCCAGACGGCGGGCGCCAGCCCGGACCGCGCGACGAGCTCGGCGGTGAAGGACCGGCCGCGCGGATCGGTGTGGAGGAGCGAGGCGAGCGTACGGGCGCGTTCGCCGGGGGCGAGGAGGCCCGTGAGGGGCTCGCGCCAGATCGCGCCGAGGAGCTCCTTGTACTGGTACGGGACCTCGGGGAGCTCGTCGTAGACGGGGTGGCGGACGGTGACGGAGGCGACCTCGCCGAGCAGGACGACGCGGCATTCGTCGCGGAGGAAGGGGTCGGCGTCGCGCAGCGAGTGGATCCAGGCGGTGACGGCGGGCGCGGCGAGGGCGAGGTCGGAGGGCAGACCGCGCCAGACCATGGTGTTGAAGACGGAGAGCGGGAGCTTGACGCTGTGCCGGTCCGGGCGGCTGAGGTTGAGGAAGGTGCGGATGGACTGCTGGGGCAGCCGTTGGTCGGGGTCCGCGGGGAGCGGTACGAGCGCGCCGGAGGCGAGGGCGGGCGCGAAGAGGGGCAGGACCACCTCGTCCCACTGCCAGGGGTGCACCGGGAAGTAGAGGTAGCGCAGAGGATCGAGGCCGCGGTCGCGCAGGGCCTGGTCGAAGACGGTGCGGGTGACGGGGTCGAGCTCGGCGGAGTAGAGGCGGGCCGGATCCTCGAGGCCGCCGGTGCCGCGGTAGGCGGCGAGGGAGGTGTGGGCGGCGAGCCAGGGCAGGCGTTGGCGGGTGCGGGCCTCGGGGGCCCAGGCGGCGGTGTCGGAGGAAGACAGTCCGATACGGCCCTTGTTCAGGACGAGCCAGGGGTGGCCGCTCTGGTGGCCTTCCAGGGCCGCGTAGTCGAGGTCGGCGAGGACGTCGGCGGTGAGGGCGGTGTGCTCGATCCGGGCGTCGGCGGCGAGTGTGGCGCTGAGCTCGCGGACGAGGTGGCCGAGCGTGGGGCCGTCGAGGCCGAGGAGGGAGCGGGCGCGGATGAGGAAGGCGTACGGGTCGCCGAAGACGGTGGGACTGCCGAGGGCGGAGGGGCTGCCGAGGGCGGTTGGGCTGGCGGATGTGGCTGGGGAGGGCGGGGCGGCTGGGGGCAGCGGCGGCGTGAGGGTGATGGTGTCCGGGGCGACGTCCCAGCTGCCGTACGAGCGGCGGCGCGCCCGGAAGCCGAGACTGCTGCCGTCGTCCAGGGTCAGGGTCCAGGCGTCACCGGCGGCGGCCCGCGCGGGGGCGGGGCGGATGATCTCCTCGTAGGCGAACTCTTCCAGCATCTTGGCGAGCAGGCGGCGCGCGGCGCGGTCCCAGGTCGCCCGGGTGAGCTCGGGCGGTGTGCGGGGGTCCTGGGGTGACTGCGGCACGGCGGGTTCCGCCGAGTCGGGGGCGGTGGGGACGTTCGGCACGGGACTCCTCGAAGATCGGGAACTTTGCTGCGCGACGCAGAGTTTTCGAAGGGAGAGGTGCGAAGCGGCGACGACGGCAGGGCATGCGGGGCGGCACTCAGAGGAGATTGCGAAGCGCCCGCTCCCGGACCATCAGGGCGGCGCGCTTCTCGGGTAGGTCGATTTCCGCGTAACAGCGGAAGCCGGAGCTCAGGAAGGCTGATACGGAGGGGGTGTTGCGGATGTCCGGTTCCGCGATGACGCGTGTGCAGCGGGGGCGGTTGCCGAGGACCAGGTCGGCGACGGCTCGCAGCAGGGTCGTGCCCAGACCACGCCCCCGGTTCGTGCCGTCTCCGATGAGCAGGTGGATACCGGTGTCGTGGGGGCGCGCCGGGTAGTGCCGGGAAAGCGGGTCGAGGTCGGCCCGGTAGATCTCCCAGTAGCTCATCGGCGTGCCGTCGAGGAGGCCGAGACAGGGGATGCTGCGGCCGTCTCCGTCGAGCTGGGCGCGCAGGTGGGCGGCGGTGACGGCGGCGGGGCCGGCGAGCTCCCAATAGGCGGCCACCTCTGGATCGTTCATCCAGCGGGCGACGAGCTCCAGGTCGCGCTCCGGTCGCACCGGTTCGAGGCGGAAGGCTCCGGCGTGCGTGGGGACGCCGCCCCAGGTGGCCGGGGAGTCGAGCAGGTCCGCCTCGGCGAGCTGGGGCAACAGGTCGGCGTTGAGGCGTGTTTCGTCGGTGGAGCGCATCGGGGCTCTTCTCCGCGTCAGCTCCGACGCGTCAATGGTGAAGGGGGTTGGCGAGGGTGACGTAGACGGACTGGGTGTCGACGGGGCCGACCAGCTCGTCGAGACCGCCCAGGCGGGTGAGCAGGTTTGCCTTGCAGCGCAGGGTCGGTGAGTCGAGCAGCCGCGTGGGAAGCGGGCCGAGGTTCGCGGCCTTGGCGAGGAAGCGGCGGGAGGCGGCGAGGAGGACGCGTTCGTCGGCGAGGCGCTGGGATCCGAAGGCACCGATGAGCCCGAGCACGTTGTTGATGCCGAGGTAGTAGGCGAAGCGTTCGTCGGTGACGTCGTCGGAGACGAAGGTGTCGCTGTGTCGGCCGATACCGGGAAGCCGGCGCTCCAGCTCCGCGCGGCGGGATGCGCGGAAGTAGTACCCCTGGTTGTCGCGGTAGCGGCCGCCGATCGGCCAGCCGGCCGGGTCGAGGAGGACCAGGGTGTTCTGCTGGTGCGCTTCCAGGGCGATACCGGCGAGCGCGTCGAAGGCGAGGACCGGCAGGACCACGTGGTCGAGGTAGCGCAGGAACCACTCGGCGGCGACGGCGGACGTGGTGTGTCCGGTGGCGGCGGCGAGGCCGGAGACGATCTCGGCGAGGCGGGAGGTCATGGTGGTCCGGCCGGGCCATGGGCGGGGAGAGGTGAGCGCGGCGATGCAGACGGCGTCGTCGCCCGAGCGGAAGGGGTTGTGGCGCAGCAGGGCGTCGAGGCCGGGGACCGGGGTGCCGTCCGGGGCGTCCACGGCGACCCAGGCGGGGTCGCGGACGATGTCGAAGCCGGGGTGGGCCGTCTGCCACTGCTCGGCGAGACCGGTGCGGAGCAGCCGGTGCACCTCCACACCGCGGTGGAGTTCCTTGCGGAGGTTCTCCCGGCGGGAGTTGGTGATGCGCAGGCCCAGGGAGAGCTTGAGCATGGCGGGGGCGCCGGGTCGGTGGACGGTGCGAACGGAGGAGGTGGGGTACCAGGGCGCGCCGTACGGGCCCAGGTCGTGCAGGAGTCCGGCGTCACGCAGGGCGGTGACGGCAGGGCGCTGAAGCAGGTCGCTGGCCTGCCAGGGGTGCAGGGGAAGGGGGGTGGCGCCGTCGGGTACCGGCAGTCCGGGGGCGAGGCGGCCGAGGAGCTGTGCGGCGCAGACGGGGCGGCCGCGCTCGGTCCAGGCCGATTCGGTGGCGAGCGCGGCGGGTTCGACCGCGACCCAGTGCAGGGGGAAGGAGCCGTGGAGTTCGGGTGAGTAGAGGCGGACTTCGGTCTCGGAGAGTCCTTCGCGGCTCTTCGGGTCCGGTTGGAAGGGGTGACCGAGAAGGAGTGACTGTTCGGCGGTGAGGAAGAGGTCCCCGTCCACGGGGGCCGGGGCGGTGGGGCGTTCTCGGCGGTCGGCGATGAACTCGGTGGTACGGCGCACCGAGTCGGCGACCCGTCCGACGAGGTCGGCGTTGCCTTGGCCACCGCTCACGCCCTCGCGGGAGATGAGCGCGGCGAGGGTGACGGCGTCCAGGTCGGGTGCGGTGGCGGGTGCGCCTTCGAGCCGGGCCGGGCCGAAGCGGTGCCAGCCGGCGGGAGACCAGTGGCGGACTGCGACGCGCAGGGCGGTGCCGGAGGCGGGGAGCGGGATGCGCAGCGGGGCTCCGGCCGGGCCGTCGGGGCGGCCCAGTCCGGCTTCGCGGACCCAGCACCGCAGCAGGTTCTCCACCGCTGCCGCCTCGGCGGCGATGGCCGGGTCGGGGTGGTTCAGGAGGTCGGGCAGCGCGGCTGGAGCCGGTCGGGCGGGGCTCTTCCAGCCGGTCCGGGGTCTGGGGGTGCCGTCCTTCTGCCGCGGCACGGTGGCTGCCGCTTCAGCGCCGACGGCCGGGCCCTGCTGGAGCGGTGCGCCGAGCGCGCTCGCCGCGGCCGGTGGCGGCGGCTCCGGCATGGCCGCGGCGGGCTGGGTCGGCGTGCCGGAGCGCGGCTCGGTAGCCGGATCCGCAGCGGCGCCGTGCGCTTCGCGGGCACCGGCTGCCGAGGTCGGCGCCCGCCCGGGAGCCGGGTCCGCTGCGGCGCCGTGCGCATCGCGGGCAGCGGCTGCCGACGCGGGGGCGCGCCCGGGGTCCCCGGCGCGAGGGGTGTCGCCGCGCGGCGTGCCCGGGGGCGCGGCCGGTGACGGCGTGGCCGGGCTCGGGGCCTGCCACGCGAGGGCGGGCGCGGACGCGGTGGCCAGCGGGGGTGACGGCTGCCCCGGGGCAGGGGCCTGTGTGGCGGCACGCGGAGGCGTCGGCTGCCCGGCCGAGTCGGGGACGGGATCCGGCTGCGCCGATGCCTGCGGCCCGGCGGGGGCCGGCGCGGGCTCCGGGCGCGCCGATGCCTGCGGCCCGGCGGGGGCCGGCGCGGGCTCCGGGTGCGCCGATGCCTGCGGCCGGGCGGGGTCCGGCGCGGACTGCGGGTGCGCCGATGCCTGCGGCCGGGCGGAGTCCGGCGCGGGCTCCGGGTGCGCCGATGCCTGTGGCCGGGCGGGGTCCGGCGCGGGCTCCGGGTGCGCCGATGCCTGTGGCCGGGCGGGGGCCGGCGCGGGCTGCGGGTGCGTCGGTGGCTGGGGCGGGGTGGGGGCCGGCGCGGGCTCCGGGTGCGCCGATGCCTGTGGCCGGGCGGGGGCCGGCGCGGGCTGCGGGTGCGCCGGTGGCAGGGGCGGGGTGGGGGCCGGCGTTGGCGGGGGTGCGGCCGGAGGGTTCGGAAGGGGGGTGGGGGTGGACTGGTGCGGGTCTGACATCGCGGGTCCTCGGGGTGGCGGGTCAGTGGGTCCGGGCGGCGGCGGCCGGGATGGCGTCGGCCAGGCGGTCGAGGACCGCCGCGGCCTGCTCGTCGGTCAGGGTCAGCGGGGGGAGCAGGCGCACGACGGCGCCGTGGCGTCCGCCGAGTTCGACGATCAGACCTCGGTCCAGGCACTCCTGGCGGACGGCCGTGGCGAGGGCCGGTGCGGCGGCCCCGGTGTCGGGATCGACGAGTTCGACGCCGAGCATCAGGCCCCGCCCCCGAACCTCGCCCATGCAGGGATGGTGGGAGGCCAGGTCCCGCAGGGCCGTCAGCATCCGCTCACCCAGGGTCGCGGCGCGCTCGGCGAGCCGGTTCTCGCGCACGAAGGCGAGCGTCGCGGTGCCGGCGGCCATGGCCAGTTGGTTGCCGCGGAAGGTACCCGCGTGTGCCCCCGGGCCCCAGACGTCCAGGCCCGACCGGTACACGATCACCGCGAGCGGCAGACTGCCGCCGATCGCCTTGGACAGCACCATGACGTCGGGCACCACCCCCGCGTGGTCGACCCCCCAGAAGGCGCCGGTCCGGCCCACCCCGGTCTGCACCTCGTCGGCGATCAGCGGGATCCCCCGCGCCGCGGTGATCTCCCGCATCCGGCGCAGCCAGGCGTCCGGGGCGGGGATGACCCCGCCCTCGCCCTGCACGGGTTCGACGATCATGGCAGCGGGGGCGGGTACCCCGCCCTTGGGATCGTCCAGCAGGTTCTGCGTCCAGCGCGCGGCCAATTCGGCGCCCTCGGGTCCCCCGACGCCGAACGGGCAGCGCAGCTCCTGCGGGTACGGCAGCCGGGTCACCCGTACGTCCGGGGCGCCCCCCGAGGCGCCCAGGGCCCCGGCGGTCATCCCGTGGTAGGCCCCGGTGAAGGCCAGCAGCCCGCGGCGCCCGGTCGCGGTGCGGACCAGGGTGAGGGCGGCCTCCACGGCGTCCGTGCCGGCCGGCCCGCAGAACTGGATGCGCGCGTCGTCGGCCAGCGCGGGCGGCAGGTTGGCGAACAGCTCGGTGGTGAAGGCGTCCTTGACCGGGGTCGCCAGGTCCAGCACGTGCAGCGGCGCCCCCGAGTCCAGTACGCCGCGGATGGCTTCGAGCACCACCGGGTGGTTGTGCCCCAGGGCGAGGGTGCCGGCGCCGGAGAGGCAGTCGAGGTAGCGGCGCCCGTCGGCTCCCTCGATGGTCAACCCGCGGGCCCGTACCGGGACGATGGGCAGGGAGCGCGCGTACGTCCGCGCGGCGGACTCCCGTTGGGACTGCCTGCGCAGGATCCCGTCGGCGCCACCGCCGCCGGGACCTGGTACCCGGTCTGCCTGCGGCGGTACGTGTGGCGGGGTCTGTGTCGCGGCCGCCGCCGCGGCCGGCTCGGTCAAAGCCACGAGTGTCGGTCCTCCCGCACTGATTGCTCTTCCGGATCGCGTCTCGAACACGAACGCTGCCCCCCGTCCCCCGTACGTACCAACGACGGTGACGGCGACGGATCACGGGTGGGCCCAAGATCCTTGCCCCGTAAGGGCCGGGAGCGAGGAACCGCGGCCCCGGCCTGTGTCGTCCTGGGCGGCAGCGGCATAGTGGGGGGCTGCACTCCACGCCTTGACACCACCAGGGGGACGAACGACATGCGACCGATCCGACCGGTCACCGCGATCCTGTGCGCGGCCGCGCTCGCGCTGACCGCAGCGGCCTGCGGCCCCGGCGACGGGGAGGCCGGCGGCGACGCCAAGCCGACCGTGGCGGCGACCAGTCCGGGCACGGACGGGATCAAGATCCCGGACCAGCTCAGGGACAAGCTCAAGGCCCACGGCATCGACCTGGAGAAGTGGAAGGGGGGTGCGTGGAAGAACTGGAAGAAGGAGGACTGGCTGCGCGAGGCGGGCGACTACATCAACCCGATCATCGAGGACCTGTGGGACCCGGACCGCATGCGTGACGCCGAGCAGCCGCAGCGCCCGGCCGTCGACCCGGACGCGGGCAAGGACCAGGGCGCCTCCGACCCGACCCCGGCGCCGGTGACGGCCAAGGCGGCGAACCCGCCCTACCACCAGAGCGTGCCCGAGTCCGGCAAGGTCTTCTTCGACGGCCCCGAGGGGTCGATGGTCTGTTCGGCGACCGTGGTCAAGGACCCGGCGCACCCCGGCAAGTCCAACATGGTCTGGACGGCCGGCCACTGCGTGCACGCGGGCAAGTCCGGCGGCTGGTACCGCAACATCGCCTTCGTCCCGTCCTACAACAACGCGGGCAAGCCGTCGGCGCAGCTCAAGGGCGCGCCCCGCGAGCAGGTGGCTCCGTACGGCGTCTGGTGGAGCGACTGGGCGCAGACCTCCGACCAGTGGATCGCGACGGGCGGTCCGACCGGCGGCGCGGGTGCCCCGTACGACTTCGCCGTGCTGCACGTGACGCCTGAGAAGGGCAGCGGGAAGTCCCTGGAGGAGACGGTCGGTTCGGCGCTTCCGGTGGAGTTCGCCGCTCCGGCCGCGGCGAAGGTCGCGAGCATCACGGCGACGGGCTACCCGGCCGCGGCTCCGTTCGACGGCCAGAAGGCCTTCCAGTGCACGGACAAGCCGGGCCGTCTGTCCCTGAATGCGACCGACCCGGCGATGTACCGCATCGGCTGCACCATGACCGGCGGTTCCTCCGGTGGCGGCTGGGTCGCGGCGGGCGCCGACGGCAAGCCGGCGCTGGTGTCGAACACCTCGATCGGCCCGGCCAAGGCGGGCTGGCTGGCCGGGCCCCGGCTGGGTCCGGAGGCGAAGGGCGTCTTCGACGCCGTCAGCCGCAAGTTCAAGTAGCCGCGGAGCCGGAACGGCAAACAGGCAGGCAGTACTGACGACGACCGAGGCCCCCTGCGCAGCGCAGGGGGCCTCGGTTCGTCACCGCTGGGTCGAGCTCAGCGCTTGGCGAGTGCGTACGGAGCGAGGTCCGCCGCCAGCTCTTGGTGGACCCGCGCCTTGAGCAGGGTGCCGTCCGGGGTGTGCTCCTCGGAGATCACCTCGCCCTCGGCATGCGCCTTGGCCACTAGCGAGCCCCGCGTGTACGGGACCATGGCCTCCACCTCGACCTCGGGCCGCGGCAGCTCGGAGTCGATGAGTGCGAGGAGTTCCTCGATGCCCTGGCCCGTCCGCGCCGAGACGGCGATGGAGCGCCGCTCGATCCGCAGCAGCCGCTGCAGGACGAGCGGATCCGCGGCGTCCGCCTTGTTGATCACCACGATCTCCGGCACGTTCACCGCACCGACCTCGCGGATCACCTCGCGCACCGCCGCCAGCTGCTCCTCCGGCGCGGGGTGCGAGCCGTCCACGATGTGCAGGATGAGGTCGGAGTCCCCGACCTCCTCCATCGTGGAGCGGAACGCCTCGACCAGGTGGTGGGGCAGGTGTCGGACGAAGCCGACCGTGTCGGCCAGGGTGTAGACCCGGCCGCTCGGCGTCTCGGCCCGGCGCACGGTCGGGTCGAGGGTGGCGAACAGCGCGTTCTCCACCAGCACGCCCGCGCCCGTGAGGCGGTTGAGCAGCGAGGACTTGCCGGCGTTGGTGTAACCGGCGATGGCGACCGAGGGCACCTTGTTGCGGCGCCGTTCCTGCCGCTTGATGTCACGGCCGGTCTTCATCTCCGCGATCTCCCGGCGCATCTTCGCCATCTTCTCGCGGATCCGTCGCCGGTCCGTCTCGATCTTGGTCTCACCGGGGCCTCGGGTGGCCATGCCGCCACCGCCGCCGCCACCCATCTGACGGGACAGCGAGGCACCCCAGCCTCGCAGGCGCGGCAGCATGTACTGCATCTGCGCGAGCGCGACCTGCGCCTTGCCCTCTCGGGACTTGGCGTGCTGGGCGAAGATGTCGAGGATGAGGGCGGTGCGGTCGACCACCTTGACCTTGACGACGTCTTCGAGGGCGATGAGCTGGCCGGGGCTGAGCTCTCCGTCGCACACGACGGTGTCCGCGCCGCTCTCCATGACGATGTCACGCAGCTCGCGCGCCTTGCCCGAGCCGATGAACGTGGCCGGGTCGGGCTTGTCGCGGCGCTGGATCACACCGTCGAGCACGAGGGCGCCCGCCGTCTCGGCGAGGGCGGCGAGCTCCGCGAGGGAGTTCTCCGCGTCGGTCACCGTGCCCGAGGTCCAGACACCGACGAGCACGACCCGCTCCAGGCGCAGCTGGCGGTACTCGACCTCGGTGACGTCTTCGAGCTCGGTGGAGAGGCCGGCCACGCGGCGCAGGGCCGCGCGCTCCGAGCGTTCGAACTGCTCGCCGTCCCGGTCTCCGTCGATCTCGTGGCTCCAGGCGACGTCCTCTTCCATCAGGGCATCGGCCCGAAGGCTCTCGGTGAAGCTCTGCGCGTCGCGCACGTCCTGGGGGTCCTGTGCGTCCCGCGCGTCCTGGGAAGGGGAAGAAGAGGAGGTCATTGGATCCTTACGTCGATTCGAATAGCAGTGTCACGTTGACTGTCCTGTCCAACGTGTCACACCGTCCGGGGATTCCCCGAACGGCCCGTCGATGGTGACATGCCCGCTCCCCGCCGGTCACACGCTTTATTGGGCGGGCGCGGTCCCGCTCCACTCCGGGTGCCCGGGCATCGCGGGGGTCGTCTTCCCGTACAGCCAGGGCTTGAGGAAGGCCGTCAGGTCCCGGCCCGCCTCCTGCGAGGCCAGGCGTACGAAGTCGTCGGTGCCGGCGACGCCGTCCCGGTCTTCGGCGACCCAGCGCCGCTCGACGCGGTCGAAGGCCTGGAGGCCGATCTCCTGGCGCAGCGCGTAGAGGATCAGTGCGGCCCCGTCGTAGACCACCGGCCGGAACAGCCCGATCTTCTCGCCGGGTGCGGCGGCCTTCGGGGCGGCGGGGGGCCCGCCCGCCGCGCGCCACTGGTCGGAGCGCTGGTACGCCTCGCGCATGCGCCGCTCCAGGGAGTACTTGCCGAGCCCGTCCGCGTACAGGGCCTCGTACCAGGTGGCGTGTCCTTCGTTGAGCCACAGGTCGGACCAGGTCCGCGGGGTGACGCTGTCGCCGAACCACTGGTGCGCGAGCTCGTGGACCATCACGGCTTCGACGTACCACTCGGGGTAGCCCTCGCCCGCGAACAGGCTCCGTTCGAAGAGCGAGAGGGTCTGCGTCTCCAGCTCGAAGCCGGTGGACGCCCCGGCGATCAGTACGCCGTAGTTCTCGAAGGGGTAGCGGCCGACGCGCTCCTCCATCCACGCCACGTGGCCCGCGGTCTTCTTCAGCCACGGGGCCAGCTTCTCCCGGTCGGCGGCGGGCACCACGTCCCGCAGGGGCAGCCCGTGCGGTCCGGTGCTGTGGACCACGGCCGAACGGCCGACGGAGACCTGGGCCAGCTCGGTGGCCATCGGGTGCCGGGTCTTGTACGTCCAGGTCGTCGAGGGACCGAACCGCAGGGCGGGGAGCGCCGGCGTCCCGTTGGCGACGGCCGTGAGCCCGGCCGGGGCGGTGATGCGGAAGGTGAAGAACGCCTTGTCGGCGGGGTGGTCGTTGCAGGGGAAGACCCGGTGGGCGGCGTCCGCCTGGTTGGCCATGGCGAGGCCGTCCTCGGTTGGCACCCAGCCGCCGTCCCCGCGCCCGCGCGGGTCGCTGGTGTGCCGGACGGTGATGTGCAGCGGCATGCCGTCCGGGACCGGCTGTGCGGGGGTCAGTACGAGGTCCTCCCCCGCGCTCTCGAACCGCGCCGGCTTCCCGTTGACCTCGGCGGACGCCACGGTGCCGTGGGTGAAGTCCAGATTGATGCGCTCCAGCGGCTCCAGCGCCCGGGCGTCGATCACGGTGACCGCGTCGAGCGGGGTCCGGTTGTCCTTGTAGGCGAAGGACAGGTCGTACGAGAGGACGTCGTAGCCCGGGTTCCCGAGCTCCGGGAAGAGCCGGTCGCCGATGCCCAGCGGCTTCGGCGGGGGCAGTACGGCGGCTACGAGGGTCAGGGAGGCCGCGGCGAGCAGGGCGGCGCGCAGGCGCGCGGAGGAGAGCTGCATCCCCCACCGCTTACCAGCGCCCGCCGCACGGCCGCGCACGGCGCGCGACGGGTCCACCCGAACGGGACCTTCCGGCGCCGCCCGGTGACACGCGAAGCCCCTCCCGACCCGCTAGACCCGGCTGACGTCGTACACGCCCGGCACGTCCCGCATCGCCCGCATCAGCGCGGGCAGCCCGGCCGCGTCGGGCAGCTGGAGGGTGTAGCTGTGCCGGACCCGCTGCTCGACGGGGGGTTCCACGGTCGCGGAGACGACCTCGACCCCTTCGCGGGCGATGGCCTCGGTCAGGTCGGCCAGCAGGTGCGGGCGGCCGAACGATTCAGCGAGCAGGGTGACCCGGCAGTCCGCCGTGGCCCGCCAGTGGACGGCGACGGAGGTGCGGCCCACCGCGCGCATCTGCGCCACCGCCGCGCAGTGGATGCGGTGCACGGTGACGGCCCCGCCCCGGACCACGAACCCGGCGACGGCGTCCGGCGGCACCGGCGTGCAGCAGCCGGCCAGTCGCACGGGCGCGTCGGGCAGGTCGGCGACCGCGTTGGCCCCGCCGCCCCGGGCCCCGATCACCGACAGCGGCGCCCGTGCGGCCGTGGTGGTGGACATCGCCCGGCCGGGATGGGCTTCGAGCCAGGTGCTGATGGCGAGCCGGGCGGCGGGGGTCCGCGCGTGGTCCAGCCATTCGGCGGCCGGTCCCGAGGTGGCGTCGTGCGCGAGGAGCAGTTGAACGGTGTCCCCGTCGGACAGTACGCAGGACAGGGAGGTCAGGCGCCCGTTGACCCGGGCGCCGATACAGCCGTGGGCCGCCTCGCCGTGCTGCGCGTAGGCGGCGTCGATGCAGCTGGCCCCGGCCGGCAGGCCCAGGGTGCCCCCGTCCGCCCGGAAGACGGTGATCTCCCGGTCCTGTGCCAGCTCCGCGCGCAGCACGCTCCAGAAGGTGTCGGGGTCGGGCGCGGACTGCTGCCAGTCGAGCAGCCGGTTCAGCCAGCCGGGCCGGGTGGGGTCCACCCGCTCCTCGTCCGGGTCCGCGGCCGGGTCGGGCGTCCCCATGGCGTACGGGTTGCCGAGCGCGACCACACCGGCCTCCGCGACGCGGTGCATCTGCCGGGTCCGCACGATGACCTCGGCGACGTGGCCCTCGGGCGTGGCGACGGCGGTGTGCAGCGACTGGTAGAGGTTGAACTTCGGGGTGGCGATGAAGTCCTTGAACTCGGAGACCACCGGGGTGAAGCAGGTGTGGAGCTCGCCCAGGACCCCGTAGCAGTCGGCGTTCTCGCCGACGAGGACGAGGATGCGGCCGAAGTCGGAGCCGCGCAGTTCGCCGCGCGTCCGGGCGATCCGGTGCACGGAGACGAAGTGCCGGGGCCGGACCCGTACCTCGGCGGCGATGCCCGCCTCGCGCAGGACGGCCCGTACGGAGTCGGCGATGGCGGGCAGCGGGTCGCGTTCGCCGGCGTGCGCGGCGATGAGCGCGCGGGTGCTCTCGTACTCCTCGGGGTGCAGGATCGCGAAGACGAGGTCTTCCAGTTCGGTCTTGAGCGCCTGGACGCCGAGCCGTTCGGCGAGCGGGATGAGGACGTCCCGGGTGACCTTCGCGATACGGGCCTGTTTCTCGGGGCGCATCACGCCCAGCGTGCGCATGTTGTGCAGCCGGTCGGCGAGTTTGATGGACATCACGCGGACGTCGTTGCCGGTGGCGACGAGCATCTTGCGGAAGGTCTCGGGCTCGGCGGCGGCCCCGTAGTCGATCTTCTCGACCTTGGTGACGCCGTCGACGATGAAGCAGACCTCGTCCCCGAACTCCGCCCGGACCTGATCGAGGGTCACATCGGTGTCCTCGACGGTGTCGTGGAGCAGAGACGCCGTCAAGGTCGTGGTCTCGGCGCCGAGTTCGGCGAGGATCAGGGTGACGGCGAGGGGGTGTGTGATGTACGGCTCACCACTTTTTCGCATCTGACCGCGGTGCGAGGTCTCCGCGAGCAGATAGGCGCGCCGCAGAACGGACATATCGGCGTCCGGATAGTGGGCACGGTGCGCTTCCGCGACATGGCCGATGGCGTCCGGGAGCCGGTGGCGGGACGTGGGCCCGAGCAGGGCCGCGCGCCCGAGCCGGCGCAGATCGAGCCTGGTCCGGCCACGTCTGCGGAGCTCAGGGGGCGCTTCGGGGTGTGCTTCGGGGTTCGTGGCCTCTGCACTCATGGGCACCTCCGGCGGCTTCGACCGGCGGTGGCGGGCATGGGGTGAGCCCTCAGGGCCGGTGCCTGATGTTACCGACCCCACCACGTGGCGCAGTCCACCTCTCGCTCAGCGTGAAACGGATCACCCATTAGAGGGAAGCTTCAGCCGAAAGCCGTTTCGGTGAGCCAGGTTTCGTCGAGCTGGCCCGTGGCCACGATCACGGCCGGTCCGGTCATGTCGATCCGCCCGTCGGGGTGTTCGGTGATGACCAGGGTGCCGCCGGGCAGGTCGACGGTGTAGGTCACCGGTTCGCCGGTGGTGGCCGGGTCCGCGCCGTCGCGGCGGATGGCGGCCACGGCGACCGCGCACGCGCCGGTGCCGCAGGAGCGGGTCTCGCCGGAGCCGCGCTCGTGGACGCGCATGGCGACGTGCCGCGTGCCGCGGTCGACGACGAACTCGACATTGACCCCGGTCGGGTAGGCGGACGCCGGGCTGAACTCGGGGGCGGTGTACAGGTTCCCGGCGTCGTCGAGGCTTTCAACGAACGCCACCGCGTGCGGGTTCCCCATGTTCACGTTGCGCGCGGGCCAGCTGCGGGAACCGACGCCGACCGTGATCTCGCCCTCGGGGAACTCCGCCCGGCCCATGGAGACGGTGACGTCGCCGCTCTTGTCGAGGTGGACCCGCTTGACGCCGCCGCGGGTCGCGACCGCGAGGTCTCCGGGCTCGACGTGACCGGCGTACTGGAGGTAGCGGGCGAAGACGCGCACGCCGTTTCCGCACATCTCGGCGACGGAGCCGTCGCTGTTGCGGTAGTCCATGAACCACTCGGCTTCCTCGGCCAGGTGCGCCGCCTCCGGGTGCGCGGCGGACCGGACGACGTGCAGGACGCCGTCCGCGCCGATCCCCGCCCGGCGGTCGCAGAGCTTCGCGACGGCCGTCGGGGGCAGCTCGATGGCATTGTCCGGGTCCGGGACGATCACGAAGTCGTTCTCGGTGCCGTGGCCCTTGAGGAAGGAGAGGGTGGTCTGCGTCACCGGTTCATGGTACCGAGCCCCTGCTCACCGGCGCGGAACCGTCCGGTGGGCGGTCAGCGGAGCCGGGCGACCCGGTACACGGCGAGCGCGACGACGGTCAGCAGCACCACGGCGTACAGCGCGGTCAGGCGCCAGTCGGGGCGGCGGCCGCTCCCCCGGGCCGGGAGCCCCGGCCACGTGTAGCCCACCCGGCGGGCGGCCATCATGCCCCAGCCCCCGGCGCAGCTGCTGATGAGGAAGCCGAGCATGGCGACCACGGCTCCGCCGTCGCCGAACTCGAAGGCGAGGGGGAAGGCGAACATCAGCGAACCGGCGGCGGCGAGCATCACGATGGGGGCGATCTGCCACAGCCGCAGGCGGCGCTGCGGGCGCAGTTCGACCTCGAACTCGGGTCCCGCGGCGGCCTCGGCCTCGGCGGAGTCCGGTGTGTCCGGGCCGTCGGGGGTCAGGCGCGCGGGGTCGGCGGGCAGCCCGAGACCTGCGGGTCCGTCGGTCCCGTCGAGCAGCGTCGGGTCCGCTTCCCGCCGGGTCTCGTCCCGCCCGGTGTCGCGAGGGCCGGCCTCCATCGCCACGCGCCCTCCCCACTCGGACTCAGTACGCCGCCGTTCACCGCAGGTGACCGCACCTGCTCGAGTTTGATGATGGCACGCCCCCGGCCCCGCAACGGGCGCCCGGGGCGTCCCGATGCCATCACGTGATCAGGCTGTGACCGCTCGTTCGACCAACGACTGCGCGAGCCCGGGGAGTTCCCCCCGGTCGGCGACGCCCCCGCTGAGCCAGTGCACGCGCGGATCGCGACGGAACCAGGAGTCCTGGCGGCGGGCGAACCGCTTGGTCGCGCGGACCGTCTCCGCCCGGGCCTCGTCCTCGGTGCACTCGCCGGCGAGCGCGGCCAGCACCTGCTGGTAGCCGAGCGCCCTGGAGGCGGTGATTCCGTCCCGCAGCCCCCGGGCCTCCAGCGCGCGGACCTCGTCCACCAGCCCGTCTTCCCACATCCGGTCCACCCGCAGCGCGATCCGCTCGTCGAGCTCCGGCCGGGCGACGTCGACGCCGATCTGGACGGTGTCGTAGACGGACTCGTGGCCGGGCAGGTTGGCGGTGAAGGGGCGGCCGGTGATCTCGATGACCTCCAGCGCGCGGACGATGCGGCGGCCGTTGCTGGGCAGGATCGCCCGGGCGGCGGCCGGGTCGGAGGCGGCGAGCCGCGCGTGCAGGGCGCCGGGGCCGCGCAGGGTGAGCTCGTCCTCCAGCCGGGCGCGGACCTCGGGGTCGGTGCCGGGGAACTCCATGACGTCCAGGGCGCCCCGGACGTACAGGCCGGATCCGCCGACGAGGACCGGCGTACGGCCCTCGGCGAGGAGCCTGTCGATCTCCAGGCGGGCCAGGCGCTGGTACTCGGCGACGTTGGCGGTGTCGGTGACGTCCCAGATGTCGAGGAGGTGGTGCGGGACTCCGCCGCGCTCCTCGGTCGTCAGCTTGGCGGTGCCGATGTCCATCCCCCGGTACAGCTGCATGGAGTCGGCGTTGACGACTTCGCCGTCGAAATGGCGGGCCAGGGCGACGCCCAGGTCGGACTTTCCTGCCGCGGTGGGACCTACGACGGCGATGACCCGCGCTGCGGGGGCTGCTTTCCTCACTGCCCCAGTCTCGCAAACCCCACGGGGTGTACCCGATCGAGTTACGTGACGGGGCGGGGGCGGGGTCGTTGCCCTGGCGAGGTTCCGGCCCGGCGCATGGCCGGCGGAGGCCGGTCCGGGCAAGGCGGAACTTCACTCACACGGGTACCGTTACAGGAGTAGACATGGGCGTTTTTGATCGGTTTTTTCGTCGTAAGGACGAGGTTGCGACCGAGGAGGTCGTGGCCGAGGACGTGACGGCGGAGTCCGCTACGGCCGGCGAGGCCGAGGCCGACCCGGTTGTTGCGGAGGTTTCCACGGCGGAGTCCGTGGAGATCCCCAAGCAGCAGTCGGCCGGGGTGGCCGCGGACAGCGAAGCCGGCGAGGGTGCCCGTACGTAGCGACCGCCAACGGAAGGTGACCCATGGGCCTGCTCGACAATCTGAAGGCCAAGCTCGCTCCCGCGAAGGAGAAGGTCGGCGACCTCGCCCAGAAGAACGAGGGCAAGATCACCGAGGGTCTGGACAAGGTGGCCAAGGCCGTGGACTCCAAGACCCACGGCAAGTACAGCGACCGGATCACGAGCGGCACGGGCAAGGCGAAGGACGCCCTGGGCAAGATCGCGCACAAGGACACCCCCGGCGGGCCGACGCCGCCGGCAGCTTCCTGACGCGGTCCCGGCGAAGGGGCGCGGGAGCGGCTGCGGCCGCTCCCGCGCCCCTTCAGCGTCCGGGCGGGCCACCGGGCGGCCCAAGGCCGTCCGGAAGGACCCCACAGTGTCCCGTCAGGACTCCCAGGGGTCGTCAGGACCCCCGTGCGTCCCTTCAGGACCAGACGGCCACGAAATACCCCACGCCGTACGGAGCCTCCTCGTACAGCAGACGCCCGTCGAGGCCCGCTCCCCCGGCCGCACCGGCCAGCACCTGCCAGGGGGCCCGCCCGGCGGCCTGGAGCTCGGCGGCGAGGGCGGGGTCCAGCGCGGCGAGGGCGGCCACGTCGGCGGCGGCCAGCGCGCGTCCGACGGCGGCGTCGAAGGCGGCGGCGCGCTCGTCGAGGTAGCCCGGGGCCTTCAGGGTCCGCTTGGCACTGCCGTCGCCCATCACCAGCAGCGCGATCCGCTCGTCTCCCTCGGCGATCTCCCGGCCCGCCTCCAGACACCGCGCGGTGTCCAGCGAGGCGTCGATCGCGAGGCCCTCCAGCGGGGTGGCGCCCCACCGGGCGTGCCCCAGCAGCCAGGCGCCCACGGCCAGGGGGGCCGGGAGCGGGCGCGGCCCCTCCTCGCCCTCCCCGAGCCGTACCTCGGTGTCGACGCCGAATCCGCGGAAGGTGCCGCGGGCCCCCTGGAGGTAGGCGCCGGACTGTTCCCCGTCGGCGGCCCCCACCACCACGAGCAGGTCGGGCCGGGATGCGGCGAGCACCGCCAGCGCGTCGGAGCAGGCGGTGCGGGCGTCGCCGAGTTCGGCGGCGGCCCCCGCGGCGACCTCCGGCACGAGCAGGGGCGGGGCGGGACAGACGGCAGCGGCTACGAGCATGATCCGCAGCCTAACGCCAGCGCGCCGCGGGCGAGGGGGCCACGGCGCTCGAGGACGCCCCCGCGCCCGGCCGCATGCGTGCGGCCGGGTTACCGGGGCGCCGCGCAGCCCGAGGTCGTCGCCGGCAGGGGGGCCGGGACGCCCAGCGTCGGGATGCCGAGCATGACACCGGCGGGCTGGGCCGGGGCGGCGTTGCGCTTCTCCCAGGCGTCACCGGCGCGGGTGCGGCGTACGGTCAGGGTCGGGCCCTCGGCCAGCAGGTGGTGCGGGGCGGCGTAGGTGATGTCCACGGTGACCACGTCACCCGGTCGGACCTGCGCCTGCGGCTTCGTGAAGTGGACCAGGCGGTTGTCCGGGGCCCGGCCGGACAGGCGGTGCGTGGCGCCGTCCTTGCGGCCCTCGCCCTCCGCGACCATGACCTCCAGGGTGCGGCCGACCTGCTTCTTGTTCTCCTCCCAGGAGATCTCCTCCTGGAGGGCGACCAGGCGCATGTAGCGGTCCTGCACGACCTCCTTGGGGATCTGCCCGTCCATGTCGGCCGCGGGGGTGCCGGGGCGCTTGGAGTACTGGAAGGTGAAGGCGTTCGCGAAGCGGGCCTCGCGCACCACGTGCATGGTCTGCTGGAAGTCCTCCTCGGTCTCGCCGGGGAAGCCGATGATGATGTCGGTGGAGATCGCGGCGTGCGGGATCGCCGCGCGGACCTTCTCGATGATGCCGAGGAAGCGCTCCTGGCGGTACGAGCGGCGCATCGCCTTGAGGATCGGGTCCGAGCCGGACTGCAGCGGCATGTGCAGCTGCGGCATCACGTTCGGGGTCTCGGCCATCGCCGCGATCACGTCGTCCGTGAAGTCGCGCGGGTGCGGGGAGGTGAAGCGGACCCGCTCCAGGCCCTCGATCTGGCCGCAGGCGCGCAGCAGCTTGCTGAAGGCCTCGCGGTCGCCCAGGTCGGAGCCGTACGCGTTCACGTTCTGGCCGAGCAGGGTGATCTCGGAAACACCCTCGGCGACCAGGGCCTCCACCTCGGCGAGGATGTCGCCGGGGCGGCGGTCCTCCTCCTTGCCGCGCAGCGCCGGGACGATGCAGAAGGTGCAGGTGTTGTTGCAGCCGACGGAGATGGAGACCCAGGCGGCGTACGCGGACTCGCGGCGGGTCGGCAGCGTCGAGGGGAACGCCTCCAGCGACTCGGCGATCTCGACCTGCGCCTCCTCCTGCACGCGGGCGCGCTCCAGCAGCACGGGGAGCTTGCCGATGTTGTGCGTACCGAAGACGACGTCGACCCAGGGGGCCTTCTTGACGATCGTGTCGCGGTCCTTCTGCGCGAGGCAGCCGCCGACGGCGATCTGCATGCCGGGGCGCTTGGTCTTCATCGGGGCGAGCCGGCCGAGGTTGCCGTACAGCTTGTTGTCGGCGTTCTCGCGGACGGCGCAGGTGTTGAAGACCACGACGTCGGCGTCGCCGTCGGAGCCCTCGGGCGCCCGGACGTAGCCGGCGTCCTCCAGCAGACCGGAGAGCCGCTCCGAGTCGTGCACGTTCATCTGGCACCCGTAGGTGCGCACCTCGTAGCTTCGCTTCACGTCCACTGCCTGGCTCCGGTCGCTGCTGGTCATGCAACAAGGGTAGGCGGTGCGCGGAAGGCCTCCGGTCCCCCGGGCGGCTCACGCCGTGACAGGACGGCGGGCGGGTGGCAGGATCGCGGCCATGCCTCTCGTACCGCCCCGTGTCAGCAGGCGCCACGCCCTGCGGGTCCTGGCGGCCGTACTCGCCCTGCTCGGTCTGCTGACCTGGTGGCTGGGGCCCTTCGGGGACCAGGAGCTGCGGGGCGAGCTGACCTTCAGCACCGGGGCGCGGACCGGGGTCTACCACCGGTACGGACAGCTGCTGGAGCAGGCGCTCAAGCGGGACGTGCCCGGGGTGGACGTACGGCTGAAGACGAGTGAGGGCTCGCGGGAGAACCTGCAGCGGGTCGCCTCGGGGGAGGCCGACTTCACGGTGGCGACGGCGGACGCGGTCGCCCAGTACCAGCACGACAAGAAGCCCGGCGCGGAGCGGCTGCGCGGCTGCGCCCGGCTCTACGACGACTACGTGCAGCTGGTGGCGGCGGCCGGGTCCCCGGTGCAGTCGGCGCGTGACCTGCGGGGCAAGCGGGTCGCCATCGGGCAGCCGGGATCCGGGGTGCGGCTCGTCTCCGAGCGGCTGCTGGTCGCGGCCGGACTGGACCCGACCCTGGACATCACGCCGGTCTCCATCGGCATCGACACCATGCCGGGCGAGCTGGAGGCGGGCCGGATCGACGCGTTCTTCTGGTCGGGCGGGCTGCCCACCAACGCGGTGCGCGAGCTGTCGGAGCGGTTCCAGATCCGGCTCGTGCAGCTCGGCGACCTGGTGGAGCCGCTGCAGCGGGGCGGCAGCGCCGCGGGCTACTACCGCACGGCGGTGATGCCGCAGGACGCGTACGCGCGGGCGCGCAACACCAGCGCCGTGACGACCGTGGCCGTGCCGAACCTGCTGGTGACCACCGAGGGGACCGACGCCGGGCTGACGGAGCTGCTCACGCGGACGGTGATCCTCAGCCGCGACCGCGTCGGGCGCGAGGTGCACGCCGCGCAGCTGGTCGACCTGCGGACGGCGATCTACACCCAGCCGCTGGACCTGCACGAGGGCGCGCGCCGGTACTACCGGTCCGTCAAGCCCTGACGGTCACGACGAAGGGGTGTGCGCCAGCAGCATCGTCGCCGCCGCGGCCGCCCCGATCAGTCCCGCGTCGGTGCCCAGGGTGGCCGGTACCACCCGGAGCTCCTCGACGAAGGAGAGCCTGGCGTAGTCCGCGAGGTGGGTGCGGATCGGGGTGAAGAGGGTGTCGCCGGCGGCGGCGACCCCGCCGCCGATGACCGCGATGTCCGTCTCGACGAGGGTGGCGGTGGCCGCGATGGCGGCGGCGAGGGCGCGGCCCGCGCGGTCGAAGGCGGCGAGGGCGATCGGGTCGCCGGCGCTGGCCGCCGCGGCCACGCCCGCGGCGGTCGCGTCCCGCGTGCCGGAGGGGTTGCGGGCTGCGGCGGGGGTCCGGGCGCTGTCGGGGGTACGGCCGTTGCCGGAGCCCTCCGGTCCCGGCGCCGGGGTCCAGCCCTGGGCCAGGGCCCAGCGGGCGATCGCCGTG
This sequence comes from Streptomyces sp. NPDC045695, assembly GCF_056432025.1. Classification (NCBI taxonomy): domain Bacteria; kingdom Bacillati; phylum Actinomycetota; class Actinomycetes; order Kitasatosporales; family Streptomycetaceae; genus Streptomyces; species Streptomyces sp. NPDC045695. Next base: position 105,305 of record NZ_JBWKJU010000015.1, read on the forward strand.
CCGGAGGCGATCGACTCGACGCAGCCGCGGCCGCCGCAGGCGCACGGTTCGCCTTCGCCGTCGAAGGCCACGCTGATGTGGCCGATGTGCCCGGCGTTGCCCGTGGGGCCCGGGTGGAGCTGGTTGTTCAGGATGAGGCCGCCTCCGACGCCCGTGGAGACCACCATGCAGAGCGCGTTCGCATGGCCCCGGGCCGCGCCCAGCCAGTGCTCGGCCGCGGTCATCGCCACGCCGTCACCGGCCAGCACGGTCGGCAGCTCGGCCCCGTGCGCGGCGAGCTCCGCCGCGACCCGCTCCTGGACCGGAAAGGCCCGCCACGCGCCGATGTTCACCGGGCTGACCGTGCCCCGCGAGGTGTCCACCGGGCCGGCGCTGCCGATCCCGCAGCGGACCGCCGAAGGCCACAGCGGTGAGGCCGCCAGGTCGGCGACGACCTCCCCGACGGCGGCCATGACCGCGTCCGCGTCCACCCCGCGGGGAGTCGGGCGGCGGGTCGTGGCCGTCATCGTGCCGTCGGGGTGCACCAGCGCACCCGCGATCTTCGTACCGCCGATGTCGATCGCCACCGTCAGGCCGGCGGGCGCGGCGACGGCCCGGGGTGCGGGGAACGGGGCGGTGGGGGTGATCACGGTGGCGGCTCCAGGAGGGGTTCAGGATTCAGTATGCGCCGGGGGCGGCGCCGTGCTCTCGCGAGGCTCCAGTCGCGGCCGCTCGCTCGTGCGGACCCCGGCGGGGCTTCCCGCGAGGACGGCGAGGAGTTCCTCGGCGGCGAGCCGTCCGAAGCCCGCGGTGTCGCGCACCAGGGCGGTGAGGCGGGGGTGGGTGACCCGGCAGAGCGCGGAGTCGTCCCAGGCCACGATCGACAGCCGGCCCGGCACGGGGATGCCGAGCTCGGCGGCGACCGCGCTGCCCGCTACGGCCATCACGTCGTTGTCGTAGACGAGCGCGGTGGGCGGCTGCGGCTCGGCCAGGACCCGGCGGGTGGCCGCGGCGCCCTCGGCGTCGGAGTAGTCGGTGACCACCGAGCGCACCCGGTCGGGGCCGAGCCCGCGCCGTGCGGCCTCGGTGCGCAGGGACTCCCTGCGGCGGGCCGTGTGGGCGAGGCCGGGCAGCCCGGCGACGTGGACGATCCGGCGGTGGCCCAGCCCGTACAGGTGGTCCAGGACCTGGACCATGGCCCCGGCGTCGTCGGCCCGCACCGCGGAGAGGGCCGGGTCCGCGGAGAGGGCCGGGTCCGGGGAGGCCGCGCACTCGCCGACGCTGACCGCGGGCAGGCCCAGCTGTCCGAGGAGTGCCGGGCGGGGGTCCTGGGTCCGGGGATCGACGACCAGCACGCCGTCCACCCGCCGCTCCGCCCACCAGCGGCGGTAGAGCGCGCACTCGGCGTCGATGTCCTCGACGACCTGGAACAGCAGCGCGGTTCGGGCGGCCGAGAGCACCTCCTGGATGCCGGAGACGAGCTGGAGGAAGAAGGACTCGACGCCCAGGGTGTGCGCGGGCCGGGCGAGGACGAGCCCCACCGCTCCGGAGCGTTCGCCGGACAGGGCGCGGGCCGCGCTGTTGGGCTGCCAGCCGAGTTCCTCGGCGACGCGGCGGATCCGGGCCCGGGTGTCCTGCGAGACGCCCGGCCGGTCGTTGAGCGCGAAGGACACGGCGCTCTGCGACACCCCCGCCCGACGGGCGATGTCCTTGATGGTGGGTCTGCGGGCCATGGCCTGCCTCATTCATCCTTCGATGCGGACTGCGACGGCCGGACCGTACGTGATCCGGCGCCAGCTCGGAGCGGCCACCCGCGGCTCCCCGCGGCCAAAATTCCGCTGCCCCTTTCCCTGGGCTTCCCGCATTTCCCTGCACTTCTCTGCGAAGGCGCACGGCACGGCTAAAGCGCATTAGTCACGCAGCATCTGACGGGAAGAACCCTTGTGTCAACTGGACTGAAGCGCATAAGTAGGTGCGCTGGAGGCCCTGTTGACTTTCCCCGGGCGCCCCGGCAGGTTGTGCCCGCCCGGTGCATTCCTCCAGAGCCCCAGAACTCCAGGACGTCCTGTGCCCGTTGACGCGCTCCGCTTCGGTGCCAACTACACGCCGACCCGCGGCTGGTTCCACCACTGGCTGGACTTCGACCTCGACGAGGTCAGGGCCGACCTCGACTCGATCGCCGCCCTCGGGCTGGACCACGTCCGCGTCTTCCCGCTGTGGCCGCTCTTCCAGCCGAACCGGACCCTGATCCGGCCGCGCGCCGTCGAACAGCTCGTCGCGCTCGTCGACGCGGCCGCCGAACGCGGACTGGACGTCGCCGTGGACGGGTTGCAGGGGCACCTGTCGAGCTTCGACTTCCTCCCCGCCTGGACCCGGACCTGGCACCGGCGCAACATCTTCACCGCCCCGGACGTGGTCGCCGGACAGGAGGCGTACCTGGGCACGCTGGCCGCGGCCCTCACCGGCCGGCCCAACTTCCTGGGCATGACGGTGGGCAACGAGATCAACCAGTTCTCCGGCACCCCGCACCCCGACCCCGAGCCGGTCACGCGGGACCAGGCCGCCCGCTGGCTGGGCCGGATGCTCGCCGCGTGCGAGCGGGGTGCGCCCGGACGGTTCCACGTACACGCCGAGTACGACGCCGCCTGGTACCAGGACGGGCACCCCTTCACCCCGGCCCAGGCGGCCCGGCTGGGTGCGGCCACTGCCGTGCACTCCTGGGTGTTCAACGGCACCGCGCAGCGCCACGGCCCGGCCGGGACGGCCACCGAGCACCACGCCGCGTATCTGATCGAGCTCTCCAAGGCCTGGGCCGCGGACCCGCACCGCCCGGTGTGGCTCCAGGAGGTCGGCGTCCCGGCGCCGCTGATCGGGCCTCGGCACGCGGTCCGGTTCACCGAGGCCACGCTCGCGGCGGCCCTGGACTGCCCGGACCTGTGGGGCGTGACCTGGTGGTGCTCGCATGACGTGTCCCGGGAGCTCGCGGACTTCCCGGCGCTGGAGTACGGCCTCGGCCTGCTCACCAACGACCGCCGGACCAAGCCGGCGGGCGCCGCCGTCGCCCGGATCGCCGAGGAGTGGCGGGGGCGCGCGCACCGGCCCGCCGTACGGTCCACCGCGCTGGCGGTGGACGTGGGGCCGGCCGAGGAGGCGCCCGGCCGGTCGGTGTGCGCTCCGGGCGGCGCGTTCTTCGAGGCCTGGGCGGCGCTCACCGCGGACGGGGTCCGGCCCGCGGTGGTCCTGGCCGAGCTCGCCGAGGACCCGGCGCACCTTGCCGCGCGCGGCATCACGGAGGTGCTGCGCGTGCACGACGTCAGCTGAACCAGGCCACCCGTCCCGACCGCCTCTCCTCCGCAGGAGCCCGCATGTCCGAGAACGACGACGGCGTCGACGCTCGTACCCCGCACCCTTCGACCGCGATACGGCCACCGGCCCGGCGTACGGTGCTGGCCGCCGGGGCCGGTGCCGGGGCCGCCGCCCTGCTGGGCGCGCCCGGCCTCGTCCCGCCCGCCTCCGCCGCGCAGGCCGCGCCCACCCCCGCGACCCCGGCCGACCTGGCCCCGTACGCCTCCTACTGGTTCCCGGACTCCCTCCCGCAGGGGACCCCCGGCGCCGGGATCGTGTGGCGCTCGCTCAAGCAGTGGACTCCCGAGAGCGACCCCGACCTCGCCCACAACACCGCGACCGTGCCCCTGGCGCAGCGGTTCACGCCGGTCCCGGCGAACCGGGACGCCCGCGCCGGCCAGGCCCGGATCGCCTCCCTCGTCTCCTTCGGCCCCACCGCCGGCAATCCGGCCCAGGGCTCGGCGACGGCCGACTACTACGCGCTCACGCACTGGGCGTACATCGACGAGCTCGTCTTCTGGGGCGGCTCCGCCGGCGAGGGGATCGTGCTCGCCCCGAACGCGCCCGTGGTCGACGCGGCGCACCGTCACGGGGTGCGGGTGCTGGGCAACGTGTTCCTGCCGCCCGTCGCCTACGGCGGCGACCTCCAGTGGACGCGCGACCTGGTCCAACGGGACGCCGACGGCGGCTTCCCGATCGCCGACAGGCTCGTGCGGGTGGCTCGGACATACGGATTCGACGGCTGGTTCGTCAACGCCGAGACGGACGGAGGGGACAGCGCGCTCGCCACCCGGATGCGGGAGTTCCTGCGGGCCCTGCGGGCGGCGGGCGCCCCGCACGGCCTGCGGATCACCTGGTACGACGCCATGAACTGCACCGGCCGGGTGGGCTGGCAGGGCGCCCTCAACGCGCTCAACCAGGAGTTCTTCGAAGACCGGACCGGGAAGGTCGCGGACAGCGTGTTCGTGGACTTCCGCTGGACCCCGGACACCCTGGCCGCCTCGGGCGCGCTCGCCGACCGGCTGGGCCGCTCCCGGCACGAGCTGTGGGCGGCCGTGGACACCGAGTCCCACGGCTGGGATTCGGCGGTCCGCTGGGACGCGATCGTCCCGCGGGACCGGGGCCACGTCGTCAGCTACGGCTTCTACCGGCCCGAGTGGACCCGCAACCACCTCACCGACCGCTCCCCCGGCGCCTTCCACCGCGCGGACGACCGGTTCTGGACGGGTGAGTCCCTGGACCCGGCCCGGCCCGCGCCGGAGTCCCGCTGGCGGGCCCCCGCCACCGCCGTCCCCGACCGGTCCACCGTGGCCGGGCTGCCCTTCGCCTGCTCCTTCAACACCGGGCACGGGCTGCGCTGGCACGAGGAGGGCGAAGTCGTCTCCGACGCGCCGTGGAACCACCTCGGCCTCCAGGACCGGCTCCCGGGCCGCCGCTGGGCCGTGGACACCGCCGGGCGGCGCCCGCACGTCGGCCTGGACTTCGCGGACGCCTGGCGCGGCGGCTCCAGTCTGCTCGTCGCGGGCGCCCTGACCGCTCCCGCGGTCATCGGCCTGCACTGCACGCGGCTGCCGCTGACCCGCCGTACGGTCGTGGAGCTGGTCCACGCCACCGCGTCGGGCCCGGTCGCGGTGGAGGTCGGGGTGGCCACCCGCGAGCCCGACGCCCCCGGCGAGCCGGTGCCGTACACCTGGCTCAAGACCACGCCCATGGGCGCCGATACCGGGCGGGGCTGGGACAGGGCGCGGGCCGGCCTCGCGTCCCTGGCGGGGCGCACCGCGTACGCCTTGGCCGTACGGATCACCGCGCTCGGCGGCGAGCCGGTGGCGTGGCGGCTGGGGGCCCTGTCGGTGCGCGACGAGACCCGCACCCGCCGCCCCGCCCCGCCCCTGGCCCTGGCCGTGGCCGCCTCGGCCCGGCGCGAGGACCTGGCCTGGCTGCGGCTGTCGTGGCGGCGGGCGGCCGGGCCGGTCCGGCACTACGAGGTGTCCCGCGTCCTTCCCGACGGCACCCGCCGCTTCCTCGGCGGCACCTGCGCGGCCGCGCTCTACCTCCCCGCCGTCGCGCGCGCCGGGCGGGAACGCGAGGCCGTCTTCGAGGTGCGGGCCGTCGACGAGCTGTACGCCCTCTCGGCCCCGGCCCGCGCCCGCCTCGCCTGGTAGCGGCCCGGAGCGGTCAGGGCCCGTGGGGTTCGGTGCGCGGCACGGCCACCGTCACCCGCAGCCCGTGCGGCGGGTTCGTCTCGTACGAGAGGGACCCGCCGCCCGCGGCGAGCAGCGCACGGGAGATCGACAGGCCGAGGCCGGAGCCCTTGACGTTCTGGTGGCGGCCGCTGCGCCAGAACCGGTCGCCGACGCGGAGCAGCTCGTCCTGGGTGAGGCCGGGACCGCGGTCGGCGACGACCACCTGGACGCTGCGCCCGGACGCGGAGACCGACACCTCGACCTCCTCGCCCGTCGGAGTGAACTTCAGGGCGTTGTCGATGACGGCGTCGAGCGCGCTGGACAGGGCGATGGGGTCGGCCCAGCCGGTGGCGGCGGCGCGGCCCGTCCGGGTGAGCCGTACGCCCTTCTCCTCGGCGTACGGCCGCCAGGCCGCGACCCGTTCGTCGGCCAGCGCCCCGATGTCGGTGAGGCTGATCTCGGCGGAGGCGTGCTCGGCCAGCGCCAGGTCCAGCAGGTCGTCCAGGACCTGGGTCAGGCGCTTGCCCTCGGTGCGGACGGAGGCGATCTCCGCGTTCCCCTCGGGCAGTTCGAGGGCGAGCAGCTCGATGCGCAGGAGCAGCGCGGCGAGCGGGTTGCGCAGCTGGTGGGAGGCGTCGGCGACGAACGCCCGCTGCTGCTCCAGCACCTCTTCGACGTTGTCGGCCATCTCGTTGAACGAAGCGGCCAGGCGCTGGAGTTCCGGCGGCCCACCGGCGGCGGCGACGCGCGAGTTCATCCGCCCGGTGGCGATGCCGTGGGCGGCCGCGTCCAGGGTCCGCACGGGCTTGAGCACCCAGCTGGTGAGCCGCAGTGCGGCGCCGAAGGCGACCAGCATCGCGGCGGAGAGCCCGCCCGCGATGAGCAGCCAGCCCTGCAGGATCCGGCCGCGCATGAGGTCGGTCGGCGATTCGGTGGCGACGACCGCGACCACGTCGCCGTCGAGGACGACCGGCGAGGCGACGAGCAGCCTGCCGTGGGTCTGCCACGGCCACACCTGCGGCGGATCGTGGCTGCGCCGCCCGGCCAGCGCCTCCTCGAAGGCGCGGCGGCCCTCTCCCGCCTGGGGGAGCTCCCACCAGCTGGGGGACCGGGCCATGGCGTTGTCGTCGCGCAGGAAGATGCCGACGCGGATGCCGTACAGCTCCTGGTAGCGGGCGAGTTCGAGCTGGAGCATCTCGCGGCGCTCGCCGGCGCCGGTGGATCCGGAGCCCTCGGCGTCGATGACGAACTGGGCGAGGGCGGCGAAGCGGGCGGTGTCGTCGATGCGGTCGACCACCACGCGCTGCTGCTGTCCGGCGGCCAGGCTCACGGCGAGCGGGAAGCCGAGTGCGAGCAGCGTGCCCGCCATCAGGACGACGAGGAGGGGGAGCAGGCGGGCGCGCACGGCGGAGGGCCCCTAGGGGGCCGCCGGGGCGACGAGCCGGTAGCCCACCCCGCGGACGGTCTCGATGAGGGCGGGCATGCGCAGCTTGGAGCGCAGCGAGGCGACGTGGACCTCCAGGGTCCGCCCGGTCCCCTCCCAGCTGGTGCGCCACACCTCACTGATGATCTGTTCGCGGCGGAAGACGACGCCGGGCCGCTGCGCGAGCAGGGCCAGCAGGTCGAACTCCTTGCGGGTGAGCGGTACGTCGGTGCCGTCCACGCTGACCCGGCGGGTGGGCAGCTCGATGCTGACGGGGCCGAGGCGGACCGTGTCGGACGTACCGCTGGCCGCCTCCTCGGAGGCGCCGGTGCGCCGGGCGACCGCGTGGATGCGGGCGAGGAGTTCGCCGGTGTCGTACGGCTTGGTGACGTAGTCGTCGGCGCCCATGTTCAGGCCGTGGATGCGGGAGCGCACGTCGGCCCGCGCGGTCACCATGATCACGGGGGTGGCGGTGCGCTTGCGGATCCTGCCGCACACCTCGTAGCCGTCCTGGTCGGGCAGGCCGAGGTCGAGCAGGATCACCCCGTAGGGCGAGGCGGCACTGGGCGGGGCGCCGGCGGGAAGCAGCGCCTGCAGGGCCTCTTCGCCGCTGCGGGCGTGGGTGACCTGGAAGCCGTGCCGCGCGAGGATCGCGGACAGGGCGGCGGCGACGTGGTCGTCGTCCTCGACGAGCAGCAGTCTCATGTCGTCCCCCTCTCCCCTTCTCGCTCTGGTGCTGTCGTGGTTCTCGGCCGTCCGGCCGGCCCACTCGTCGGGCGCGCTCCGCGGCTGCCCGAGCAGGGCCACCCTGCATCCACGCCGATGCGGACTGCCACGTCAAGCGGGTTCCGCTCCGGCGCGCTTTCCGTTATGGACCCGGTACACGTTCATAGTCGACCACGCCGCACCGCGTACGGAGCGTATCCGGGGGAAGCCGGATCGTTATGCTCAATTCTCCCTCAGATGTGATGACGCTGTGCGCATCTCGTCACTACTGTCCTCCCAACCGAGGAGGACGGAGCTAGAAGCCGATGAGCGGAGTATCAGTGACCAAGGACGTACAGGACGCGGCCGGTACCGCGGACGACCTGGTCGTACTGAGCAACGTCAACAAGCACTTCGGCGCGCTGCACGTGCTTCAGGACATCGATCTGAGCATTGCCCGCGGTGAGGTGGTCGTGGTGATCGGCCCCTCGGGGTCGGGCAAGTCCACGCTGTGCCGGACCATCAACCGGCTGGAGACGATCGACTCGGGCACCATCACGCTCGACGGCAAGGAACTGCCCTCGGAGGGCAGGGAGCTGGCCCGGCTGCGCGCCGACGTCGGCATGGTCTTCCAGTCGTTCAACCTCTTCGCGCACAAGACGGTGCTGCAGAACGTCATGCTGGGCCAGCTCAAGGTCCGCAAGACCGACTCGGCCGCCGCCCACGCGAAGGCGGTGGCCCTGCTGGAGCGGGTGGGCGTCGCCTCTCAGGCCGACAAGTACCCGGCGCAGCTCTCCGGCGGCCAGCAGCAGCGCGTGGCGATCGCCCGCGCGCTGGCCATGGAGCCGAAGGTGATGCTGTTCGACGAGCCGACCTCGGCTCTCGACCCGGAAATGATCAACGAGGTGCTGGAGGTCATGCAGCAGCTCGCCCGGGAGGGAATGACGATGGTGGTCGTCACGCACGAGATGGGCTTCGCCCGCTCCGCGGCCAACCGGGTCGTCTTCATGGCCGACGGAAAGATCGTCGAAGAGGCCACCCCCGAGCAGTTCTTCAGCAACCCGCGCAGTGACCGCGCCAAGGACTTCCTGTCGAAGATCCTGCACCACTGAGGGTCTCGTCTGGTAGTCATCCGTAAGCGGATCACCGCCGGAATCGTTTCTGTCGGCCGTGCATGCGCCGTAAGCGTCGCTCGTCGTTCAACAACGTCTCATCCGAGGGAAGTTCACCATGAAGATCTCCAAGGCCGCTGCGGCCGCGGCCGTCGCCGTCGCCCTTGCCCTGACCGCGACCGCCTGCGGCGGCAGCAGCGACAACAGCAGCGGCACCGGCTCGACCGGTGGCGGCAAGGACAAGATCGTCGTCGGTATCAAGTTCGACCAGCCGGGTCTGGGCCTGAAGACCCCGGACGGCAAGTACACGGGCTTCGACGTCGACGTCGCCACGTACGTGGCCAAGGAGCTCGGCTACGAGCCCGACCAGATCGAGTTCAAGCAGGCGGTCAGCGCCGAGCGCGAGAACCTGCTCGCGAACGGTGACGTGAAGCTGGTCGTCGCCACCTACACCATCAACGAAAAGCGCAAGGCCAAGGTCGACTTCGCCGGGCCGTACTTCCTGGCCCACCAGGACCTGCTGGTCCGCGCCGACGACAACTCGATCACCAAGGCCGACGATCTGAACAGCAAGAAGCTGTGCTCGGTCGCCGGATCCACCTCGGCGCAGAACGTCAAGACCAAGCTTGCTCCCGACGCCGACCTGCGCGAGTACCCGGGCTACAGCGAGTGCCTCACCGGCCTGGAGAACAAGGCCGTGGACGCGCTGACCACCGACGGCTCGATCCTGGCCGGCTACGCGGCACAGGAGAAGAACAAGGGCAAGTTCAAGCTGGTCGGCCTGAAGCTGAGCGACGAGCCCTACGGCATCGGTCTGAAAAAGGGCGACAAGGACCTCCAGACCAAGGTCAACGCCGCGCTGAAGAAGATGGTCGAGGACGGCTCCTGGCAGAAGGCGGTGGACGCGAACCTCGGTCCCGCCGGCTACAAGGCCGAGCCCGCCCCGCAGATCACCGAAGGCAGCTGATTCATCGGTGAGGAGCGTCGCCGCCCGCCTGCCGCGGGCGGCGGCGCACCTCACCGGCCATCCTGGGGAGAGCGCAGGGCAACGTGTTCGACTTTCTTACTTCCGGGCAGTACGACGTGCTCGGAGCCTTTTGGGTGACGGTTCAGCTCACCCTCTACTCAGCGGTCGGGTCCCTGATCTGGGGCCTGATGCTGGCCGGAATGCGGGTCAGTCCGGTCCCGCTGATGCGAGCCTTCGGCACCGGGTACATCAACGTCGTGCGCAACACGCCGCTGACCCTGCTGGTTCTCGGCTGCTCATTGGGCTTGGACCAGACCCTGGGCATCACGCTCGCCGGCGGTACCTCCAAAGAGATCGGTTTCCGCCTGGCAATCCTGGGCCTGATCGCCTACACGGGCACATTCGTCTGTGAGGCGCTGCGCTCAGGCATCAACACGGTGCCCGTCGGCCAGGCCGAGGCCGCCCGTGCGCTGGGTCTGAGCTTCTTCCAGGTGCTCACCCTGATCGTGCTCCCGCAGGCCTTCCGGGCGGTCGTCGGACCGCTGACGAACGTACTGATCGCCCTCACCAAGAACACCACGGTGGCGGCGACCATCGGCGTGGCCGAGGCGGCCCTGCTGATGAAGGAAATGCTTGAGAACGAGGCGGACGCGCTCTTCGCGGTCTTCGCGGTCTTCGCTCTCGGCTTCGTCCTGCTGACCCTGCCCACCGGCCTGCTGCTGGGCTGGGTGGCCAAGCGAGTGGCGGTGAAGCGATGACCTCCGTTCTGTACGACACCCCCGGCCCCAAGGCCAAGGTTCGCAACTGGATCTACACCGGCGTCTTCGCGGTGCTCGTCGCGCTGGCCCTGTGGTGGATCCTCGGCCGCATGGCCGAGAAGAACCAGCTCGACGCCGAAAAGTGGTCTCCGTTCATCACTGACAGCCAGATCTGGACGACGTTCCTGCTGCCCGGCCTCGGTGAGACCCTCAAGGCCGGCGTGATCGCCATGGTCATCGCCCTGCCACTCGGCGCACTCCTCGGCATCGCCCGGCTCTCCGACCATGCGTGGGTACGTGTCCCGGTCGGCGCGATCGTGGAGTTCTTCCGCGCCATCCCCGTCCTGATCCTGATGATCTTCAGCTCCGCGCTGTACGTCATGCTCGGCACGGTCAGCTCCGATGTGCGACCGCTGTACGCGGTGGTCACCGGTCTTGTCCTGTACAACGCCTCGGTCATCGCCGAGATCGTCCGGGCCGGCGTCCTCTCGCTGCCCCGCGGCCAGACCGACGCGGCCAAGGCGATCGGTATGCGCAAGGGCCAGGTCATGGCGCACGTCCTCGTGCCGCAGGCGGTCACGGCGATGCTGCCCGCGCTGGTCAGCCAGCTTGTGGTGATCCTCAAGGACACGGCACTCGGCGGCGCCTTCTTGGGCTTCCCCGACCTGATGTCGATGAACCGGCAGATCTCCGCCAACTACAGCAACACCATCGCGACCATGGTCGCGATCGCATTGGTGTACATCGCGGTGAACTTCGCCCTCACCACACTCGCTTCCTGGCTGGAAGGCCGGTTGCGGAAGTCGAAGAAGGGCACCGGCGCGGTCGTCGCCGGTGACGTGGCGGAGGTCGACGCAGGCGGCGCGGCCGGCGTGGGCAAGGCCCCCTGACGCAACGGGACGACGACAGGGAACTCCGGCAGTGGTGCCGCCTCGCACAGAGGCGGCACCCCCCGAACCCCCCACCCCCCCCCTCCCCAGAGGCACAAACGGTGCTGGGGGGCTTCCCCCCCCCCACCCCCAAACCACACCACCC
>NZ_JBWKJU010000015.1:116821-147009 GCF_056432025.1 Streptomyces sp. NPDC045695
AAAGAGAGAAGGAGAAGGTGGGAGGGGGGCGTCTTCGCACACGCGCCCCCCCCCCCTGTTACCTGACCCCCTACTAAACAAGGAGAGGAAAGAGGGGCGCAGGAACCCCCCCCCCCCCCCCACCACACGCATGCCCGGATCCTGCGTCACCTGGTGCAGGCACTCCAGTGGGTTGCACACATTTGCGGCGGCCCACCTGCTGGTCCAGCTCGTCGCCGACAGCTGGCTGGACTCCTTGAGCAAGAGGGCCGCAATCCTGGGGGCTGACGCCGAATCCCTGCCCCGCAGACGAGAAGAACCGGCATAGGCGGTCGTATGAGGGTGGGCAGGTCATGATGAACGCGCCGCCGACCTCAAGCAGTCCAAGCCACGCTTCCCACCAACGTCAGTCAACTCGTCGCAAGGCTCAAGAACACCTCGCTGCTGCGACGCGACCGCAGCAACATCACGCCGTCGCACCTGAGCTGATGGTTACTCCGTTGTCGCGGGCGAAGGGACCGGCTCCGTGACCTTCGGGGGCTTGGATCCCATGGCAGCGCAAACGAATACGGCGTCCCCATCCGGTAAGCCCGGAGGGACGCCGCATTCGCCGGCCGAGTCACAGGTGGTCGCCGCGTGGGACGCTACCCGGCCATCGGACGGACACCGGCGAGCGGTTCGGCCCTAGTAGGACCTGGTCCAGAAGGCGCCGCCCACGACACTAGTCATCGGCGGGCAGAAGGCAACGGAGTAGCCGCTGCTGTTCCAAGCCACCGCATCGTGTGAGATTTCAGGGTCACCGCTCCAAGGCGCACACCTGGCGGACGCCTTCCACCTTCCGCCGTTGCCGCTATCGCAGGTGGCCGTCCAGCCGTTACCCGTGGGGGCTTTGAAGCTCCTACACCCCTCCGGCCAGCCCGTGGGGGCCGCCGTGGCCGTGCCCTGGAGCCCGAGGCCTACCACCGCCGTGGCAGCGAGCAGCGTCGCAAAGGTCTTCTTCATTGCCGCTATTCCTTTCTCAGTCGATTCAACCTTGCTCAGGTGTTGTTGCGAGGGGACGTTTCAACGCCCGCAGAAATGGCCCGGTAGGAGCCCTGGCAATACGCGACGGAAACGCCCCACTGCTTCCACGGTCCGTACCACCACTCCACTTTCCCGGACTCCGCCTCCTTGCAAATGGCGGTAGCCCGGTAGGAGCCGCCATTGTGACTACTACAGCTGGCGACCGTTCCCCAGCTTCCGGGAACCTCATACTTGCACCCTTCCGGGTGCGCCAGAGCGGCAGCGGATGCGGTCGTCCCGGCGCCGAGCGAGAAAATACCGGCCAGCAGCAGTCCAACCGCCGGAGTGGCGGCAGTACGAAGGCGAGTGCCCTTCAGCAAATTTCTTCACCTACTTCTTCAGCGGCAAACACTTTAAGGTGTCAACCAAGACCACAGGGATTCTGGCACCGACATTAATGCCACGCCCCCCCTTGCACACGAGGGCACTTCCGCCCCCTGCACACCCACGACAATTCCATGCCCACCAAGGACGAGCAAGCGGATATCGATCTTCTGAGGTTTACTTGAGGATCGAAAATATGAAAGGATTAATTCCGGTCCAACTGACCGGATCCCGAACCATGGAATTTCAGCCGCACCATGGCTTGAATAGCGAGAAGGAATTCCGGCCCAACGGTGGCTAGAATGCGCGAACCGTTTCCTGCGGTCACGCTCGGCCCGGCGGCCATCCGACCCCAGGTTCACTCGCAGGTCACCGACGCTCGAACCGGCGAATACGCTCACGCTGACAGCCACGAGGACGATGCCGGGAACAGTCGAGGCGTTCCGGCTGGGTGGTCCGCTTCGGTGCGTGTCGCGGTGGAAGTATCATCCTGTTCGGAATTCATGGTTCCTGTTGCCACCTCGCCACCCGGCGTCACTTGACGCAGGCACCTCCAGTGGGTTGCATACGTTCTGTGATCACATACCGGACATCGGGAGCCGCGCCATGGACCCGGTGATCGTCGTCGGCGCGGGGCCCGTCGGGCTGTCCCTGTCCCTCGCCCTGGCCGGCCAGGGCGTGCCCTGCATCGTGCTCGACGAGGGGCCCGGCAAGGAGGAACCCCGCCCGGCCCGTTCGGTCGTCCTGCACTCCGACACGGCGGCCATGGCGCACCGGCTGGGCTGTACGACGCTGCGCGACGAGGGGGCGTACTACGCCGCCTGGCGCACCGTGCGGCGTGGCCGGCCCGCCCAGCGGACCACCTTCGAGGACCACCCGGCCCCGCTGCACCTGCCGCAGCACGCCCTGACCCGGGGGCTGCGCGACGCCGCGACCGCGCACCCGCTCGTCCAACTGGTCACCGAGAGCAAGCTGGACTCCCTGGAGCAGGACGAGCGGGGGATCACCGCGCACACCCGGGGCGCCGAGACCACGTGGTGGCGCGGGAGTTACCTGGTCGGCTGCGACGGCGCCCGCTCCACCGTGCGCAAGCTGCTCGGCATCCGCTTCCCCGGCCGCACCGCCGTGGAACGGCACGCGGTGGCCGCGCTGCGCACCGAACTGCCGTGGCCCGGCGAGGCCTTGCTGCACCGCAACCCCCCGTCCGGCCCCGAGGAGGTCACCTCCCGGCCTCTGCCCGACGGGGTGTGGCGGCTGGACTGGCTGCTCCCGCCGCGCGGGGACCTGGTGACCCCCGAGGCGCTGGTGACCCTCGTCCGGGACACCCTCGCGGTGTGGTGCGGCGGCACGACTCCCCCGTACGACCTCCTGGACACCGGGGTGTACACCCTGCACCACCGTCTGGCCCGGCGCTGGCGCGACGGCCGCGCCTTCCTCGCCGGGGACGCCGCGCACCTGCTGGGCGCGCTCGGCACCCAGGGGGTCGGGGAGGGCCTCCGGGACGCCGAGAACCTGGCGTGGAAGCTGTCGCTGGCCTGGCACCAGGGCGCCTCCGAGGCCCTGCTCGACAGCTACGAGGGCGAGCGGCGCACCGCCGTCGCGGGCCGCCTGCGCGCGGCCGACCAGGCGATGCCGACGCTGCGGGCCGGGAGCGGGCTGCGCACCTACCTCCCCGGGGCCGCGCGTTCCGCCGAGATCCTGCTCACCGACGGCCACCTGGGGCGCGGGCCGCTGGGCGGGGAGCCGACGTACGCCCCGCCGGTGGCCGTACGCGAGGTGCCGACGGCCACGCAGCCGGGCGGTCCGGTGGCGAACGTCCCGGTGACCGCGCCCGACGGCTCGACCGTGCCGCTGCGCGACCTGCTCGGGCAGGGCCGGCTGCTGGTGGTCCTGGTCGCCCCGGGCACCGGGGTCTGGGACCGGCGCCACTGGCTCGGCGCCGGGCTGATGCCCCGCCTCGCGGCGGCGGTCAGCGCCCTGCCGGTCCGTACCGACCTGCTGGTGGCGGACCGTTACCCGGGCGCCCCGGCGCACACCGTGCTGCTCGTCCGGCCGGACGGGCACTTGGCGGCGACCTTCGCCGGGGTCCGCCCCGCGGAGCTGTACGAGGCGGCGGACGCCGTCCGGGCGGGCGCGCCCGCGTCCCGGGCGGCGGCGCCGTCCCCGACACCGACCGTGGTGGTCGATTGACCGTCTCCCGCGGTCCGTGGTTCACTCGCGAAATGACCGGCAACGACGTGCGCCTGTGGCGGAGGGTCCATATGGACCTGCTCCGCTACGCGGGCTGCGTGTGTCGCCCTTCCTGCTGATTCGCCCTCCCCTCCGCGCGCCCCCGTGCCGGTCACCGGCCTGCGCGCACTTCCGCGAACCCAGGACGGTCTGCCTTCATGTCTGCACCCGCGTACACCGCCGAGCCCGTGCTCGCCGCCGGCCCCACGGCCACCGAACTCCTCGACTTCGCCCTCCGCACGGCGGCCGACCCGGAGATCGTGGGGTCCCTGCCCCTCGACCCCGAGGGCCGCACCTGGATCCGGCTGGAGGGGCCGGGCGGCAGCGAGGCCTGGCTGATCGGATGGCCGCCGGGGACCGGCACCGGCTGGCACGACCACGCCGAATCGCGGGGCGCGTTCGCCACCGCCCGGGGCCGGCTGACCGAACGCTCCCTGGCCGTACGCCTCCCCGCGCAGGGCTGGACCTCGCTGGAGCTGGCTGCCGGCGTGGACCGCAGCCTCACCCTGGAGGCGGGCGCCGGGCGGGCCTTCGGGCAGTACCACGTGCACGAGGTCCTCAACGAGTCCCCGGCCGAGCACGCGGTCTCCGTACACGCCTACTACCCGCCGCTCCCCCTGATCCGCCGCTTCAGCCGCAGCGGCCCGATGCTCGGCCTCGTCCACGTCGAGCGTCCGGCGGACTGGCAGTGAGCGCCCCGACGGGCATCGACGAGCTGCTGGAGCGGGTCCGCGCGGGCTACACCCGTCTCGGTCCGCAGGAGGCGTACGCCGCTTCGCGGGCCGGTGCCCTGCTGGTGGACATCCGCTACCAGGCGCTGCGCGAGCGCGACGGGCTGATCCCGGGCGCGCTGGTGGTCGAGCGCAACGAACTGGAATGGCGCCTGGACCCCCAGGGCAGCCACCGCGCCCCGCAGGCCACCGGCCACGACCTCCAGGTGGTGGTGATCTGCAACGAGGGCTACGCGTCCAGCCTGGCCGTGGCCTCCCTCCACGCCCTGGGCCTCCACCGTGCGACGGATCTGACGGGCGGATTCCAGGCGTGGAGGGCCGCCGGCCTGCCGCTTTCCTGACACGGGGCCGCGTGGGGGCGCCCCCGCCCGGCGACGGGCTTGGCCTTGTGCTTCGTCTTCGCCTTGCCCTTCTTCGCCTTGACCGTCGTCTGGTGGACGTTCTGGTCGGCGGAGACGAGGACCGGCGTGGCCGCGTACCGCTCGGTGCCGGTCCTTCCGCGCAGTCCCGTTTCCAGGAGCGTCCCGCAGGCGGTGACGAGGGCGGCCGCGCACAGGAGCGCGAGGAAGGCACCGAGGAAACCGGCCTTGCGGTGTCTGACGGTCCGAAGGGCGCAACGCAGCATCATGGGGCAACTCTGCGGCGGGGCGCGCCCGGTGACATTGGCGTACCGCGGCGTCCCCACCCGGGGGCTACCCCACCCCGACGTGCCGGACACCCCCTGCCCCGGACCGGGACCCGCTGCCTCTCCCCCGCACCGCTCACCCGGTCACCCCAGGTCGTCGGCGTCCTCGCCCTCCGCCTCCAGCGCACGACGGACCACCCGCAGGGCCATCCCCTCCGGGTATCCCTTGCGGGCGAGCATCCCGGCGAGGCGCCGGATCCGCTTGTCCCGCTCCAGGCCACGGGTGGCGCGGAGCTTGCGCTCCACGAGCTCCCGGGCGGTCTGCTCCTCCTGTTCCGAGTCCAGCAGCTCCAGGGCCTCCTCCACGAGGGTTGCGTGCACCCCCTTGGTCCGGAGCTCCTGCGCGAGCGCCCGGCGGGCCAGGCCCCGGCCGCGGTGGCGGGACTCGACCCAGGCGCCGGCGAAGGCGGCGTCGTCGATCAGGCCCACCTCCTCGTAACGGGAGAGGACCTGCTGCGACACCTCCTCGGGGATGCCCCGCTTGTGCAGGGCGTCCGCGAGCTGGCGCCGGGTGCGCGGGCTCCCGGTGAGCAGGCGCAGGCAGATCGCCCGCGCCTGCTCCTCGGGGCTCTGGGGCGGCAGTTCCGGGCGGGCCTCACGGCCGCTCCGGCGCTCGCCGCCCCTCTCCTGCTCCCGCACGGGTCAGCTCTTGGCTGCGGCGGCCTTGGCCGTCGTCTTGGCCTTCGACGCCGGGGCGGGCACGGCGGCGGCCGCGGTGTCGGTCGCGTCGGCAGCTGCCTCGGCGGTGGCCGCGGCGTCCTTGCGGACCCCCACGCCCAGCTTCTCCTTGATCTTCCGCTCGATCTCGTTGGCGAGATCCGGGTTGTCCTTCAGGAAGTTACGGGCGTTCTCCTTGCCCTGGCCGAGCTGGTCGCCCTCGTACGTGTACCAGGCACCGGCCTTGCGCACGAAGCCGTGCTCCACGCCCATGTCGATCAGGCCGCCCTCGCGGCTGATGCCCTGGCCGTAGAGGATGTCGAACTCGGCCTGCTTGAACGGCGGCGCGACCTTGTTCTTGACGACCTTGACCCGGGTGCGGTTGCCGACCGCGTCCGTGCCGTCCTTCAGGGTCTCGATACGGCGGATGTCGAGGCGGACGGAGGCGTAGAACTTCAGCGCGCGGCCACCGGTGGTGGTCTCCGGCGAGCCGAACATCACACCGATCTTCTCGCGGAGCTGGTTGATGAAGATCGCGGTGGTCTTGGACTGGTTGAGCGCACCGGTGATCTTCCGCAGCGCCTGGCTCATCAGGCGGGCCTGCAGACCCACGTGCGAGTCGCCCATCTCACCCTCGATCTCCGCGCGCGGCACGAGGGCCGCCACGGAGTCGATGACGATCAGGTCGAGCGCGCCGGAGCGGACGAGCATGTCCACGATCTCCAGCGCCTGCTCGCCGGTGTCCGGCTGCGACAGGATGAGGTTGTCGGTGTCGACGCCGAGGGCCTTGGCGTACTCGGGGTCGAGCGCGTGCTCGGCGTCCACGAAGGCGACGGTGCCGCCGGCCTTCTGCGCGTTGGCCACGGCGTGCAGGGTCAGGGTCGTCTTACCGGAGGACTCCGGCCCGTACACCTCGATCACGCGGCCGCGGGGCAGCCCGCCGACACCGAGCGCGATGTCCAGCGCGGTCGACCCGGTCGGGATGACCTCGATGGGGTCGTTCGGCTTGTCGCCGAGGCGCATGACCGCACCCTTGCCGAATTGCCGTTCAATCTGTGCGAGCGCGGCGTCGAGAGCCTTCTCGCGGTCGGTGCCTGCCATGGGTTCCACCCGGTTTGCTTGAGTCGATCGCTTCACGCCATTGACGCTAATGCCTGCCACTGACAATGCGCCTCCACGCCCGTTCCGGCTGTGGATAACTCATCAGAATGGATGTTCGATTTCCCTGTCAAGCGCGCCACGCCCGCCCGCGCCGTCGTCAGGTCGTGAGGTCGTCACGTCGTCACGTCATCACGTCGTCAGAGGGAGAGCGCGGTGCCGAGGGAGTCGGCGCACCAGATCTTCGGCCCCTGGTCGTAGAAGACGTCGAGCGCCGTGATCGTGAATCCGGCGGTCGTCAGCAGGTCCGGGGCGGACCGGGTGAGGTGGCAGCCGCCGAGGAGCCGCATGTTCAGCGGTTCGAGCCGTCGCTGCCAGCGGCGCACCCGCCAGTCGCCCTCCGGTGCGAGGCCGTGCTCGATGAAGTGCAGGGTGCCGCCGGGCTTGAGCACGCGCCGCACCTCGCGCAGGGCCGCCAGGGCGTCCGGAATGGTGCACAGCGTCCACGTGGACAGGGCGGAGTCGAAGCTGTCGTCCGCGAACGGCAGCGACTGACCGTCGAGACCGGCCCGTCGCACCGGGACGGGCGAGGCCCTGACGCGGTCGCGGGCCAGCCTCCAGCTGAGGTCGGAGGGTTCGATCGCGGCCACACCGGTGAGGTCCCGCGGGTAGAAGGGGACGTTGTGGCCGGTGCCGAATCCGATCTCGACGACCTCGCCCTCCAGGCGGTCGCAGACCCGGCGCCGCAGCGGCAGCGACGTCTTGGCCCCGCAGGCGAGGTTGATGATCCGCGGCAGGACCCGGTCGGTGTAGCACCCCATCACGACCTCCGTGTCTCGTCCCCAGCATGGCATCGCGGGCACCCGGACGCCCGCCGCGCCCGCCGGTCCCGCACAATCAGGGCTTCGACAGATCCTGAGGGGACGGCAGTACGTGAACAGGGTGGGGAACAGCACGACGCGCCGTACGGCGGCGGTCGCGGTCGGCGTGGCGGTCGTCCTGACGGGGGCCGTGGCCTGCGGCGGCGACAAGGAGGGCGGGGCGCCGGCCGGTGCGAGCAAGAGCGCGAGCGCGAGCGCCAGCGCCAGCGCCGGCGCGAACACCGGATCCGCCGCGGCCGGACCGGGCGCCGAGCGCCTCAAGGCCTTCGCGCTCGCCCCCGGCGAGAAGGCGGGGCGGTACGAGGCCTCCGAGCCGCTCCTGGACGAGCCGATGAGCGAGCTGTACGACGCGCGGCCCGAGGCCTGCCAGCCGCTGACCGGCCTCGGCAAGGCGGGCCACACGGCCCAGGCGTACGCCAAGACCGACGTGCCCGGCGAGTGGCAGGCCGTCGGGACCGAGATCCTGCTGCGCTCCTACAAGGACGGGGGCGCGGCCTCGGCCATGAAGGCCCTGGCCGAGGCGGGCCGCCAGTGCGCGGGCGGGTACACCGAGGACCGCGCGCTCGCGGAGGCGAAGATCCTCAAGGTGGAGCCGGTCAAGGCTCCCGCGCTCGGGGACGAGGCGCTCGCGTACCGGATCGTCGTCCAGGACGTGAAGGACCAGAACATCTCGCTCTACAAGTACCTGACGGTGATCCGCTCCGGGCCGGTGACGCTCTCCTTCCGGTCGGACGCCATCGACACGAAGGACTTCGGCGGGGTGCCGGAGGAAGTGGTGACGGCCCAGTGGGAGAAGTTCTCGAAGGCCGGAGGCACGGCGCCGGCCTCGTAGGCGCCGCCGGGGGCCGCCGACCGACGTCGGCTACCCACCCCCAGTGACAACCTTGGGTTGACAGTGGAGAACTGTCAACCTAGGGTTGCACTCATGACGAACCCTTCCGTGGAACCCGTTCGCATGACCAACCCGGTACGCCTCGACGACCTCATCGAGGCCATCAAGAAGGTCCACACCGACACGCTGGAGCAGCTCAGCGACGCGGTCGTCGCCGCCGAGCACCTCGGCGAGGTGGCCGACCACCTCATCGGTCACTTCGTCGACCAGGCCCGCCGCTCCGGAGCCTCCTGGACCGACATCGGCAAGAGCATGGGCGTCACCCGCCAGGCCGCCCAGAAGCGCTTCGTCCCCAAGGCCGACAAGGAGGGCGACCCCGCCCTCGATCCCCAGCAGGGCTTCGGCCGGTTCACCCCCCGCGCCCGCAACGTCGTCATGACCGCCCAGAACGAGGCCCGCGCCGCGGGCGGCACCGAGATCCGCACCGAGCACCTGGTCCTGGGCCTGCTGGCCGAACCCGAAGGCATCGCGGGCATCGCCCTGCGCGCCCAGGGAGTGTCCGCGGACGAGGTGCGCGCCGCCGTGGCCGCCGTGCTGCCCCCGGCCAGCGCGGAGGTCCCCGACCTCATCCCCTTCGACGCGTCCGCGAAGAAGGCCCTGGAGCTCACCTTCCGCGAGGCACTGCGCCTGGGTCACGACTTCGTCGGCACCGAGCACATCCTGCTCGCGCTGTTGGAGCTGGAGCACGGCGAGGGCCCGCTGAGCGGCCTCGGGGTGACCAAGGAGGCCGCCGAGGCGACCGTCACCACCACCTTGGCCACCGTACTCGGCGCCGCTGGCGGGCAGTAGAGGCGTCCGCGTCCTTCGTCAGCTCGTAGCGCTTCACGTACGCGCCGAGGAAGGCCTGCAGCGTGGCGACGGCCGGGATCGCGATGAGCGCCCCGACCGCACCCAGCAGGGCGGTGCCCGCGATGACCGATCCGAAGGCCACCGCCGGATGGATGTCCACGGTCTTCGAGGTCAGCTTCGGCTGGAGGACGTAGTTCTCGAACTGCTGGTAGATGACCACGAAGCCCAGCACGTACAGCGCGTACCACGGGTTGACGGTGAAGGCGATCAGCATCGGCAGCGCGCCCGCGAGATAGGTGCCGATGGTGGGGATGAACTGCGAGACCAGCCCCACCCACACGGCGAGCGCGGGCGCGTACGGCACCCCGAGGATCACCAGCAGGACGTAGTGCGCGATGCCGGAGATCAGCGCCATCAGCCCGCGCGAGTAGAGGTAGCCGCCCGTCTTGGCCACGGCGATCTCCCAGGCGCGCAGCACCTCGGACTGCTTCGAGGGCGGCAGTACGGAGCACAGCGCGCGCCGCAGCCGCGGTCCGTCGGCGGCGAAGTAGAAGGAGAACAGCCCGATCGTCAGCAGCTTGAAGAGGCCGCCGAGCACCGTGGCGGACACGTCGAGCACGCCGGTCGCGCTGTTCTCCACGTACGTGCGCAGCCAGTCGGAGCGCAGCAGGCTCTCCTGGATGTCCAGCCGGGAGAAATCGGTGTGGAAGGTGGCGTTGACCGACTTGATCACCGAGTCGAGGTAGCGCGGGAAGCCTTCCACCATCTCGACGATCTGCCCGGCGAGCATCGAGCCCAGCAGGGTGAGGAAGCCGGCGACCGCGATGAACACCCCGAGGAACATCAGGAAGGTGGCGAGCCCGCGGCGCATGCCGTGGGCCGCCATCCTGGACACCGCGGGTTCGATCGCGAGCGCGAGGAAGAACGCGATCAGGATGTTGACGAGCAGCCCGATCAGCTGGTGGAAGGCCCAGCTTCCGAGCTGGAAGCAGGCGACGAGGGCCAGTACCAGCACCACGGCGCGCGGCAGCCAGCGCGGCATCCGCGGGTCGGCTCCGGCGTGATCCACCGGTTGCGGTGGGCTCCCGGCCCCCGCGGACCCGGCCTGCGGGGGTGTCGGGGCGTGGGTCGTCGTCTCATCACTGGCTGCCACGCCGCCCAGTGTGTCCCACCGGCGGTCCGGCCCGCACGCGCGCCCTCCCGGGAGGTCGGCTCTCAGCGCAGCCGGGCCGGCACGTCCATCGCCGAACACACCGCGCGCCACACGTCCTTGGTCTCCCAGCCGGCGTCCAGGGCCTGGTAGACGGTCCGGCCGCCCAGCTCCGCCATGACGTGGTCCCGCGCGAAGGACTCGGCGTAGGCCGCACCGAAGTGCTCGGCCATCCGCTCCCAGAAAATCGTCAACCGCATGCCCCCAGTATCCCGCCCCGGGAGAGTGCACCGGCCGCGTTCGGCCCTCCTCGCCGCACCACCGCCCCCTACGTTGCACGCATGCCCGGAGACGAAGCTTCCGCTCTCACCCCGCCGACGCCGCTGGCCCGCGCCGAGCAGTTCATCTGGCTCACGGCCCGCGTGCTGGAGCAGCGGCGGTTCGCGTACCACTTCCTCGGCGGGGACGCCGACCCCGTGGACACCGCCCTCGGTTCGTACCTCAACGACGACGGCGGCTACGGCCACGCGCTCGATCCGGATCTGCGCGGTCCGCTCAGCCAGCCGCTGCACACCGCGCACGCCCTGCGCGTCCTGGACAGCCTGGGCCGCTGCGCCGGCCAGCGCATCGAGCGGCTCTGCCGCCACCTCACCCGGATGTCCACCGCGGACGGCGCGCTCCCGGTGGTCTTCCCGGCCCCGCGCGCCTACCCCGCGGCCCCCTACCACCCGATGCACGACGACCCGCCGGGCGAGCTGCTGACCACGGGCGCCGTCGTCGGCGTACTGCACCGCAACCGGGTCTGGCACGCCTGGCTCTTCCGGGCCACGGACTTCTGCTGGGACCGGATCGAGAGCCTGCGCCACTGGCATCCGTACGAGGTGCAGAGCGCGGTGGTCTTCCTCGACGGCGTCCCCGACCGGGCGCGGGCGGCGGCGGCCGCGGACCGGCTGGGCCGGCTCGTGCGGGAGCGGAGACTGGCGGTGCTCGATCCGGAGCGGCCCGAGGAGTATCCGCCCGCTCCCGGCTGCGCGCCGGGCGAGCAGCTGTTCCCGTACGACTTCGCGCGGCGGCCCGAGTCGCTGGCGCGCGGCTGGTTCACCGACGAGGAGATGGACCGCTCGCTGGACTTCCTGGCTGCCCGGCAGGAGCCCGACGGCGGGTGGCCGGTCCACCGCAGGGCCTGGGCGCCGGGGAGCTCGCTGGAGCGGCGGCCGATCGCCACCCTGGAGGCGCTGCTGACGCTTCGGGCCTACGGCCGCCTGCCGGCCCCGGAGCTCAGCCGCCCAGGGCCCGTACCCCCGCGGTGACGAGGACGGCGGCCGCGACCACGACCAGGAACGGAGCCCGCAGCAGAAGCGCGGTCCCGGCGGCGGCGAGCCCGGCGGCGCGGGCGTCGAGTACGAGCGCGTGGCCGGTGCTGAAGGTCTGCTGGGCGGTGAGCGCGGCGAGCAGCGCCACCGGCAGCAGGCCTGCCAGGCGGCGCACCACCGGCCGCTCCAGGGCCCCGGCGGGGACGAGCAGCCCGGCGAGCTTGACGGCGTAGCAGCCGACGACGGTGAGTCCGATGGCGATCCAGACGTTCATGCCGGTCATGCCGTTCACGAGCGGCGTCCCTTCATCCAGAGCACGACGGGGGCGGCCAGGGCCGCGGTCAGGACGGGCACCCCGGCGGGCAGTACGGGCAGGAACCCCAGGCCGAGGACGAGCGCCAGGGCCGCGACGGCCCGCTCGGTGGAGGTCTTCAGCATGGGCGCGAGCAGGGCCAGGAACACGGCGGGCCCGGCGGCGTCCAGCCCCCACGCCCGGGTGTCCCCGATGGCCTCGGCGCCGAGCGCGCCGAGCAGGGTGGTGAGGTTCCACAGGACGTACAGGCTGAGGCCGGTGACGGCGAAGCCGAGCCGGGCCGACCTGCGGCCGTCCTGCGCCAGGGCCACGGCGGTGGTCTCGTCGATCACCCAGTGCGCGGCGAAGGGCCGTACGGCGCGGGGCAGGGCGAGCAGCTGGGACAGCCGCAGCCCGTAGAAGGCGTTGCGGGTCCCGAGGAAGAAGGCCCCGGCGGCGGCGGTGAACGGGTTCCCGCCCGCGGCGAGCGCCCCGACCAGGGCGAACTGCGAGGCCCCGGTGAAGACGAGCAGGCTCAGCACGCAGGCCTGGAGGGTACTGATCCCGGCGCCGGCGGCGGTCACCCCGAAGGCGAAGCCGGACAGCCCGACGGCCACCCCGACTCCGAGCGCGTCCCTGATGACAGCCGCGCGGGGCCGCCCGGCCGTCTCTCGTGTCTCTGGCTCCGTGACCATCCGCTGTTCTCCCACACGCCGAACCTATGCGGGGCCGGGCGGGCCGTCTTGTACGTTCTTGCACGCACCCAGTGCGCGGGGCGGGGGCCTCGACGGGCCTCAGGCCCGCTCCCGCCGGTAGGCGCCCGGCGGGACCCCCACGATGCGGGTGAAGTGCCGGTTCAGGTGCGGCTGGTCGGTGAAGCCGACGGTCACGGCGGCTTCCGCCGGCAGGGTGCCCGCGTCGAGCAGCCGGCGGGCCCGGCGGACCCTGGCGTCGGTCAGCCAGGTGTGCGGCGGCATCCCGTACCGCTCGCGGAAGGCCCGCAGCAGGGCGAAGGGGCTCGTGCCCAGCTCCGCCGCGAGCTGCTCCAGCGACGGCGGGTCGGCCATCCGCTCCTCCAGCACGCCGCGGGCCCGGGCCGCGTCGGCGCCGCCCGCGCCGCGGACCGCGCGCGTGGGCAGCGGGCCCGCGTGCCGGCTGAGCATGCGGGCCACCGCGCCCCGCAGCAGGGTGTCGGCGGCCAGCGCGTTCCCGGCCTCGGCGGCCCGGTGCACCTCGGTGATCGTCCGCGCGCCGTGCGGGTCGGGGACCACGTCGGCCGTGAAGCCGGGCGTGCCGCGCAGGGTGGCGATCTCGTCGGCGACCTCGGCGATCAGGTCACGGGAGGGGTAGAGGGTGGCGTAGGCCCAGCCCTCGGGGGCCCCGGCGCGCGCGCTGTGCGGCACCTCGGGGTTGATCAGGACCACGCTGTCCGGCCCGGCCCGCACCGTGCCGCCGGGGAGCCCGACCTCCTCGATGCCCCCGGTGACGGCCGCGATGACGTACCCGTCGTGGGCGTGGCGGGGAAAGGTGTGGCGTACGTAGTGCGCGCGCAGCAGGTCCAGCCCGGGCAGTTGCGCGTACTGCCAGTGCCGTGCCCACTCCCGGCGCCCCTCGTCCGTCCCCATCCCCCCATTCTGCGCTCCGCCCGTGACGCGCGTTTCCCCAGGTCTTCCCAGGTCCGGCCCGTTGTCAGTGGCCGGGTGCACGATGGGGGCATGGCAGGAGCTGCACTCGACTCGTTCTCCCCCGCGACCCGCTCGTGGTTCACGGGGGCCTTCGTCAGGCCCACCGACGCCCAGGAGGGCGCCTGGCGGGCCATCGCGGAGGGCTCGGACGTGCTCGTCGTCGCGCCCACCGGCTCCGGCAAGACCCTGGCGGCCTTCCTCGCCGCCCTCGACCAGCTCGCCTCGACCCCGCCGCCGGCCGAGCCGGGCAAGCGCTGCCGCGTCCTTTACGTATCGCCCCTGAAGGCCCTGGCCGTGGACGTGGAGCGCAATTTGCGCAGCCCGCTGACCGGGATCCGCCAGGAGTCCGTCCGCCTGGGCCTGCCCGAGCCGGAGATCCGGGTCGGGATCCGCTCCGGCGACACCCCGCCGGCCGAGCGCCGGGCGCTGGCCACGCGCCCGCCGGACATCCTCATCACCACGCCCGAGTCGCTGTTCCTGATGCTGACCTCGGCGGCCCGCGACGCCCTGGCCGGGGTCGAGACGGTGATCCTGGACGAGGTGCACGCGGTCGCCGGGACCAAGCGGGGCGCCCACCTGGCCCTGTCCTTGGAGCGGCTGGACGAGCTGCTGCCCCGCCCGGCGCGCCGGATCGGGCTGTCGGCGACGGTCCGGCCGGTGGACGAGGTGGCCCGGTACCTCGCGCCGCGCGGCAGGGTGGCGATCGTCCAGCCGCCCTCCACCAAGGAGTTCGACCTGTCGGTGGTCGTCCCGGTGCAGGACATGGGCGAGTTGGGGGGCTCGCCCGCGACCGAGGGCAAGGAGGGCGGCGACAGGCCGTCGATCTGGCCGCATGTGGAGGAGCGGATCGCGGACCTGGTGCAGGCCCACCGCTCGACGATCGTGTTCGCCAACTCCCGCCGTCTCGCGGAGCGATTGTGCAACCGGCTCAACGAGATCGCCTACGAGCGCGCCGTCGGCGAGAAGCTCCCCGAGGGGGCGTCCCCGGCGCAGGTCATGGCCCAGTCGGGCGCCGCGCAGGGCGCGCCGCCCCTGCTGGCCCGCGCGCACCACGGCTCGGTGTCCAAGGAGCAGCGGGCGCTGGTGGAGGAGGACCTGAAGGCGGGCCGGCTGCCCGCCGTGGTCGCCACCTCCAGTCTGGAGCTGGGCATCGACATGGGCGCGGTGGACCTGGTGGTGCAGGTGGAGTCCCCGCCGTCGGTGGCCTCCGGCCTCCAGCGGGTGGGCCGCGCCGGCCACCAGGTGGGCGCCGTCTCCACGGGCGTGGTCTTCCCCAAGTACCGCGGCGACCTGGTGCAGGCGGCGGTGGTGACCGAGCGGATGCGCACGGGCTCGATCGAGTCCCTGCGGATCCCCTCCAATCCGCTCGACGTCCTCGCGCAGCAGCTGGTCGCGATGACCGCGATGGACACCTGGCAGCTGGACGACCTGATCGCCCTGGTGCGGCGGGCGGCCCCGTTCGCGGCGCTGCCGGAGTCCGCGTTCACGGCGGTGCTGGACATGCTGGCGGGCCGCTATCCGTCGGACGCGTTCGCGGAGCTGCGGCCCCGGGTGGTGTGGGACCGGGTGGCGGGGACGATCACGGGACGGCCGGGCGCCCAGCGCCTCGCGGTGACCTCCGGCGGCACCATCCCGGACCGAGGGCTCTTCGGTGTCTTCCTGGCCGGTTCGGACCCGAAGAAGGGCGGGGGCCGGGTCGGCGAGCTCGACGAGGAGATGGTGTACGAGTCCCGGGTCGGGGACGTCTTCACCCTGGGCACCACCTCCTGGCGCATCGAGGACATCACCCGTGACCGCGTCCTGGTCACCCCCGCCCCTGGGGTGCCGGGCAGGCTGCCGTTCTGGAAGGGCGACCAGCTGGGCCGCCCGCTCGAACTGGGCCGCGCGGTGGGCGCGTTCCTCCGCGAGCTGGGCGCCCTGTCCGAGGAGGACGCCCGGCTGCGCCTGCTGGCGGCGGGCCTGGACGCCTGGGCCGCGCAGAACGTGCTGGCGTATCTGGCGGAGCAGCGCGAGGCCTGCGGTCACGTCCCGGACGACCGGACCATCGTGGTGGAGCGCTTCCGCGACGAGCTCGGCGACTGGCGGGTCGTGGTCCACTCCCCCTTCGGCGCGCAGGTGCACGCCCCGTGGGCGCTGGCGCTGGGCGCCCGCCTCGCCGAGAAGTACGGCATGGACGCGCAGGTGATGCATGCCGATGACGGCATCGTGCTGCGCCTGCCGGACGCCGACCTGCTGTCCATGGACCTCCTGGACCACGACCCCTCGGGAGTCCCCGCCTTCGAGTTCGACGACGAGCAGGCCCCGCTGGGCGCGGCCGACGTCGCCTTCGACCACGGTGACATCACCCAGATCGTCACCGACCAGGTCGGCGGCTCGGCGCTGTTCGCCTCCCGCTTCCGCGAGTGCGCGGCCCGCGCCCTGCTGCTGCCGCGCCGCAGTCCGGGCAAGCGCACCCCCTTGTGGCAGCAGCGCCAGCGTGCGTCCCAACTGCTGCAAGTGGCTTCGGAGTTCGGTTCGTTTCCGATCGTGCTGGAAGCCGTACGCGAGTGCCTCCAGGACGTCTTCGACGTGCCCGGCCTGACCGAGCTGATGGGCGACATCGAGGCGCGCCGCGTCCGCCTGGTCGAGGTCACCACCCCGGAGCCCTCCCCCTTCGCCCGTTCCCTCCTCTTCGGGTACGTCGCCCAGTTCCTCTACGAGGGCGACTCGCCCCTCGCCGAGCGCAGGGCGGCCGCGCTGTCGCTGGACTCCCGACTGCTGGCCGAGCTGCTGGGCCAGGCCGAGCTGCGCGAGCTGCTGGACGCGCAGGTGCTGGAGGAGCTGGAGCGCGAGCTCCAGTGGCTCACGGAGGACCGGCGGGCCAAGGACCCCGAGTCGGTGGCCGACCTGCTGCGCATGCTCGGCCCCCTCACGGAGGGGGAGCTCGTCGAGCGCGGGGCGGATCCCGGCTGGGCGCAGGAGCTCGCCGCGGCCCGCCGCGCCATCCTGGTCCGGGTCGGCGGCGCGGACCACTGGGCGGCGATCGAGGACGCGGGCCGGCTGCGGGACGCGCTGGGCACGGCGCTGCCGGTCGGGGTCCCGGAGGCCTTCACCGAGCCGGTCAAGGACCCCCTCGGGGACCTGCTGGCCCGGTATGCCCGCACCCACGGGCCGTTCACCACGGCCACCGCCGCCGCCCGCTTCGGCCTGGGCGCGGCGGTGACCGAGGGCGCCCTGCACCGGCTCGCCGCGGCCGGCAGGGTGGTCCAGGGCGAGTTCCACCCCGCGGGCATCGGCCAGGAGTGGTGCGACGCCACGGTGCTGCGCAGGCTCCGCCGCCGCTCGCTCGCCGCGCTGCGCCAGGAGCTGGAGCCGGTCCCGCCGACCGCGCTGGCCACGTTCCTCCCGCAGTGGCAGCACCTGGGCGGGGCCCTGCGCGGCCTCGACGGCCTGGCCCGGGCGGTCGAGCAGCTCCAGGGCGCCCCCGTCCCGGCCTCGGCGCTGGAGCGGCTGATCCTCCCGTCGCGGGTGGCCGGCTACTCCCCCGGCCTGCTGGACGAGCTGACCACCACGGGCGAGGTGATCTGGGCGGGCGCCGGGGCACTGCCGGGCAAGGACGGATGGATCTCCCTCTACCTGGCGGAGGCGGCCCCGCTGCTCCTGCCCCCGCCGCACCCGCTGGAGGAGAGCCCCCTCCACCAGGCGGTCCTGGCGTCCCTCGCGGGCGGGTACGGCCTGTTCTTCCGGCAG
Source organism: Streptomyces sp. NPDC045695 (assembly GCF_056432025.1). Taxonomy (NCBI): domain Bacteria; kingdom Bacillati; phylum Actinomycetota; class Actinomycetes; order Kitasatosporales; family Streptomycetaceae; genus Streptomyces; species Streptomyces sp. NPDC045695. The sequence goes on from NZ_JBWKJU010000015.1 coordinate 134,318, forward strand.
ATCTCGCAGTCGGTCCGCGCCGAGTTCCCCGAGGTCTCCGACCTCGCGCTCTCCGAGGCCGTGTGGGACCTGGCCTGGTCCGGCCGGCTCACCAATGACACCCTGGCCCCGCTGCGCGCGCTGCTGGGCTCGGGCCGCACCGCCGGCTCCACCGCGCACCGGGCCCGGCGCACGGTCCCCCGGGGCCGGTACGGCACGCTCAGCGCGACGGCGTCCCGTACGGGCCCGCCCACGGTCTCCGGACGCTGGTCGCTGCTGCCGTCCCCGGCCCCCGACCCGACCCACCGGGCCCACGCCCTGGCCCGCACCCTGCTGGACCGGCACGGGGTGGTGACCCGTGGCGCGGTCGCCGCGGAGGGGGTGGAAGGCGGCTTCAGCGCGGTGTACCGCGTCCTGTCGGCCTTCGAGGACAGCGGGCAGGCCCGGCGGGGCTATGTGGTCGAGGGGCTGGGCGCGGCGCAGTTCGCGATGGACGGCGCCGTGGACCGGCTCCGGGCGGCCGAGCGGACCCCGCCGCCGCTGGCCGCGGTGGTCGTGGCGGCCGCCGACCCGGCGAACGCGTACGGCGCGGCCCTGCCCTGGCCGGAGCCCCCGGCGGGGGCCACCCACAAGCCGGGCCGCAAGGCCGGCTCGCTGGTGGTGCTGGTCGACGGCGAGCTCACCCTGTACCTGGAGCGCGGCGGCAAGACCCTGCTGGCCTGGCCGGAGGCCGGTGATCCCCGCCTGGCCGCGGCCGTGACGGCCCTGGCGGCCGCCTCCCGCGCGGGCACCCTCCCGGCCCTGACGGTGGAGCGGATCAATGCGGCGGCCTCCCTCACGTCCCCGCTCGGGCCCGCTCTGGAGGCGTCCGGTTTCCACGCCACACCGAGAGGCCTGCGCCTGCGCTCCTGACGGCCACGAAACGGCATCACCTGTTCCGCTGATGTCTTGGGCATGTCACAAGACCGTCGCCAACGGCCCCACGGGCTGGAACGGGCGCTTATTCATCCCTTATCAAGATGATCACAGGCATCACACACACGATGCACCGTCATGGGGGACAGAAGAGTGAGCACCATCAGCATGCGTGGAACCACCCTGGGCGCGGTCGCCCTGGCCGTCGTCGGCACCCTGGCCCTGACCGGCTGTAAGAACGGCAACGAGGAGGTGGCTCCGGCGCAGCCGAGCCAGTCCGCCGGCGCCGGCGCGCCGAGCGCGGCCTCCAGCGCCCCGGCCAGCCCGTCGGCAGGCGGCAGCGAGGCCCCCGCCGGGGCCGCGGGCACCGCCAAGTCGGGCCAGGCGTTCAAGCTCGGCGAGACCGCCACCGTCCCGTTCGACTACGGAAACAACAAGGGCGGCACGATCGCCCTCACCGTCACCACGGTCGAGCAGGGCAACCCCTCCGACCTGGACTCGCTGAACCTCGGCGACAAGGTCAAGGGGATGATCCCGTACTACGTCCGCTACACGGTCAAGAACGTCGGCACCACCGACCTGTCCTACTCCTCGGTGGGCCACATCAAGGGCCTGCTCCCGGACGGCAGCGAGGCGCAGGGCGTCTCGGTCATCGGCAAGTTCGAGAAGTGCAAGGACGACTCGCTGCCGAAGGGCTTCACCAACGGCCAGAGCCAGGCCGGGTGCGCCATCGCCCTGGCCCCGTCCGCACAGACGAAGGTGGTCGCCGCCCAGTACTGGGGCAACCCCTACAACAACCTGAACAACGGCAAGCCCCTCACCTGGAAGTAACGGGCGGCCCCTCAGGGCCCTCCACCCTTGCCACCACGAGCCCCCGCGACGGCGCCCCGTCGCGGGGGCTCGTCCCGTCCCGCCCGGACTCCCCGTCAGCGCATCACCTTGATGCCGAACCGGCCGCCGCCGAGGGCGAACTGGATCGCGCTGTGCAGGTGGGCGTACATCTCCATGCCGCGCGCGGAGACCAGAGGACCGAGGTCGAGGACGTCCCGCCAGCCGTACGCCCTCAGCAGCTCGGTGACCTGCGCCTTGGCGTCGTCGTCGTCACCCGCGATGAACATCGTGTGGTCCCCTCCGGCCACGGCCTTCGGGTCGACTGCGGTCTCCTGCTCCTGGGTGACGCAGGCCTTGACCACTTTGACCGCCGGGAGGGCGCGCTGGATCCGCTCGCCCAGACTGTCGTGGTCCACGGGGTCCAGCGCGGGCATCACTCCCCAGGGCGTGGGCCAGGGGTGGGCCTGCTCGGCGTTGTAGACGAAGGGGACGGCGTAGTCCATGAGGGTCTTGCCGGCCAGGTGCGCGCCGATGCCGCTGAGCACGCGCACCGCGTTGGCCCCGTCGATCCCGTTGATGACGAAGTCGGCGGCGCTCGCGGCGGCGTCGAAGTTCAGGAGCTCGATGCCCGGGTGCTCGGCGAGCCACTGCCCGAAGGGGTCGATGCCCATGAAGTCGGTTTCGTTGCGGCTGAGCGTGACCTCGGAGTCCCGGGTGCCCACGTACACCTCGTGACCGAGTCCCAGCAGCCTGGCGGCGTGCGCCCGGCCTCCGCCGCCGGTTCCGAGGACTGCGACCTTCATGCCGGTGCTCCCTTCCCGTTCGGGCGGTTGCCGCCCGAACGCTCTCCCGCGTCCGCGCCCGCGCGCTCGTCAGGACCGTCCGACGGCCCTACGGGCCATTGAAGACCGCGACCGCGACCGGCGCGGTCCGCCGCGCCGCACACGCGCGCCACCGCACGCACACCACTGCACGCACACCACCGCACGCGCACAATGAGCACATGCCCGAAGGAGACAGCGTCCGGCGCGCCGCGGACCGGCTGCACGCGGCCCTGGCCGGCCGCCCGCTCACCCGCAGCGACCTGCGCGTGCCACGGCTGGCCACCACCGACCTCACCGGCCGGACGGTCCTGGAGGTGGTACCGCGCGGCAAGCACCTCCTGGCCCGGATCGAGGGCGGGCTGACCCTGCACAGCCACCTCCGCATGGACGGCGCCTGGCAGGTCTTCGCCACCGGCGAGCGCTGGCACGGCGGCCCCGCCCACGAGATCCGGGCCGTGCTCGGCACTTCGCAGTACACGGCCGTCGGCTACCGCCTGCCCGTCCTGGAACTGCTGCGCACCGCCGAGGAGGACCGGGCCGTGGGTCACCTCGGCCCCGACCTCCTCGGCCCCGACTGGGATCCCGACCGCGCCGTCGCCAACCTCCGCTGCGCCCCCGAACGCCCCATCGGCGAGGCCCTGCTCGACCAGCGCAACCTCGCCGGGATCGGCAACGTCTACAAGGCCGAGCTCTGCTTCATGGCGCGGGTCACCCCCTGGACGCCCGTCGGCGACGTCCCCGCGGCCACCCTCGTCAAGATCCCGGGCGCCGCCCACCGCCTGCTCGCGGCCAACATCGGCCCCGGCTACCACCCCCGCAACACCACCGGAATCCGCCGGCCCGGCCAGGAACTCTTCGTCTACGGGCGCGCCCACCGGCCCTGCCTGCGCTGCGGCGCGGCGATCCGCGAGGCCCCGCAGGACGACCGCCCCACGTACTGGTGCCCCCGCTGCCAGAGCGGCCCCGTGGGCGGCGACCCCCGGGCGGCCGTGCTGGCCTTCAACGACCGCATCACCGCCCACGACCTCGACGGCCTGGCCGCCCTGATGTCACAGGACCACACCTTCGTCGATGCCGCGGGCACCGTCCTCGCGGGCAAGCAGGCCTGCCTCGACGCCTGGCGGAGCCTCTTCGTCGCCTTCCCGGACTACCGCAACGTCTTCACCTCGGTGGTCGTGCACCACGACGTCGTCAGCGCCGCCGGCCGCTCCGAGTGCTCCGAGCCCCGTCTCGCCGGACCCGCCCACTGGACCGCCACCGTCCAGGACGGCCTGATCACCCGCTGGCACGTGTACGACGAGCCCCGCCCGTCTAGTTGACGCCCCGTCAGATCCCCTCGTACCGTCCCGGCATGCCCACACCCACAGCCCCGTACGACCTCACCGGCCGCACCGCACTGGTCACCGGCGCCGCCAGCGGCATCGGCCGCTCCACCGCCGCCGTCCTCGCCGCCGCGGGCGCCCGCGTGCACTGCGCGGACCGCGACGAGAAGGGCCTCGCCGAGACGGCCGCCCTCATAGCCGGGGCCGGCGGCAGCGCCCGCGTCCACCTCCTCGACGTCACCGACCGGACCGCCCTGCGGGCGGCCGTCAGCGCGGCGGGACCGCTCGACATCGCCGCCGCCATCGCCGGGGTCATGCACACCAGCAGCGTCCTGGAGACGACCGACGAGGACCTCGACCGCGTCCTGGACATCAATTTCAAGGGGGTCCTGCGCACCTGCCAGGAAGCCGCCCGCTCCATGATCGCGGCGGGCCGCCCCGGCTCGATCGTCACCATGGCCTCCGGCGCCGTGGACGCCGCCCAGCCCGGCCTGCTCTGCTACAGCGCCGCCAAGGCCGCCGTCGTCCAGCTGACCAAGACCCTCGCCACCGAGGCCGGCCCCCACGGCATACGCGTCAACGCCGTCGCCCCCGGCTGGATCCGCACGCCCATGACCGGCCGCCACAGCCCCGAGGTCCAGGAGCAGACCGAGGCGGCGATGATCCGCATGTCCCCCCTGCGCCGGGTCGGCGAGCCCGAGGACATCGCCCAGGCCGTGCTCTACCTGGCCTCGGACGCCTCGTCCTTCATGACAGGCCAGATCCTTCGCCCGAACGGGGGAGTCTCGATGCCGTGGTGACGCCGTCGGCAGGGCCTGCCCCACCGCCAGGCCCCGCCTCACCGCCGGAGCCCGCCTCCGCAGCCCGCCTCCGGGCCTTGCGCACCGGCTCCGGCACACAGTGCACCGGCAGCAGCCCGAGCCCCCAGCCGCCCACCGCCACCGCGCCCTCCACCGCCCCCGACTCGTCGGGGGCCAGCACCAGCCGCAGCACGGCCCACCACCACAGCGCACCCACCGCCAGCGCGAGGGCCAAGGCCGCAGGTATGCGCAGTAACCGCCGCACGGCCACCTCCCAGGGGCCAGGACCCGTACGGGCCCCATCCTCCCGCACGGCCCCCGCACCCGCACCCAGAACGGCCAGGAGCCCCGGCCGGCGCCTCAGGCACCGGCCGGGGCTCCGGCCACGCTCATTCGCTCACGTACTCGCTCACGCGGCTACGACATTCACCGCTTCCGCAGGTGCCTTGATGGTCACCCGCTCCGGCCCACCCGTGACCGAAGCCATGGAGACCGAATTGAGCATCGGGCGGACCGGCACGCTCACCGGTTCGCTTGCCGCGGCCGACTGTGCCAGCTCGGCCAGCGACAGTTCATCGCTGACTTCGCGCATCAGCTCGGACATCCGTACGTCCAACGCGTCGCAGATCGCGGAGAGCAGCTCGGAGGATGCCTCCTTCTGCCCCCGCTCCACCTCGGAGAGATAGCCGAGCGAAACTCGGGCCGACGAGGAGACTTCGCGCAGAGTACGGCCCTGGCGCTGGCGCTGCCGACGCAGCACGTCACCCAGCAGGCGACGGAGCAGAATCATCGGTGGCTCCCTCCTCTGACCGTGTAGCCGCATCCTTCACGCCCCACCGTACCGCCTCGCGCCGCGGCCGTGCGGGGAGCGATGTCGTGTTCACTCAGGGCTGCAAACATCAAATCCCCCCGTTCTGTTCCGTATCCTGCCTCCGCGCATTCTCACGGAGTTGGCCTGAGAGAAGTTCCAGCACTGTGCGTGCACTCTCCCTACGAATTTCCGTACGGGAGCCTTTCAACCTCAGCAGGGCCGTTTTCCTGCTCCCCGGACCCTCCACGGCGATGAAGACGGTGCCCACCGGCTGCCCGTCCTGCGGCTGCGGACCGGCCACTCCGGTGGTCGCGATTCCCCACGAAGCGCCCATCAGCTGCCGCACACCGGCCGCCATCTCGGCCGCGACCTGCGCGTTCACCGCGCCCTCGGCCTCCAGCAGTGCCGCATCCACCCCCAGGACCCGGTGCTTGACCTGCGTCGCATAGGCCGTGACCGAGCCACGGAAGGACAGCGAGGCACCGGGGACGGCTGTGATCTCGGCGGCCACCATGCCTCCGGTCAGGGATTCGGCCACGGCGAGGCTCTGGTCACTCTCCGCGAGCAGCCGCAACACTTCCGCAGCCACTCCGGCCACTGTGGCCTCTCCCGCCTCCGCGGCACCGGCTTGCGCCGCCGCGGAACTCCCCGCCGCGTACGTCACCTCTCGGCCCGCTCCGCGGCGAGACCTTGGCGGCGCAGCACGACCGCCTGGCGGATGTAGTCCAAACCGGTGACGACCGTCAGCACGACGGCCACCGCCATCATCCAGAAGCGCAACGTCGCCAGCGGTCCGGTCAGCGCGAGTACGTACATGCCCAGGGCCGTGCCCTGGGCCAGGGTCTTCAGCTTGCCGCCGCGGCTGGCGGGAATCACGCCGTAGCGGATGACCCAGAAGCGGAGCAGCGTGATCCCGAGCTCCCGCCCGAGGATCACCCCGGTCACCCACCAGGGGAGGTCACCGAGCCAGGAAAGGCAGATCAGCGCCGAGCCCATGATCGCCTTGTCGGCGATCGGGTCGGCGATCTTCCCGAAGTCGGTGACCAGGTCGTACGCCCGGGCCAGGTGCCCGTCGAAGATGTCCGTGATCATGGCGACGGCGAAGGCCGCCCATGCCAGCGCCCGCCAGACGGGGTCGTAGCCCCCGTCGGCGAGCAGCAGCAGGACGAATCCCGGCACCAGGACGAGCCTGATCATCGTCAGGATGTTGGCGATGTTCCACAGGCTGGCCTGATTGACGGCCGCGGCCCCCAGCTTCGCGCCGGGCGCGGGCCGGCGGCCGGTCCCGCCCGCCGCAGATGCCGGGACTCCGGTCATCCGGCCGCCTCCTCGAGGTCCATGCCCAGGGGCTCGGCCACCAGGTCCACACCCAGGGTGCCGACCACCTTCGCCGTGACGATACGCCCGGGGACCAGGCCCGCGCCGTCGGTGAAGACGACCTGGCCGTCGGTCTCGGGGGCCTGGTGGGCGGCGCGTCCGTAGGCGCCCTCGCCCTCCTCCGCCTCGTCGAGCGGGACGACCGTCTCGACGAGTACCTCCAGGGTCTCGCCGATCCGCTCCTCCGCGCGCTGCGAGGTGAGCTCCTCGGCGAGGCGCTGCATGTGGGCCAGGCGCTCGGCGATGGTGTCCTCGTCCAGCTTGTGGTCGTACGTGACGGCCTCGGTGCCGTCCTCGTCCGAGTAGCCGAAGACGCCGATGGCGTCGAGGCGGGCGTGGGTGAGGAAACGCTCCAGCTCGGCGAAGTCCGACTCCTTCTCGCCGGGGAAGCCGACGATGAAGTTGGACCGGACGCCGGCCTGCGGGGCCTTGGAGCGGATGGTGTCCAGCAGTTCCAGGAACCGGTCGGTGTCACCGAAACGGCGCATGGCGCGCAGCACGTCGGGGGCCGAGTGCTGGAAGGAGAGGTCGAAGTACGGGACGACCTTGGGGGTCGAGGTGAGCACGTCGATCAGGCCGGGCCGCATCTCGGCCGGCTGGAGGTAGCTGACGCGCACCCGCTCGATGCCGTCCACCGCGGCCAGCTCCGGCAGCAGGGTCTCCAGCAGCCGGATGTCGCCGAGGTCCTTGCCGTACGAGGTGTTGTTCTCGGAGACCAGCATGACCTCCTTGACGCCCTGCTCGGCCAGCCAGCGGGTCTCGCCCAGCACGTCGCTGGGACGGCGGGAGACGAAGGATCCGCGGAAGGACGGGATGGCGCAGAAGGAGCAGCGCCGGTCGCAGCCGGAGGCGAGCTTCACGGAGGCCACCGGGCTCTTGTCCAGGCGGCGGCGCAGCGGCGCGCGCGGCCCGGAGGCGGGTGCGATCCCCTCGGGCAGGTCGGCGGGGGCCTCGGCCGGCTCCTCGGCGGGTCCCTGCGCGTGGCCCGGCAGGGCCACCGTGGCGCCCTGGCGCTCCGCCGGGCTGATCGGCAGCAGCTTGCGCCGGTCGCGCGGGGTGTGGGAGGCGTGGATGCCGCCGTTGAGGATGGTCTGGAGGCGGTCGGAGATGTCGGCGTAGTCGTCGAAGCCGAGCACGCCGTCCGCCTCGGGCAGCGCTTCGGCGAGCTCCTTGCCGTAGCGCTCGGCCATGCAGCCGACGGCGACGACGGCCTGGGTCTTGCCGTGATCCTTCAGATCGTTGGCTTCCAGCAGGGCGTCTACGGAGTCCTTTTTGGCGGCTTCGACGAAGCCGCAGGTGTTGACGACGGCTACGTCCGCATCGGCGGCGTCCTCGACGAGCTCCCAGCCATCCGCCGCCAAGCGGCCTGCGAGCTCCTCCGAGTCCACCTCGTTACGGGCGCAGCCAAGAGTGACAAGGGCGACGGTACGGCGTTCGGGCATGGACTCAAGACTACTTCGTCCCGGCGTCGGCCCCTGCCGCACGTCCCCGCACATCGAGATCCCCGGAGTGCGGCGCCGCACTCCGGGGATCCGGATTCAAGCCTTCCGCCCTAGGGCGGCCTCGGGTCAGCCCGCCTGGGGCTGGTCCTGGAGGGGGTCGGCCTTGCTGTATGTGAGACGTTCCACCTGTCCGGGCTGGAAGTCTTCCTTGATCTCCTTGCCGTTCACGAAGAGCTTCACGACCCCGGCGTCGCCGAGCACGAGGTCGACGGACTCCTTGTCCGTGAAGGTCTTGGACTCGCCCTGCATGAGGGTGCCGTCGAAGAGCAGCCGGCCGGTGGAGTCCTTCGCCGAGATCCAGCTCTCGCCCGTGTCCGCGGTCAGGACGACCGTGACGAGGTCCTTGGGCGCGGCGGCGATGGCGCTGTCCGAGGGCTCCGGCTTGGGTGCCTGCGGGGTCTGGGGCGCGGCGGGCTTCCCGCCGGTCTGCTGGGGTGCCGCGGGCTTCGGGGAGGCGGAACCTTCCGCCACCGGCCGCTTGTCCTTCTCGTCGCCGCCGCTGAAGGCGGTGAAGCCCACGAAGCCGATCACGGCGACGATCGCGGCGACCATGGCGGCGGTCCAGTTGGGCCGCTGCCGCTCGGGGCGGATCCGCTCGGCGTCGAACATCGGTGCGGCGGGCGTGGGTGCCGGCCGACCGCCGTGGGCCGCGTCGTAGGCCTCGACCAGGGGTGCCGGGTCGAGGTGTACGGCGCGGGCGAGCGTACGGATGTGACCGCGGGCGTAGACGTCGCCACCGCACCGCGTGAAGTCGTCACTTTCGATCGCGTGCACGATCGGGATGCGCACGCGGGTGGTGGAACTGACCTCGTCGACGGTGAGCCCGGCAGCGATCCGGGCCTTCTTGAGGGCCGTCCCGATGGACGGTTCTTCGACGGAGCGTTCGACGAGCCGGTCCTCGGACCGGTCGTCGGTCGAAGGACGCTCTTCTTCGGGGGAGTTGGAGTTGCCGATGGACACGTGGGCGCCTTTCGAGCGTGTAGCCACCTGCTGGATGTCCAGTCTAGGGGGGTGACGAAAGGGTGGAGCAACCGGAGGGTGCACTTCCTACGCCATCCGAATGGCGACGGGAGGCGGGAGGCGGGTCCCGGTCGGTGCGGCGGCCCGGCGCCGTGCGCAGTGCCGCCACCTCCCTTCAACTGGACGCGCGCCCAGGGGAAACGGTTGCCCGTGATTTCGCTACGGATGCGCTTCCCCGCGGATGACGGCGAGCACGCCGTCCAGCTCGTCGGCCTTCAGCAGGACGTCGCGCGCCTTCGACCCCTCGCTCGGGCCGACGATCCCCCGCGATTCCATCAGGTCCATGAGCCGTCCGGCCTTCGCGAAGCCCACCCGCAGCTTGCGCTGGAGCATCGAGGTCGACCCGAACTGCGTCGAGACCACCAGCTCGGCCGCCTGGCACAGCAGGTCCAGGTCGTCGCCGATGTCCTCGTCGATCTCCTTCTTCTGCTTCTGCCCGACGGTGACGTCCTCCCGGAAGACGGGCGCCATCTGGTCCTTGCAGTGCTGCACGATCCCGGCGATCTCGTCCTCGGTGACGAAGGCGCCCTGGAGCCGGACCGGCTTGTTCGCGCCCATCGGCAGGAACAGCCCGTCGCCCTTGCCGATGAGCTTCTCGGCGCCGGGCTGGTCGAGGATGACCCGGCTGTCGGCCAGCGAGGAGGTGGCGAAGGCCAGGCGCGAGGGCACGTTCGCCTTGATCAGGCCGGTCACCACGTCCACGGAGGGCCGCTGGGTGGCGAGCACCAGGTGGATGCCGGCCGCGCGGGCCAGCTGGGTGATGCGCACGATCGAGTCCTCGACGTCCCGCGGGGCCACCATCATCAGGTCGGCCAGCTCGTCGACGATCACGAGCAGGTACGGGTACGGGCTGAGCTCGCGCTCGCTGCCCGGCGGCAGCTTGATCTTGCCGTCGCGGATGGCCTGGTTGAAGTCGTCGATGTGCCGGTAGCCGAAGGCGGCCAGGTCGTCGTAGCGCAGGTCCATCTCGCGCACGACCCACTGGAGCGCCTCGGCGGCCCGCTTGGGGTTGGTGATGATCGGCGTGATCAGGTGCGGAATGCCCTCGTACGCCGTGAGCTCCACCCGCTTGGGGTCCACCAGCACCATCCGGACGTCCTCCGGGGTGGCCCGGACCATGACGGAGGTGATCAGGCAGTTGATGCAGGAGGACTTGCCGGAGCCGGTGGCGCCGGCCACCAGCACGTGCGGCATCTTGGCGAGGTTGGCCATGACGTAGCCGCCCTCGACGTCCTTGCCGAGCGCGACCAGCATCGGGTGGTCGTCCTCCGCCGCGTCCGCGAGGCGCAGGACGTCGCCCAGGTTGACCATCTCGCGGTCGGTGTTCGGGATCTCGATGCCGACCGCCGACTTGCCCGGGATGGGGCTGATGATCCGCACGTCCGGCGAGGCCACGGCGTAGGCGATGTTCTTGGTCAGCGCCGTGATCCGCTCGACCTTCACCGCCGCGCCGAGGGTGACCTCGTAGCGGGTGACCGTCGGGCCGCGGGTGAAGCCGGTGACGTCCGCGTCGACCTTGAACTCGGTGAAGACGTTGCGCAGCGAGGCCACCACGGCGTCGTTGGCGGCGCTGCGGGTCTTGCCCGGCCCGCCCTTCTCCAGCAGGTCCAGCGAGGGCAGCGCGTACGTGATGTCCCCGCGCAGCTGGAGCTGCTCGGCGCGCGGCGGCAGCGCCTGGGGCTGCGGCGGGGCCTTGGTCAGATCGGGCACCGACAGCGTCCCCGAGGCCGCGGCGGTGGTGGCGTGCGGCTCCTCGGCCGGGGCAGCGGCAGCCGCAGCCGGTACGGAGCGCTCCCCGCGGGCGGTCGGCACCGGGGCGGTGGGCTCCGCGCCCTCCCGCTCCACGGTGATCCCCTGCGTCAGGTCGGCGACCAGCGGCGAGGGCGGCATGCCCCCGTAGACCACGCCGTCCAGCGCGGCGGCCGCCGCCGCGGCCACGTCGACGGCGTCCATCTCGCGGTCCCCGGCGGGGCGGGCGGCGGCCCTGCGCGGCCTGCGCCGCCGGGCGAGCGCCTCCTCCTCGACGGCGTCCACCGGGTCGGCGAAGTCCGCGCCGGCCCCGCTGCGGGCCCGCCACTGCTCGGGGTCGTGGCGCTCCCGCCGCTCGGGGGCGCCGCCCTCGCCCTCCTCGTAGCCCTCGTCGTACTCGTTGGGGGCGATGACCCCGAGCCGGATGCCCAGCCTGCGCAGCCGCTGCGGGATCGCGTTGACCGGGGTCGCGGTCACCACCAGCAGCCCGAAGACCGTGAGCAGCACCAGCAGGGGCACGGCCAGCGGCGCACCCATGGTGAAGATCAGCGGCTTGGAGGCGCCCCAGCCGATCAGCCCGCCCGCGTCCTGCATCGCGGCGGTCCCCTCGTCCCGGCCGGGCGCCCCGCAGGCGATGTGGACCAGACCCAGGACACCGATGACGAGGGCGGAGAGCCCGACGCCGATGCGGCCGTTGGCATCGGTCTGCTCGGGGTGGCGGATGAAACGTACCGCCATGACGCCCAGCAGGATCGGAACGAGCAGATCCAGTCGTCCGAAGGCGCCGGTGACCAGCATGGTGACCAGTTCCCCGACGGGACCGCTCAGGTTCGACCAGGTTCCGGCGGCGACGATCAGCGCGAGGGCGAGCAGCAGCAGCGCCACGCCGTCCTTGCGGTGGGCCGGGTCGAGGTTCCTGGCCCCCTGGCCGATGCCGCGGAAGACCGCGCCGACCGCGTGCGCGCAGCCCAGCCACACGGCGCGCACCAGCCGCACCACACCCCCCGTCGGGGAGGGCGCGGGCTTGGCCGCGGCCTTCTTGGCCGGGGCCCGCTTGGCGGGCGCGGCCTTCTTCGCGGGGGGCTTGCGTGCGGGGGCAGTCTTCTTCGCCGGCGCCGTCGTACGGCCGGTGCGGCCCTTCGCGGTGCCCGCGGCGCTCTGGGAACCCTTGCCGGACGTACGTGAGGCCATGGGCCCGAGGTTACCGGTGCGCGTGCCGGTGGACACGCGTGCCCACCCCTTCACCCGTTCGTGTCGTCGGCTCGGCCGACGCTCTGACGCACCGCATCCGCACCGTGACGCATCGCCAGACCCGGTGCGGGCGAGGTCAGTTCTGCGAGGTCAGTTCTGCGAGGGCAGGACCGGAGCTCCTCCGGCGGTCCCCGGCTCCAGCGCGTCGAGCGCCCGCCGCAGCCCGGTGAGCTTGCGCTCCAGATGGGCCGCGGTCGCCACCACGCCCGCGTCGGCCGAATCCTCGCCGAGCTGCTTGGTCAGCGCCTCGGCCTGCTCCTCGACCGCCGCGAGCCGCGCGGAGAGCTCGGCCAGCAGTCCTGCCGTCTACG
>NZ_JBWKJU010000015.1:147105-156891 GCF_056432025.1 Streptomyces sp. NPDC045695
CGGCCGAATCCTCGCCGAGCTGCTTGGTCAGCGCCTCGGCCTGCTCCTCGACCGCCGCGAGCCGCGCGGAGAGCTCGGCCAGCAGTCCTGCCGTCTCCTTGCTGCCGTCCACGCCGTTCGAGCTGCCGCCCTCCAGCTGGAGCCGCAGCAGGGCCGCCTGCTCCCGCAGTTGGCAGTTCTTCGTATACAACTCGACGAAGACCGAGACCTTGGCCCGCAGCACCCACGGGTCGAAGGGCTTGGAGATGTAGTCCACCGCGCCCGCCGCGTACCCGCGGAAGGTGTGGTGCGGACCGTGGTTGATCGCGGTCAGGAAGATGATCGGGATGTCCCGGGTCCGCTCCCGCCGCTTGATGTGCGCGGCCGTCTCGAAACCGTCCATGCCCGGCATCTGGACATCCAGCAGGATGACCGCGAAATCGTCCGTCAGCAGCGCCTTGAGCGCTTCCTCCCCCGACGACGCCCGGACCAGTGTCTGATCGAGCGCGGAGAGGATGGCCTCCAGCGCCAGCAGATTCTCCGGCCGGTCGTCGACCAGGAGGATCTTGGCCTTCTGCACCATGCCCTGTCCTCCTCGCCCCGGCACGGGGCCTCCCCGGCTCCTGGCTCCGGCCTGTGCGCCGGGCCCCGCCCCAGAGGACGGCATCCTTGCGCCGTCCGTCCTTGTGCCGGTCATCGTAGCCCCAGTCCCGAGATCGCCACACCCTGTCACCAGGATGTCACTGTGCACGTAGGTCGTGTCCTCGGACAGACCTATCAGAAACGCGGGGGGAGAGCAGAAGGTTCCCCGTTTACCGGGGTCCCACACCGCCCCCGGCCACAGCCGGTCGGCCGGGGGGCTCCTTCCGCTCTCCCGGCGGTCACTTCCCGCGCATCCACTGCTCCATCACCGACAGCAGGTAGTCGGGGTCGACCGGCTTGGTGACGTAGTCGGAAGCCCCGGAGTCGATCGCCTTCTCCCGGTCCCCCTTCATGGCCTTGGCCGTCAGGGCGATGATCGGCAGCCCCGCGAACTGCGGCATCCGCCGGATCGCCGAGGTCGTCGCATACCCGTCCATCTCGGGCATCATGATGTCCATCAGCACGACGGTCACGTCGTCGTGCTGCTCCAGGACCTCGATGCCCTCCCGGCCGTTCTCCGCGTACAGCACGGCCAGTCCGTGCTGCTCCAGCACGCTGGTGAGCGCGAAGACGTTGCGCACGTCGTCGTCCACGATGAGCACCTTCTCGCCGTGGAAGTCGTACGTGCGCGGCGCCGCCGGGAGTTCCTCCTCCGGGTTGGACCAGGCGTCCTGCGTGCCCGTCGCGTTCGGCTGCCCGGGCACCGCGGTGCGCGGCTCCAGGTCGCTCAGCGCCTTGCGCCGCCGCCGGAACAGCGCGGACCCGCCACCCTGCCCCTGCCCGGCCGGCTCGGCCGCCGACGGGCCGGGCCGCATCTGCTGGGGCTGGGCCGACGGCAGGGCCGGCACCGACCCGGCCGGCGCGACCGGCCGCGCGGTCCGGGCCCCGTCCAGGGACCGGCGGTAGAGCTCGCCGCGGCCACCGCCGGGCGCGGGCGGCGCGTACCCCTGAGGGGGCAGCTCGCTCGGGTGCAGCGGCAGGTACAGCGTGAAGGTGGACCCGCGGCCCGGTTCGCTGGCCGCGTGGATCTCTCCGCCCAGAAGCCGGGCGATCTCCCGGCTGATCGACAGCCCGAGGCCGGTGCCGCCGTACTTGCGGCTCGTCGTCCCGTCCGCCTGCTTGAAGGCCTCGAAGATCACCAGCATCTTGCTCGCCGCGATCCCGATGCCGGTGTCGGTGACCGAGAAGGCGATCAGATCCGCGTCGGCCTCCCGCAGCGAACCGGCCTCCAGCAGCTGCTCGCGGATCGCTAGCGGCACATCGGCGCCTGCGGGCCGGATCACCAGCTCCACCGCACCGCTGTCGGTGAACTTCACCGCGTTCGACAGCAGGTTGCGCAGCACCTGGAGCAGCCGCTGTTCGTCGGTGTGCAAGGTCGCGGGCAGCTCCGGGGAGACCCGCACCGAGAAGTCCAGGCCCTTCTCCGCCGTCAGCGGCCGGAAGGTGGCCTCCACGTAGTCCACGAGCTGGACCAGCGCGATCCGGGTCGGAGAGACGTCCATCTTCCCGGCCTCGACCTTCGACAGGTCGAGGATGTCGTTGATCAGCTGGAGCAGGTCGGAACCCGCGCCGTGGATGGTCTCGGCGAACTCCACCTGCTTCGGCGAGAGGTTCTCGTCCGCGTTGTCGGCGAGCAGCTTGGCGAGGATCAGCAGCGAGTTGAGCGGGGTCCGCAGCTCGTGCGACATGTTCGCCAGGAACTCGGACTTGTAGCGCATCGAGACCGCGAGCTGCTCGGCACGCTCCTCCAGGACCTGCCGGGCCTCCTCGATCTCGGTGTTCTTCACCTCGATGTCCCGGTTCTGCTGGGCCAGCAGCTCGGCCTTCTCCTCCAGCTCCGCGTTGGCGGCCTGAAGGGCCTTCTGCCGGTTCTCCAGCTCGTCGGAACGCTCGCGCAGCTGCTCGGTCATCTCCTGCGACTGCTTGAGCAGCATCTCCGTCTTGGAGTTGACGCTGATGGTGTTGACGCTCGTACCGATCATCTCGGCGATCTGGCTGAGGAAGTCCTTCTGGATCTGCGTGAAGGGCGTGAAGGAGGCCAGCTCGATGACGCCCAGCACCTTCCCCTCGAAGAGCACCGGCAGCACGATCACGTGCGCCGGCGGCGCCTCACCGAGACCCGAGGAGATCTTCAGATAGCCCGGCGGGGTGTTCTCGACGAGGATCGTCCGCTTCTCCTCGGCGACCGTCCCGATCAGCCCCTCACCCGGCCGGAAGGACATCGGCATCTGACCGCCCGCGTACGCGTAGCTCCCGCGCATCCGCAGCTCGTACGAGCCGTCCGCGCCCCCCTCCGTCCCGATCTCGGTGGTGCCCCCGGTCGGCAGCGCCAGGTAGAAGGCGCCGTGCTGCGCCGAGACGACGGGAGTGAGCTCGCTCATGATCAGCGAGGCCACGTCGTCGAGCTCCCGGCGGCCCTGCATCAGGGCGGAGATCCGCGCCAGATTGCCCTTGAGCCAGTCCTGCTCCTTGTTGGCCAAGGTGGTGTCGCGCAGGTTGACGATCATCGTGTTGATGTTGTCCTGGAGGACCTGGATCTCGCCCGCCGCGTCCACGTCGACCTTCAGGCTCAGGTCGCCGCGGGTCACCGCGGTGGCGACCGCCGCGATCGCGCGCACCTGCCGGGTCAGGTTCCCGGCCATCTCGTTCACGGACTCCGTCAGGTCCCGCCAGGTGCCGTCCACGTCGCGCACCCGGGCCTGACCGCCCAGGATGCCCTCGGTACCCACCTCGCGGGCCACCCGCGTCACCTGGTCGGCGAAGGAGGACAGTTGGTCGACCATCGTGTTGATCGTGGTCTTGAGCTCCAGGATCTCGCCCCGGGCGTCGATGTCGATCTTCTTGGTCATATCGCCCTTGGCGATGGCGGTCGTGACCATGGCGATCTGCCGCACCTGTCCGGTGAGGTTGGAGGCCATGAAGTTCACCGAGTCGGTGAGGTCCTTCCACGTCCCCGAGACGCCCGGCACGTGCGCCTGACCGCCGAGGCGGCCCTCCGTGCCCACCTCGCGCGCCACGCGCGTGACCTCGTCCGCGAACGACGACAGGGTCTTCACCATCGTGTTGACCGTGTCGGCGAGCTGCGCCACCTCGCCGCGCGCCTCGACCGTGACCTTCTTCGTCAGGTCGCCGTTGGCGACCGCCGCCGAGACCTGCGAGATGTTGCGCACCTGGGAGGTCAGGTTGTTGGCCATGAGATTGACGTTGTCGGTCAGGTCCTTCCAGATGCCCGTCACCCCGCGCACCCGGGCCTGACCGCCCAGAATGCCCTCGGAGCCCACCTCACGGGCCACCCGCGTCACCTGCTCCGCGAACGACGACAGCTGGTCCACCATCGTGTTGACGGTGGTGACCAGTTCGAGGATCTCGCCCTTCGCGTCGACGGTGATCTTCTTCGAGAGATCGCCCATGGCCACCGCCGTGGTCACCTCGGCGATGTTGCGCACCTGCGACGTCAGGTTGTTCGCCATGAAGTTGACGGACTGGGTGAGGTCCTTCCAGGTACCGGAGACCCCCTTCACCTCCGCCTGGCCGCCGAGGATGCCCTCGGTGCCCACCTCGCGGGCGACCCGGGTCACCTGCTCCGCGAAGTTCGAGAGCTGGTCGACCATGGTGTTGAGGGTGTTCTTCAGCTCCAGGATCTCGCCCCGGGCGTCCACGTCGATCTTCTGCGACAGGTCACCCCGGGCCACCGCCGTGGCGACCTGCGCGATGTTGCGCACCTGCGAGGTCAGGTTCCCGGCCATGCCGTTCACCGAGTCCGTGAGGTCGCGCCATACGCCGGCCACCCCGGGCACCTGCGCCTGGCCGCCCAGCCGTCCCTCCGTACCCACGTCCCGGGCCACCCGGGTCACCTGCTCCGCGAAGGCCGACAACTGGTCCACCATCGTGTTGATGGTGTTCTTCAGCTCCAGGATCTCGCCCCGGGCGTCCACGTCGATCTTCTGCGACAGGTCACCCCGGGCCACCGCCGTCGTCACCTGGGCGATCTGACGCACCTGAGAGGTCAGGTTGCCGGCCATGAAGTTGACGGAGTCGGTGAGCTCCTTCCAGGTACCGGACACCCCCTCCACCCGTGCCTGGCCGCCGAGGCGGCCCTCCGTACCCACGTCCCGCGCCATCCGCGTGACCTGGTCCGCGAAGGAGGACAGCTGGTCGACCATCGTGTTCACGGTGTTCTTCAGCTGGAGCATCTCGCCGGAGACGTCCACCGTGACCTTCTGCGACAGGTCGCCGTTGGCCACCGCCGTCGTCACCTGCGCGATGTTGCGGACCTGCCCGGTGAGGTTGCGGAAGGCCGTGTTCACCGAGTCGGTGAGGTCCTTCCACGTCCCCGCCGCACCCGGCACCTGCGCCTGACCGCCCAGCTCACCCTCGACGCCGACCTCACGGGCCACGCGCGTCACTTCCGCACCGAAGGACTGGAGCTGGTCCACCATCGTGTTGACGGTGTTCTTCAGCTCCAGCATCTCGCCCGCCACGTCGACCGTGACCTTCTGCGAGAGGTCGCCGTTGGCCACCGCCGTCGTCACCTGCGCGATGTCGCGCACCTGCGTCGTGAGGTTGCGGAAGACCGTGTTCACCGAGTCGGTGAGGTCCTTCCACGTCCCCGCCGCACCCGGCACCTGCGCCTGACCGCCCAGCAGACCCTTCGCACCGACCTCGCTGGCCACGCGCGTGACCTCGTCCGCGAAGGTCCGCAGGGTCTCGGTCATCTGATTGATCGTTTCGGCCAGCTGCGCGACCTCGCCGCGCGCGCTGACCCGCACCTTCTGCGACAGGTCACCGTTCGCGACCGCCGTCGTCACCTGCGCGATCCCGCGCACCTGGGCCGTCAGGTTGCCGGCCATGGTGTTGACCGAGTCCGTCAGGTCCTTCCACACGCCCGCGACCCCGGGCACCTTCGCCTGGCCGCCCAGCTCGCCCTCCGTACCCACCTCGCGGGCGACGCGGGTCACCTCGGAGGAGAAGGACGACAGCTGGTCCACCATCGTGTTCACGGTGTTCTTCAGCTGGAGCATCTCACCGGCCACGTGCACCGTGACCTTGCGCGACAGATCGCCCTTGGCCACCGCCGTCGTCACGAGAGCGATATCACGCACCTGAGCGGTGAGCCGGTACGCCATCGTGTTGACGGAGTCGGTCAGATCCTTCCAAGAACCCGACATTCCGCGCACCTGGGCCTGACCGCCGAGCTTGCCCTCGGTACCCACCTCCAGCGCCACGCGCGTCACCTCGTCGGTGAACGCGGACAGCTGGTCGACCAGGTTGTTGACCGTACGCCCGACCTTCAGGAACTCCCCGCGCAGCGGATGCCCCACCCCCTCGGGGCTCTGCGTCCGCAGGTCCATCCGCTGATCCAGATCGCCCTCGGCCACCGCCGACAGCACCCGGCCCACCTCGGACACCGGCCGGGCCAGGTCGTCCACCAGCTGGTTCGAGGCGTCGATCGCGGCGGCCCAGGAGCCCTCGCAGGCACCCGTCTCCAGCCGCTCGCTCAGCTTGCCCTCGCGGCCCACCATCCGCCGGACCCGGGAAAGCTCACCGGTCAGGTGGAGATTGCGGTCGGCGACCTCGTTGTAGACGGCGGCGATCTCCGCCATCACGCCCTCGCCGGACACCGTCAGCCGCTTGCGGAAATTACCGTCCCGCATCGACACCAGGGCCGTGAGCAGCCGGTTCAGCGCGGCGGTATCGACCTCCGTCGTCCCACCGCGCCGGGAACGTCCGCCCTTCGGCCGCGTTCCCGTACGCCGCACCGCTGCGCCAGACTCCACCGTGTCCCTCCCGAAAGGGTCGACCACTGTTCCACCGGACACTTGAATCCTCACAACCCGGTTCTCCAAGCCTGCCCAGTGTTTCACCCTGGCCGAACCCGGCCATAACACTTCGGCACCATCGCACACCCGCCGCATCCCGTGGGTGGATTCCCCGACGACGGCACCACGCCGACCGCGAAGGTAAGTAACCTGGCACCCGATGTCCAACCGCGTCGAAGGAGACTTGTGATCACGGCACGGGCGGCTGCCAGTTTCGACCCCCTCGGGCGTTCGGTCGCCGCAGCTCGCGCGTTCGTCCGCGACACCCTGCAAGGCTGGGGCTTCGCGGACATCGTCGACGACGCGGTGGTCCTCACCAGCGAGCTCGTCACCAATGCCGTGGTCCACGCCGGAACCCAGGCCGAGGTCCTGTGCCTGCGCTCCGAGGGCGGCGTACGCGTGGAGGTCGCCGACCGGTACCCGGAGCGCGAGCTCCCCCTCCGGCCCCCCGGCGACCGCCCGTACGCCGACGCCGAGCGCGAGAACGGCCGCGGCCTGATGCTCTGCGCCGCTCTCGCCACCCGCTGGGGCGTCGAGTACACGGCCACCCACAAGCACGTGTGGTTCCGCCTCGACCTCCCGGACCGGCCGGTCGGTACCCGCTCCGCGGGCCCAGTCGTCCCGGACCAGCTGCTCCCCCTCGCCGACAGCCGCGTCCGCGTCGCCGTCCTCCAGATCGACTCGGCCGACTCCATCTCCGCCTGGAACGAGGACGCGGAGCACATCTTCGGCTACGCCGCGCAGAAGGTCGTGGGCCGCCAGCTCGCCGAGCTCGCCGCCTGGCCCCAGACGCCCGGCACCGGCACCGGCATCGCCGAGGCGCTGCGCCTGTCCCGCTGGGAGGGCAGCTACGGCGTACGCGGCTCCGACGGCCGCGTGATCCCCGTCTACGCCTCCCACCTGCGGGTCCGCGACGCCCACGGCGAGCCGTCCATCGTCTGCCTCCTCGTCCACGACGACGAGCGCGCCCTCCTCCAGAGCCCCGCACGGGTCCCCAGCACCGACAGCGGCCACTTCGGCGACCCGCGCCCCACGGACCCCTTCGAGGTCTTCATCGGCTCCCCCGCCCCCGACGACCTCGACGGACTCCTCCAGCGCACCGTCGAACGGGCCCGCGACCTCCTCGACGCCGACGCCGCCTTCCTGCTGCTCGCCACCGACGACGAGACCGAGCTGGAGGTGCGCGCCACCACGGGCCTGCCCTCCACCCGCCAGCGCTTCGCCCGCGTCCCCGTCGAAGCCGGCACCAACCGGTACGGCTCCGCCCGCATGCCCGCCGTCCACGACGACCTCACCGCCGTCCCCGGAGCCGTCCCGCTCCTGGAGTCCACCGGCATGCGCTCCGCGGTCACTGTCCCCCTCAAGGTGGAGGGCCGGCTCACCGGCTCCCTCGGCGTCGCCGCCGAGACCCCGGGCCGCTACACGAACGAAGAGGCCCTGCACCTCCAGTTCGCCGCCGACCGCATCGCCCTGGCCGTCGAATCCGCCCGCCTCGGCGAACTGGAACGCCTGCGCCGCGGCTCCCTGTCCTTCCTCGTCGAGGCCTCCGACCTGCTGGCCGGCACCCTCGACCGGGACCAGACCCTGGCCCTCATGGCCCAGATGACCGTCCCGACCCTCGCGACCTGGTGCGCCGTCTACACCATCGCCGACCCGTCCTCCGACCCGTACCTCTCCTACGTCCTGCACGAGGACGAAGAGCGCATCGACGTTCTGAAGGACCTCCTCTCCCAGGTCAGCCCGCCCGAACCGGTCCGCGAGGCCGGCGCCCGCCCCTGGTCCGAGGCCGCGCTCGCCGTCGGCGGCGAGACGGTCGTCCTGCCCCTCCTGGCCCGCAACCGCGTGATCGGCATGCTCACCCTCGGCAAGCCGCGGGAGGAGCACTTCCGCCAGGAGATCCTCGAACTCGCGGAGGACCTCTCCCGCAGGGCGGCCCTGGCCCTCGACAACGCCCGCCTCTACTCCGAGCGCACCGCCATCAGCCGCTCCCTCCAGCGCAGCCTGCTGCCGCCCGGCTCCCCCGCCGTCCCCGGCATGGAGGTCGAGGTCATCTACCGCGCGGCCGGCGAGGGCAACGAGGTGGGCGGCGACTTCTACGACGTCTTCCCGATCCGCGAGGGGGTGTACGGCTTCGCCATCGGCGACGTCTGCGGTACGGGCCCCGAGGCGGCCGCCGTCACCGGCCTCGCCCGCCACGCCCTGCGCCTGCTGGCCCGCGAGGGCCTCGGCGGCCCGGCGGTCCTGGAACGCCTCAACGCGGCCATCCTCGACGAGGGCGCCCGCAGCCGCTTCCTCACCCTCCTCTACGGCGAGCTCCACCCCCAGCCCGAGGGAGGCGCCCTGATGAAGGTCGTCTGCGCGGGCCACCCGCTGCCCTTGCGGCTGCGCCCGAACGGCGTGGTCGAGGCGGCCGCCGAGCCCCAGCCGCTGCTCGGCGTCCTGGAGGACCTGTCCCTCTACGAGCAGACCCTCACCCTGCACCCCGGCGACGTCCTGCTGTGCGTGACGGACGGGGTGACGGAACGCCGCGAGGGCACCCGCATGCTCGGTGACGACGGCCTCGCGGAGGTCCTGACCACTTGTACGGGCCTCACCGCCGGCGCGGTCGCCTCCCGCGTCCTGCGCGCGGTGGAACGCTTCGCGGCCGAACCCGCCTCGGACGACATGGCCATCCTGGCCTTCCGCGTCCCGCACCAGCGCGAAGGCGACTGAGCCCAGCGCCCGGGCCGCTCCTACCGGAGCCGCGCCGCCAAGATCATGAAGGACGGGGACGCCATCTCAGCGGCCCAGGAGGTCCTGCCCTCGTCGAGGATCGCGTCGGCGGGTGCCGGTACGGCGCTCTGACCCGCCGCTACGGACGAGGCGGAGGCCGAGGGCGGTCTCGGGGGCGGCATGGGTGGCAGGACGTCAGCGGCCTGCTGCCGGGGCGTCACGAGCACGAACAGGCGGCGTCGGATCGTTGCGAGGGTCATGAGAGCGGTCCTTCCGCAGGTCGAGGTGTCGAACTGCGGATGAGGCGAGGAGGCGTCCGCCTCCCCGTTCCGTCATCCGTGATCCCATTGCGCCCCGGGCAGCGGTCCCCGGTCACGGCCCGAGAAGTCGGGACTTGACACGACGCGAAACTTGGCACAACGCAAAAAAGGCCCCCGCCAGAGGCGGGGGCCTTTTCATGTGGAGCCCTTTAACGGAATCGAACCGTTGACCTTCTCCTTACCATGGAGACGCTCTACCGACTGAGCTAAAAGGGCGGGTTGTTCGGCGGCGTCCTACTCTCCCACAGGGTCCCCCCTGCAGTACCATCGGCGCTGAAAGGCTTAGCTTCCGGGTTCGGAATGTAACCGGGCGT
>NZ_JBWKJU010000016.1:0-19331 GCF_056432025.1 Streptomyces sp. NPDC045695
CAAGGTCTGGAACAACGAAGCCCGGCCGTTCAAGTGGACCAAGACCGCCGACCAGATCATCGACCGGATCTGCCGCTACTGCGACAGGA
This sequence comes from Streptomyces sp. NPDC045695, assembly GCF_056432025.1. Taxonomy (NCBI): domain Bacteria; kingdom Bacillati; phylum Actinomycetota; class Actinomycetes; order Kitasatosporales; family Streptomycetaceae; genus Streptomyces; species Streptomyces sp. NPDC045695. The sequence goes on from NZ_JBWKJU010000016.1 coordinate 90, forward strand.
TCTCCGGACCAGGTCACTAGGTGTGTTGTCCCGGGAAGTTCGTGACACGCGTCCTAGCGCAGGCGCCGCACCTTCAGCACGTTGTCCGGACGGGTCCCGGGCCGGCCGTCCGGGCCGGTCAGGGCCTGTACGTAGTCCTCCGCCAGGAGGACCTCCCAGTCGCCCAGCGGCAGCTCCAGCTGCCCGAGGACCTCGTCCGGGGTCGGGAAGCCGATCTCGGCGTGCTTGTCCGGGTCCCACGACGGCCCGCCCGCGTGGCCGACCACCAGCAGGATGCCGCCGGGGGCCACGGCGGCGGCGGCCGAGCGCAGCACCCGGTCGCGCGGGAAGTCCCCGTAGTTGTGCAGGAAGCACGCCGAGACCAGGTCGAACTCCCCGTCGGGGAAGGACTCGGTGAGGTCGTGCCGCTGCCAGTCGACGCGCTCGCCGACCCCGGCCTCGTCGGCGTGTTCGGCCGCGCGGCCGAGGGCGACCTTCGAGATGTCGGTTCCGGTGACCTGCCAGCCCTGCCGGGCCAGCCACACCGCGTCGGCGCCCTCGCCGCAGCCCAGGTCGAGGGCGCGGCCGGGGGTCAGGTCCGACACCTCGCGCACCAGGGCCTCATTGGCCCGGCCGCTCCAGATGCGGGTGCTCTCGCTGTAGCGGGCGTCCCAGAACTCCTCGTCCCCGGAGTGCTCCTGATGCGCGTGGTGCTGGTGATCGTGCTGGCGCCGGTGCTCGTGCTGGTGCTCGTGTTCGGACATGCGGGCCTCTTCCTCTGCGGGTTCGCCGGTACGCGTCCGATGCTGCGCCGGTGCCCGGGCCGGGGCAAATAACGTTGCCGTTCCGGCAAACCCGCAGGGTCCCCTCAGGCGTCCGCAGGCTCCGCGATCAAGGCCGTCCCCACCCTGCGGAAGCCGACGCGCCCGTAGATGCGGGCCACGTCCTCGTCGCCCGCGGAGAGGAAGACCGTGCGGGCCCCGCGCTCGCGGGCCCGTGCGACCAGGGCCGCGGTGACCTCCAGGGCCAGGCCCTGGCGGCGGGCCGACGGGAGCGTGCCCACGCCCACGACCTCCGCGACGTCCCCGACCGGGTTGTACTGCCCCGAGCACAGCACGGCGCCGTCCCGGACGGCCGCCGCCAGAGCCGTACGGCCCGAGGCGAGCATCGACGCCACCCGTGCCCGGCGCTCCTCGGCCGACGGGTCCTCCATCGCCGCCCGCAGCTCCTCCAGGCCGGCCTCGCCGATCGCCGTGCCCGGGTCCGAGAAGGCCAGGGCCGGGACCGTCACCGCGGCCGCCAGCAGCGGATCGTCCGCTTCGAGCAGGCGCACCTGCGGGTGCGGGGGCAGTTCCTCGGCCGTTTCCAGCACCATCAGCGGGTGCGCGTGGACGTGCAGCCCCGCCGCCTCCACCGCGGCGCGCAGCGAGGGGCTGGTTTCGGCCACCCACTCGAAGGCCTCCGGCACCTTCAGCTCCCGCTGGCGGGCCCGGACCCGCTCCACGTCGGCCGCGGTCGCGTCCGGGCCGCCGAGCGCGGGGCGTGCGTAGTACGGCCAGCCCTGCCCCTCCTGTACGAAGAGGGTCAAGGGCCCGAAGTCCTCGGCGCGGGCCCCGCCCACCCGCGGCACGGTGTCGTAGTACCGCTCGAGCTCGGACAGCACGGAATCGATCATGTGGTCGGTCATCCGGACATCCAAGCAAAGAGCCGCGCCCCGGGCACCTGCTTTCGGGCCCGCCCGAGCCGCTCCGCGCCGAGGACCGCCGTCAGGCGCCTTCCTTGAGGACGCGCGAGATCAGGGCCCGCTGCGCGTCCGACAGGTCCGGCTCGTGGCAGCAGACGGTCCGGCCGTCCACCGTGATCCGGTACGAGAACCCGTCCCGCACCCGGTCCGCCGCGTGGCCCGGCGGACCGGGCCGCAGCGCCAGCCCGGCCAGGTCCCGCCACTCCTCCTCGTCGGGCATGCCCGAGGTGTCCACCTCGGCCCGGCGCTCGATGCCCGCGAAACCGCCCGTCCGTTCCACCTGAATCCGCATGACCGTCTTTCTACTCCAGACAGGCCCCGCTACCCCAGGCCCCCGCTACCCCAGGCCCCCGCTACACCGGCCCCCGCTACCCCAGGCCCACGGTGGACCAGGCCTTCTGGAGCGCCTGGTGCTCCGCGCCCCCGTCCCCGTACAGGCTCACGGCCGCCGCCACCGACAGCCGGGCGAAGTCCGCGAAGTCCGCGTCCGGGGCCAGCTCCCCGCCCGTCAGGGTGGCGTACCAGATCCGCCCCGCCCGCTCCCACGCCTTGCCGCCCAGCTCGGTCGCCGCCAGGTAGAAGGCGTGGTTGGGAATGCCGGAGTTGATGTGCACCCCGCCGTTGTCCCGGGAGGTCCGCACGTAGTCGTCCATCGTCGCGGGCTGCGGGTCCTTGCCGAGCTCGTCGTCGTCGTACGCGGTCCCGGGCGCCTTCATCGAGCGCAGCGCGACCCCGGACACGTGGGGACCCAGCAGACCGGCCCCGATCAGCCAGTCGGCCTCCTCCGCCGTCTGCTCCAGCGAGTACTGCTTGATCAGTGAGCCGAAGACGTCGGACATCGACTCGTTCAGGGCGCCGGACTGCCCGTAGTACTCCAGGTTCGCCGTGTGCTGGGTGACCCCGTGGGTCAGTTCGTGGCCGATGACGTCCAGCGACACGGTGAAGTCGAGGAAGAGGTCCCCGTCCCCGTCGCCGAAGACCATCTGCCGGCCGTCCCAGAAGGCGTTGTTGTAGTCCTCGCCGTAGTGGACGGTCGCGTCCAGGGCCAGCCCGGCGTCGTCGATCGAGCGCCGGCCGAATCCCTCCAGGAACAGCTCGAAGGTCGCCCCGAGCCCGGCGTACGCCCGGTTGACCGTGGCGTCCCGGCCCGCGGGGTCACCCTCGGCGCGCACCTGGGTGCCGGGCAGCCGGGTGCGGTGCTGCGCGTCGTAGATCGTGCGGTTCGGCGCGTCGGAGGCGGGAGCGTCCGGGGCGGCGGTGATCCCCCGGACGGTGGTCACCCGGCGCCGGGTGCGCAGGAGGGAGTCGTGTTCGAGGGTGCGCTGCGCGAGGTCGGCGCGCCGGGAGTCCTCGGAGCGGGCGGCCCTGTCGAGGAGGTGCGGCGGCACGACGGTGCAGAAGACGGGGTGGCGGTGAGTGTGGGAGGCATCCATCTCCGCAATGTGGCAGCGGGTCATGACGCTGTCACTACCTGCCACCATGATTCATTCGGTGGTCTTAAAGGGGTGGCGCGCGGTTGACGGATCGTCCCGACCTGAGGGGGAGGAAAGAGGTGTAGCTCACAATTAGTGCAAAACGGACGGGTCGGTCTTGCATACTGACACAGGTCCTCGCGTTACGGCGCGGCTCGGTTAGGCTCGGTCCATCATGCGTTTCGGGCTGCTTCTCCTTAGCTGCCGCGGCGAGGGTCTGTAGTCGTAGGCCGGCCCCCTCCCCGCGGAGTTTGGTGTTGCGGTTTTTACGACCGCCGTCGGCCGTCCCAGCGAACTACCGCGGACACGCGAGGAGCCCAACGCCATGAGCCAGCAGCCTTTTGTCGGTCGCCCCACGCCCATCACCAACGCGACCCACACCCAGAAGCCCTCCGGCATGCCGATCCACAAGTACGGCCAGTACGAGCAGGTGGACATCCCGGACCGCACCTGGCCGGACGCCCGCGTCACCAAGGCTCCCCGCTGGCTGTCCACCGACCTGCGGGACGGCAACCAGTCGCTGATCGACCCGATGACCCCCGCCCGCAAGCGCGAGATGTTCGACCTGCTGGTGCGCATGGGCTACAAGGAGATCGAGGTCGGCTTCCCCTCCTCCGGCGAGACCGACTTCGCCTTCGTGCGGTCCATCATCGAAGAGGGCGCGATCCCGGACGACGTGACCATCTCCGTACTGACCCAGGCCCGCGAGGACCTGATCGAGCGGACCGTCGAGTCCCTGGTCGGCGCCAAGCGCGCCACCGTGCACCTGTACAACGCGACCGCCCCGACCTTCCGCCGGGTCGTCTTCCGCGGCTCCAAGGAGCAGATCAAGCAGATCGCCGTCGACGGCACCCGCCTGGTCATGGAGTACGCCGGCAAGCTGCTGGGCCCCGAGACCGTCTTCGGCTACCAGTACAGCCCCGAGATCTTCACCGACACCGAGCTGGACTTCGCCCTGGAGGTCTGCGAGGCCGTCTGCGACGTCTGGCAGCCGGGCGAGGGCCGCGAGATCATCCTGAACCTGCCCGCCACCGTGGAGCGCTCGACGCCCTCCACGCACGCGGACCGCTTCGAGTGGATGGCCCGCAACCTGACCCGCCGCGAGCACATCTGCATCTCCGTGCACCCGCACAACGACCGCGGCACCGCCGTCGCCGCCGCCGAGCTGGCCCTGATGGCCGGCGCCGACCGCATCGAGGGCTGCCTGTTCGGCCAGGGCGAGCGCACCGGCAACGTCGACCTGATCACCCTGGGCATGAACCTGTTCTCGCAGGGCGTCGACCCGCAGATCGACTTCTCGCAGATCGACGAGATCCGCCGCACCAGCGAGTACTGCAACCAGATGGAGGTCCACCCGCGCCACCCCTACGCGGGCGACCTGGTCTACACCGCCTTCTCCGGTTCCCACCAGGACGCCATCAAGAAGGGTTTCGACGCCATGGAGGCCGACGCGGCCGCCCGGGGCAAGACCGTCGACGACATCGAGTGGGCCGTCCCGTACCTGCCCATCGACCCCAAGGACGTCGGCCGCTCCTACGAGGCGGTCATCCGGGTCAACTCGCAGTCCGGCAAGGGCGGCATCGCGTACGTCCTGAAGAACGACCACAAGCTGGACCTGCCGCGCCGCATGCAGATCGAGTTCTCGCGGATCATCCAGGCCAAGACCGACGCCGAGGGCGGCGAGGTCACGCCGAAGGCGATCTGGGACGTCTTCCAGGACGAGTACCTGCCCAACCCCGAGAACCCGTGGGGCCGCATCCAGCTGCGCTCCGGCTCCACCGCCACCGACAAGGACGGCACCGACACGCTGACCGTCGAGGCGGTCGTGGACGGCATGGACACGGTCCTGAACGGCACCGGCAACGGTCCCATCTCGGCCTTCTTCGACGCGCTGGCCGGCATCGGCGTCGACGCCCGCCTGCTGGACTACACCGAGCACACGATGAGCGAGGGCGCCTCCGCCGTGGCCGCCTCGTACATCGAGTGCGCGATCGACGGCCGCGTCCTGTGGGGCATCGGCATCGACGCCAACACCACCCGCGCCTCCCTGAAGGCGGTCATCTCCGCCGTCAACCGCGCGGGCCGCTGACCCCCGGACCGCGTAACCCCGCCTGCGTGGACCCCGTCCCCCCTCCCGGAGGGGCGGGGTTCCGCCGTTCCCGGCCGCGCGCGTGCGGCTCGTCGTCCCGCGCCGCCGGCTCCGGCTCCGTACGGCACCGGCTCCGTACGGATGGTGCCGGACGCCACCGCGTTGACGCGGTCCCCGGCCGATCCCGTGGGCGGCGCCGGCCGCCGGACGGGCCTGCCGCCCGTGCGGCGACCTCGGGGAATGCCGCCGGGGCGGTGGGGCGCAGATCGGCCAAGTCCGCGCGCGGGCCCATGTTGTCTCGTCACACGACTGACGCATGCTCACCGATGTGGCTAACATCACGCCAACCCGGCGACGTTGCCGGAAGGTTACGCGCGGAGGTGCGACGTGCTGCCAGTTCGGGGTGGGGACGGCCGGAAGCTGACGGTCTGGGGCATCCGTACCACCTGGAGCACCGTGGGTGACGGGGAGTTCTTCTGCCCCGGCTGCGGCGGTGACCGCAACTACCGCCGGCGCACCGGTCGGCGCCGGTTCACCGTCCTCGGGGTACCGCTGCTGCCGCGCGGCGAGGAGGGGCCGGTCGTCGAGTGCCAGGGCTGCCGGGCGCGCTTCGGCACCGACGTCCTGGACCACCTGACCACCACCCGGTTCACGGCGCTCCTGCGCGACGCCGTGCACACCGTGGCGCTGGCCGTGCTCGCCGCGGGCGGGACGGCCTCGCGCAGCGCGCTGGAGGCCGCCGCGTGCGCCGTACGGGCCGCGGGCTTCCAGGACTGCGGCGAGGAGCAGCTGGAGTGCCTCGTGGAGGCCTTGTCCGCCGACGAGGGCCGGCTCGGGCTGTACGACGTCCCGGAGTGCTGCGGGGCCGCCCTGTCGATCGAGCTCCACGAGGCCCTGGAGCCCCTTGCTCCGCACCTGGCGGGCCCCGGCCGCGAGTCGATCCTGCTCCAGGGGGCCCGTATCGCCCTCGCGGACGGCCCGTACATCCCGGCCGAACGCGAGGTGCTGTCCACCGTCGGCGCGGCGCTGCGGATCGACGCGGACGAGGTGGCCCGGCTGCTGTCTGCGGTGCGGGCGCCGTAGGGGGACCCGGTTCGCGTGAGACCCGGTTCGCGAGACGCCCTCCGGCAGGCCGCCCGCCTGCCGGAGGGCCTCTTCGTGCCGCGCCGCGTCCGCGATGCGGACTCGATCCGTCCGAAACTGCGCGGTAGGACGTAACGATCCGGCCTCGTACGGCCGATTCCGGGCTCTGTGAAGGTCACGTGAACGGCGCGGGCGATCTCCCCGAGCGCCCGGTGTCCACCTGTCGGACGGCCGGAGCGACGGCTTCCCGTGTGCGGATCCCCACCGCCGTCAGGTCCATCCGCGCACGTCACCGCAGGTGCGCCGGGCCGTGAGGCGGCACGGGCGGACCACTTAGGACGGCCCGGCACATACCCCTGCGCGTGAGTGCGCACCACTGGAGAAAGCTACAGATCGGGACGGCCTGAGGGTCAACAATTTGTGGAAGTCGACGATATCTGTGAGGCCCCCCACAGGCGTTCAATTCCGGTCACACGACAAGACGGCGCCGTTAACAGAGCGCGGCTTCGATCCTCCTGAGCGTGAACACACTGACAACCCTGGCGGACCAACGGGTTAGCGACCCACTCCGGCCAGGAGTCACCAGATCTCCTCTCGGTTACCTACCTCTTTGAAGGGCAAGGCAGAGATGGCACGTGTCGCCGCCCGGCTTTCCACCGATGGAGAGCGGAGCACGCACCCGGTCGACGAGGTGCTCCCCCTCCCCAAGCTCGCGCTGTACGGCTTCCAACACGTACTCGCCTTCTACGCCGGTGCGGTGATCGTCCCGATCATCGTCGGCAACGCGCTGAAGCTGAGCCCTGAACAGCTCGTCTACCTGATCAACGCGGACCTCTTCACCTGCGGTATCGCCTCGATCATCCAGGCCTTCGGCATCGGCCGGATCGGTGCGCGACTGCCGCTGATCCAGGGCGTGACCTTCACGGCCGTGTCCCCGATGATCGCCATCGGCCTCGGCGCGGGGGGCGGCACCGCGGCCCTGCTCGTCATCTACGGCGCCGTCATCACGGCCGGCATCGCCACCTTCGCCTTCGCCTGGCTGCCCGCCAAGGCGTTCCGGATGGTCATGCGGCTGTTCCCACCCGTCGTCACCGGCACGGTCATCACCGTGCTGGGCATCGTCCTGATCCCGGTCGGCCTCAACGACGCGGCGGGCGGCCTCGGCAGCCCCGACTTCGGCGACCCGAAGAACTTCGCCTACGCCGGCGGCACGATGCTCTTCATCCTCGTCCTGATGAAGATCGGCAGGCCGTTCCTCTCCAGCATCTCCATCCTCCTCGGCCTGGTCGTCGGCACCACCGTCGCCTTCCTCCTCGGGGACGCGAAGTTCGGCGACGTCAGCCAGTCCGACTGGGTGGGCGTCACCACGCCCTTCCACTTCGGCGTCCCGAAGTTCGAGTGGTTCCCGATCGTCCTGATGCTCATCGTCATGCTGATCACCATGGTCGAGACGACCGGTGACACCTACGCCGTCGGCGACATCGTCGGCAAGGACGTCGACAGCGAGACCGTGGCCCGTGCCCTGCGGGCCGACGGCGCGGCCACCGCACTCGGCGGTGTCCTGAACTCCTTCCCGTACGTCGCCTTCGCGGAGAACGTCGGCCTGGTGCGGATGACGAAGGTGAAGAGCCGGTTCGTGGTCGTCGCCGCGGGCGTCTTCATGATCGTCCTGGGTCTCCTGCCCAAGGCGGCCGCGATCGTCGCCGCCGTCCCGCACGGAGTCCTCGGCGGCGCCGCGACCGTCATGTTCGCCATGGTCGCCCTGGCCGGTATCCAGACCCTGGGCAAGGTGGACCTGAAGGAGGAGAAGAACGCGCTGATCGTGGGCGTCTCCCTCGCCTTCGCCCTGCTCCCCGCGACCGTCCCGGTCTTCTTCGCCGAGCACATGGACCCGGACCTGTCCTCGCTCCTCAACAGCGGTGTCACCCTCGGTGCCACGGCCGCCATCGTCCTGAACCTGATCTTCAACGGCCCGGCCAAGGACGACGCCCACGGCGTAGCGGGCGCCGTCGAGGCCATGGCCGTGGCCGCGGCCGTAGCCGCGCCCGAGGCGGAGTCCGAGGAGGCGGCGGAGGTCGCGCCCGCGCCGGCTCCGGGGTCCGCTTCCGAGTCCGCTTCCGAGTCCGCTCCTGATTCCAAGGACTCCCCGGCAGTCATCCCGGCCCAGTCGGACGAGGGCGAAACCGCCCCCGCACCGACCGCCTGACCCTCCCAAGGGGTGTCCCCGGCCGGCGCCAGCCCGGCCGGGGCCGCTGCCGTTCACGTACCGCCCCTGACCGTCCCCTGACCGCCCCGCCCGTCGTCCCGTCCCCGTACGGGACAATGGGCGCATGAGTCTGTTCCGCGACGACGGCATCGTGCTGCGCACCCAGAAGCTGGGTGAGGCGGACCGCATCATCACGCTGCTGACCCGGGGTCACGGCCGGGTGCGGGCCGTCGCGCGCGGCGTCCGGCGTACGAAGTCCAAGTTCGGGGCCCGGCTGGAACCTTTCTCCCACGCCGACGTGCAGTTCTTCGCCCGCGGCAGCGAGCTGATCGGCCGCAGCCTGCCGCTCTGCACCCAGACCGAGATCATCGCCCCGTACGGCAACGGCATCGTCACCGACTACGCCCGCTACACCGCCGGCACCGCCATGCTGGAGACCGCCGAGCGGTTCGCCGAGAACGAGGGCGAGCCCGCGGTCCAGCAGTACCTGCTGCTCGTCGGAGGCCTGCGCACCCTCTCGCGCGGCGAACACGAACCGCACCTGATCCTCGACGCCTTCCTGCTGCGCTCCCTCGCCGTCAACGGCTACGCGCCCAGCTTCGACGACTGCGCGAAGTGCGGGATCCACGGCCCCAACCGGCACTTCTCCGTCGCCGCGGGCGGGGTGATATGCGGTGACTGCCGGGTGCCCGGCAGCGTCGTACCCTCGTCGGAGGCCATCGCCCTGCTCAGCGCGCTGCTGACGGGCGACTGGGGGTACGCCGACGCGTGCGAGGCACGCCACGTGCGGGAGGGCAGCGGGCTGGTCTCGGCCTATTTGCACTGGCATCTGGAGCGCGGGCTACGCTCCCTGCGATACGTCGAGAAATAGGAGCTGGGCACATGGCACGACGCGGAATTCTGGGACGCTCCCGCCGCGAGTACAAGGTTCCCGAGCCGCACCCGTCCGGTGAGCGCCCGCCGAGGATCCCCGGCGAGCTGGTCCCGAACCACGTCGCGGTCGTCATGGACGGCAACGGCCGCTGGGCCAAGGAGCGCGGCCTGCCCCGCACCGAGGGCCACAAGGTGGGCGAGGGCGTCGTGCTCGACGTGCTCAAGGGCTGCCTGGAGATGGGCGTCAAGAACCTCTCCCTGTACGCCTTCTCGACGGAGAACTGGAAGCGCTCGCCCGACGAGGTGCGCTTCCTGATGAACTTCAACCGCGATGTCATCCGGCGCCGCCGCGACGAGATGAACGAACTGGGCATCCGCATCCGCTGGGTCGGCCGCATGCCGAAGATGTGGAAGTCGGTCGTCCAGGAGCTCCAGGTCGCTCAGGAGCAGACCGTCGACAACGACGCGATGACCCTGTACTTCTGCGTCAACTACGGCGGCCGCGCGGAGATCGCGGACGCGGCCCAGGCGATCGCCCGCGACGTGGCGGCCGGCAAGCTCGACCCGTCGAAGGTGAACGAGAAGACCTTCGCGAAGTACATGTACTACCCGGACATGCCGGACGTGGACCTCTTCCTGCGTCCCAGCGGCGAGCAGCGCACCTCCAACTACCTGCTCTGGCAGAGCGCGTACGCGGAGATGGTCTTCCAGGACGTGCTGTGGCCGGACTTCGACCGCCGCAACCTCTGGGCGGCGTGCCTGGAGTACGCCCAGCGCGACCGCCGCTTCGGCGGAGCGGTCCCGAACCAGGCCGAGGGCTCCGCCTGACCTCACGGTCCCGCTGCGTCGGAGCGCGCAGCCCCGTACGCGAAGACGCCCGGGCCCGTCCGACGTGGACCGGGTCCGGGCGATCTGAGGGCCGAGGCCCCGTCGGCGCGATCGGAAGGCGACGGCTCAGGCCGCGGCGGCCGCGCAGTCCGAGCAGGTGCCGAAGATCTCCACCGTGTGGGCCACGTTCACGTAGCCGTGCTCGGCCGCGATGGAATCCGCCCACTTCTCCACCGCCGGGCCCTCCACCTCGACCGCCTTGCCGCACTTGCGGCAGACCAGGTGGTGGTGGTGGTCCCCGGTGGAGCAGCGGCGGTAGACGGACTCGCCGTCGCTGGTGCGCAGCACGTCGACCTCGCCGGCGTCCGCGAGCGACTGGAGCGTGCGGTACACGGTGGTCAGGCCGACCGAATCGCCGCGGTGCTTGAGCATGTCGTGGAGCTCCTGGGCGCTGCGGAACTCGTCCACCTCGTCCAGGGCAGCGGCCACTGCGGCCCGCTGCCGGGTGGATCGTCCTCGTACTGGCGCGGTATTCATCTCGCCAGGCGCAGTCGCCACCGGTTCCTCCTCGTGTAGGCCTGCGGCCATTGTGCCAGGCGGCCGTCCCTCCTAGGCGGCCTCCCGTGGATCATGGCCGGAGTACGCCCCCTCACGGGCTTGATCCACAAGGCACCGCCTAGACCTTCACGTCGTCCCCCGTGCAGACCCCGTCGGCGGCGGCGCGGGCCGCTTCGGCCCGGCGCCTGGCCAGGGGCGCGGACAGCGCCGTCATCCCGACGAAGACGGTGATGGCGAGCAGCACGATCATGGCGCCCGAGGGTGCGTCGACGTAGTACGTGGTGGCCGTGCCGGTCAGTGCGACGGTGAGGCTGATCGCGATGGCCACGCCCAGGGTGGCGGCGAAGCCGCGGGTGAGCCGCTGGGCGGCGGCGACGGGGATCACCATCATGGCGCTGACCAGCAGCAGGCCGACGATGCGCATCGCGACGGTGACGGTGACGGCGGCGGTCACGGCGATCAGCAGGTTCAGCGCCCGCACCGGCAGGCCGGTGACCCGGGCGAACTCCTCGTCCTGGCAGACGGCGAAGAGCTGGCGGCGCAGGCCGATGGTGACGGCGAGGACGAAGGCGGAGAGGATCGCCATCGCGGTGACGTCCTCGGGCGCGACGGCGGTGATCGAGCCGAACATGGCACTGAGGAGCTTGGTCGGGGAACCGCCGCCCACGTGCATGATCATCACACCGCCGGCCAGGCCGCCGTAGAACAGCATGGCGAGCGCGACATCGCCGCTGGTCCTGCCGCGGGAGCGGATCAGCTCCATGGCGACGGCGCCGAGGACGGCCACCAGCGTCGCCATCCACACCGGGCTGGTGTTCATCACGAAGCCGAGCGCGACACCGGTCATGGCGACGTGGCCGAGGCCGTCACCCATGACCGCCTGGCGGCGCTGGACGAGGTACGTGCCGATCGCGGGCGCGGTGATGCCCACCAGTGCGGCGGCGATCAGCGCGCGCACCATGAAGGGGGAGGCCAGGAGGTCCATCAGCTCAGCAGTCCCGTCCGCAGGGGCTCGGCGTCGTGCGCCGCGTGGGGGTGTACGTGGTCGTGGCCGGGCAGGGCGTGCTGGCCCACGGCCTCCGGAGGAGGTCCGTCGTGCACGACGCAGCCGTCGCGCAGGACGACCGCCCGGTCGATCAGGGGCTCCAGCGGGCCCAGTTCGTGCAGGACGAGCAGGACGGTGGAGCCGGCGGCGACCTGCTCGCGCAGGGCGTTCGCGAGGACCTCCTGGTTGGCGAGGTCCACGCCCGCCATCGGCTCGTCCATGATCAGCAGCTCGGGCTCGACGGCGAGGGCCCGGGCTATGAGGACGCGCTGGTGCTGGCCGCCCGAGAGGGCGTTGACCGAGGCGTCGGCGTAGGCGTCCATGTCGACGAGGGCCAGGGCGCGGTCGACGGCGGTCCTGTCGGCCTTGCGCAGGAGGCCGAAGCGGGAGCGGGCCAGCCGGCCGGAGGAGACGACCTCGCGGACGGTGGCGGGGACACCGCTGGCGGCGGTGGTGCGCTGGGGGACGTACCCGATGCGGGACCAGTCGCGGAAGCGCTTGAAGTCCGTTCCGAAGAGGGACAGCTCGCCGCCGCTCAGCGGGACCTGGCCGACCACGGCACGCACGGCCGTGGACTTGCCGGAGCCGTTGGCGCCGAGCAGGGCGACGACCTCACCGCCGCGGACGGTGAGGTCGATCCCGCGCAGCACGGGTCGCGAGCCGAGCGAGGCCGTGGCCGCGCGCAGGGATATGACGGACTCGCCGTCCGCCGGGCGGGGCGTGGACTGCATGGCTCGCGCCTCCGTTGCTGCTGCTGCCATTACTTGCTACCGAGTGCCTTCTGGAGGTTCTTCAGGTTGGACCGCATGACCTCGAAGTAGTCAGCGCCCTGGGACGTGCCGGTGATTCCCTCGAGCGGGTCGAGGACGTCGGTCTTCAGGCCGGTGTCCGCCGCGAGGACCTTGGCCGTCTTGTCGCTGGCCAGGGTCTCGAAGAACACGGTGGAGACGTTCTCCTTCTTCGCGACGTCCTGGAGCTCCTTCATCCGGGCCGGGCTCGGCTCGGACTCGGGGTCGACGCCGGAGATGCTCTCCTGGTCCAGGTCGTAGCGCTCGGCGAGGTAGCCGAAGGCGGAGTGGGTCGTGATGAAGGTCCTGGTGGCCGCGTTCTTCAGGCCGTCCTTGAACTCGCCGTCGAGCCCGTGCAGCTTGGCGACCAGCTCGTCGGTGTTCTTCTTGTAGTCCGCCGCGTGGTCGGGGTCGGCCTTCTCCAGGGCCGCGCCGACGCCCTTGGCGATCTCCGCGTACTTGGTGGGGTCGAGCCACACGTGCGGGTCCGCGCCGGCCTCGCCGTGGCCGTGGTCGTGCCCTTCCTCGCCGTCGCGGTGTTCGCCCTCCTCGGCGTGGCCCGGCTCGGCGCCGTGGACTTCGAGGGTGGTGAGGGTCGCGGCGTCCACGACGTTCTTCACGCCGGACTGGGCGACGGCCTTGTCGACGGCGGGCTGCAGGGTCTTGAGGTAGAGGACCACGTCGGCTTCGCCGAGCTTCGCGGTCTGCTTCGGGGTGATCTCCAGGTCGTGCGGTTCGACGCCCGGCTTGGTCAGGGAGTCGACCTTCACGTGGTCCTTGCCGATCTGCTCGGCGAGGAACTGCAGGGGGTAGAACGACGCCGTCACGCCGACCTTGCCGTCCTTGCCTGCCGTGGCACTCGTGGCGGAGCAGGCGGTGAGGGCCGTGGCGCCGAGGGCGACGGCGCCGGCGAGGGCGGCGGTGGGTATGAGGCGTCGTACGTTCATGACATCCATTTTCATCAAAAATGGAAACGATTGTCAAAAGCCCAGGCGAGGGGGGTCGTGCCCGCGGCCCTGGAGGGGAACCGATTTGAAAGGGGGGGTGCGGGCGCCGGTAACCTAAAGGCTTCGCCGTTCGTCCTCGTAATGAAGAGAGCACCGTGGCCGCCGACAAGATCGACACCATCGTCAGCCTGAGCAAGCGCCGTGGCTTCGTTTTCCCGTGCAGTGACATCTACGGCGGCTCCAAGGCCGCCTGGGACTACGGCCCGCTGGGTGTCGAGCTCAAGGAGAACATCAAGCGCCAGTGGTGGAAGGCGATGGTCACCGGGCGTGAGGACATCGTCGGTCTCGACTCGTCCGTGATCCTGGCCCCCGAGGTCTGGGTGGCCTCCGGCCACGTCGCCACCTTCTCGGACCCGCTGACCGAGTGCACCGCCTGCCACAAGCGGCACCGCGCGGACCACCTCGAAGAGGCTTACGAGGCCAAGCACGGCCGGCTGCCCGAGAACGGCCTCGCCGACGTCAACTGCCCGCACTGCGGTGTGAAGGGCCAGTTCACCGAGCCCAAGCAGTTCTCCGGCATGCTGGAGACCCACCTCGGCCCGACCCAGGACACCGGCTCCAAGGCGTACCTGCGCCCCGAGACCGCCCAGGGCATCTTCACCAACTTCGCCATGGTGCAGACCACCTCGCGCAAGAAGCCCCCGTTCGGCATCGCGCAGATGGGCAAGTCCTTCCGGAACGAGATCACTCCGGGCAACTTCATCTTCCGCACGCGCGAGTTCGAGCAGATGGAGATGGAGTTCTTCGTCAAGCCGGGCGAGGACGAGCAGTGGCAGGAGTACTGGATGCAGGAGCGGTGGAACTGGTACCGCGACCTCGGCATCCGCGAGGAGAACATCCGCTGGTACGAGCACCCGAAGGAGAAGCTGTCCCACTACTCGAAGCGCACCGCCGACATCGAGTACCGCTTCAACTTCGGTGGCAACGAGTTCTCCGAGCTCGAAGGCGTGGCCAACCGCACCGACTTCGACCTCAAGGCCCACTCCGCCGCCTCCGGCCAGGACCTCACCTACTTCGACCAGGAGGCCGGTGAGCGCTACACCCCGTACGTCATCGAGCCGGCGGCCGGTGTGAACCGCGCCATGCTCGCCTTCATGCTCGACGCGTACATCGAGGACGAGGCCCCGAACGCCAAGGGCGTCATGGAGAAGCGCACCGTGATGCGCCTCGACCCGCGCCTGGCCCCGATCAAGGTCGCCGTCCTGCCGCTGTCCCGCAACCCGCAGCTGTCGCCGAAGGCCAAGGGCCTCGCCGCCGACCTGCGCAAGAACTGGAACATCGAGTTCGACGACGCGGGCGCCATCGGCCGCCGCTACCGCCGCCAGGACGAGATCGGTACGCCGTTCTGCGTCACCGTCGACTTCGACACCCTGGACGACAACGCGGTGACCGTGCGCGAGCGCGACACCATGAAGCAGGAGCGCGTCTCCCTGGACCAGATCCAGGCCTACCTCGGCAGCCGTCTGCTCGGCTGCTAGGACCGCTTGGTCCGGCTCGGCCCGAACGACCGGTGGCCCGGTGCGCACGCTGCGCACCGGGCCACCGGTCGTTCGCGTCCCGCCCTCGTCAGGCCGGGGCTCCCGGGGCGGCCTCGGCTGCCCGGGCGGCCTCGGCCGCGCGGCGCTCGCCCTCCGCCCGGGACCGCTTCGCGTAGAGCGTGGTCCACAGGGCCAGGGCGCCCAGCACCCCGTAGATCATGATGGGGCTGAGGGTCACCATCGTCTTGGTGTCCAGCGCGTACGCCAGGGCGATACGGACGGCGGCCTCGGCCACGTAGGCAACGCCCCAGACCAGGGTCATGGTGCGCATGGTGGTCCGGAACCCCTCGTACTGCCACAGGCCGTTCCACCAGGCGGTGCTCTGCGGGGTGCCGTCCGTGGCGAACTTGCGGCCGAAGTAGAACATCAGCGGCCGCGCCGCGGCCAGCGTGCCCAGGCACAGCAGCCCGAACAGCCCCGTCACGGCGGAGTCCTTGATCAGCAGCGTGCGGGCCGTGTGGTCGCCGACGAGCGAGACGACGGCCGTGACAGCCAGGAACACCAGCGTGACGACGGCGAACTCGTCCAGCTTGCGCCGCCAGGCCAGACTGATGGCGCTGTCGAGCACCGGCCAGGCACTGCTGAGGAGCAGCGCCCCGAACTCGCTCCAGCCGTGGTCGTCGACGAGCGTGTTGTACGTGATGATCGGCGCCACGACATTGAGGCCGATGGTCAGGATCCAGCCGAGGGCGGCCGCGGCCCCCGAGCGGGCGGGAGGTGCGGGTCGTGCTTCTTGGGCGGACAAGTTTCCCCCTGGAACGTGCCTGATGAGTGCGGTAAGGGGACCGTAAGGACACCGCGGGGGCGGGGACAAGGTGAACGCGCCCCAAATGATCATCAAGCTGTCCGGACCCAAGAATTCCGGACCGGTCCCTCGGGGACCCACCGGGACCCACCGGGACCCACCGGGTTCCGCCGGGTCGGCCCCTGTGTCCCGCGGACCCCGCCAGGCCCGTCAGGCGCGCAGGCCCCGGATGACCAGAGCGGTGACCGCCTCGAACTCGGCGAGGATCGTGGGGGAGAGCCAGTCGGCCGCGTACTGCGGATCGTGGAAGCGGCCCGTGGCGTAGAAGACCGCGCGGGCGGCCGCCGGCACGTCGTCGGCGGCGAGCGTGCCCGACGCGACGCCCTCGGCGATGATCCGGGCCAGCTGGTCGATCAGCTGGTTCAGATGCGAGTCGACCACGCCGCTGTTCTCGGTGAGCAGCACCGTGTAGGTGGCGAACAGCTCGGGATCGTCACCCGCCTTGTGACGCTTGGCCTCGAAGAGCGCCTCCAGCCACGCCTCCAGCTTGGAGGGCGCACTCGCGGCGGGAGCCGAGGTGATCTCCTCCAGCGCGGCGACGCTCCTGGTGAGCCAGCGGTCCGTCACGGCCTCGCGCAGCGCTGCCTTCGAGGGGAAGTGCCGGTAGACGCTGCCGTGACTGACCCCCAGGGCGCGGGCCACGTCCACCACCGTCGCCTTGGTCGGGCCGAAGCGGCGCAGCACCTCCTCGGTGGTTTCGAGGATGCGCTCGGGTGTCAGGGGCTCGGCCGCGGCGGGGGACATGGGTATGACCGTACCGCCCGGCTCAGCGCTCGCTGTCGAGGTGGGCCATCTGGGCCGCCGGATAACGCTCGCCGGCCGCGGCTCCCGCCGGCACGGCGTCCTCGATGGCGGCCAGGTCGGCGGCGCTGAGGGATATCTCGATGGCACCCAGTGCCTCGGCCAGCCGGTCCCGGCTCCGCGCCCCGACCAGCGGCACGATGTCCTCGCCGCGGGCGAGCACCCAGGCGATGGCGGTCTGGGCGACGCTCACGCCCTTGCCTTCGGCGACCTTGCGCAGGGCCTCGACCAGGTCGAGGTTCCGGTGGAGGTTCTCGCCCTGGAAGCGAGGGCTCATGCCGCGGAAGTCGCCCGCGCTCAGGGCTCGGTCCCGGGCGAAGTGGCCGCTGATCAGGCCGCGGGAGAGCACCCCGTACGCCGTGATGCCTATGCCGAGCTCCCGCGCCGTCGGCAGGATCTCGTCCTCGATGCCGCGGGAGATCAGCGAATACTCGATCTGGAGGTCGGCGATCGGGGCCACTGCGGCGGCCCGGCGCAGCGTGTCGGCGCCGACCTCGGACAGGCCGATGTGCCGCACGTGTCCGGCCTCGACCGCCTCGGCGATGGCCCCGACGGTCTCCTCGATCGGCACGGCCGGGTCCACGCGGGCGATCCGGTAGATGTCGATGTGGTCCCGGCCGAGCCGCTGGAGCGAGTAGGCGAGGAAGTTCCTGACGGCCTCGGGCCGCCCGTCATATCCGGTGAAACCGCCCTCGACCGTGCGCAGGGCGCCGAACTTGACGCTGGTCATCGTCCGCTCGCGGGCCGCGGCGGGCGCGGTGCGCAGGGCTTCGTTGATCAGCAGCTCGTTGTGGCCCATGCCGTAGAAGTCGCCCGTGTCGAGCAGCGCGCTCGTGTCGTCGGGGACCGCGTCCAGGTAGGCGTGGATCGTCGCGAGGGACTCGGCGCGGTCGGCCGTCCCGTAGAGGGCGGACATCCCCATGCAGCCCAGCCCCAGCGGGAACACGGCGGGACCGGTGCTGCCGAGGGTGCGGCGGCGGGGGGTTTCGATGGTCGCGGTAGTGCGGTCGTTCGTCGTCATGCAACGAGAATGGCATGACGAGTGACAGATTTCAATATCTGTCACTCGTCAGTATCGGGCGGGGTGCGCAGAGCCATGGCGGCCGCCGCGACCAGGGCGAGGACCGTCGTCGGTGCGAGCTCGTAGTGCTTGGCGCGGAGGGGGGCGGCGACCGCCCCGAGGGTCACGCCGAGGGTGGCGTCCGCGCCGAGCGGAGGGACCCATAGGCCCGCGACCAGGCCGAACGCCCCGCCGCCTTGAGGGCGGCCAGACGCGGCAGCCAGGAGTCCGGGACATGCACCTTCTGCATGCCGGCGACGACCTGGTCGTTGCGCTGGAGCGTGAGGGTGGCGGAGGTGGTGAGGACGGCGGCGAGCAGGCCACCGACGACGGCGCAGCAGACCGTCACGCCCGCCGGCAGACCGTCACGCCCGCCGGCCGGCCGTCACGCCCTTCGGCCGACCGGTCACGCCCGCGGGACGTCCGCCGGCGCGGCCTGGCTCGCCGGTACCTCCAGCTCGCGGGCCGTGCGGTCCGCCGTCGCGCGCGCCCAGGCGCCGCTCGTCGCCGCGCCCACCACCAGGACCAGCAGCCCGCAGACCGAGATGATCCACCAGGCCGGCTGCGCCGCCGTGGAGAAGTCCGCGCCGCCCGTCAGCCCGGCCGCCAGCACCGAGCCGATGACCGCGACGCCCAGGGTGCCGCCGGTCTGCCTGCTGGTGGAGGCGATGGCGGCCGCGACGCCCGCCTGGGAGCGCGGCATCCCGGAGACGGCCGTATTGGTGATCGGCGCGTTGACCATGCCGAAGCCGAGCCCGAACAGCACGTACCCCGTGAACAACAGCGGGGTGGAGGTCTCGGCCTCGAAAAGGGCGAACAGCAGCCCGCTCGCCGACATGGCGACGCCCGCGATCAGCAGGCAGATCCGGGGCCCGCGGCTGCCCACCAGCCGCCCCGCCACCGGCGCGAACAGGAAGGTCAGCGCCGCCATCGGCAGCATGTAGAGCCCGGCGTGCAGGGCGCTGAGCCCCCGCACGTCCTGGAGGTAGAGCGTGTTCAGGAAGAGGAACCCGGCCAGTCCGGCGAACGCGCTGATCGCGATCACGGTCGAGCCGCTGAACGGCGCGCTGCGGAAGAACCGGAGATCGATCAGCGGCTCCTCGCGCCGCGACTCGTAGACCAGCAGCCCCACGAACGAACAGACGGCCACCAGGGCGCACCCCATGATCAGCGGTGAACGCCAGCCGGCGGCCGGCCCCTCGATGATCCCGTAGGTCAGGCTGCCGAGCAGGGCGACGACCAGCAGCTGGCCCACCGGGTCCGGGGGGGGGGGGGGGGGGGGGGGGGGGGGGGGGGGGGGGGGGGGGGGGGGGGGGGGGGGGGGGGGCGGGAGGCGATATGGGGCTAGAGAGGGGGGTGACCAAGC
>NZ_JBWKJU010000016.1:19341-50503 GCF_056432025.1 Streptomyces sp. NPDC045695
TTAAGGGGAAACCCAGACCGGCCATCCTCCCCTCGCTCCTCCTGTGGTTCAGGCTCCCAGGAGCGCCAAAAACCCCCCCCCCCCCCCCCCCCCCCGTCCCCCCCCCCCCCCCCCCCCGGGACTCGGGGATGTGGCGCAGGGTCAGAGCCAGGGCGGCCAGGCCGATCGGCAGGTTGACCCAGAAGATGGAGCGCCAGCCGACGGAGTCCACCAGCAGTCCGCCGATCAGCGGGCCGGCGGCCATGGACAGGCCCGCGACCGCCCCCCAGATGCCGATGGCCCGGGCCCGCTCGGCCGGATCGGTGAAGGTGTTGGTGATGATCGACATCGCCACCGGATTGAGCATCGCGCCGCCGACCGCCTGGACCATCCGGAAGACGATCAGCCAGCCGAGGCTGGGCGCGAGCGAGCACAGCAGCGAGCCGAGCGTGAAGGCCACCAGCCCGGCGACGAACACCCTGCGGCGCCCGATCCGGTCGGCCGTGGAGCCCGCGAGCATCAAGAGCGAGGCCACGACCAGGGTGTACGCGTCGATGCTCCACTGCAGCCCCGCGACGTCGGCGTCGAGCTCGCGGCGCATGGAGGGGAGCGCGACGTTCAGGATGGTGTTGTCGAGGCTGACGATCAGCAGGCTCATGCAGCAGATCGACAGGACGAGCGTGCGCTGCCGGTGACTCGGCTCGATCATGCCGCCGATGCTACGTCCGCCCCACCCCCTCGGCATGCGGGACAATGGGCGGATGACCACGCTCCCTCCGCCCCTCGCGATCGGCCCGCACACCGTGCAGCCCCCGGTGGTGCTCGCGCCCATGGCCGGCATCACCAATGCCCCGTTCCGTACCCTCTGCCGGGAGTTCTCGGGCGGCAAGGGGCTGTTCGTGAGCGAGATGATCACGACCCGCGCCCTGGTCGAGCGCAACGAGAAGACCATGCAGCTGATCCACTTCGACGAGACCGAGAAGCCCCGCTCGATTCAGCTGTACGGGGTCGACCCCACGACGGTCGGCAAGGCGGTCCGCATGATCGTCGAAGAGGACCGCGCCGACCACATCGACCTGAACTTCGGCTGCCCGGTCCCCAAGGTGACCCGCAAGGGCGGCGGCTCGGCCCTCCCGTACAAGCGCAACCTGCTGCGCGCGATCCTGCGCGAGGCCGTCGCGGGCGCCGGCGACCTGCCGGTGACCATGAAGATGCGCAAGGGCATCAACGACGACCACCTCACCTACCTCGACGCCGGCCGGATCGCCGTCGAGGAGGGGATCACGGCGATAGCCCTGCACGGGCGCACCACCGCCCAGCACTACGGCGGCACCGCCGACTGGGACGCCATCGCGCGGCTCAAGGAGCACGTGCCGGAGATCCCCGTGCTCGGCAACGGCGACATCTGGTGCGCCGAGGACGCGCTGCGCATGGTCCGCGAGACCGGCTGCGACGGCGTCGTCGTGGGCCGGGGCTGCCTGGGGCGGCCCTGGCTGTTCAACGACCTGGTGGCGGCCTTCGAGGGGCGCCCGGAGGACTTCCACAAGCCGACGCTGCGCGAGGTCGCGGCGACCATGCACCGCCACGCCCAGCTCCTCGGGGAGTGGATCGGTGACGAGGCACGCGGGGTGATCGACTTCCGTAAGCACGTGGCCTGGTACCTCAAGGGCTTCTCGGTCGGGTCCGAGATGCGGCAGAAGCTCGCGGTGACCTCTTCGCTGGCCGAACTGGACGCTCATCTGAGCGAGCTGGATCTGGACCAGGCGTGGCCCGAGAGCGCGGACGGTCCGCGCGGCCGGACGTCCGGAAACAACCGAGTTGTCCTGCCGGAGGGCTGGCTGAAGGACCCGTACGACTGCGCGGGCATCAGCGAGGACGCCGAACTGGACACCTCAGGAGGCTGACAAATCGCCCTCCGTGGCGCGTGATATACGCCACGCATGGGAGGGGTTTCGCTCAGATGAGCAGATAAATCACGGGTAAGACTTTCAAAGGGTGGCACTGGGTGCCACCCTTTATTCGTTCAACACTTGAACGCAAATGTATCGATGATCGCTCATCCGAGCAGGTCTGAGCCTCAGGAGCCGCCTCCGGATTCGGAACCTGAACGCTGAGCGAGGGTTCTGACTACCCATGAGTTACTTTCGATCTGCTGGCGCACGGGTGGTTACAGCCGTATGACGACCAAGTGGACGTACCCATAAGCCTTCGATCTGGGTATGTTCCTGGCCGTCAGGGCAGCCACCGAGCCTCGAGGAGTCGAGACCCGTGTCGGAAAACAAAGATCAGAAGTTCGTCTACGACTTCACCGAGGGCAACCGCGACCTCAAGGACCTTCTCGGTGGCAAGGGTGCCAACCTCGCCGAGATGACCAACCTGGGTCTGCCGGTCCCTCCCGGCTTCACCATCACCACCGAGGCCTGCAAGGTCTACCTCGAGAGCGGCACGGCCCCGGCCGCACTGCGCGAAGAGGTCAGCGCCCACCTCGCGGCGCTCGAGGCGAAGATGGGCAAGAAGCTCGGACAGTCGGACGACCCCCTGCTGGTCTCCGTACGCTCCGGCGCCAAGTTCTCGATGCCCGGCATGATGGACACCGTCCTCAACATCGGCCTCTCCGACGAGTCCGTGGCCGGCCTCGCCGCCCAGGCCGGCAACGAGCGCTTCGCGTGGGACTCCTACCGCCGCCTCGTCCAGATGTTCGGCAAGACCGTCCTCGGCATCGAGGGCGAGCTCTTCGAGGACGCCCTCGACGAGGCCAAGGCCGCCAAGAAGGTCACCGTCGACACCGACCTCGACGCCGCCGACCTCAAGAAGCTGGTCAAGGTCTTCAAGAAGATCGTGGCGAAGGAAGCCGGCCGCGAGTTCCCGCAGGACGCCCGCGAGCAGCTCGACCTCGCCGTCGAGGCCGTCTTCAACTCGTGGAACACCGACCGCGCCAAGCTCTACCGCCGCCAGGAGCGCATCCCCGGCGACCTGGGCACCGCCGTCAACATCTGCTCCATGGTCTTCGGCAACCTCGGCCCCGACTCCGGCACCGGCGTCGCCTTCACCCGTGACCCGGCCAGCGGCCACGCGGGCGTCTACGGCGACTACCTCCAGAACGCCCAGGGCGAGGACGTGGTCGCGGGCATCCGCAACACCGTGCCGCTCGCGGACCTGGAGACCATCGACAAGGCCTCCTACGACCAGCTCATCACGATCATGACGACGCTGGAGAACCACTACAAGGACCTCTGCGACATCGAGTTCACGATCGAGCGCGGCCAGCTGTGGATGCTCCAGACCCGCGTGGGCAAGCGCACCGCCGGCGCCGCCTTCCGCATCGCCACCCAGCTCGTGGACCAGGGCCTGATCGACGAGGCCGAGGCCCTCCAGCGCGTCACCGGTCACCAGCTGGCGCAGCTGATGTTCCCGCGCTTCGACGAGGGCGCGAAGACCACCCTGCTCGGCCGCGGCATCGCCGCCTCCCCGGGTGCGGCGGTCGGCAAGGCCGTCTTCGACTCGTACACGGCCGTCAAGTGGTCCCGCTCCGGCGAGAAGGTCATCCTGATCCGCCGCGAGACCAACCCGGACGACCTGGACGGCATGATCGCCTCCGAGGGCATCCTGACCTCGCGCGGCGGCAAGACCTCGCACGCGGCGGTCGTCGCCCGCGGCATGGGCAAGACCTGCGTCTGCGGCGCCGAGGAGCTCGACGTCGACACCAAGCGCCGCCGCATGACGGTCGGCGAGACGGTCATCGAAGAGGGCGACGTCGTCTCCATCGACGGCTCCACCGGCAAGGTGTACCTCGGTGAGGTACCCGTCGTACCCTCCCCGGTCGTCGAGTACTTCGAGGGCCGCATGCACGCGGGCGCCGACGACGCCGACGAGCTGGTCGCCGCCGTGCACCGGATCATGGCGTACGCGGACCGCGTCCGGCGCCTGCGGGTGCGCGCCAACGCCGACAACGCCGAGGACGCCTCCCGCGCCCGTCGCTTCGGCGCCCAGGGCATCGGCCTGTGCCGCACCGAGCACATGTTCCTCGGTGAGCGCCGTGAACTCGTCGAGCGCCTGATCCTCGCCGACACCGACGAGGAGCGCGACGAGGCACTCAGTGCCCTCCTGCCGCTGCAGAAGAAGGACTTCGTCGAGCTCTTCGAGGCGATGGACGGCCTGCCCGTCACCGTCCGCCTGCTCGACCCGCCGCTGCACGAGTTCCTGCCCGACATCACCGAGCTGTCGGTGCGCGTCGCCCTCGCCGAGGCCCGCCAGGACGCCAACGAGAACGACCTGCGCCTGCTCCAGGCCGTGCACAAGCTGCACGAGCAGAACCCGATGCTGGGTCTGCGCGGTGTCCGCCTCGGCCTGGTCATCCCCGGTCTGTTCAAGATGCAGGTCCGGGCGATCGCCGAGGCCGCAGCCGAGCGC
Source organism: Streptomyces sp. NPDC045695 (assembly GCF_056432025.1). Classification (NCBI taxonomy): domain Bacteria; kingdom Bacillati; phylum Actinomycetota; class Actinomycetes; order Kitasatosporales; family Streptomycetaceae; genus Streptomyces; species Streptomyces sp. NPDC045695. Next base: position 23,731 of record NZ_JBWKJU010000016.1, read on the forward strand.
AAGAACGCCAAGGGCGACCCCCGCGCCGAGATCATGGTCCCGCTCGTGGGCACCGTCCAGGAGCTGGAGATCGTCCGCGAGGAGGCCGACCAGGTCATCGCCGAGGTCGAGGCCGCCACCGGCACCAGCCTCAAGCTGACCATCGGCACGATGATCGAGCTGCCGCGCGCCGCGCTGACCGCCGCCCAGATCGCCGAGGCCGCGCAGTTCTTCTCCTTCGGTACGAACGACCTGACCCAGACGGTGTGGGGCTTCTCCCGCGACGACGTCGAGGCCAGCTTCTTCACCGCGTACCTGGAGAAGGGCATCTTCGGGGTCTCGCCCTTCGAGACCATCGACAAGGACGGCGTCGGCTCGCTGGTCCGCCACGCGGTGGAGCAGGGCCGGGCCACCCGTCCCGACCTCAAGCTCGGCGTCTGCGGCGAGCACGGCGGTGACCCCGAGTCGGTCCACTTCTTCCACGAGGTCGGTCTCGACTACGTCTCCTGCTCGCCCTTCCGGATCCCGGTGGCGCGCCTGGAGGCCGGTCGTGCGGCCGCCGAGTCCAAGGGCAGCGACAGCCGCTGACCCCCCGGCCCCGCGAGGGGCCCCATAGACCGCGCCTGTCCCCGGGTTCCCTGACTGCCCGGGGGCGGGCGCGCACTATTTCGCTGTTCGTCAAATCTTTACGCCAGCAGGCGGTGGACGGATCCCCACCCGTCCACCGCCGCTGTCATTCTGCCGGGCACGTCGGCGCTTCCCGTGCGACCGACCGCCAGGCCCCGCAAAGCCCCCCACGGCCTTCGCGGAGCGTTTCGGTCGCATCGGAGTGTGCCCGGCGGAGTACAGGATTTCGGTTGTCACGCCCCTGCCGAAAGGGGTTTCAACTGTGGCCGAAAGGGCGTGGTGACCACGTGTGACGGCATGCATACTCGTGGGGCGGGGGGATTGCGGTTGCACAGGTGGGGGTTCGGTGCTGCGTATCCATTTCACTGGAGTGGACCTGGCACGCGTACGGATGGCAGGGCGTCCCGATGCGTTGTGGGAAACGATTCTCAGCTTTCACCGCTTAAGAGACCGGCGCGACGCCCGGTTGTTCGGTGAATGGCGGACGGAAACCCGGAGCAGGTTGAATGGTGAAACACGTACGCTCGGTATGCTTATACCGGGAAGGGGTTATTTCCCAGATTTCCTGACCCCCGTCGAGGGGCAGTACGGGTGGGACGTGGGCCTCGACGCCATACGGGGCATCCACCCCGAGCGGATGCGGCACGAGCTCGCGCTGCTCGGCGCGGGCGCGGGTGCGTCCGTACAGCCGAGGCTGCGCGAGTTCATGGACGGCGCCACCGCCCACCTGCCCAGGGTGCTGGGCGAGCTGCGCGCGTACCACCGGGCGGCCGTGGAGCCGTACTGGACGCACATCCAGGCCCAGATCGAGGCCGAGCGGGCCGCCCGCGGGCGGGCCCTGCTGGACGGCGGCGCGGACGAGCTGCTGGCCTCGCTGCCGCCCATGCTGCGCTGGCGCGCCCCGGTGCTGGAGTGCGACTACCCGGTGGACCGTGACGTACGGCTGCGCGGGCGCGGGCTGCTGCTCCAGCCGTCCTTCTTCTGCCGGCGCACGGCGGTGACCCTGCACGACCCGGAGCTGCCGCCCGTGCTGGTCTACCCGGCCGCCGCCCACCTGGCCTCCGCTCCGGCGGGAGGCGATACGGCCCGGCCGGCCGTGGAGGAGCAGCGGGTGCGCACCCTGGGCAAGCTCGTCGGGCACACCCGCTCGGTGGTGCTGCGGGCCATAGGGGACGGGGCGACCACCAGCGAACTGGCCCGCCGGGCCGGGGTCTCGCTGGCCTCCGCGAGCCAGCACGCCTGCGTGATGCGCGAGGCGGGGCTGGTGACGACGCTGCGGCACGGGAACGCGGTGCTGCACACGGTGACCCCGCTGGGCGCCGCGCTGCTCAAGGGCGGGGCCGTGGCCTCATGACGCGGCCGCACCCCGGGGTGGAACCTCGGGGTGCGGCCGGTGGTGCGGGTGCGGCGCCCCGGCCGGGGCGCCGGCGCGCGGTCAGACGCGGAACGGGCCCGTGACCTCGTAGGTGATGCCGCCGGAGGAACTGCCGCTCGTACCGCGCTGGCTGGAGAAGTAGAGCCGGTTGCCCGCGGGCGAGAAGGCCGGGCCGGTGATCTCCGAGGAGGACTGGCCGGTGATCCGCAGGAAGGGCGCGACCACGTCGTCCGGGGTGATCAGGCAGATCTCCATGGTGCCGCCGTCCTCGGCGATGTACAGGTCGCCGTACGAAGAGCCGGTGACGTTGTCGACGCCCGTCAGGGGGGCCGCGCCGCCGGGCACCAGCGAGTCGTCGTAGGCCAGCTCGTACGTGCCGGCGGCGAGGTCGAGCTGCCAGACCCGGTTGTCGCCCTTGGTGGTGAACCAGACGGTGTCGTTCGCGTAGTGGCAGCCCTCGCCGCCGCTGAAGCGCTTGGCGCCCGAGACCTGGTTGCGGGTGGTGGTCGGGGCGCCGTCCGGGTCGGGCACGGTCTGCCAGGTGAAGGAGCCGGAGGTGGCGGTGCCGGCCTTGAGGACCTGGAGGGTGCCGGAGGAGAGGTTGCCCCAGGTGGTGGGGATGAACCGGTAGAAGCAGCCGTCCGTCTCGTCCTCGGTCAGGTAGATCACCCGGCGCACCGGGTCGGCGGCCGCGGCCTCGTGCTTGAAGCGGCCCATGGCCGGGCGCTGGACGGCCGCGTTCACCCCGTACGGGTCGGTCTCGTAGACGTAGCCGAGGCTGACCTCCTCGCAGGACAGCCAGGTGTTCCACGGGGTCTTGCCGCCGGCGCAGTTCTGGCGGGTGTTGGAGAGGATCCGGTAGGCGCCGGTGATGGTGCCCGAGGAGTTGAACTTCACGGCGCTCGCGCCGCCGGAGGGGTTGATCTCCGAGTTCGACACGTAGATCCAGCCCGTGCCGTCCGCGAAACAGGCGCCGCCGTCCGGGGCGCTGTGCCAGGTGTACGAGGTCCCGCTGACGGTCTGGCCCGAACGGGCGATCACCCGGCTGCTGAAGCCGCTGGGCAGCATGATGCCGTTCGCGTCCGCCACGCCGAGGGCTCCGTACGGTCCCGCGCCGGGCTGGGCGGGCGCCGCGTAGGCGGCGCCGTGCATCAGCGTGCCGCCGAAGGCGGCGGCCGTCGAGCCGATGACGGCGCCGCGCAGGAAATTACGACGTTCCACGGTCACTCCTGGGGGAGGGAGGGTCCCGCGCCCGGTCGGGCGCGCGATCTCACGCGTGGAGGAACCTAGGAGAGCCGAGTTGACATGGCCATAACGCCGCATGACGCCCGGACGAAAAAACTTCGCGGCGGTGCGATGAGTTCTCCCGCTCGCCCCGGTCTACCCCTCGACAGCAGCGAGCAGCACCCACGAGAGAAGAGACACCGACATGTCGCACCCCCAGATGATCTTCGTCAAACCTGCCGGTCAAGGACCTGGACGCCAGCAAGGCCTTCTGGAGCAAGCTGGGCTACTCCTTCAACGCCCAGTTCACCGACGAGAACTGCGCCTCGATGGTCATCAGCGACACCATCGTCGCCATGCTCCTCGCGGAGGCCCGCTACAAGGACTTCACCCACAAGGAGATCGCGGACGCGACCACCACCTCCGAGGTGCTGCTCTGCCTGAGCACCCCGAGCCGCGCCGCGGTCGACGAGCTGGTGGACGGGGCGCTGGCGGCCGGCGCCACCGAGCCCCGCCCCGCCCAGGACCACGGCGTCATGTACGGCCGCGCCTTCGACGACCTCGACGGCCACACCTGGGAGATCATGTGGATGGACCCGGCCATGATCCAGGCCTGAGCCCGCGCCCGCGCGGTCAGGAGGTCGCGGCGGTCCGCACCGGGTAGGTCCGGACCGCCACCTCCTCGTCGTCCAGGCAGCGCCCCGACTCCAGGTCGAAACGCTGCTTGAGCAGCGGTGACGCCACGAAGGGCCGGCCCCCCACGGCCCCCACCAGGCCGCGCGAGAGCACGTGCGCCCCGGTGAAGGGATCCTGGTTGCCGATGGCGTACGGGCGCCCCGCGCGGTCGACGAAGACCGCGGCCTGGCTCCCGTCGGGCAGCAGCGCCGCGACCCCCCGCCCGGGCACGAGCGCGGACAGCTCGCACACCGTCAGCCAGCCCTGCGCCACTTGCAGTTCCACGGTCATCGGACTCCTCCGATCGTCAGGACGGCCAGGTCGGGCTTGACCTGGTCGCGCTCGGGTACGAACTTCACGGTCGGGTCGGGAGCGCCGGGCGCGTTGACGAAGGACACGAACCGGCGCAGCCGCTCGGGGTCCTCCAGCGTCTCGGCCCACTCGTCCCGGTAGTGCGCCACGTGCTCGGCCATGAGGGACTCCAGCTCCGCGCACAGCCCGAGCGAGTCGTGGACCACCACGTCCCGCAGGTGGGCCAGGCCCCCCTCCAGCCGGTCCAGCCAGGTGGAGGTCCGCTCCAGCCGGTCGGCGGTGCGGATGTAGAACATCAGGAACCGGTCGATCAGCCGGACCAGTTCCGCGTCCGACAGGTCCTGGGCGAGGAGGTCGGCGTGCCGCGGGGTGGCCCCGCCGTTGCCGCCGACGTAGAGGTTCCAGCCGCTCGCCGTCGCGATGACCCCGAAGTCCTTGCTCTGCGCCTCCGCGCACTCGCGGGCGCAGCCGGAGACCGCCGACTTGAGCTTGTGCGGGGCGCGCAGCCCGCGGTAGCGGAGCTCCAGGTCGATGGCCATCTTGACGCTGTCCTGGACCCCGTAGCGGCACCAGGTCTGCCCCACGCAGGACTTCACCGTCCGCAGGGCCTTCCCGTAGGCGTGCCCGGACTCGAATCCGGCGTCGACGAGCCGCGCCCAGATCCGCGGGAGCTGGTCCACGCTCGCGCCGAAGAGGTCGATGCGCTGGCCGCCGGTGATCTTCGTGTAGAGGCCGAAGTCGCGGGCCACCTCGCCGATCACGATCAGCTTGTCGGGGGTGATCTCGCCGCCGGGGATGCGCGGGACCACCGAGTACGAGCCGTTGCGCTGCAGGTTCGCGAGGAAGTGGTCGTTGGTGTCCTGGAGGGCGGCCTGCTCCCCGTCCAGGACGTAGCCGCTGGCGCCCAGGGTCGGGGCGAGGGAGGCGATGATCGAGCCGACGGTGGGCTTGCAGACCTCGCAGCCGTCGCCGCCGCGGGCCTCGGGGCGGCCGTGGCCGTCCAGGATCTCCTCGTACGAGGTCAGGCGCCGGGTGCGGACGATCTCGTAGAGCTCGGCCCGGGTGAAGGGGAAGCAGCCGCACAGCCCCTTGTCGGCGGCGGCCGGAAGCAGCTGGCCGATCACCTTGAGGCAGCTGCCGCAGCCGGTGCCCGCCTTGGTGCACTTCTTGACCTCGGGGAGGGTGGCGCAGGCGGTGATGGCCTTCTTGGTGACGTTGTGGCAGGAGCAGATGACCGCGTGGTCCGGGAGCGAGGACGGGCCGAGCGCGACGGGCGCGCCGAGACCGGCGGGCAGCACCAGCTGCTCGGGGGAGACGGGCGGGACGCTGCCGGTGAGCGGGCGCAGCAGCCCGTAGGAGTCCGCGTCACCGACCAGGACCCCGCCGAGGAGGACCCCGTCGGGGGAGACCACGAGCTTCTTGTAGACCCCCGAGCGGGAGTCGGACCACACGACGTCGAGGCTGCCGGCGGCGGCTCCGTGGGCGTCGCCGAAGGAGGCCACGTCCACGCCGAGCAGCTTGAGCTTGGTCGAGAGGTCGGCGCCGGTGAACTCCTTCTCCCGGCCCAGCAGGTCCTCGGCGGCGGTCTCCGCCATCTCGTAGCCGGGCGCGACCAGGCCGTAGACCCGGCCGTCGACCGCGAGCGCGCACTCGCCGATGGCGTAGACGTGCGGGTCGCTCGTGCGGCACCGGGCGTCGACCGCGATGCCGCCGCGCTCGCCGACCTCCAGCCCCGCGCCGCGGGCCAGCTGGTCGCGGGGGCGGACACCGGCGGAGAAGACGACGAGGTCGGTGTCGACGGTCGAGCCGTCGGAGAGCCGCATTCCGCTGACCCGGCCGTCCTCGCCGGTCAGCACCTCCTGCGTGCCGACCCCGGTGTGCACGGTCAGGCCCATGGACTCGATGGTGCGCAGCAGGGCGGCGCCACCGCCCTCGTCGACCTGGACGGGCATCAGGCGGGGGGCGAACTCGACGATGCGGGTGGTCAGGCCCAGCCCCTGGAGGGCGCCGGCGGCCTCCAGACCGAGCAGGCCGCCGCCGACGACCGCGCCGCTCGTGCGGGTCTTGGCGTACTCCTCGATCGCGAGGAGGTCCTCGATGGTGCGGTAGACGAAGCAGCCGGGGGCGTCCTTGCCGGGGACGGGCGGCACGAAGGGATAGCTGCCGGTGGCCAGGACCAGCACGTCGTACGGGAACACCCGCCCCGAGCGGGAGGTGACGGTGCGGGCGTCCCGGTCGATGCTCTCCGCGGGGTCGTCGAGGTGGAGGGTGATGCCGTGCTCCGCCATGAACCCGGCGGGCGTCAGCGACAGGTCCTCGGGGGTGCTGCCGGAGAAGTACGAGGTCAGGTGCACGCGGTCGTAGGCGGGCCGGGGTTCCTCGCACAGCACGGTGATCCGGTGGCTGCCGGTGGCGCCGCGCTCGGCGAGCGCCTCGAGGTAGCGCTGGCCGACCATGCCGTGCCCGATGAGCACGATGTGGGGCAGGGGCTCGGTCACGGTCATGTCAGTGGCCTCCGTCGTCGGTGAGCAGGTGGAACAGGTCGTGCGGTGATTCCTCGCCCTCCCAGGTGCGGGCGAGGGCGCCCACGGTGGAGAGCTCGCCGAGCAGGACCCCGCCGACGAGGCGGTCGTCGCGCAGGACGACCTTCCGGTAGGTCCGGCGGGTCGCGTCGGTGAGGCGGACCACGTCGTCGCCGGGGCGCGGCGTGGTCTCCCCGAAGGAGGCGAGGTCGAAGTGACCGTCGGCTCCGCCGAGGGTGAGGCGGGTGAGGGCGCGGGTGCCGGTGTACGGCGTGGGGCGGCCGGTGAGGGTCGCGGCGAGGGCGTCGGCCTGCTCCAGCGCCGGGCCGGCCAGGCCGTACACCTGGCCCGCGTGCTCGGCGCAGTCGCCGATGGCGTGGATGCGGGGGTCGCTGGTGCGCAGGTGGTCGTCGACCACGATGCCGCGGCGTACGTCGAGCCCGGCGGCCTGGGCGAGCCCGATGCGGGGGCGTACGCCGCAGGCGAGCACGACGAGGTCGGCGTCGAGGCGGTAACCGTCGGCGAGTTCGACTCCCGTGACCCGGCGCGGCCCCCGCTCCCCGGACGCCGGCGGGGCCGACAGCAGGCCGCGGACCCGGCACTCCGTGTGGATCTCCACGCCGAGCGAGGTCAGGTGGGTGTGCAGCAGCGCGGCGGCGTCGGCGTCCAGCTGGCGTTCCATCAGGCGCTCGCCCTGCTGGGCCAGGACCACCTGCGCGCCCCGCGCGGCCAGCGCACGGGTCGCCGAGACGCCCAGCAGGCCCCCGCCGATCACCACGACCCGCACCCCGGGGCGCACGGCCGCCGAGAGGGCCAGGCAGTCGTCCATGGTGCGGAAGGCGTGGACCCCGTCCGGGAGGTCGCGCCCTTCGGGCTCGAACAGCCCGCGCAGGGGCGGCAGCACCGCGTTCGAGCCGGTGGCCAGCACCAGGGCGTCGTACCGCTCCACCGTGCCGTCGTCGCACAGCACCGTCCGGTCGGCGCGGTCGATCCGTACCGCCCGGACGCCGCGGCGCAGCGCCGGTCCGGGGGCGGGCAGGGCGGTCACCTCCGGCGCGTAGCGGCCCGCGAGCACTTCGGCGAGCAGCACCCGGTTGTACGGGACGTGCGGCTCCTCGCCGAGGACGGTCACCTCCGCGCCACCGGTCAGCCGCGCGGCCAGTCGCAGGCCCGCGAGGCCGCCGCCGATCACCACCACACGCTGTTCCGAGGTCATGCCATGAGCGTGCGCGGTCGCTGTTTCCCCTCCGCATCGCTCCTGTTACCCGGACGGAACGCCGACCTCAGCGCTCCGGTCCCCGGTCCGTGAGGCCTGCCGCGGCCGGTGGCCCCGAAGGGGGCGGTGAGCGGCGAAGCTCAACCTTTGCGCAACTTTCCGGTGATCGATGGCCGCTGCACCCACCCGCTCCATAAGGTCGGATGCGTGCCTGACATATCAACGACCATGATCATCATGTTGTGCGTGGCCGCCGCGGCGGCCGGCTGGATCGACGCGGTGGTGGGCGGCGGCGGCCTGCTCCTCCTGCCCGCCCTGCTGCTCGGCCTGCCGAACGCCCACCCCGCCACCGTCCTCGGTACGAACAAGGCCGTGGCCATCGTCGGCACCGCGGGCGCGGCCGTGACGTACGTCCGCAAGGCCCCGGTGGACGTGAGGCTCGCCGTCCGCATCGGCCTGGCCGCGCTGGCCGGCTCGATGGGCGGCGCCGCGCTCGCCGGTGGCATCAGCAAGGACGCCCTCCGTCCGCTGATCATGGTGGTGCTCGTGGTCGTCGCCGGCTTCGTCGTCTTCAAGCCGGCCTTCGGCACCGCCCCGGCCGCCTCGCCCGTCAGCCGGCGGCGGGTGCTGCTGGCCATCGGGCTCGCGGGCCTCGGCATCGGCTTCTACGACGGCCTCATCGGGCCCGGCACCGGCACCTTCCTGGTGCTCGCGCTGACGGCCCTGCTCCACCTCGACCTGGTCACCGCCTCCGCCACCGCCAAGATCGTCAACTGCTGCACCAACGCGGGGGCGCTCGCGATGTTCGCCTACCAGGGCATGGTGCTGTGGCAGCTGGCCGCGCTGATGGCGGTGTTCAACCTGGCCGGCGGCATGATCGGTGCCCGCATGGCGCTCCGGAAGGGCAGCGGCTTCGTGCGCGGCGTCCTGCTGACGGTGGTGGGCGCGCTGGTGGTCAAGCTCGGGATCGAGCAGTGGGGCTGAGGTCGGTGCCCGGCGCCGTGGTCCCGCAGGCCGGTGCGACTAGTACGTCCCCTAGTACGTCCCCGTGAGGTGCGCGAAGACGACCACGTTGCCGCGGTAACCGGTGCGCGGGGAGAAGCCCCCGCCGCAGGTGATCACCCGTAGTTCGGCCCGCGGCGAGGGCCCGTACACGCGGGTGTCCGGGAAGGCCTTGGCGTCGAAGACCTCGACGGCGTGGACCGTGAACACGGCCGTGCGCCCGTCCGCGCGCGGCACCTCGATCGCGGCTCCGCGGCGCAGGGCGCCCAGCTGGTAGAAGACCCCCGGCCCCGCGGAGTCGTCCACGTGCCCGGCGATGACGGCCGTGCCGGTGGCGCCCGGGGTGGTGCCCTCGCGGTACCAGCCGGCCAGGTCGCGCCGTGCGGGCGGGGGCACTTGGAGGCTGCCGTCCCGCTCCAGGCCGAGACCGGCCAGCGCGGCGTCGACCCCGATGGACGGGATCCGGATCCGGCTGGGAGGCGATCCGGGGAGGGGCGCGATGCCGGGGCCGGTGGCGGCGGCGCCAGCGGCGGTCAGGGCCTCGGCGGGGGAGGGCAGCGGTGGCCCGACCGGCTCGCGGGAACCGCTGGTCACCAGCCAGATGCCGATGCAGGCGGCGAGCGCGACGAGACCCCCGTGGCGGGCGGTGCGGATGCGGCGGGTCCGGCCGGGGGGGCGCGCACCGGACCCCGATCCCCTTCGGGCGCCCCCTGCGGGGTCCGCGCGGTCGGCGTTCGTGGGCCAGGGCTGCCGGTCGCGGCCGCCGAAGCCGCCGAAATCGCCACCCATGCGTGCCCCCTCGGCTGTCGTTTCGGGGTGATGGCCGTCGCCCGGCCCCGCGAACGGGGGGGACCTCGCGGGGCGGGCGACGGGGGACGGTACCGGGCGGACCGCGGCCGGAGCCGCGGTGGGCGTCCGTCAGCTCCGCGTGCCGCTCGCCCGGCGACGCAGGAGCCAGGTACCGCCGACGGCGGACGCGGCCAGGACGGCCACCCCCGCCGCGATCTTGGCGGGGTCGGAGGTGGTGGTCGTGCCACCGCCCACCCCGGTGTTGACGTGGCCCTGGGGGCCGCGGTCGGTGACGACCAGGTCGCCGGTGGCGAACTTGCCGTTCGCGCAGGTCGCGCCGATGCCGTAGGTGCCGGGGCGGGCGCTGGGGGACACCTGGAACTGCCCCACCACCGCCTCCTTGTGGGTGCCCGGGACCAGCTTGAACCGGCCGCCGCCGACCGTCGTGGCATCGCCGTCGGCGTGGCTGCCCTTCCCGCAGGCGCCGGTGTTCACGGTGACGGTGGCGCCGGGGGCGGCGGACTTGGGCCACACCTCCAGCGGGGCGAAGTCCCCGGGCGAGAAGCCCACCATGCCGAGGTCTACGGCGGCGACCGCGCCGGCGACCGGGCCGATGAACGCGGCGGCGGTCAGCGCGGTCGCGGTCAGCACGTGTGCGGTACGTCGGCGCATGGGGTCACTCCTGGAGACACGGGGTCGTGTCTCCGAGGTAACCCGGCCCGCCCCGCGCCCGCCTCCTGATGTCTCGTCAGGTCGACCCCGGTGAGGTCCGGCGCGTGACCGTTCTCGCAGGTCACAGCCCTGCATGCGGCCATACGAGCCACACGCGCCGTCCGGGTGATCCCCCGGGGGCGGCGGTGCGTACCGTGGTGGGGCCCAGGACGCTCCGGGCCGCCCGCGCCCGGCCTGGTCCACCAGCACACCCGAGCCGAAGGAGGGCCCCGTGCCATCGGTCGAACGGCCACCGGACCCGAGCGCCGCGCTCCCGTTCTTCGTGTACGGGACCCTGCGCCCGGGCGAGGTCAACCACGACCTGTTCCTGCGCGGCCGCACCGCCTCGGAAGAGCCCGCCACCCTGCCGGACGCGGCGCTCTACGACGGCCCCGGCTACCCGTACGCCCTGCACCGCCCCGGCTCGGCCGTGGTCGGGGAGCTGATCACCGCGGCGCCGGACACGTACGGGGAGCTGCTGGCCGCGCTGGACGTGCTGGAGGAGTACGCGGGCCCCGGCCGCCCGGGCAACCTCTACGACCGGATCGCCCGCGAGGCCCTGCGCCCCGACGGCACGGCGGTCCGGGCCTGGGTCTATCTGGCGTCCCCGCCGTTGGCGCGCCGGCTGACGGTGGCGGGCATCGAGATACCCGGCGGGGACTGGCTGCGGCGCTAGACCGTCTCTTCCGGCGGACGTTCGGGGGGTCGGGGGGTGCGGCGGTGGTGCGTTCGGCGCCCGGCGGGGACGCCCCGGCGCACACCCGGCCCGCCGCAACCGGCGCGCGGGCCGGCGGATCCGACGGGCTACAAGCCCTCGGCCCCGCGGTTGCGTAGCCGTTGGCCGTACTGCTGGAGCACCCACAGCTCTTCCTGGACCGCGGCCAGCTGCTCCGGCGGGGCCTGCGGGCCGAGGCGCGACAGGGTGCCCTGGATCTCGTGGACCCGCCGGTCGACGGCCCGCAGCCGCACCTGGACCAGCTGGACCCCCGCGTAGACCTCGTCCACCGTCTTCGCGTGGATGGCCTCGACGGCGAGCTCCGTGACCAGCGCGCGCACGGTGTCGTTCGGGGCGGCCGCGCGGACGCGCGCCAGGTAGTCCTCGGTGCCGAGCGAGGCGCCGCCCGCGTCCAGGATCGCCTGGCGCACGGCCGCGTACGGCGGGGCCGTGAACTCGTCCATGCCGTAGGCGTCGAAGGCCGGCGAGACCAGGGCCGGCCGCTGGAGGGCCAGCTTCAGCAGCTCGCGCTCGGTGCGGTGGGCCGGGCTGCGCAGGTTCAGCGCGGGGCCGCCGGCCGGCTTCGGGGCGGACGCGGAGGCGGCTTCGGCCTGGTAGGACGGCCGGCCGCCGCCCCTGCCCTGCTGCGGGGGCTGGTTCCCGCGCTCCCGGGCCCAGCGGGCCAGTTGCGCGACCCGCTTGACCACGAACTGCTCGTCGCGGATGCCCAGCATCCCCGCCAGCTGGACCGCCGACTCGTGCTGGATCGCGATGTTCTTGATGTTCGCGACGACCGGAGCCGCCTCGTCCAGGGCGGCCGCCCGGCCCGCCGGGTTCTCCAGGTTGTGCCGGGCGACGATGTGCCGCAGCGCGAACTCGAAGAGCGGCGTACGGGACTCCACCAGCCCGGCAACGGCCGCGTCGCCCTGCGCGAGGCGCAGGTCGCAGGGGTCCATCCCGCCCGGGGTGATCGCGATCGAGGTCTCGGCGGCGAACTTCTGGTCGTCCTCGAAGGCCCGCAGCGCCGCCTTCTGGCCCGCGGCGTCACCGTCGAAGGTGAAGATCACCTCGGCGGTGGCGTTGTCCATCAGCAGCCTGCGCAGGATCTTGATGTGGTCCCCGCCGAAAGCCGTGCCACAGGTGGCGATGGCGGTGGTGACCCCGGCCATGTGGCAGGCCATCACGTCCGTGTAGCCCTCGACCACCACGGCCCGCGAGGTCTTCGCGATCTCCTTCTTCGCCAGGTCGATGCCGTACAGCACCTGGGACTTCTTGTAGATCGCCGTCTCGGGGGTGTTCAGGTACTTCGGGCCGTTGTCGTCGTCGCGCAGCTTGCGCGCGCCGAAGCCGACCACCTCGCCGCTGATGTCGCGGATCGGCCACATCAGGCGGCCGCGGAAGCGGTCGATCGGCTTGCCGCTGCGGCTGTCCTGGGCGAGCCCGGAGGTGATCAGCTCCTTGTCGCTGAAGCCCTTGCCGCGCAGGAAACGGGTCAGGTGGTCCCAGCCGGCCGGGCTGTAGCCCACGCTGAAGTGCGCGGCCGCGGCCTGGTCGAAGCCGCGCTCCGCCAGGAACTTGCGGCCGATCTCCGCTTCGGGGCTGCCCAGCTGGTCGACATAGAACTGGGCGGCCGCCTTGTGCGCCTCGACCAGCCGGATGCGCTCACCCCGCCCGCTCGTGCCGGCGGTGTAGCCGCCCTCCTCGTACCGCAGGCTGATCCCGGCCAGGCCCGCCAGGCGCTCGACCGCCTCCGAGAAGGAGAGGTGGTCGATCTTCATGACGAAGTCGAGGGTGTCCCCGCCCGCCTGGCAGCCGAAGCAGTGGTAGAGGCCCTTGCTGGGGCTGACCTGGAAGGAAGGGGACTTCTCGTCGTGGAAGGGGCAGAGGCCCTTGAGGTTGCCGCCGCCCGCGTTGCGCAGCTGGAGGTAGTCGGAGATCACGGCGTCGATCGGGACCGCGTCCCGTACCGCCTTCACGTCGTCGTCGTTGATCCGTCCTGCCACCCGTGAAGTCTACGGCCGGGCGCCGACAAACCCGTCAGGCCCCCTCGGCCCCGACCAGCGACTCAAGCGGAACTGACGGGTCCGCCAGGGCGTCGCGATCCACCGGCGCCTTTGACCTGATCAGGCCCTGGATGTGCTCGGTGACGTCCCACACGTTGACGTTCATCCCGGCCAGCACCCGGCCCTCTGAGAGCCAGAAGGCGATGAACTCCCGCTTGCCCACGTCGCCGCGGATCAGCACCTGGTCGTAGCCGCCGGGCGGCGCGTACCCCGAGTACTCCAGACCCACGTCGTACTGGTCCGAGAAGAAGTACGGAACCCTGTCGTAGGAGACCTCCCGGCCCAGCATCGCCCGCGCGGCGGCCGGCCCGCCGTTGAGGGCGTTGGCCCAGTGCTCCACGCGCAGCCGGGTCCCGAGCGCCGGATGGTGGGCGGCGGCCACGTCCCCGGCCGCGTAGACGTCCGGGTCGGACGTGCGCAGCGACGCGTCCACGGCGATCCCGCCGCCGTGCTCCCGGTCGACCAGCGCCAGCCCGGCCGTCTCGGCGAGCGCGGTGCGCGGCGCGGCCCCGATCGCGGCGAGCACCGCGTGCGCGGGGTGCTCCTCCCCGTCGTCCGTACGGGCGGCCAGCACCATGCCGTCGTGACCCACGATCTCGGTCAGCCGGGCCCCGAAGTGGAAGCGCACCCCGTGATCGGCGTGCAGGTCGGCGAAGAGCCGGCCGATCTCCGGGCCGAGCACCGCGTGCAGCGGCGTGGCCTCCGGCTCGACGACGGTCACCTCGGCGCCGTACCCGCGGGCCGCGGCGGCGACCTCCAGGCCGATCCACCCGGCGCCCGCGATCAGCAGGTGGCCGTTGTCCCGGCCGAGTCCGGCCAGGACGCCCTTCAGCCGCTCGGCGTGCGCGAGGCGGCGCAGGTGGTGCACCCCCGCCAGTCCGGTACCGGGGACGTCCAGGCGGCGCGGCTCGGCGCCGGTGGCCAGCAGCAGCTTGTCGTAGTGCAGGGCCGTACCGTCCCCCAGGACCACCTTCTTGGCATCCCGGTCGAGGTGCACCGCGGGCTGCCCGAGGTGCAGCTCGACGTCGGAGGCCGCGTACCAGGAGGGCTCGTGGACGAAGACGCTCTCGCGCTCCTCCTTGCCCGTGAGGTATCCCTTGGACAGCGGGGGCCGTTCGTACGGATGGTCGCGCTCGTCCCCGATGAGGATCACCCGCCCCGTGAACCCCTCCGACCTCAGCGCCTCGGCCGCCTTCGCCCCGGCCAGCCCCGCCCCGACGATGACGAACGTCCGGTGTGCGTCGACCACGTGATGCCTCCTCATAACCTCTCCGCCACATGCGACCACATGCGAGCGTCCCGCACTGAGCCTGCCGCGTGAAGGGGGAGTGGCTCGATCAGCTCACCCTTCGGCGCGTCGGGTGCGCCGGGTGAGACGGGCGTGCAGGGAACGGGCGGATGCGTCGGTCAGGCACGCGATCTGGTCGATGACCGCCCGCTTCCTGGCCTTGTCGTCCGGGGCCGCGTCGAAGATCGCCCGGAACTGCGGGTCCAGACCCTCGGGGGCGCGCGCGCTGAGCGCCTCCGCCAGTTCGGCCAGGACGACGCGCTGGTCGGCGCGGATCCGCTCCTGCTCGTCGCGCTGCATGACGTACAGGTCGGCGACCGCCTTGAGCACCGCGCACTCGTGGCGCGCCTCGCGCGGCACCACCAGCTCGGCGCCGTACCGGGTGAGGCGGCCCGAGCCGTACGCCTCACGGGTGGCGCCCTCGGCGGCCAGGCAGAAACGGCCGATCAGCTGGCTCGTGGCGTCCTTCAGACGGGCCTGGGCGACGGCCGAACCGTCGTACCCGTGCGGCCACCACTCCTGCTCCATCAGCCGGTCGAGAGCGGCCCGCAACTCCTCGGGCGCGGTGTCGGCGGGCACGTACCGGCCGATGGCGACCCGCCAGATCGCCGTGCGCTCCGGCTCGGCGAACAGCAGGTTGGGATCGAGGTGTCCGGCGTGCAGGCTGTCCTCGAAGTCGTGCACGCTGTACGCCACGTCGTCGGCCCAGTCCATGACCTGGGCCTCGAAGCACTTGCGGTCGGCGGGTGCGCCGCGCCGCAGCCACTCGAAGACCGGCAGGTCGTCCTCGTACGCGCCGAACTTGACCGAGCCCGGGTCGGTGGGGTGGTCCCCGCGGGCCCACGGGTACTTCGTCGCCGCGTCCAGGCAGGCCCGGGTGAGGTTCAGTCCGACGCTGACGAGCTCGCCGCTCGCCGGATCGGGCACGAACCGCTTGGGCTCCAGCCGGGTCAGCAGGCGCAGCGACTGGGCATTGCCCTCGAAGCCGCCGCAGTCCTTGGCGAACTCGTTGAGCGCCTCCTCGCCGTTGTGGCCGAAGGGCGGATGGCCCATGTCGTGGGAGAGGCAGGCGGCTTCCACGAGGTCGGGATCGCAGCCGAGCGCGGCCCCGAGCTCCCGGCCGACCTGCGCGCACTCCAGTGAGTGCGTGAGGCGGGTACGGGGACTCGCGTCCCAGTCGTACGACCGGCTGCCGGGGGTGACGACCTGGGTCTTCCCGGCGAGGCGGCGCAGCGCGGCCGAGTGCAGCACACGGGCGCGGTCGCGCTGGAAGGCGGTCCGGCCGGGCCGTTTGTCGGGCTCGGCGGCCCAGCGCTCGGTGTCGGCTGCGTCGTAGAGGGCGTCGGGGTCGTCTGCGGGGCCGTGCGGGGTGCCTTCCATGACAAGACGGTAACCGGAACGACTGACAGATCGGGATCAGGCGGAGACGAGTTCCGGCCGGGCGGGGCCCGTGGCCGCGGCCACGGGCTGAGCGGCGGCGCGGGCGAGGGCCTCGTCGTAGCGGTGCAGCACCAGCCGGGCCAGGGCCGGGTGGTCGCCCAGCGGAGCGGCCGCGAGGGCGGGCGCCGCGGCGGCGGTCTGGGTGGCGAACCGGCCGTGGGCGGCGAAGTACGAGGCCACGGCTATCCGGTGGTACCCGCGCGCGGCCAGGGCGCGGACCGCCTCGGGGGCGCTCGGTGCGGCGGCCGAGGCGTAGGCCGGCACCACCGGGACCCCGCCGAGGCGTTCGGAGAGCAGCTCGGCGGTCCGGCGGGTGTCGGCCGCCGCGTCGGGGTCGCGGGAACCGGCGGCGGCCAGTACGACGGCCGCGCCCGGGCCGGGGTCCGGGCTCCAGCCGGCCTCCAGGAGCCGCTCGTAGAGGGCCTCGACCAGCAGCGGATGCGGGCCGAGCGGGGCGGCGACGCGGGTGCGCAGGTGGGCCGCCCGCGCGGCGCCCGCGGGCAGGTCGCACTTGACGTGGTAGCCCCGGCCGAGCAGCAGCGGGACGAGGACGGCCTCGCCGGTCAGCTCCCCGAGGACCTCGTCGAGGAGCGGCTCGTTCAACTCGATGTGGCCGAGGCGGACATCGAGCCGGGGACGGAGATCACGGACCCGTTCGAGGAGGGCGAGGGCGGTGTGGAGGGCGCGCGGGTCGCGGCTGCCGTGCGCGACGGCGACGAGGGTGGGCTGCATGGGCGGACTCCGGGTCGGCGCAGGCCGCTGAGCTGGGTGCCCAGCTGGAGGGTGATGCGGCCGAGCAGCTCGGCGGCACTGTCGAAGGGGAAGGCGGGGGACTCGGGAGGGTGCACCGGCTCCGTCATGAACCGATCCTGCGCCCCGGAGGTTGCCGTCGTGTTGCGCCGGGGTGACGGGTGTTCTTTCCGGTTGCTCACAGGGCGGTCGGCGCGGGGTGTCGGGGGGCTGTGCGGACCCGCACCGGGGCGGATCGGGCCGCCGGGCGAACCACACCGGCCCCGCGAGCGTCCTGACCAGGGAAGCAGCAGCCGAGACACCAGGGGGACGGACGATGCGCGGAGCGCGCCTGCCGAGAGTCACGTGGAGCCGGGCGGCCGCGGCGCTGCGCAGCGTGCGGTGCCGGCGGCTCGCGGTGCAGGGCCTCATGGCGGGCTGCGTGCTGGCGCTGCTGCCTTCGGCGTGGATGCACGCGGCGGCCGCCGACCGGCTGCGGACCACGGCCGACGCGCCCGCCGCCGGGGTGGCCGTGGTGTTCGGGGCGGGCCTGTGGCGCGGGCAGCCCACCCCCTACCTCGCCGACCGGCTCGACGCCGCCGCCGAGCTGTACCGCACCGGCAAGGTCAAGGTCGTGCTGGTCACGGGGGACAACAGCCGCAGGGAGTACGACGAGCCCGACGCGATGCGCACGTACCTGATCTCGCACGGGGTGCCGGACGGTCGGATCGTCAGCGACTACGCCGGCTTCGACACCTGGGACTCCTGCGTACGGGCCAAGAAGATCTTCGGGGTCGAGCGGGCCGTCCTGGTCACCCAGGGCTTCCACATCCGCCGGGCCGTCGCCCTGTGCCAGGCGGCGGGTCTGGACTCCTACGGCGTCGGCGTGGCCGACGTGCACGACGCCACCTGGTACTACGGGGAGACCCGCGAGGTCTTCGCGGCGGGCAAGGCGGCGCTGGACGCGGCCTTCAAGCCCGCCCCCCGCTACCTGGGACCGAAGGAGCCGGGCGTGTCGCAGGCCCTGGCGGCCGCGGCCGGCTGACGCACCCTCCCCGGCCGGGCCCGCGGCGGTCCCGCGCCTGCCTCACCGCAGGCGGCGGGCGGCGCTGAGGTGGAGCACCCGGACTTGTAACGCGCCGCGGCGCCCCGCGTAACACCACCGACGCACGCTGGGGCGCATGCACCTCTCGGACTCCGCCACCGCCACGCACTGCCCGTACTGCGCACTGCAGTGCGGCATGAACCTCCGTCCGGAGCCGGGCGGGGCGGGCGTGACGGTGGAGGAGCGCGCGGACTTCCCCGTGAACCGGGGCGCGCTGTGCGGCAAGGGCCGCACCGCCCCCGCCGTGCTCTCCTCCCGGGTGCGCCTGACGGAGCCGCTCGTCCGCACCCACGCCGGGCGGCTCGAACCGGCCACCTGGGAGGAGGCCCTCGACGCCGTCGCCGAGGGCCTCGCCCGCACGGGCCGTGCGCACGGACCGGACGCCGTCGGCGTCTTCGGCGGCGGCGGGCTCACCAACGAGAAGGCGTACGCGCTCGGCAAGTTCGCCCGCGTGGCCCTGCGCACCTCCCAGATCGACTACAACGGCCGCTTCTGCATGTCCTCGGCGGCCGCCGCGCACCAGCGGGCCTTCGGGCTCGACCGGGGCCTGCCCTTTCCGCTGGAGGACATCCCGCGCACCGGCTGTGTGATCCTCGTCGGCTCGAACCTGGCCGAGACGATGCCCCCCGCCCTGCGCTACCTCACCGAGCTCAAGGCCAACGGCGGCACCCTGATCGTCATCGACCCGCGCCGCACGCGCACGGCCGAGCAGGCCGATCTGCACCTGGCCCCGCGCCCGGGCACCGACCTCGCCCTCGCGCTGGGGCTGCTGCACCTGGTCGTCGCGGAGGGCCGTACGGACGAGGAGTTCATCGCCGGGCGCACCACGGGCTGGGAGGAGGCCCGGGCGGCCGCGATGGCCCACTGGCCCGAGCTGGTCGAACGCATCACCGGCGTGCCGGTCCCCAGGCTCCGCGAGGCGGTGGCGATGTTCTGCGCCCCCGAAACCGCGATGGTCCTCACCGCCCGCGGCCCGGAGCAGCAGTCCAAGGGCACCGACACCGTCGGCGCCTGGATCAACCTGTGCCTGGCCACCGGCCGGGCCGGCCGGCCGCTCTCCGGCTACGGCTGTCTCACCGGGCAGGGCAACGGGCAGGGCGGCCGCGAGCACGGTCAGAAGGCCGACCAGCTCCCCGGTTACCGCAAGCTGACCGACCCGGCGGCCCGCGCGCACGTCGCCGGGGTCTGGGGCGTGGACCCCGACAGTCTGCCCGCGCCCGGCCGCAGCGCGTACGAACTCCTCGACGCCCTCGGTACGGACGTCCGCGCCCTCCTCCTCATGGGCTCCAACCCGGTGGTCTCGGCCCCCCGCGCCGCGCACATCGAGGACCGCATCCGCTCCCTGGACTTCCTCGCGGTCGCCGACGTCGTCCTGTCCGAGACGGCGGCCCTCGCCGACGTGGTCCTCCCGGTCACCCAGTGGGCGGAGGAGACCGGCACCACCACCAACCTGGAGGGCAGGGTCCTGCTGCGCCGCCGGGCCCTGACCCCGCCGCCGGGCGTGCGCACCGACCTGTACGTGCTGCACGAGCTCGCGGCCCGTCTCGGCGTCGAGAAGGGCTTCCCCACCGCCCCCGAGGAGGTCTTCGACGAGCTGCGCCGCGCCTCCGCGGGCGGCCCGGCGGACTACTCGGGCATCAGCTACGCCCGCATCGAGGCCGAACAGGGCGTGTTCTGGCCCTGCCCGGACGGCTCGCCGGGCACGCCCCGCCTGTTCCTGGACCGGTTCGCCACCGACGACGGCCGGGCCCGCTTCGTTCCCGTCTCCCACCGCGACGCCGCCGAGGTCCCGGACGCCGACTACCCCCTCCTGCTCACCACGGGCCGCGTCGTCGCCCAGTACCAGTCGGGGGCCCAGACCCGCCGTGTGGACGAGCTCAACGCGGCCGCCCCCGGCCCCTTCGTGGAACTCCACCCCCGCCTCGCCGCCCGCATCGGCGCCGTCGACGGCAGCCCCCTGGCGGTGACCTCCCGCCGCGGCCGCGCGGTGGCCCCGGCCCGCATCACGGACGCCATCCGCGCGGACACGGTCTTCATGCCCTTCCACTGGCCGGGCGAGGGCCGCGCCAACACGCTGACCAATCCGGCCCTCGACCCGATCTCCCGGATGCCGGAGTTCAAGGTCTGCGCCGTCCGCGTCGAGCTGGTCTAGGGGCGTTCATCTCGGACATACGTCCGATCTGCATCGGGCTTTCCGCCGGGGGGTAACCATCCGGTCACGCACCGGACTCAGAAAGTGGGCGCACGACCCTCGTGGGGGCGATGTGCCGTACCCCACACTGAATGCGGTGCCCCCGTCCTCGGAGCCCTGGAGGTCGCCCCCGTGCAGACCCGGACCCTGACCGTGAACGTGAGCGAGTCCTCGGAGGCCATGCCCGTGGACGAAGAGCCCGAGGTACTGGAGCTGATCGAACCAGTACCTGCTCCGCGCAGGCGGAGCCCAGGGGACAGCGGGAGCGGAGCGGGGCCCTCCGCCGATCTGTTCCGGCAGTACCTCCGCGAGATAGGCAGGATCCCGCTGCTCACCGCCGTCGAGGAGGTCGACCTCGCGCGGCGCGTCGAAGCGGGTCTGTTCGCCGAGGAGAAGCTCGCCAGCACCCCCGATCTCGACTCCCAGCTCGCCGTCGACCTCGACAAGCTCGTCGTCATGGGGCGCATGGCCAAACGCCGTCTCATCGAGTCGAACCTGCGGCTCGTCGTCTCCGTCGCGAAGCGGTACGTGGGCCGCGGGCTCACCATGCTCGACCTGGTGCAGGAGGGGAACCTCGGTCTCATCCGGGCCGTTGAGAAGTTCGACTACGCCCGCGGTTACAAGTTCTCCACCTACGCCACCTGGTGGATCCGCCAGGCGATGTCCCGGGCCCTCGCCGACCAGGCCCGGACCATCCGCGTCCCGGTGCACGTCGTCGAGCTGATCAACCGGGTAATCCGCGTACAGCGGCGCATGCTCCAGGAGCGCGGGTACGAGCCCACCGCCGAAGAGGTGGCCGTCCACCTGGAGTTGAGCCCCGAGCGGGTCCTCGAAGTGCTCCGCCTCGCCCAGGAGCCGGTCTCCCTGCACGCGCCGGTCGGCGAGGAGGACGACGTCGCGCTCGGCGACCTCATCGAGGACGGCGACGCCGCGTCCCCGGTGGAGTCCGCCGCCTTCTTCCTCCTGCGCGAACACCTGGAAGCCGTGCTGTCGACCCTCGGTGAGCGGGAGCGCAAGGTCGTCCAGCTGCGCTACGGGCTCGCCGACGGCCGCCCCCGCACACTGGAGGAGATCGGCCGCATCTTCGGCGTGACGCGCGAGCGGATACGCCAGATCGAGTCCAAGACCCTCAACAAGCTGCGCGACCACGCCTTCGCGGACCAGCTGCGGGGATATCTCGACTGACGGCGGCGGGGCGCCCCGCGGGGCGCCCCGGCCGCCGCCCGCGACCGTCCTAGTCGACCTCGACGACCGCCTGCGTGAACTGCGCCGCGTACAGCCGCGCGTACGCGCCGTCCGCCGCCAGCAGCTCCTCGTGCGTGCCCTGTTCCACGATCGAGCCGCTCTCCATCACCAGGATCACGTCCGCGTCGCGGATCGTGGAGAGCCGGTGCGCGATCACGAAGGACGTACGGCCGTGCGCGAGCCGCGCCATCGCCTTCTGGATGAGCACCTCGGTACGGGTGTCCACCGAGCTCGTCGCCTCGTCGAGCACCAGGATCACCGGGTCCGACAGGAACGCCCGGGCGATGGTGATCAGCTGCTTCTCGCCCGCGCTGACGCCCGCGCCCTCGTCGTCCAGGACGGTGTCGTAGCCGTCCGGCAGGGTGCGGATGAAGCGGTCCGCGTGGGCCGCCCGCGCCGCCTCCTCGATCTCGGCGCGCGTGACCTCGCGCGCGGCGCCGTAGGCGATGTTGTCCGCGATGGTGCCGCCGAACAGCCAGGTGTCCTGGAGCACCATGCCGATGCCGCTGCGCAGTTCCTCGCGCGTCATCTTCGCGATGTCCACCCCGTCGAGGGCTATCTCCCCGCCGGTGACCTCGTAGAACCGCATCAGGAGGTTCACGAGCGTGGTCTTGCCGGCGCCCGTCGGGCCGACGATCGCGACCGTGTGGCCCGGCTCGACCGTCAGCGAGAGGTTCTCGATCAGCGGCTTGTCCGGCTCGTAGCGGAAGGCCACCTTGTCGAAGGTGACCTGGCCGTGCAGCTCCTGCGGGCGCTCCGGAACCTCGGCGTCCGGTTCTTGCTCCGCCGCGTCCAGCAGCTCGTAGACCCGCTCGGCCGAGGCGACGCCGGACTGGACGAGGTTCGCCATCGAGGCGACCTGCGACAGCGGCATGGAGAACTGCCGCGAGTACTGGATGAAGGCCTGCACGTCACCGATCGACAGGGTGCCCGAGGCCACCCGCAGACCGCCGACGACCGCGACCAGTACGTAGTTGATGTTCGATATGAAGAACATCACCGGCTGCATGATCCCGCTGACCAACTGCGCCTTGAACGAGGCCCGGTACAGCGCCTCGTTCTGCTCGGCGAAGAGGGCGGCGGACTCCTTCTGCCGGCCGAAGACCTTCACCAGCGTGTGCCCCGAGTACATCTCCTCGATGTGGGCGTTCAGCGCACCGGTCGTCTTCCACTGCGCCACGAACTGCGGCTGCGACTTCTTGCCGATCTTCGCGGCCACGAAGACCGAGACCGGCACGGTCACCAGCGCGACCAGCGCCAGCAGCGGCGAGATCCAGAACATCATCGCGAGCACGCCGACGATGGTCAGCAGCGAGTTCAGCAGCTGCCCCATCGTCTGCTGGAGCGTCTGCCCGATGTTGTCGATGTCGTTCGTGGCGCGGCTGAGCACCTCGCCGCGCTTCTGCTGGTCGAAGTACGACAGCGGCAGCCGCGACAGCTTCGCCTGGAGCTCCTCGCGCATCCGGTACACGGTGTCGTTCATGACGTGGTTCGACAGCCGCGTCGCCACCAGCATCAGCAGACCGGCGAGGGTGAAGACCACCAGCGCCCACACCGCCACGACCCCGACCGCGCCGAAGTCGATGCCCCGGCCCGGGGTGAAGTCGGTGCCGGACAGCATGTCCGCCATCCCGCCCCGGCCGTCCGCCCGCATCCCGTCGAGCGCCTCCTGCTTGGTGAGGCCCTCCGGCATCTCCCGGCCCACGATCCCCGCGAACACCAGGTCGGTGGCCTCGCCCAGGATCTTCGGGCCGACGACGGCGCAGCCGACGCTGGCGACCACGGCCCCGACCATGCCCCACAGCTTCGCCCGGTCCTGCGCGAGCTGGCCCAGCAGCCGCTTGCCCGAACCCTTGAAGTCCATGGACCGCTGGACCGGTCCCACCATCATCCGTCCTCCGGGCCCGCTCATGCGGCCTCCGCCTCCGTCAGCTGGGAGAGCACGATCTCCCGGTAGGTCTCATTGCCGGCCATCAGCTCGTGATGGCGTCCCTCGCCCACGACCGCACCCTCGTCCAGCACGATGATCCGGTCGGCGTCGCGGATCGTGGAGACCCGCTGGGCGACGATGACCACCGTCGCCTCCCGGGTCTCACGGGCGAGCGCCGCGCGCAGCGCCGCGTCCGTCGCGTAGTCCAGGGCCGAGAAGGAGTCGTCGAAGAGGTAGATCTCCGGACGCTGCACGAGCGTGCGGGCGATGGCCAGGCGCTGGCGCTGGCCGCCGGAGACGTTCGTTCCGCCCTGGGTGACGGGCGCTTCGAGCCCGCCGTCCAGCGCGGAGACGAAGTCCTTCGCCTGGGCCACCTCCAGGGCGTGCCACAGCTCTTCGTCGCTCGCGTCCGGGCGCCCGTAGCGCAGGTTGGAAGCGACCGTTCCGGAGAAGAGGTACGGCTTCTGGGGGACCATGCCGACCGTCCTGGCCAGCAGCTCCGGGTCGAGCCGGCGGACGTCCTCCCCGTCGACCAGTACGCGGCCGCCGGTCGCGTCGATCAGCCGGGGGACCAGGCTCAGCAGCGTGGACTTGCCGCTGCCGGTGGAGCCGATCACCGCGGTGGTCTCGCCGGGACGGGCCGTCAGGCTCACGCCGCGCAACACCGGGGCCTCGGCGCCCGGATAGCGGAAGTCGGCGCCGCGCAGCTCCAGCAGCCCGCTGCTGGCCAGCTCGCGCACCGGGTCGGTGGGCGGGACCACGCTGGAGCGGGTGTCCAGGACCTCCTGGATGCGCTCCGCGCAGACCTCGGCGCGCGGCACCATCATGAACATGAAGGTGGCCATCATCACGGCCATGACGATCTGCATCAGGTAGGCGAGGAAGGCCGTCAGCTGGCCGATCTCCATGCCGCCGCTGTCGACGCGCATCGCGCCGAACCAGATGACGGCGACGCTGGAGATGTTCACGACCACGATGACGGTGGGGAACATCAGGGCGAGGAACTTGCCGGCGAGCAGCGAGACGCCGGTGAGGTCGGCGTTGGCGTCGCGGAAACGGTCCTTCTCGTAGTCGTCGCGGATGAAGGCGCGGATCACGCGGTTGCCGGTGATCTGCTCGCGCAGCACCCGGTTGACGGTGTCCAGGCGGTCCTGCATCTGACGGAACAGCGGCCGCGTCCTGAAGACGATGGCGCCGACCGAGATGCCGAGTACGGGCACCACGGCGAGCAGGACGCCGGACAGCCGCACGTCGAGCGAGAGCGCCATGGCGATGCCGCCGACGCACATGATCGGGGCCGACACCATCAGGGTGAAGGTCATCAGCACCAGCATCTGGACCTGCTGGACGTCGTTCGTCGTACGGGTGATCAGCGACGGCGCGCCGAACTGGCCGAGCTCCCGTGCGGAGAAGCTCTGCACCCGGTCGAAGACGGCGCCGCGGACGTCCCGGCCGAAGGCCGCCGCCGTACGGGCGCCGTAGTAGACGGCGCCGGCGTTGCAGACGAGCTGGACGAGAGACACGCCGAGCATCAGCGCGCCGAAGCGCAGGATGTAGCCGGTGTCGCCGTTGACCACACCGGTGTCGATGATGTCGGCGTTGAGGGTGGGCAGATAGAGGCTCGCGCTGGTCTGCAGCAGTTGCAGCAGGACCAGCACGGCGATCGGTTTCCGATACGTCCCCAGATGGGTCCGCAGAAGTCGTATGAGCACGCGCAGGCTCCGGTCGGGAAGATCGAGGGGTTCACCCCATCTTGGGCCAACCGGGGGTCCGATCCCCAGTGGATTTCCTAAAAGCCGGTCAAAAGGACTACGACGTGCCGGGACCTCCGACGGGACCTGCGAGCGGGAGTCCCAGCGGGAGTCCTAGAACGCCCCGGGGTGGAGCTGCTCCCGCGTCGCCACGTACTGCTGGCGCACCGCCTGCCACGCCGGGAGCTCCTCGCCCGGCTCGAACACCTGAGCCGCGGGCGTGGGCCACACCGGCGGAGTGTGCGGGGCCAGCGTGCCCTGCGCCACACCGAGCGCCCAGGCCGCCTGGCGCGCCGCGCCCAGCGCCGCGTAGTCGGCCGGCGCCGGCACGACGACCTGCGTCCCGAACAGCCCCGGCGCCGCCGCCTGTACGGCGGGCAGCTCGGCCGCCGCGCCCAGCAGGAACACCCGCCGGATCTCCACCCCGCGCGAGCGCAGCACGTCCAGCGCGTCCACCAGCCCGCACAGCATGCCCTCGAAGGCGGCCCGGGCCAGGTGCTCCGGCTTCATCGAGTCCCGGCGCAGCCCGGACAGCGTCCCGGCGGCGTGCGGCAGGTTCGGCGTCCGCTCACCCTCCAGGTACGGCAGGAGTACGAGGCCGTGCGCGCCCGGCGTCGACTTCAGCGCGAGCTCGGACAGCCCCTCCAGATCGGTGCCGAGCAGCTCGGCGGTGCCGCGCAGGGCCCGTACGGCGTTGGAGGTGTTCACCACGGGCAGGTGCATGCCGGTGGCGTCGGCCAGGGAGGTGATCAGACCGCCCGGCTCCGACAGCGCCTCGTGGTGCACCGCCATCACCGAGCCGGAGGCACCGAGCGAGACCACGGCGTCGCCGGGGCCCAGCCCCAGCCCGAGCGCCGCGGCCATCGTCTCGCCGGTTCCGGCGGAGATCAGCAGCCCCTCGGGCGTGGTCCCGGCGGCGTCGGCCGGGCCGAGCACCTCGGGCAGCAGCGCCTGGTGGCCGAGCGCCCGCTCGACCAGGTCGGGCCGCCAGGAGCCGGAGGCCGCCGACCAGTAGCCCGTGCCGGAGGCGCCGCCGCGGTCGGTGGTCCGCCGGACCGGCCGGCCCAGCAGCTGCCAGACCAGCCAGTCGTGGGGGGACATCAGCACGGCCACCCGGCGCGCCGCCTCGGGCTCGGTGCGGGCCAGCCACGCCAGCTTCGCGATGGGCTGCGCGGCGTGCGGGACGCCGCCGACGGCCTCGGTCCAGGCGTGGCGGCCGCCGAGCGAGTCGATCAGCTCGGCCGCGGCGGCCTGGCCGCGCTTGTCGTTGCCGACCAGGGCGGGGCGGACCAGAGTGCCCTGCGCGTCCAGCGCCAGCAGGCCGTGCTGCTGCGCGGAGACCCCGATCGCCTGGACCCCTTCGAGGATCCCGCCGCCGGCCGCCTCGCCGAGCGAGAGCAGCCAGGCCTGCGGATCGGTCTCGTGGGGGCTGGCGCCGTCGGGTTCGCCCGTGGGCTGCGGATGGGGGGCGTACCCCTGGCGCAGCACGGCACCGGTCTCGGTGTCGCAGACGATGATGCGTGTGAAGGCGGAAGAGCTGTCCAGCCCGGCGACTATCCCCATGCGGTGAATTCTGCCGCACGCGCGGCCGGTCCTGACCTCTCCGCGGTCCCCGGAACCTCACAGATCCCGGGAACCCCACGGCGTGCCTACGTTCCTACCCGGGCCTACGTCCTACCCGGAGCGTGCCCAGCGGGCGGCTAGGCCGACTCTTCCGGATCTTGTCGGGCCCGTGTCGTCCGGCACCGCACCTCGTCGCGTTGTCGGGGGGGGGGGGGGGGGGGGGGGGGTGGGTGGGGGCCCCCCCCCCTCGGTGTCCCACCACACATAAAGGAGCGCCAACGACAAAACCCAAAAAAAAAAAAAAACCACGACGGAACACGC
>NZ_JBWKJU010000016.1:50513-155190 GCF_056432025.1 Streptomyces sp. NPDC045695
TTTTTTTTTTCTTTTTCCTTCCACCCCTCCTTTTTTTTTTTTTTTCCCCCCCCCCGGCCCCCCCCCCCCCCCCCCCCCCCCTCCGCCTTGCGATGCACGGCACCGGACGACGCGGGCCCAACCGACAAGATCCGAAAGAGACGACCTAGGTGTTGCTGGTGCCCCAGTCGTCCTCGCCGCCGCCGCCCGCGCGGTCGCGCAGCGCCCGTACCCGCCCGGCCAGGGCCTGCGGGACGGCGTCGCCGACCTTGTCACTCACCGCGGCGAAGGCCTTCCCGGCGAACTGGCGCCCGGTCTGGCCCGCGCTCTCGGCGGCGTTGCGCACCGCGGGGTTCTTCGAGATCTCCCGCGCGGACTTCTTCAGCTGTTCGTAGCGCTCGCGCCCGGCCCGGGTCCCGAGCACGTACCCGAGGGTCAGTCCGACCACGAACGTGACCTTGTACCGCATGCCTGTCACCCTTCGTCGTGTGGTGCCCGGCCTGCTGCCGATACCGATTGGCGGAGCACCCCCCTGCTTGCGCTAATCTATGACTCGCAGCGGGCGCTCGCCCCCCGGCCAGGCCGGAGGTGGGCTGTTCGATGCACCGCAGCAATCCCCTGTAGCTCAATTGGCAGAGCAGCCGGCTGTTAACCGGCAGGTTACTGGTTCGAGTCCAGTCGGGGGAGCGCGGTCCCCTGTAGCTCAATTGGCAGAGCATTCGGCTGTTAACCGGAGGGTTGCTGGTTCGAGTCCAGCCGGGGGAGCAAGGAAGAAGAAGAGGGCCCCGAGGGGTCCTCTTCTTTTCTTTGCCGCCCGTCCGGGAACCGGGCAGCCCTCGGCGCGGTCTCTCTGAACAGGCGAAGCCGATCATGCGAGGCATCCGAGGCAGGAGATCGTATGAGCGGCTATGCTGCGGCAGACGGCGCGCACAGGTGTACGCGCCACGCCGTGAAGGGGCGGTAGCTCAGCCGGTTAGAGCAGCGGACTCATAATCCGTCGGCCGTGGGTTCGAGTCCCACCCGCCCCACCGCGAGCCGCAGGTGCAGAAACGTTCTCACCTGCGGCTTTGGCATGTCCGGGGTCTGTCGTGCCATCAGGCGAGCCGCGCGCCCGACCCCGCCCAGCAGGTGTGGGTACGGGTGTGGTGATCGTCACCGTGGAGTGCACGAGACACTTCGTCACGATCGCCATGCCGACCCCGGCGGCGAGCAGCAGCGACGCCTGCGCGTGCCGCAGATTCGGCAGCCGTAGGCGACGATGGACCGGCTCATGGGCTGGGTCAAGCCGTCGGCGAAGCCGCGGAACGCGATAGGCGGAGCCGAAGGTTTGGTATGTGGATCGATAGGCTTGTGGAAGTCACCCAGTGGGCGCCCCGGCACACGGATATGCCCTGGGGTGAGACCGAGGAGCGGCTCGGTCTGGCCCTGCCGGAGGATTACAAGCGCCTCGCCGCGACCTTCGGCAAGGGGCTCTTCTCGGACTTCCTCCAGATTCTCTCCGTCGCGCCCGGAGGGGCCTTCGACCTCTCCACCACCTGGCGGAGTCTCAGCGCCGACGCTCCGGCCGAGAGGGAAGATCCGCTGTACGCGCCGTACCGGATTTACCAGCCCGGCCAGGGCGGGCTCATCCCCTGGGGGTTCAGCCAGACCGAAGGCGAGTACTACTGGCTGGCCGGTGACGAGGCGGCGGACACGTGGCCCATCGTGACGCGGGGGCGAGGCTACCGAGAATGGCGTCAGGTCGATATGTCGACGCCCGAGTTCATCTACCGCGTGGTGGCCGATCCGGAGTTCGAGCCCTTCTCGATCGCCGCCTTGGTGCCGGAGCCCTTCTTCGCGCCCGCCCCGGAGAGCGCGTTCTGAGCCAAGACGTCGGTTCGTCGAGTGATGGGGATGCGCCGGCTGACGGGCGCGGTCGCTGACCCCGAGGTCACCCCGGCAGCTCGCCGCGAGCCGCAGGTGCGGAAACGATTGCACCTGCGGCTTTGGTGTATTCGGGGGGAGCGGGGAGGGCGCGGTCAGAAGTCCTCCGTTTCGTCCGTGAGGTGGCGCAGAACGTCCGTCAGGTCCTGGCGGCGGGCGAAGACCATCCGTTGGCGGTGGGCGCCCGAGCCGTCGCGCAGGAGGCCGCCCAGGGTCTTCGCCGCGTGGTCGAGGTCGCCGGAGGCGGCCAGTTCCGGAGCGACCAGGTCCAGCAGGGCCTCCGCGAGGTCGGCCGCCGGGAGTTCGGCGCCGGTGTACGGGTCGAGGCCGAAGCCCTCCAGGCCGTCGTGGGCCGCCCGCCAGCGCGCGAGGCGCAGGACGTCGTCCCGTACGGGGGGATCGGGGCGCTGCTCCGCGATCTCCCGCAGGGCCGTGGTCACCAGGGCTCGGGCCAGTTCGGCCTGCAGGATCGCCGAGTCGATGTCCGGGGACATGTCGGGCGCCCGGATTTCGAGCGTCGGCCAGTGCCCGGACGGGCGCAGGTCCCAATAGACCATCTTGGTGTCCAGGGCCGCCCCCGAGCCGAGCAGGGTCTGCACCGAGCGCCGGAAGTGGGCCGTGGACGTGAAGTGCGGGGGCAGCCCCGCCGAGGGCCAGCCGGACCAGGCCATGGCCCGCCAGCTCGCGTGCCCCGTGTCACGGCCGCCCCAGAACGGCGAGTTGGCGGCCAGCGCGATCAGGGTGGGCAGCCAGGGTCTGATCCGGTTCGACACGGCCACCGCCGTGTCCACGTCGAGCGTGCCGATGTGGATGTGGCGGCCGCAGCTGACGAGCGTGTCGGTGAGCGCGCCGAAGCGGCGGTGCTGCTCGCGCTGGCGCGGTTCGTCGTCGGTCAGGTGCAGCGGCGCCTCCACGGGCAGGACCGGCGAGGGGGCGGCGAGCAGTCGGCAGCCGTGCGCACGGGCCGCCCGGCCGAGGGTGCGTCGCAGGGCGGCCAGTTCCGTGCGCAGCGAAGCCGCCGAGTGGGCGATCGGGGTGGAGATCTCCACCTGGTAGCGGGTGCCCTCGGGGTGGATCTCGCCGGGCAGTCCGCCGGCCGTGGCGAGGACGAGCGGGGCGGCGGGGACCACCCGGAAGGTGCGGGAGTCGACGAGCAGGAACTCCTCCTCGACGCCGACGGTGAGGGGGACGGTGGGGCGCACCGCGTTCTGCCCGGTGCTGGTGCTCGTGGTGCCTTTGCCAGGTTCGATCACTACGCCTCCCTGGACATACGAGTCTTTTCATCATGAGCTGAACAGGAGGTGAGGAGCGCACGCCGATTCGGTCAAATGTCAGGTGACAGTGGCGAGTTAGCGGCAAGCGACCGCCCGAGGCGGGGTCCCGGGGCCGGATGGGGCGACTGGGGCCGCAGAGCGGAACGGCGGAAAAATGCCCCGGGGCGGCGGACGGCCGACGGTTATCATCCGCTGTGACCCGGACGACCGCACCCACCCGCCCCCGCCGTCGCATATTCGCCGACCTCACCCCCCTGCGCACGTCCCACGACTACCGGCGCCTGTGGGTCGGCGGGACCATCTCCTGGATCGGCCAGGCGATGACCACCCTCGCGATCTCGCTCCAGGTCTACGACATCACCGGCTCCAGCTTCTCCGTCGGACTCGTCGGCCTCTTCTCCCTCGTCCCGCTCGTCGTCTTCGGGCTCTACGGCGGGGCCATCGCCGACACCGTGGACCGGCGCACGCTCGGCCTCTACAGCTCGCTGGGCGCCGCCGGGCTCTCGGTCGCGCTGGCCGCCGCCGCGCTGCTCGACTACCACCGGGTCTGGTTCCTGTACGCCGTCGTCGCGCTCCAGGCGGTGTGCGGGGCGCTCACCGGACCGGCGCGCTCCGCCATGATTCCGAGGCTGCTGCCGGCCGAACAGCTGCCCGCCGCCAACGCGCTGAACTCCGTGACCATGACCTCCGGGGCGACGGTCGGCCCCATGCTGGGCGGGCTGATCGTCGGCTGGTGGGGCTACCAGGCGGCGTACCTGATCGATGTGGTCACCTTCACCGCCGCGCTGTACGCGATGTGGCGGCTGCCGTCGATGAAGCCCGACCGCGCCGAGGGCACGCGGGGGAGGGCCTCGGTCGTCGACGGCCTGCGCTTCCTCGGGACCCGCCCCAACATCCGGATGACCTTCTTCTCCGACATGGCCGCGATGGTGCTGGCGCAGCCGAAGGCCGTCTTCCCGGCGGTGGCCGTGCTCTGGTTCGACGGCGACGCGAAGACCGTCGGCCTGCTGGTGTCCGCGATCGCCGCCGGGGCGCTGCTGGGCGGGCTGGTCTCCGGCTGGCAGGGGCGGGTGCGCCGGCACGGGCTGGCGATCCTGATCTCCGTCGCCGCCTGGGGTCTGGCCATCGCCGTCTTCGGGCTCACGCGGAACCTGTGGCTCGGGCTGCTGTTCCTGGCCCTGGCCGGTTGGGCGGACACCGTCTCCATGGTGTTCCGCAGCACGATGATGCAGGCCGCCACGCCGGACGAGATGCGCGGCCGCCTCCAGGGCGTTTTCATCGTGGTCGTCGCGGGCGGGCCCCGGCTCGGGGACTTCTTCGCCGGGACCGTCGCCGACCTGACCTCGCCGACCGTGGCCGTCACGGGCGGCGGGCTGGCGTGCGTGGCCGTGCTGGGGTTGCTCGCGCTCCGGTGGCGGGGCTTCGCCCGGTACGACGCGCGCTCCCCGCAGGCCTGATCGCCGGGCCGTACGCAGGGTGGTTGCGCCCGCGCCTCACACGTCGGCGGGGCCGGAGGGTGGGGCCGGGGTGGAAGGGGTCGGGGTGGAAGGGGTCGGGGTGGACGGGGCCGGGGTGGACGGGGCCGGGGTGGACGGGGCCGCGGGGGGAACGATGCCGCGGGCCAGGCCCAGGGACACCAGGTCCTGGGGCCGGATGCGGAGCTGGTCGGCCGTCGCCGGGGCGGCCGAAGGGGGGCGCTTGAGGATGGCCGCCGCCAGTTCCGGGGCGATCACCGAGAAGTAGCTGTCGGGGGTGACCCAGGTGTTGCCCGGCGCCGCCAGCGCGAGCGCGCCACCCGAGCCGCCCTCGCCGATGAGGAGGGTGGTTATGGGGACGGCGGCCGCGGCCACCGCGGCGAAGGTGTCGGCGATGGCGGCGCCCGCCCCCGCGTGTTCGGCGGCGGCGTCGTTGGCGGCGCCCGGGGTGTCCACCAGGGTGAGCACGGGGATGCCGAGCCGGTCGGCGAGGCGGATGACGCGGGCGGCCGTACGGTACCCCGCCGGGCGGGTGGCGGTGCCGCACTGGGCGGCGTACGCCACCGGCCGGCCCTCCCGCAGCCCGAATCCGCACAGCATGCCGGGGTCGGTGCCGCCCGCGCGGTCCCCTGAGAGGGGCAGGCGGAGGTCGAAGTACGCGTCCAGGTACGCCTCGGCGTGCGGCCGGTCCGGGTGACGGGCCTGCCGGACGGCGTCCCAGCCGGTGTGCGGCGGTGCTACGCCGGCCAGCGCGGCCGGGGGCTCGACGGGCCCGGCGGGGCGGGGCGCGGTGAGGACGCGGAGCCAGTCGGCCAGTGTCCCGGCGAGCGCGGCCGGGGGGACGACGGCGTCCACGTGCCCGGCCGCGTACTGCCCTTCGGCGCAGTACGCCGCGGGGTCGGCGTCGGCCGGGCGCACCCGGGACCCGGCGAAGCCGACCTGGGCGCCGGGGAGCGCGAGGACGACGTCGGCCCCGGCCCCCAGGGTCGCCCAGCCGCCGCCGGTGGTGGGATCGCGCAGGACGGCGAGCTGGGGGAGTCCCGCGGCCCGGGTCAGGACGCACTGGCGGGCCACGCGCTGGAGCTGGGTCAGCGCGAGCATGCCCTCCTGCATGCGGGAGCCGCCGGTGGCGATGAGGGAGACGAGGGGGAGCCCGTGCGCGCGGGCGTGCGCGTAGGCGGCTTCGAGCCGGTCGCCGGTGCGTTCGCCGAGGGACCCGCCGAGGAAGCCGAACTCGAAGGAGATCAGGGTGGCTTCGCGGCCGCCGATGCGGGCGGTGCCGGTGACGACGGACTCCTGCTCGCCGGTCCGCTCGGCGGCGCGGGCCCGCGAGTCGTCGTAGCCGGCCCAGGCGAGGGGGCCGTCGGCCGGTGACTCCCGCCGGGGCGCGGGGAGTTCGGTGAAGCTGCCGGCGTCGGTCACGGACGCGATGGCCGCACGGGCCGAGAGGCGGGTCGTCGTCACGAGGTCACCCTAGGCCGTCTCTTTCGGATCTTGTCGGTTGGGCGCGGGCCCGACAAGATCCGGAAGAGACGGCCCAAGGTCCCGGCCCCGGGCCGTCACGGCAACGGCAGGGCGATCTTGACGGCGTAGGCGGCGACCAGGCCGTAGCCGAGGCGGAAGGTCCAGACGCGGGCGGTGTCGGAGATGCGGGCGCCGACGAGGACGCCGAACACGACGAGGGTCTCCTGCCACAGGAGGGAGGCGCCGCCGACGCCGAGGAGGAAGGCGGCCCCGGCCGCGCCGGTGGTGAGGGTGGCGCCCTGGGCGGTGGTGAGGGCGGCGAAGTAGAGGGCGGTGGTGGGGTTGACGGCGGTGAGGCCGACGTACCGCGCGAAGGTGGTGGCCGGGCGGGCCGTGGGTTCGGAACCCCGCGCCCCCGAGGGAGGCGGGGACGGGGTGTGCCCTGGGGGCGGGGTGGAGCGGCGGGCCCCGGTCAGGCCGTGGGCGGCGATGGTCAGGAGGATCGCCGCCGAGGCCAGGCGGACCCAGGCCTCCACGGGGGAGACGTGGGAGGCGACCCAGGGGCCCAGGGCGGTGGCCAGGGACGCGTAGCCCAGGTCGACCGTCGCGATGCCCGCGGCCGCGGCCACCGCCGTGCGACGGTCGCGCATCGCCTCCTGGAGCAGCAGCACGCTCATCGCACCCATCGGCATGGCCACGCCCAGACCCGCGACCGCGCCCGCCAGGGCCGGTGTCATCAGTTCGCTCATACGGCGAGGCTCGGCCCGTGCCCCCGGCGGATGCGCCCGCATATCGGGCCCGGCTGCGAGAATCGCGGTATGGACCGCCTCGACAGGGAAATCCTCGGCATCTTGCAGCAGGATGCGCGGATCTCGTACCGGGACCTCGGCGTCCGCGTCGGGCTCAGCGCCAACGCCACCGCCGACCGGGTGCGACGGATGCGCCGGGACGGGGTGATCCGCGGGTTCACCGTCGTGGTGGATCCGGCGGCCGACACCGCGGGCGGGCTCGTCGTCTTCATCGACCTCACGCTGCGGCAGGACACCACCAACGAGGAGTTCGAGCGGCAGGTCGCCAAGCTGCCCGGGATCACGGAAGTCGTGCACGTGACGGGCCAGTACGACTACCTCGTACGCGCCCGGGCCGCCGACCCCGCCGCCCTCGACGGGCTGCTGCGGCGGCTCAAGCTGGAGGCGGGCGTCGCACAGTCCAGCACCCGCATCGCCCTGCGCGCCGCCACCCGGCCCGCCCCGCGCTGACGGTCCGGCGCCGCCCCGCGCTGACGGTCCGGCGCCGCTTCGCCGCCCGGCCCCGGCGGGTCACAGCGCCGACTCCCACGTCACCGTCGTGCCCCGCGCCCCCGACGGCGTACGGCCGTCGTCCGCCACCGTCAGGCGGACCCGGGACGGGAGCGCCTCCACCTCCACCTCGATCGCGGTGACCTCGGTGCGCCGGTGCGCCGCGGCCAGCGCGCCGCGCAGGGCGGACAGCAGGTCGCCCGCCACCGGCTCCGGGAGCAGGGCGTCCACCGGGCCCGCGAAGTGCACCGAGGGCTGGAAGCCGAACAGGACCGCCGCCCCGCCCGTCTCGCGCAGGACCCGGCCCCGGAAGGTCGTCGGGGCGTCGCTCGGCGGCTGCTGGAGGGCGAAGATGGCCGTGCGGACCTCCTGGATGGTGGAGTCCAGCTCGTCGACGGCGCGGGCCAGTTCCTCGCCCACCGGGTCCGCGGTCGGCGCGTTCGAGGAGCGCCGCCGGGTGCTCTCCAGCATCATCTCGGTGGCGAAGAGCCGCTGGACCACAAGGTCGTGGAGGTCCCGGGCGATGCGGTCGCGGTCCTCGTACACCGCGAGCTGCTCCCGGTCGTGCTGGGCGTCCGCCAGGACGAGGGCCAGCGCGGCCTGGGAGGCGAACTGCGAGGCGAGCAGCCGGTCCACCGCGTCGTACGGGGGACCGCCGCGGGCGCGCGGCAGGGCCAGGGTGCCGATCAGCTGGCCGCCGCTCTGCAGCGGGAGCATCATGCTGGGTCCGAACCGCTCGCGGACGTGCGTGGTCATCCGGGGGTCGGTCGCCGAGTCCTCTATGAAGACCGGCTCGCCGCCGAGGAGTTGTTCCAGCACCGGGGAGCCGGGCGCGATGGCCGTCCCCACCAGGTCCCCGGGGTCCGCGTGCGTGGAGGCGGCCACGATCTCCATACCGCCCGCGGGGGTCGGCTGGAGCACCACCCCGGCGGCGGCGTCCGCCAGCAGCCGGGCCCGTTCGGCCACGCACATCAGCGCGTCCGCCGCCGGGCGTCCGGCCAGCAGGGCCGTGGTCACGGCGGCCGCGCCCTCGATCCAGCGCTCCCGGCGGCGCGCGGTCTCGTGGAGCCGGGCGTTGCCGATCGCCATGCCCGCCTGCGAGGCCAGGACGCGGAGAAGGGCGAGGTCCTGGTCAGTGAAGGGGCCGCCCCGCTTCCCGGTGAGGCAGAGGTGCCCGAAGACCTCGGTGTGCACCCGGATCGGGACGCCGATGCGGCCGGAGCCGTCGGGGAGCGGCGGGCGCGGATCGTCTGCGAGGGGGCCGAGGGGGCCGAGGGGGCCGAGGAGGTCGTGGCGGCCGTCCGGCAGCCGGGGGATCGCCGCCCGCTGCGCCTCGGTCATTCCGGACGTGAACAGCTCGGTCAGCCGGCCGCGCTCGGGGTCGATGACCCCGAGCGCTCCGTACCGGGCGGAGCACAGCCCGGTCGCCGAATCCACGAGGTGCTGGAGGGTGGCGCGCAGCTCCAGCTCGGAGCCGACGCTGAGCACCGCCTCCAGCAGGAGCGGCAGGCTCGCGGTCCCCTGCTCATCGGGCCGGCGTGGGTCGGGCTGCCGTGCGTCGGGCCGGCGCCCGGCGTCCGTCATTCGGCCAGCGGGTTGAGGACCATCGGGGCGATCTTCCCTTCGAGCATCGCGCCGAGACCGAGTACGGCGCACACGTCCGGCCGTTCCGCGATGGCGACGGGCATTCCGGTGGCGTCCCGCAGCATCTGGTCCAGGCCCGGCAGCAGGGCACTGCCGCCCACCATCATGATCCCCTTGTCCGTCAGGTCCGCGACCAGGTCCGGCGGGCAGTCCCGCAGCACCTTGCCGATGCCGTCGAGGACGGCGGTCAGCGGCGTGTGGATGGCGTCGCGTACCGCTGCGGTGTCCACGTGGACGGAACGGGCCAGTCCGGTGGCCACGTCACGGCCGTGGATGAGGGTGGAGGCCGGTCCCTCGGCGGTGATGCCGTTGCCGTGCAGGGCCAGCTGGAGCGGCCGCACCGCCTGGCTCGGCAGCATCAGCTCGTGTGCGTGGCGCAGGTGCTGGACGACCGCGTGGTCGATGGCCTCGCCGCCGACCGGGATCCGCTGGGCGGTGACGATCGAACCGAGGGAGAGGACGGCGACCTGGGTCGCGGCGGCCCCGCACACCATGATCATCGTCGCGGTCGGCTGCTCCACGGGCAGGCCGCAGCCGACGGCCGCCGCGATCAGGGTGTCGACCAGTTCGACGCGGCGGGCGCCGAGCCCGACGAGGGTTTCCACGGTCGCCCGCTGGGCCAGCGGGTCCGCGTCGTGCGGGGTGCAGGCGGCGGCCCGCAGCCGGGGCTTGCGGCGCAGGGCCCGGCGGAGCTTCTCGCCGAGCAGGTGACGCAGCATCCGCTGGGCCATCTCGATGTCGACGACGGTGCCGCCGGAGACGGGGCGCACGACCCGGATGTAGTCGGGCGTGCGGCCGGTCATCCGCTCGGCGAAGGTCCCGACGGCGATGAGTGCACCCGTACGGGTGTTCACCGCGGCGACGCTGGGCTCGTCGACGACGAGGCCGGCGCCCTTGACGTACACGCGGGTCCTAGCCGCCCCCAAGTCGACGGCGACGTGGCAGCGGCGCAACTGCTCAAGACTGACGGTCACGGCAGATCCTCCCGAGAGCGCTGGCGCAAGAAGACCGGCGGAACTGCCGGTCGCTTTCATATCATCTCGGGCATTTCAGACTTATCGCCCGTTGTGCTGCTCCGGCCGGGGGGTGGGGCGCGGCTGCATGGGGGTGGATTTCTGTACCGACAGGCAGCACCATGCCCGCACCACACGCGCTACTCGCGCGTAACAAGGTAAAGGAGGCCCGATGCTGACGACCCGCCAGGGGACGCTGGCGCTCCTGACGCTCTGCCTGGCCCTGCTCGCGTCCTTCCCGGCCCATGCCGCC
Organism: Streptomyces sp. NPDC045695; assembly: GCF_056432025.1. Classification (NCBI taxonomy): domain Bacteria; kingdom Bacillati; phylum Actinomycetota; class Actinomycetes; order Kitasatosporales; family Streptomycetaceae; genus Streptomyces; species Streptomyces sp. NPDC045695. Next base: position 60,837 of record NZ_JBWKJU010000016.1, read on the forward strand.
GACCGGGTCGGCGCCGCCGCCTCCGGCCGGGCGGCCCCGCGCAATCCGGTGGTCCTCGTCCACGGTTTCAACGCCGACCCCGGCGTCTGGGGGGCCCTGCGCGAGGACCTGCGCGCCGACGGGTACGACGACGCGGAGCTCTTCTCCTTCGGTTACGACACGCACCAGTCGGTCAACGAGGTCCTCTCCGGACGCCTCGCCGCCTACGTCGAGGACGTCCGCCGCCGGACCGGCGCCGCCCGGGTCGACGTCGTCTCGCACTCCTTCGGTTCGCTGGTCAGCCGCTGGTACGTCAAGTTCGGCGGGGGCGCGGCCACCGTGGACCACTGGGTCTCGCTGGCCGGGACCAACCACGGGACCTCCACCGCGTGGGCCTGCGCCCTGTGGGACCAGGCGTGCCGCGACATGACCCCCGGCTCGTACGTCACGAAGAACCTCAACGGCGGGGACGAGACCCCCGGCACGGTGAAGTACGCGACCTTCTGGTCCGGGTGCGACGAGGTGGTGAACCCGGACGACAGCGTCCCGCTGACCGGAGCCGCCAACACGCCGGTCGGCTGCCTCAAGCACAACGACCTGCTCGGCGACGACGGCACCTCGGCCGGTGTGCGCGCCTTCCTGGCCGCTTAAGCGGTGCCTCGCCGATCAGGCCGGATCACGCCGGATCAGGCCGGATCACGCCGGATCAGGCTGGGCGGTCCGCACCGTCGCTCCCGCCGGACGAGACCCGCTGGAGCAGGCCGTACGTGAACTCCGCGACGTACGGCCCGCCGCGCGCGGCGAAGGCCAGGCGCCAGCGGGTGGGCGCGGTGCCCTCCATCGGCCGCACCGGCGCGAAGGCCCGCGCCACCTCGTCCACCGTCGCCGACCAGGGCCGCAGGTCCTCCGGCGACTCCAGTACGGGCCCGGGCGCGCCCGGAGCCCGCACCAGCCACTCGTTCCACACCGCCCCGTCCGGCGCGGCCAGCACCTCGAAGCGCAGGTCCGGCCAGAGCGACACCGGCCACAGCAGGGCCTCGCACTCCAGATCGCCGATCGTGCGGCGCTCGGAGGACTCCGGCGCACCCAGCACCGAGCGGTAACGGGCCAGGGCCCCGCGGGAGCGGGGCGATCGCACCATCGCCTGCCAGCGCTTGTTGGCCTCGCGCTGGTCCGCGAGCGAGGCGCCGAGCCGGCGGCGGGCCTCGTCGGCGAGCTCCGGCTGGAAGTCGGACATCCGCCGCAACAGCACCAACTGAAAGGCGTCCCGCCCGAAGAAAGTCATGGAGGAAACGATTCCACACAGGATCCTTACGTTCTCGGGATCCGGATGTTGTCGCCGACCACGTAGCCTGCGGGCGCCATGAACTACTGCCACGCCTGCCGGAGGCACCTCAACGGCGCACTGGCGTGCGCCGGGTGCGGGACTCCGGCCGAGTACCTGATGCCCGCCGCGCCCGGCTCCGTGCCCGCCCCGGCGGCGCCGGTCGTCGACGAGCCGCCGACCGCGCTGGCCGATGTGTTCGCGGACTCGCTCGTCGTGCTGTCCGCCCCGAACGAGCGCAGGGCCGGTGCCCGCCGCCGGGCCACGCGGCGCAAGCGCCGGCGGACCGTGCTCACCTTCGGCCTCGGTCTGCTGGTCGTGTGCGGGGGCGCGCTGGCCGCGGTCCACCTCGTCACCGACGTGCAGCGCACCGACCGGGCCGCCAAGGTGGTGCTGACCGACGAGGGTCCGCAGCAGCCCGCCCCGTTGCCGGATCTGCCGCATTCCGGCGCGCCCACGGGCGCGGGGGCGGGGAAGGCCACGAAGGCCGCGGCCGGTGGTACGAAGAAGTCCGGAGCCGGGGCGCCCTCCGGGAGCGCCGCGCAGCCGGGACCGATGACCTCGCCCCCCGCCCCGTCGACGTCGGGGCCGGTGTCCGGTACTCCGGCCCCCGGGACGTCCGTACAGGCGAGCGGATCGGGCACGCCCTCGCCGGGGGCTTCCGGCAGTGCGCAGCCGCCGCCTCCGCCGTCGCCGTCGCCCACGCCCAAGCCGACGAAGAGCTGCGTGCTGTGGATCTTCTGCTCGTGACCGCCCGGACCAGCCGTCCCGGCAGGACCGGCAGGACCGGCGGGACCGGCGGGACCTGCGTGACCGCCCGGATCAGCCCAGCATCCGCCTGAGCAGGTCCCTCAGCAGCGCCCGCTCGGCCGGGGACAGCCCCGCCAGCGGTTCGCGCGCGAAGTCCAGCGACTCGCGCAGCCGCTCCGCGGTCTGCACGCCCTCCTCGGTGGGGGCCGCCAGCTTCACCCGGCGGTCGGCCGGGTCCGGGCGGCGCTCGACCAGCCCGCGGCTCTCCAGCCGGTCGACGATCCCGGTCACGTTGGACGGCTCGCACCGCAGTTTCTGCGCGATGCGGCGCATCGGCATCGGTTCCAGGGAGAGCAGGTTCAGCACCTTGGCCTGCGCGCCGGTCAGCTGGTGGCTGGCGGCCGCGTGCTCGTACTCCATGTGGTAGCGGGCCACGACGTCGCCGATGAGCTCGACGACCTCGACGGTCACTGGGTCTGTGCGACGACTGGGCATGGGACCAGCGTACCCATTTGCTTGACAACATGAAATATCTAGGAGCATGGTTGTTTCACCTAGTGAAGCAATTCCTTCCTCACCCAGGAGCGCCGCATGTCTGAGATCCCCGCCGTCAGCCGCGAGTGGCACCTCGTCCGTCGCCCGCAGGGCTGGCCCGTCGCCGAGGACTTCGCCCTGCGCGAGGTGCCCGTCTCGGCGGAGCCCGCCCCCGGCCGGATCCTCGTACGCAACCTGCACATGTCCGTGGATCCGTACATGCGCGGCCGGATGAACGACGTGAAGTCGTACATCCCGCCCTTCCAGCTGGAGCGGCCCATGGACGGCGGCGCGGTCGGCGAGGTCGTCGCCTCCGCCGCCGAGGGCTTCGCGGTCGGTGACCACGTCCTGCACGGTCTGGGCTGGCGCGAATACGCGGAGCTCGACGCGAAGCACGCCACCAAGGTGGACGCCTCGCTCGCCCCGCTCTCCGCCTACCTCGGCGTGCTCGGCATGCCGGGCCTGACGGCCTACGCAGGGCTCTTCGAGGTCGCCTCCTTCAAGGAGGGCGACGCCGTGTTCGTCTCCGGCGCGGCCGGCGCCGTCGGCGGCCTCGTGGGCCAGTTCGCCAAGATCAAGGGCGCGTCCCGCGTGATCGGCTCCGCCGGCTCGGACGAGAAGGTGACGCTCCTCACGGAGAAGTACGGCTTCGACGCCGCCTTCAACTACAAGAACGGCCCCGTCGGCCAGCAGCTGAGGGACGCCGCCCCCGAGGGCATCGACGTCTACTTCGACAATGTCGGCGGCGACCACCTGGAGGCCGCGATCTCCTCCCTGAACGTGAACGGCCGGGCCACCCTGTGCGGGGCGATAGCCCACTACAACGACACCGAGGCCGCCCCCGGTCCGCGCAACCTGATGCAGGTCATCGGCAAGCGGCTGCGGCTGCAGGGCATCCTCGTCAACGACCACGCCGCACTGCAGCCGCAGTTCGTCCAGGACGTGGCCGGATGGCTGCGTTCCGGTGAGCTGACGTACGACGAGACGGTCGTCGAGGGCGTGGAGAACGCGGCGTCGGCCTTCCTCGGCATGCTGCGCGGCGAGAACACCGGAAAGATGATCGTTTCTTTCACCGGTTAGGCTCACTGCACACCGTCGTGACCGTGGGCGCGAGTCGCGGCGATTACCAGGAGGATTTCCTTACATGTCCATCCAGCAGTCCGACGTCGCGTACACCGCCATCGCCACCGCCGAGAACGGCCGTGACGGCCGCGTCGCCACCCACGACGGCCAGCTCGACGTCGTCGTGAACCCGCCGAAGGAGCTCGGCGGCAGCGGCGCCGGCACCAACCCGGAGCAGCTGTTCGCCGCCGGCTACAGCGCCTGCTTCCAGGGCGCCCTGGGCGTCGTCGCCAAGAACGTGAACGCCGACATCTCCGGCTCCACGGTCACCGCCGAGGTCGGCATCGGCAAGAACGCCGACGGGTTCGGCCTGATCGTCAAGATCTCCGCCGTCATCCCGAACGTGGACGCCGCCACCGCCAAGGACCTCATCGAGAAGGCCCACGAGGTCTGCCCGTACTCGAAGGCCACCCGCGGCAACATCACCGTCGAGCTCGCCGTCTGATCCGGCCCGCCCGCACGCCGAAGGCCGCACCCCGACCGGGGGTGCGGCCTTCGCCGTGAGCGGGCCGGGGAGCACCCACCGGACACCCCCTAAACTGCCCCTCATGCGTGATCTTGCGGGGGGCCTGCGGTATCTGTTGGCCGGACAGCGGTGGGTGGTGCGCCACGGCCGGTGGCTGGGCTTCGGGCTGCTGCCCGGGCACGTCTCCTTCGCCCTCTACGCCGGAGCGCTGATCGGCCTCGGCTACGGCGCCGACGACCTCGTCGCCTGGGCCACCCCCTTCGCCGACGGCTGGTCCTCGCCGTGGCTCGGCCTCGTGCGCGGCTTCCTGACCGCGCTGGTCTTCTGCCTCGGGCTCTTCCTCGCGGTGATCACCTTCACCGCCGTGACCCTGCTGATCGGCCAGCCCTTCTACGAGTCCCTCTCCGAGCAGGTCGACCGCAGCGAGGGCGGCGAGGTCCCCGCGTCCGGGCTCCCGCTCTGGCTGGAGCTGTGGGTCTCGGCCCGGGACAGCGTGAAGGTGCTCGGCCGGGTCCTGCTGTACGGGATCCTGCTCTTCGCCCTCGGCTTCATCCCGGTGATCGGTCAGACCGTGGTCCCCGTGCTCGGTTTCTGCGTCTCCGGGTACTTCCTGACCCAGGAGCTGACCGCCGTCGCCCTCCAGCGGCGCAAGGTGGACCTGCACGACCGGCTGGCGCTGCTGCGCTCGCGCCGGATGCTCGTGCTGGGCTTCGGGGTGCCGCTGGTGCTGGCCTTCCTGGTGCCGCTGGTCGCGGTCTTCCTGATGCCGGGCGCGGTGGCGGGGGCCACCCTGATGGCGCGGGACCTGATGCCGGGTCCGGCGCCGGAGGCCGAGACCGAGCCCGAGGCGGGAAGCCGGGAGCCGTCCGCCACGCCGGCCAACGGCTTCGGGCCCCCGCCGGTCTACTGAGGACCGTCCCGGCACCGCACCGTCCCGTCACCGCGCTCGCAGCAGGGTGATGGCCCCCGCCGTGTCCTCGCCGCCGTGGGTGGCCGGGTCCGCGGCCAGCCGGCGGCGCAGCAGGTCCACGTACGGGGCGACCAGCTCGGTGCTGACGCCCTGCTCCTCGGCGGTGCGGAGCATGGTGCCGCTGCCCGCGACCTGCATCGCCAGGTTGGACACCACCCCCGAGGTGAAGTCCCGCGAGGTCAGCCGTTCGGCGGCGTTGCCGACGAAGAACCCCATCGCGCCGAGCCACTCGGACAGCAGCGGAGCCAGGTCCTTCGGGGCGATGTCCTCACCCTCGGTCAGCGCGTAGGCCTGCGAGATGCCGGCGAACATCCCCCACATCGCGCTGAGCAGCGCCACGTCGTGCAGCGCGGCGTGACCGGGGTCCTCGCCGACGAAGCGGGCCCCTGCCGGGACCTCCAGCGCCGACCGGTGGGCGTCGAAGAGCGCCCGCGAGCCGCTGTAGAAGACGTACCCGCCGGCCTCGGGGACGCCGATCATCGTGGGCGTGGCCATGATCCCGCCGTCGACGAACCGGGCCCCGCGCGCCTCGGCCCAGGCGGCCCGGGCGCGTCCCTCGGCGGGGGTGCCGGTGGTGAGGTTGACCAGGTCCTTGCCGGTCAGGTCGACGCCGTCCAGGGCAGTGCCGACGGTGGGGTCGTCCAGCAGGCAGACCACCACCAGCGCGTTCGCGGCGACCGCCTCGGCGGGGCTCGCGGCGACGACGGCCCCTTCGGCGGCCAGCGCCTCGGCCTTGGCGGCGGTGCGGTTCCAGACGGTGAGGGGGTGCCCGGCGGCGAGCCAGGTGCGGGCGAGGGCCGTGCCCATGTCGCCCAGTCCGAGCAGGGTGAGCGGGTTTCGCGGTGTGTTGTCGGTCATGGCGTTTAGCCTGGTGGCAGGCCGCGAGGCACTCAAGTACGCACTTCGGAGTGGGTGGTTACCCCGAAGTGAGCGAGCAGGTGGGGAGGGGCGTCCGATGGCGCTGACACGCAGGCCCGGTGCGGATCACTGCGGGATCGCGGCGGCGATGTCCGTGATCGACGGCAAGTGGAAGGTGTCGATCCTGTGGGAGCTGAACCAGTGCCCGCGGCGTTTCGGCGAGCTGCGCCGGCTGGTGCCGGGGGTGTCCGAGAAGGTGCTGGCCGCGCAGTTGCGCGAGCTGGAGGCCGACGGCACGGTCCACCGCGAGGTCCATGACGAGGTCCCGCCGCGCGTCGAGTACTCCCTGACCCCGCTCGGCCAGGACCTGAACGCGGCCCTGGAACCCCTCGGCGCGTGGGGGGCCAAGAACCTCCTGGACGACACCGCCTGAGCGACGGTCAGGCGGCGGGCACCTCCACCGTCACCACGCCGGGCGTACGGTCGTCCGCCGCGGCGAGCAGTGCGCCGCCGGGCGCCCACACGGCCGCGCCCCCGCAGCCCGTCCACGGACCCGCCGGGCCGACGTGGTTGGCGAGGACCACGTAGAGGCCCTGCTCCCGGGCGATCCCCAGGTGGACGGCGGCGCGCTCGTGGACCCCCTCGCCCGTCCCGTACAGCGAGCTCGCGAGGTGGACCCGGCAGCCGTCCGCCGCGCCCCGGGCGGGCAGGTCGGGGAAGTGGTTGTCGTAGCAGACGCCCAGGGAGAAGCGGATCCCGCCGAGTTCGAAGCGCCCGTCGCGGTCCCCGGGCCGGAACACGTCCTGCTCGTGCCGGTAGAGGTGCTGCTTCACGTACGTGGTCACGTGCGTCCCGTCCGCGTCGTGGACCAGCGTCGCGATGGCGGGCCGCCCGTCGCCGGCCGGCAGGGCGACGTTGACGGCGGTGGCGATGCCGGCGGAGCGCAGCGGATCCAGCCGGGGGTCGTCGGCGGGAGTCATGAGCCCGGGGTCGGCGGCCAGCGCGTCCAGCTCGTAGCCGGTGAGCGCGAGCTCGGGGAACACCACGAGTCCGGCGCCCCGTTCGCGGGCCCGGACGGCGAGGGCGGCGGCCTGCGCGGCGTTGGCTTCGACATCGGCGGGTACGCAGGTCAGCTGCGCTGCGGCGATCTTCATCCAGATCACCCTAGGCCGAGCTCCGCCGGCCCCCGCAGCAGGGTCAGGAAGGAGCGGAACGCGGCCGGCATGTCCACCGACTCGGGGGCCAGCAGCCACTGGTACTGGAGGCCGTCCATGACCGCGGTCAGGAGCGGGGCCGCCTGTTCCGGGGTGAGGCCCGAGGGCAGGCGCTCGCCGAACTCGGCGCGCAGGACCGCCGCCATCTCGCCGCGCACCTGCGCGTAGCGCTCGGTGAAGAACTCCCGCGCGGGGTGTCCTTCGGTGACGCTCTCGCCCAGCAGCGCCGAGAAGGTCTGCACGATGCCCGGGCGCATGGCGTTGTACTCCACCAGGGAGGCCAGCAGGTCCAGGCGCCAGGTGTCCGCCGAGGCGCGCGAGCCGCCGCCCGTGTCCCAGCGGTCGCGCTCCTCCAGCACCGCGACCAGCAGGGCCTCCTTGGTCGGGAAGTAGTGCAGCAGCCCCTGCTGGGTCAGGCCCACGCGCTCGGCGACCGCGCCCAGGGAGGCGCCCCGGTAGCCGCGCTCCGCGATCACCTCCAGGGCCGCGCGGACGATCTCCGCACGGCGTTCCTCACTCCTCGCCCTGACCATCGCCCCGGCGCCCCTTCCGTTCACAGCTGCCAGCAGGACCGTACGCCACTCGAATATCACGAATAGATGACGAACCCTACCGCTCACCAGGGAACGGGTCCAGGATGGGGGCGCCCCACCGCACCGCACCCTCATCGCCATCCCCACCGCACCCGCACCCCACGAGGAGGCACGGCCGTGACCGATGCCGATCAGGCCCGCGAGAACGCCGTCGAGACGGCGCTGGGCAAGCTGGATCTCGATACCAAGGCCCGGCTGCTGGCCGGCCAGGACATGTGGTCCCTGCCCGCCGTTCCCGGGATCGGGCTGGAGTCCCTGGTCATGTCGGACGGCCCCATCGGGGTCCGCGGCGTGCGCTGGACCGCCGACGACCCGTCCATCGCCCTGCCCTCCCCGACGGCGCTCGCCGCCGCCTGGGACCCCGTCCTCGCCCGCCGGGCCGGCCGGCTCCTGGCCCAGGAGGCCCGCCGCAAGGGCGTCCACGTCCTCCTCGCCCCCACCGTCAACCTGCACCGCTCCCCGCTGGGCGGCCGGCACTTCGAGTGCTACTCCGAGGATCCCTACCTCACCGGCGCCATCGGCAGTGGCTACGTCAACGGCGTCCAGGACGGCGGAGTCGGCACCACCGTCAAGCACTTCGTCGGCAACGACGCCGAGACGGAACGTTTCACCGCGGACTGCGTCATCGCCCCGCGCCCGCTGCGCGAGGTGTACCTGGCGCCCTTCGAGGCCATCGTCGCGAACGCCCACCCCTGGGGCGTCATGACCGCCTACAACCAGGTCAACGGCACGACCATGACCGAGCACCAGTACCTGGTGAACGAGGTCCTGCGCGGCGAATGGGGCTTCGACGGCTTCAACGTGTCCGACTGGATGGCCGCCCGCTCCACCACCGGCGACATCCTGGGCGGCCTCGACGTGGCCATGCCCGGGCCGCAGACCGTCTACGGGCCCGCGCTCGCCGAGGCCGTCCGCGCCGGCGAGGTCCCGGAGTCCGCCGTCGACGCGGCCGTGCGCAACGTCCTGCGCCTCGCCGCCCGCGTCGGCGCCTTGGAGGGCGCCCCCGCCGTGGTCGACGCGCCCCCCGCCCCGATCGACGGCCAGGCGCTGGCGCGCGAGCTCGCCGCCCGCGGCTTCGTCCTCGTCCGCAACGAGGGCGGCGCCCTGCCGCTCGACGCCGGCGACGGCCGCACCGTCGCCCTCATCGGCGCCGCCGCCCGCGACGCCCGCGTCCTCGGCGGCGGCTCCGCCACCGTCTTCCCCGAACGGGTCGTCTCCCCCCTCGACGGCCTCGCCGCGGCCCTCCCGGCCGGCGCGCTCACCTTCGCCGTCGGCGCCGACCCCTCCGACGAGCTCGTCCCCGCCGGCCAGGGCTTCGAGCTGCGCGCCGTCTGCCGCGACGCCTCCGGCGCCGTCCTCGGCGAGGGCGGCCTGCCGACGGGCCAGGTCCAGTGGATCGGGGACGACCTGCCCGCGGGCGTCACGTACGCGACCATGGCGAGCATCGAGGTCCGCGGTACCTTCCTGCCGCGCGAGAGCGGCGAACACGCCTTCGGCACCCGGGGGCTCGGTGCCTTCACCCTCGCGGTCGGCGGGCGGACCCTCTGGGAGGGCGTCCAGGAGATGGGCGACGAGGCCGACCTCTTCGAGGCCTTCTTCGGCGCCCCCAGCGAGCGCGCCCGCGTCACGCTCACCGAGGGGGAGCCCGTGGAGGTGTCCCTGACCTACCAGGTCCCCGACGTGTCCGCGCTGCCGCTCAAGGCCGTCATGTTCGCGCTGCTCCACCTCGGCCCGCGGCGCGACGCCGACGAGCTGATCGCCGAGGCCGTGGCGGCCGCCCGCGCCGCGGACACCGCCGTCGTGGTCGTCGCCACCACCGAGCGCGTGGAGTCCGAGGGCTTCGACCGCCGCGACCTCACCCTGCCGGGCCGCCAGGACGAGCTGGTGCGCGCCGTGGCCGCCGTCAACCCGAACACCGTGGTCGTCGTCAACGCCGGGTCCCCGGTGGAACTCCCCTGGCGCGAGGAGGTCGCCGCGGTGCTGCTGACCTGGTTCCCCGGGCAGGAGGGCGGGGCCGCGCTGGCCGACGTACTCCTCGGGGACACCGAGCCGGGCGGTCGGCTGCCCACGACCTGGCCCGCGCGGTTCACCGACGCGCCGGTCACCGACGTCGTGCCGGCCGAGGGGCGGCTGGAGTACCGCGAGGGCCTCTTCATCGGCTACCGGGCGTACGAGAGGCACGCCGTCGTCCCCGCCTTCCCCTTCGGGCACGGCCTCGGCTACACCGACTGGACGTACGAGTCCCTGGAGGCCACCCCCGACGGGGTGCGGGTCCGCGTGACCAACACCGGCTCCCGCCCCGGCCGCGAGGTCGTCCAGGTCTACCTGGCGCCCGTGGCCGACAGCGTGGAGCGCCCGGCGAGCTGGCTGGCGGCCTTCGCGGGCGTCGAGGCGGGCCCCGGCGAGAGCGTCGAGACTGAGATCCCCCTGCCCGCGCGGGCCTTCGAGATCTGGGACGAGGAGGCCCGCGGCTGGCGGCGGATCGCCGGCTCCTACGAGGTCCGCGCGAGCCGTTCGCACGGTGACGCGCGCCTCACGGCCGCGCTGGAGATCGCGTAACACACCGTAACCACCGCAATGGCCGGAAATCACCCCTGAAAGCCGGTCCGGGGGCGAGCCCTGACACTCGCCCCCGGACCTTGGAAACGCGTCGGCGTCAACGCGGCGGTTCGGCGGACGTCACCTGGCGGTGCGCGAGTTCCGCCAGCCGCGCCTGTCCGTCCTTGCCCGGATGGAACCAGTCCCAGCGGCTCAACTGATCCGCCGCGAAGGGGTACTGGAACACCGCGCCGCCGTCGTAGCGGCACAGCGGGTCCTTCGCGCAGACCTCGCGCAGCGCCTCGTTGTACTCGACCACCCGCGCCCGCACCTGCTCGCGGCGGGCCGTCGCCCCCGAGGCCGCCGACAGCGGGTCGGCGAGCATCGACTGACAGATGCCCAGCTTCCAGACCTGCCGGACCATCGGGCTGTCCTTGCCCTGCTCCCACAGCCGCTGGAGGTCCGGAACGCTGGAGACGTACACCTGGGAGGAGGGGGAGGCGGCCCGCAGGTCCGCCAGGGCCTTCTCGAATCCGGCCCGGAAATCCGCGACCGGAGTCATCGACGAAACCGTGGGCCGGCAGGCGTCGTTGGAGCCCACCATGACCGTGACCAGGTCGGGCTTGTGCGCGGCGGCCGCGGCCAGCTGCCCCGGCAGGTCCGCCATCCGCGAGCCGGTCACCGCGTAGTTCCAGCTGCGGGCGGGCGCCTCGACGTCCCCCAGGAGCCGCGCGGCGAGGGAGCGGACCGCGGGGTCGTTCCCGGTGGCCCAGGAGGCCTCGGGGCAGTCGGCCAGCACCGAACAGGCGTCGAAGCCGCGGGTGATGGAGTCGCCCACGGCCGCGATCGAGGCGGGCGCGGTGTTCCACCGCGGCGCTCCCCGGGCCCCCCGTTCGTCCGGCGTCCCCGACCCGCCCGAGCCGCACCCGGTGACCGCAGCGGCCAGCAGCACGACCGCCGTGCCCGCGCCCGCGAGGGTCCGGCGCACGCGGGGGCGCGGAGCGGTGGTGCGCATCGGAAGGACGCCTCCTTGTCGCCCCCACTTCCTTCGGGGGGTCCTGGTGAGTGAAAGCTCTGTGATGACGGGCTTCTGGGCGACCGTACGTCACACCAGGACCCCTGGCGCACGGTAGCTTTTTCCCGTGGCGTTTCGGCCGCAGGTCCCGTAGCGCAATGTCAAATAATTTCCGTTACATTACATCACGTCACATACTGTCCGTTTTCTGGAGTTTATTCCCGACCTCGTCCCACACTGGAGGTCCCGGTGACGACACGTGGAGTTCTGTACGTGCATTCCGCACCGCGCGCGCTCTGCCCGCACGTGGAATGGGCTGTTGCGGGCGTGCTCGGGGTGCGGGTGAACCTCGACTGGATCAGACAACCCGCCTCCCCGGGCACCTGGAGAGCCGAGTTCTCCTGGCAGGCCGAAGCGGGCACCGCCTCGAAGCTCGCCTCCGCCCTGCGCGGCTGGCACCTGCTGCGCTTCGAGGTGACCGCGGAACCCTGTCCGACCGCCGAGGGCGAGCGCTACAGCTCCACCCCGCAGCTCGGCATCTTCCACGCCGTCACCGGCATCCACGGCGACATCCTGATCCCCGAGGACCGGCTGCGCGCCGCCCTCGCCCGGTCGGCGGGCGGCGAGACCGACCTGGAGGCGGAGATCGCCAAGCTGCTCGGCAAGCCCTGGGACGACGAACTGGAGCCCTTCCGTTACGCGGGCGAGGGCGCCCCGGTCCGCTGGCTCCACCAGGTGGTCTGAACCCCCGCCCCACGCAGAAGGCCCACCCGGAATCACCCGGGTGGGCCTTCTGCCGTGTTCAGACGACGAACACCGCAACCATCAATTGGCGCACTAGACAGTACGGAACGCGAGGGTCACGTTGTGACCGCCGAAGCCGAAGGAGTTGTTGATCGCGGAGATCGGGCCGTCGGCCGGCAGCTTGCGCGGCTCGTCGCGCACGATGTCCGCGTCGATGTCCTCGTCCAGCTCGTCGCAGTTGATCGTCGGCGGGGCCAGCCGGTGGTAGAGCGCCAGCACGGTCGCGACGGTCTCGATACCGCCCGCGCCGCCCAGCAGGTGACCGGTCATCGACTTCGTCGCGGAGATCGCGATGTGGTCGAGGTCGTCGCCCAGCACCTTGCGCAGGGCCTTCAGCTCGGCCGTGTCACCCTGCGGGGTGGAGGTGGCGTGCGCGTTCACGTGGACCAGCTCGGCCGGGTCGAGACCCGTGTTGTCGAGCAGGTTCTGCACCGCGGCCGCGACACCGCGGCCGGTCGGCTCCGGCTGCGCGATGTGGTGGCTGTCCGCGGACAGACCCTGGCCCAGCACCTCGCAGTAGACCCGGGCGCCGCGCGCGGCGGCGTGCTCGGCGGACTCCAGGACGACGACGCCCGCGCCCTCGCCCAGTACGAAGCCGTCACGGGCCTTGTCGTAGGGGCGCGAGGCCTGCTCGGGGTTCTCGTTGTTCTTCGACATCGCCATCATGTTGGCGAACGCGGCGATCGGCAGCGGGTGGATCGCCGCCTCGGTGCCGCCCGCGATGACCACGTCGGCGCGGCCGGTACGGATCATCTCGACGGCGTAGCCGATGGCCTCGGCCCCGGAGGCGCAGGCGCTGACCGGAGTGTGCACGCCCGCGCGGGCGTTGACCTCCAGGCCGACGTTGGCCGACGGGCCGTTGGGCATGAGCATGGGGACGGTGTGCGGGGAGACCCGGCGCACACCCTTTTCCTTCAGTACGTCGTACTGGTCGAGCAGGGTGGTGACGCCGCCGATACCGGAGGCGATCACGGTGCCCAGGCGCTCGGGGACGACCGCCCCGTCCTCGTCGGCCGGGCCGGTGTAGCCGGCGTCGGCCCAGGCCTCACGGGCCGCGACGACGGCGAACTGCGCCGAGCGGTCGAGCTTGCGGGTCAGCGGGCGGGGCAGGACCTCGCTCGGTTCCACGGCGACCCGGGCGGCGATACGGACCGGGAGTTCGGCGAAGCGCTCGCCCTCCAGGGGCTTAACGCCGGAACGTCCGGCCAGCAGACCTTCCCAGGTCGAAGCGCTGTCGCCACCCAGCGGAGTGGTTGCGCCGATACCGGTGACGACCACGGTGCGATTGGTCGGGCTCACAGGAATTCTTTCTCCACGTCTCAAGGGTGCTGAATTGTCACGGCGCCACCGCCAGGTGGCGACAAACGCTCGTCAGGCTCAGGCCTGGTGCTTCAGGATGTAGCTCGCGGCGTCGCCGACGGTCTTGAGGTTCTTGACGTCCTCGTCCGGGATCTTGACGTCGAAGCGCTCTTCGGCGGCGACGACGACCTCGACCATGGACAGGGAGTCGACGTCCAGGTCGTCCGTGAAGGACTTGTCGATCTCGACGTCCTCGACGGGGATGCCGGCGATCTCGTTGACGATCTCGGCGAGACCGGCGACGATCTCTTCCTGCGTGGCGGCCATGTGGCGCTCCTTCTGTGGATAACTGGGTACATCAGACCGGGATGTGGATCCCGGCCCTAGGGGAGGGTAACGACCGTCGCGGCGTAGACGAGTCCCGCCCCGAAGCCGATGACGAGCGCGGTGTCGCCGCTCTTCGCTGCTCCGGTCGCCAGGAGCCGCTCCATAGCGAGCGGGATCGAGGCGGCCGAGGTGTTGCCGGTGGTCTCCACGTCACGGGCGACCGTCACGTGCTCCGGCAGCTTGAGAGTCTTCACCATCGAGTCGATGATCCGCATGTTTGCCTGGTGCGGGATGAAGACGTCCAGGTCGTCCGCGGTGATCCCGGCGGCGTCGAGCGCCTGCTGGGCCACCTTGGCCATCTCGAAGACGGCCCAGCGGAAGACCGCCTGACCCTCCTGCGTGATGGCCGGGAACTTCTCGCCACCATCCCTGCCGAGGTACTCGTCCCACGGCACGGTCTGCTTGATGGTGTCCGACTTGTCACCCTCCGAACCCCACACCGTGGGGCCGATGGCCGGCTCGTCCGAGGGGCCGACGACCACGGCGCCGGCACCGTCACCGAACAGGAAGGCCGTCGCGCGGTCCTCCAGGTCGGTCAGGTCCGAGAGCCGCTCCACGCCGATGACGAGCACGTACTGCGCCGAGCCCTCGACGACCATGCCCTTGGCCAGGGTCAGACCGTAGCCGAAACCGGCACAGCCCGCGGAGATGTCGAAGGCGGCGGGCTTGGCCGCGCCGATCCGGTGGGCGATCTCGGTCGCGACGGCGGGGGTCTGCTTGAAGTGCGAGACCGTCGAGACGATCACGGCACCGATCTGCTCCGGGGAGACACCGGCATCGGCCAGCGCCTTGCCCGAGGCCTCCACCGACATCGCGGCGACGGTCTCCTCGGGCGACGCCCAGTGCCGGGTCGCGATGCCGGAGCGGGAGCGGATCCACTCGTCGGACGAGTCGATGGTCTCGAGGATGACCTCGTTGGGCACCACGCGGACCGGGCGGTAGCCGCCGACACCGAGGATGCGGGCGTACGGGGAGCCCTTGGCAGGCTTGATCTTCGACATGCTGTGTGGGCTCCTTCTCTCAGGCCGTCAGTTCGGCGACGAGCGCCGCGGCCTTGTCGAGATCGTCCGGGGTCTTCAGGGCCACGCTCGGTACGCCCTTCAGCGCGCGCTTGGCCAGACCCGTCAGGGTGCCACCGGGGCACAGCTCGATGATCCCCGTGACGCCCAGCTCGGCGAACGTCTCCATGCACAGGTCCCAGCGGACCGGGTTCGCGACCTGGCCGACCAGGCGGGCGACGACGTCGGCACCCGTGGCGACGACGAGGCCGTCCTTGTTCGAGACGTACTTGAGCGCCGGGTCGGCCGGGGAGAGGGCCTCGGCGGCCTTCTCCAGTGTGGCGACCGCCGGGGCCATGTGGTGCGTGTGGAAGGCGCCCGCGACCTTGAGGGCGACGACCTTCATGGAACCTTCGGGCTTCTCGGCTTCCAGGGCGGCGATCTGCTCCATGGTGCCGGCGGCCACGATCTGACCCGCGCCGTTGATGTTGGCCGCGGTCAGGCCCAGCTTCTCCAGGTGGGCGACGACCACGTCGCGGTCACCGCCCAGGACCGCGGCCATGCCGGTCTCGGTGACGGCGGCGGCCTCGGCCATGCCCAGACCGCGGGTCCGGACGAACGACAGTGCTTCGGCCTCGGACAGGACGCCGGCGTAGGCGGCGGCGGTGATCTCGCCGACGCTGTGGCCCGCGACGGCCCCGAAGACCGTGGAGGAACCCAGTGCCGAGGCGGAGAGCAGGCCCGCGGCGACGAGCAGCGGCTGCGCCACCGCCGTGTCACGGATCTGGTCGGCCTCGGCGTTCGTGCCGTAGTGGGCAAGGTCCAGCTCGATGGCGTCCGACCACGCGGCGACGCGGTCAGCGGCACCGGGCAGGTCGAGCCAGGGAGTCAGGAAGCCGGGCGTCTGAGCGCCTTGGCCGGGAGCGACGAGTACGAGCACCCTCACACTCTCTCTTGTGGATGGTCCCTGCCGCCCGTGGGGACAGGGACGAAGAACCGTCGGGGTAATTGTTGATGTCCGACAAAAGTCTAGGACTGAGGATCTCCGTCGGCCAGACGCCCCAGGATCAGGGCGATCCGCAGCGTGAATGCCGAGCGGACATCAGAAGGAGACCATCCCGTGACGTCGGTCACACGTCGCAGCCGGTAGCGCACCGTGTTGGGGTGAACGAAAAGCATCCGAGCGGCCCCTTCCAGACTGCTCGCCTGCTCCAGATAGACGCTCAGGGTCTCCAGCAGCGCCGAACCCGCCTCTTCCAGCGGTCTGTAGATCTCCTCCACCAGTTGTTCCCTGGCTGCGGGATCCGAGGCGATGGCCCGTTCCGGCAGGAGATCGTCCGCCAGGACCGGCCGTGGAGCATCCTGCCAGGCCGTGCAGGCCTTCAGCCCGGCGGCCGCGGCCTGCGCCGACTTCGTCGCGTTGAGCAGGTCCGACACCACCGGGCCCGCCACCACGGGACCGGCGGCGAACGGCCCGATCAGGGACTTGGCCACCTGCATCGGGTTGTCGCTGCCGCCCGCGATGACGACCAGACGGTCCCCCAGGACACCGGTGAGGACCTGGAGTTTGTGGTGGCGGGCGGCGCGCCGGATCGCCTCCACCGTCAGCTCGCTGTCCCCCTCCGGCGCGGTGCCCAGCACCACGCACACGTGCTCCGGGGAGTTCCAGCCGAGCGCCGCCGCACGGGACAGCGCGCCCTCGTCGGCCTCGCCTGACAGCACCGCGTTGACGACCAGGGACTCCAGCCGGGCGTCCCACGCGCCGCGCGCCTCGGCGGCCTGCGCGTACACCTGGGCGGTCGCGAAGGCGATCTCGCGGGCGTACACGAGCAGTGCCTCGCGCAGGATCGACTCGTCGCCCGGGGCCGCGACCTCCTCGATCGCGGTCTCCATGACCTCGATGGTCGTGCGGACCATCTCGACGGTCTGGCGCAGGGTGATCGCCCGGGTCAGCTCGCGCGGGGCCGTCCCGAAGACGTCGGTGGAGATCGCCTGCGGGGTCTCCGGGTGCCGGAACCACTCCGTGAACGCGGCGATGCCGGCCTGGGCGACCAGGCCGATCCAGGACCGGTTCTCGGGTGGCATCGCCCGGTACCACGGCAGGGTCTCGTCCATCCGCGCGATCGCGTTGGCTGCGAGCCGGCCGGAGGACTTCTCCAGCCGGCGCAGCGTCGCGGCGTGCGGATGGGCCGGAGCGGGATGCGCGGCGTGTGTGGCGGGCGAATGCTCACGTTCGGGTTGGGGCACGGGACAAGACTGCCTTATCGGGAACGCTGTGCGGAGTCCGGTCCCGTTCCCGTCTCACGCCCGGGGGCTACGGTGGCCCCCATGATTGATGTACGCCGAGCCGCCGACCGGTACGAGGGCGGGGACCTGCCCGCCGGCATCACCACCCGGCACGCCTTCTCCTTCGGGTCCTTCTACGACCCGGACAATCTGCGCTTCGGTCCCGTCCTGGCCTGCAACGAGGAGTCGCTCGCCGTGGGCGCCGGCTTCGACGAGCACCCGCACAGCCACACCGAGATCGTCACCTGGGTGATCGAGGGCGAGCTCACCCACCAGGACAGCACTGGGGAGAAGGGCCTCGTCCGGCCCGGGGACGTACAGCGGCTCAGCGCCGGATCCGGGGCGCGGCACGTGGAGCGCAACGACGGCCAGGTGCCGCTGCGCTTCGTGCAGATGTGGCTCGCGCCGCTCACCGCGGGCGGCGAGCCCTCGTACGAGGTGGTCACGGGCCTCGCCGACGGCGCGCCCTACGAGATCCCCGGGGCCGGCGCAGTCCTGCGCGTGCGGCGGCCGGGCGCGGGCGAGCGGGTCGCCGTACCGGCGGCGGAGCGCGTGTACCTGCACGTGGTGCGCGGGGACCTGCGCCTGGACGGGGCGGAGCTGGGCCCCGGGGATTCGGTACGGATCACCGACGAGCGGGACCTGGAGATCACCGCCGGATCCCCGGGGGAGCTGCTGATCTGGGAGCTGCCCCGCTAGGCCGTCTCTTCCGGATCTTGCCGGGCTCAGCGCGAGCGCAGCTCCGCCAGGACCGCGTCCGTGAACGGGGTCCAGGCCTCGACCGCCCACGGGCCGAAGGCGCGGTCCGTCAGCGCCACGCACGCGGCGCGCGCGTCCGGGTCCACCCACAGGAAGGTGCCGGCCTGGCCGAAGTGCCCGAAGGTGCGGGGCGAGGAGGTGGTGCCCGTCCAGTGCGGGGACTTGCCGTCGCGGATCTCCATGCCGAGCCCCCAGTCGTTGGGGGACTGGTGTCCGTAACCCGGCAGGACGCCCTTGAGCCCGGGGTGGACGACGGAGGTGGCCTCCGCGACCGTGCGGACGTCCAGCAGCCGGGGCGCCTGCAGTTCGGCGGCGAAGCGCAGCAGGTCGCGGACGGTGGAGACGCCGTCCTTGGCGGGCGAGCCCTCCAGGGTGGTCGAGGTCATGCCCAGCGGCTCGAAGAGCGCCTGGTGCAGGTACTCCGGGAAGGGGATCCCGGTGGCCTTGGAGATGTGGTCGCCGAGCACCTCGAAGCCGGCGTTCGAGTACAGCCGGCGCTGCCCGGGCGGGGCGCTCACCCGGTGCTCGTCGAAGGCCAGGCCGCTGGTGTGCGCGAGCAGGTGACGGACCGTCGACCCCTCGGGCCCGGCCGGCTCGTCCAGCTCGATCGCCCCCTCCTCGTACGCGACGAGGGCGGCGTACGCGGCGAGCGGCTTGGTGACCGAGGCGAGGGCGAAGCGGTGGTCGACGGGCCCGTGGGAACCGGCCTGGCTCCCGTCGGCGCGTACGACGGCCGCCGCGGCCGTGTCCACCGGCCAGGTCTCGATGATCCGCAGGCTTTCCAGGGTCTGAGCGCTCTCCATGGCGCCGAGCCTACTTGCTTGGAGTGCACTCCAGGGTTTTAGCGTGGGGCCATGAGCCAGAGCCTGACGCAGCCGCGGTACACGATCAGCGAGGTCGAGGCCCGGACCGGTCTGACCCAGCACACCCTGCGCTGGTACGAGCGGATCGGCCTGATGCCGCACGTGGACCGCTCGCACTCGGGGCAGCGGCGCTTCACCGACAAGGACCTGGACTGGCTGGCCCTGGTGGGCAAGCTGCGCGCCACCGGGATGTCGGTGGCGGACATGGTCCGCTACGCCGAACTGGTCCGCGAGGGCCGCGAGGGCCGGGACACCGTCGCGGAGCGCCGCGAGCTGCTGGAGCGCACGCGACGCGACGTGCGGGCCCGGATCACCGAGCTCACGGACGCACTGGCCGTTCTGGACTACAAGATCGGCATCTACTCGGGGAAGGCACAGTCATGACGGAAACCACGAGGCTCGAACAGGCCGAACTCGGCAAGGGCGGCCCGCTGGTCGGCGTCCAGGGCCTGGGCTGCATGGGCATGAGCGACTTCTACGGAGACACCGACGAGGTGGCCGCCCGGCAGACCCTGGACGCGGCGCTGGCCGCCGGGGTCACCCTCTTCGACACCGCGGACGTCTACGGGCGGGGCCGCAACGAGGAGTTCCTCGCCCCGTTCGTGGCCGCGCACCGGGACGAGATCACCCTGGCGACGAAGTTCGGCATAGAGCGCAGCGACGACCCCTCGTACCGGGCCATCCGCAACGAGCCGCAGTACCTGCGCCGGGCCGTCGAGGGCAGCCTGCGCCGGCTCGGCGTGGAGGTCATCGACCTGTACTACATGCACCGGCGCGACCCGGCCGTGCCGCTCGCCGAGTCGGTCGGCGCCATGGCGGAGCTGGTGCGGGAGGGGAAGGTGCGCCACCTCGGGCTCAGCGAGGTCACCGGCGCGGAGCTGCGCGAGGCGCACGCCGTGCACCCGATCGCGGCGCTCCAGTCGGAGTGGTCGCTCTTCAGCCGGGACGTGGAGCGCAGCGCGGTGGGCGCGGCGGCCGAGCTGGGCGTGGCCTTCGTCCCCTACTCCCCGCTGGGCCGGGGCTTTTTGACGGGGGCCTTCGCGGACGCCTCCGCGGAGCTGTCGCAGGGCGACTTCCGGCGCCACCAGCCGCGGTTCAGCGGCGACAACGCGAAGGCGAACGGGGCGCTGCTGGCCCCGGTGCGGGAGATCGCCCGGGAGCTGGGGGCGAGCCCGGCGCAGATCGCCCTGGCCTGGGTGCAGCAGCGGGCCCAGGTGCACGGCCTGACGGTGGTCCCGATCCCGGGCACCCGCAAGCCGGAGCGCCTGCGCGAGAACACCGCGGCCACGCGGATCACCCTGACACCGGCGCAGCTGGCCCTGCTGGAACCGATCGCCGCCCGGGTCGCGGGCGACCGCTACCCGGACATGACCTTCACCTCGGTGGTCCGGGAGGTCTGAGCGGCGGCTCGCCCCCTACGCCTCCGCGGTGACCGCCTGCCTACGCCTCCGCGGTGAAACGGTCGTGCAGGGCCGTGTACTCGGCGTCCGTGAGCAGGCCCGCGGTGTGCAGCTCGCTCAGGTGCCGCAGCCGCTCGTCGCCGGAGCGGGCCCGGGGGACCGCGGCGAGCGGTGCGCGGGCCCGTACGGCGGCGAGGACGGCCGCCGCGAAGGGCAGCGACTCGTGCACCGCCCCGTACCCCACGCCGAAGACCGCCGCCGCGAGGTCGTGGTCCGGGCGCGGGTCCCCGACCGCGTCCCGCACCAGCAGCCGCAGGTGGCCGCCCGGGCGCTCGGGGGAGTGCCATTCCACGCCGGTGAGGGCGGAGAGGGGGTAACGCTGGTCGCAGGCCTTCCATTTGGTGCTGGTGGCGCCCGTACGCGACCAGCGGAAGGTGACGGCCGAGCCGTCGAACTCCACCCGGGCGTCGTACGCCTTCAGCTGCACCGGCGGCTGCGGCACGCCGACCAGGAAGCGCGTCGCCGGCTCGGCGGCGTCCGGCCCGAGCCGGGAGCGCAGGGCGTCGGCGAACGCCGCGGCCTGCGGTGCGCGTTCGCGCGGCAGCACCAGCCGGTACGGGTCGCAGTTCTCCTTCAGCTGCCCGGCGGCGGCCTCCATCAGCGGATCCGCGCCCGGCCGGGGCAGGGCACGCAGCACCACCGTGTCCCGCTTCCCGGCGGTCACGGTCACTCCCGACACCGCTTCCAGGGGAATCCGGCGTGCGCCCAGCGCATGAAAGAGCCGCGGCGTCCTCGGCGTTCTCAACCCCCGTGCGAAGCGGATGAGCACCGAGTCCGAGTCGAACTCCCAGACGGCATGGTTTCCGGCCAGTACGTCACCCATGCGCCACATCGTAAAGGGCGCCGCCCCCGCGCGTCCCCCTCGCTGCGGAGTCCTTTTTCGCGCCCCGGGGCCCGTCAGTCCTGGTCTGCCCCGGGGATTTCCCTGCGACATGCGTCGTCGCCGGTCGCGCAGACAATGGAAGCGAAGGTGCCGGTTCCGATCTTGGCGAAGTTCTCCACCGAGTCCGTCCCTGGCGCGAAATAGCCGGTGTGACTCCTGGCCCTCGCCGAGGACAGCAGCCGCGCGCCGAAGTCCGGGGACACCGGGTCGGCGCCGTGGCCCAGCCCGCCGACCTCCAGGTGCGGGACGTCCGCGATCCAGTCGCCCTCGTCCCGCGTGGCCCAGACCCGTGCCGTGGTGTGCAGCCCCTCGACGTTCGAAACGCGCATCCCGGGACTGCCCGCCACCACCACGTCCGTCACCCGGTCCGGCAGCTCGCGCGCGGCGACCCCGCACACCACCGATCCGTAGCTGTGGCAGAACAGCGCCACGTCCGCGTCCCCGGGCAGGGCCACCGTCAGCGACTTCAGCCGGACCGCGCCGTCGAAGGCCAGGCGGCCGGTGGCAGCGTCCATGCCGACCCCGGTGGGAGCGGTGTACCCGGCCCACGCGATCACCGCCGTACGGCTGTCCGGCGCGGCCGCGCGCTCGGCCGCGTACAGGGACTCGGCCATGCCGACGGGCGAGGTCAGGCGGCGCTGGCTGCGCTCGAAGGTCAGCGCGTCGGTGTCGACACCGGGGACGATCACCGAGACCCGGCGGGCCCGGTCGAGGTCGCCGAAGACCTCGGCCACCCGGCCGCCGCCGGTGGGGTCGAAGGCCAGGATCTGGCGGCCGGGGTCCGCGAGCGAGGCGAAGCGGTGCGCACGGCGGGTGGCCAGGGCGCGGTCGGCCGGGGTCAGCGCCACGTCCCGGCTGCGGGCGTCCTCGACCCGGGCGGCCTGCTCCAGGCCGTGCAGGTTGGCCTCGTAGCGGGTCGCGACGGGCGCCCCGTCGAGGTTGCCGACGACGAGGGGGTAGCCCTCCGCGAGCCGGGCGCGCTCGGCGCCGTCCAGGGCGGCGAAGAAACGGGCCACCGTCCGTACGGGGGCGTCCGCGGGCGGCACGGGACGGCCGTCCAGCCGGGCCTCGGCCCAGGCGGCGAGGGCGGTGGCCCGCAGCGGGGTGCCTCCCTCCGGGCGGTGCACGGCCGTCCAGCCGGTCGTCGCCAGCAGCACGAAGACCACCGCCAGCGCGAGCAGGGTGCGCAGGGCGGCAGGGCGCGGGTCGGCGCGGAGGGCATGGGGGTGGGCGAGGCCGGGCACGTTCACTGGAACCAGCCTAGGAGACGCCCTCCGTACCGGGCGCGCCGGGTGACACGCCTCACGCCCGATCGTGGGACGGTGTGAGGCCCGCTGCCGGGCCCCCGGTCAGCTCCCGCGCACCCGGTCGGCGTCGGCGGGCGGGCGCCAGTGCGCGGCCAGCGCGGGGCCGATCCGGTCGAGGTACGCCTCCGTCATCCGCCGGATCGCGGCCACGCTGCCGTCCTCGCCCTGCCCCCAGAGCCGCCCGGTGAGACGTATCACCCCGCAGAACGCGGCGACGGCCACCCGCGGCCGCGGATCGGTGTCCACGTCCAGGCCCTCGCGGGCCGCGATCAGCCGTGAGATCCGCTCCTCCAGCTCGGCGCAGCGGCGCAGGTGCACGGCGAGCAGCGCCGGAGTGGACTCGATCAGCCGGTAGCTGCGCATGTAGAGGTCGACCGGGACCGCCTCGGAGATGGCCTCCTCGACGGTGTCCCAGGCGCCGAGCGCGGCGCCGCGCAGGGCTTCGAGGGGGCCCTCGGCGGCCGGCCGGGCGTGCAGTTCGGCGAGGAAGTGCGATTCGACCAGGTCCTGGACGGCGAAGGCGACCTCCTCCTTGTTGGCGAAGTAGCGGAAGAAGGTGCGCTGGGACACGTCCACGGCGTCGGTGATCTCGTCGACGGTGGTGCGGTCGTACCCCTGGGAGATGAAGAGGAGCAGCGCCGCGCGCAGCAGTGCGCTGCGGGTGCGCCGTTTCTTGCGTTCACGCAGTCCCGCCACCGGCGCGGGCGGCGCCGACCGCTCGTCGGTCCTCACGGGGGGCTCCCTTCTGACGCCGAGTGGGCGGTCAGCGTACCGGTGACGGCCGCCGGGGCGAGCGCGGCGCCGCGCCGTACGCGAAGGACCGGCGGCCCCCTTCGGAGGGCTCGCGGGTCCGCTCGCACATGACACGTTCGGGGCTCCTCCGTCCGGCCGCGCACCCGTGCGCGGGCCGGTGCGGGGCTGGTCCCGGGCCCTGCGGAAGCGTCAACTCCGCACCAGCGGCCGCCCTGCCGGCGGGGCGGGGCCGGGAGGTCGCCTATCCGGGTGGACCCGTCCTGGGCCTCTTCCGCCCGCCCGTCGCCGCAGGTCAGCGTGGTGTCAGCGGAGCCCCGGCAACGGTCCGGGCGCCCGTCGTCCACAAGGAGTTGACCCGTCATGCGTACGTGTAACGCCACCCCCGCCGGCACCGCCAGCGTCAGCACCAGCCGTGTGAACATCACTCGTGTGAGCACGGTCCTGGCCGCGACCGCCCTCGCCCTGAGCGCCCTCATCCCGAGTACGGCCACCACGGCCCACGCGGCGGGCCCGCCGGCCCTCGGGGCCTGCGCGACCGGGCAGTTGTGCCTGTGGGCGAAACCGGACTTCAAGGGCGCCCGGCAGACCCACGAGCTGAGCACCCTGGACGTCAACAGCTGCATCGCGCTGCCCGCCGGGACCACCGCCCAGTCACTGACCAACCGCACCGGGCGCCCGGTGACCACCTACCAGTCGGACGTCTGCGCGGAGACCGGCGAGTTCCAGACCTACCCCGGCGACGGGGTCTGGCTGCCCCAGTCCCCCTACCAGGTGCGGGCCTTCAAGGTGTGGGAGAACTGACCTCCCGCGGCTCCGGGGCCGGCTGCTGTACTGCGGCCGGCACCGGGGCCGACACCGGCGCCGGGGCGCTCGCACCGCCGAGCCGGGCGACCTCGCCGCGCAGCGCCCGCACCTCCTCCTGCAGCTCACGGATGGCCGCCAGCTGAAGCCGTTCCACCTGGTCGTCGCGCTCGAAGCGGGCGATGAACCAGGCGGCGATGTTGGCGGTCACCACACCCAGCAGGGCGATCCCGGACAGCATCAGGCCGACGGCGAGCACCCGGCCGAGACCGGTGGTGGGGGAGTGGTCCCCGTACCCGACCGTCGTCATGGTGGTGAAGGACCACCACACCGCGTCGCCCAGGTTCTTGATGTTCCCCTCGGGGGCGTCGCGCTCCACGCTCAGCACCGCCAGCGAGCCGAACATCAGCAGCCCCACGACGGCCCCGGCCACGTACGTCGTCAGCTGGATCTGCGGAGCCATCCGGGCCCGCCGGCCCACCAGCATCAAGGTGGCGACCAGCCGCAGCAGCCGCAGCGGCTGCACGAGCGGCAGCACCACCGCGGCCAGGTCCAGCCAGTGCGTGCGTACGAAGTGCCGGCGGGCCGGCGCGAGGACCAGCCGCACCACGTAGTCGACGGCGAAGGCACCCCACACCACCCACTCCACGTAGGTGCAGGCCCGGTCCACGTCCGCACGCGCGTCGGGCAGGACGATCGGCACGGCGTACGCCACGGCGAAGGCGAGGGCGAGGACGAGCAGCGGGGTCTGGCTCCGCCGCTCCCACAGCAGCTGGCGGGACGGTTCCTTCATGCCCGCATCGTAAGGAACGCGTAAGGGGCGCCGGGACGGGTGTGTCCTGGCGCCCCCACGTAAGGGTGACGGTTACGCGTCGCCGCCCGCCGGGCCCGGGTCCGCCGCCGCGACGTCCAGCAGCTGGTACCGGTCGACGGCCTGCTTCAGCACCGAACGGTCGATCCGGCCGGTCTTCGCGAGCTCGGTGAGCGTCGCCAGGACCACCGACTGCGCGTCGATGTGGAAGTAGCGCCGGGCCGCACCGCGCGTGTCCGCGAAGCCGAAACCGTCCGCGCCCAGCGAGGTGTACGGGCCGGGCACCCACCGCGAGATCTGGTCCGGCACCGCCCGCATCCAGTCCGAGACCGCCACGAACGGCCCCTCGCCGCCCGACAGCTTGCGCGTCACGTACGGGACGCGCTGCTCCTCGTCCGGGTGCAGCAGGTTGTGCCGCTCCACCTCGACGGCCTCGCGCCGCAGCTCGTTCCAGGAGGTCGCCGACCAGACGTCCGCCCGCACGTCCCAGTCCTCGGCGAGGATCCGCTGCGCCTCCAGCGCCCACGGCACCGCCACACCCGAGGCCAGGAGCTGCGCCCCGATGGAACCCGCGGTGCCCTGCGACACCCGGTGCACGCCCTTGAGGATGCCGTCCACGTCGACGTCCGCGGGCTCGGCCGGGTGCTGGATCGGCTCGTTGTAGACCGTCAGGTAGTAGAAGACGTCCTCCGCCTCGGGCCCGTACATCCGCCGCAGACCGTCCTTGACGATGTGCGCGATCTCGTAGCCGTAGGCCGGGTCGTACGCCACGCAGCCCGGGTTGGTCGAGGCCAGCAGCTGCGAGTGACCGTCGGCGTGCTGGAGGCCCTCACCCGTGAGGGTGGTCCGTCCCGCGGTCGCGCCGAGGACGAAACCGCGCGCCAGCTGGTCGGCCATCTGCCAGAACTGGTCACCGGTGCGCTGGAAACCGAACATCGAGTAGAAGACGTAGACCGGGATCAGCGGCTCGCCGTGCGTCGCGTACGCCGAACCGGCGGCGATCAGCGAGGCCGTGCAGCCCGCCTCCGAGATGCCGTCGTGCAGCATCTGGCCGGTCGGCGACTCCTTGTACGCGAGCAGCAGGTCGCGGTCGACCGCCTCGTACTGCTGTCCGAGCGGGTTGTAGATCTTGGCGCTCGGGAAGAAGGCGTCCATGCCGAAGGTGCGGTACTCGTCGGGCGCGATCAACACGAAGCGCTTGCCGATCTCCTTGTCCCGCATCAGGTCCTTCAGGATGCGGACGAAGGCCATCGTGGTGGCGATCGACTGCTGGCCCGAGCCCTTCTTGGCGGCCGCGTACGCCGCGTCGTCCGGCAGCTGCAGCGGCTTGGCGCGCACCACACGGGTCGGCACGTAGCCGCCGTGCGCGTTGCGCTGGTCGTGCATGTACTGGATCTCGGGCGAATTGCGGCCCGGGTGGTAGTACGGCGGCGCGCCGCTCTCCAGCTGGGCGTCCGTGATCGGGATGTGCAGGCGGTCGCGGAAGCGCTTGAGGTCGTCGACCGTCAGCTTCTTCATCTGGTGCGTCGCGTTGCGGCCCTCGAAGTTCGGGCCGAGCGTCCAGCCCTTGACCGTCTGCGCCAGGATCACCGTCGGCTGGCCCTTGTGGGCCTTGGCCGCCGCGTAGGCCGCGTAGACCTTCTTGTGGTCGTGCCCGCCGCGGCCCAGGTGCTGGATCTGGTAGTCGGTCATGTTCTCGACCATCGCGCGCAGCCGCTGGTCGCCGCCGAAGAAGTGCTCACGGATGTACGCGCCCGACTCGGTGGCGTACGTCTGGAACTGTCCGTCCGGGGTCGAGTTCATCTTGTTGACCAGGATGCCGTCGCGGTCCTGCGCCAGCAGCGGGTCCCAGGAGCGGTCCCAGATCAGCTTGATGACGTTCCAGCCGGCCCCGCGGAAGATCGACTCCAGCTCCTGGATGATCTTGCCGTTGCCGCGCACCGGGCCGTCGAGGCGCTGGAGGTTGCAGTTCACGACGAAGGTCAGGTTGTCCAGGCCCTCGCGCGCGGCGATGGACAGCTGGCCGAGCGACTCCGGCTCGTCCATCTCGCCGTCGCCCAGATACGCCCAAACGTGGGACTTGGAGGTGTCCGCGATCCCGCGCGCCTCCATGTACCGGTTCATCCGGGCCTGGTAGATCGCACCGAGCGGGCCCAGGCCCATCGAGACGGTCGGGAACTCCCAGAAGTCGGGCATCAGCCGCGGGTGCGGGTAGCTGGAGAGGCCGTAGGGGGCCTTCGACTTCTCCTGGCGGAACGCGTCGAGCTGCTGCTCGGAGAGCCGGTCCAGGAGGTACGCGCGGGCGTAGATACCGGGGGAGGCGTGCCCCTGGAAGAAGATCTGGTCGCCGCCGTCGCCCTCGTCCTTGCCCCGGAAGAAGTGGTTGAAGCCCACGTCGTAGAGGGAGGCGGAGGAGGCGAAGGTGGCGATGTGGCCGCCGACCCCGATCCCGGGACGCTGGGCGCGCGAGACCATGACGGCCGCGTTCCACCGGGTGGCGTTGAGGACCTTGCGCTCGATCTCCTCGTTGCCGGGGAAGAACGGCTCGTCCTTGGTGGCGATCGTGTTGACGTAGTCCGTGCTGCGCATCTCGGGGACGGCCACGCGCTTCTCGCGGGCCCGCTCGATCAGCCGCAGCATCAGGTAGCGGGCGCGCTCACGGCCCCGCTCGTCGACCGCGGCGTCCAGGGAGTCGAGCCACTCCTGCGTCTCCTCGGGATCGAAGTCCGGGACCTGACTCGGGAGGCCGCCAATGATGATCGGATTGCGATCGGATGCGGAAGCCACGCTGTTCCTTCGCTGTCGGGGGAGTCGTGCTGTACCCGTGTCTGGGGGGGGCGCCGCCTCCCATGGTCTTACGCTCGGCCGAAATCGTCATCTTTACCACCGGGTAATCCCTGGAGCGACAGGGAACTCATGGGGAGGACGACGGGGATCGGTGGCGGTCGCGGCCACTTCGCCACCTTACGCCGAAGCCGGCCGGCCCCCTCCGCCGGGCGGTCCGTCCCTCAAACAGGTAGGAATGCCGTGAAGCGTCGCCGATGATGCCAAGCGAGCTGGAATGGTGTGGGATGAATCACCAGAGGTCCACACGGGAAGGCTGAAAGTTGCGGCGAGACGGCCGCAATCGTCACCGTTTCGACGGTCTCGGCGGCCGGGTACTTGCGCGATCCGCCCCGCCCGTGTGGACTACGCCCAATGCTGCGCGTACGCGCGCCGCCCGAAGACATTCACCGAACATGAGCAGGAGGCACCCCGTGAGCGCGACCGCGGACCACGCGGAGAGCCTGGCCGCCCGGCTGGGTTTCCAGTCCGAACAGGTGGTCCAGGAGATCGGCTACGACGACGACGTCGATCAGGAATTCCGTGAGTCCATTCAGGACCACATCAGCAACGACCTCGTCGACGAGGAGTACGACGACGTTGCCGACGCGGTGCTGCTCTGGTTCCGGGAGGAAGACGGCGATCTGACTGACACGCTGGTCGACGCCACAGAGCTGGTCGAGGACGGCGCACTGATCCTGCTGCTGACCCCCAAGACGGGCCGCCCCGGCTACGTCGAGGCCAGCGACATCAGCGAGGCCGCCGAGACCGCCGGCCTTTCGCAGACCAGGAGCATCAGTGTCGGCAAGGAGTGGGCCGCCACCAAGCTGGTGACGCCCAAGACCGCCGCCAAGTCCAAGCGCTGAGCCGCGCCCGCTGCCGAGCGGACACGCTTCCACACCCCGCCGACCAGGTGACACCGGTCGGCGGGGTGTGTGCGTTCCCCGCACCGGGCGGCCCCTAGGCTTTGCCTCACCCGAACAGCCCCATGCACGGATGCAGCGACGAAGGGATGCGAGAGATGGCGATCGAGGTCGGCGACAAGGCCCCGGACTTCGAGCTCAAGGACAACCACGGCGCGACCGTGCGGCTCTCCGACTTCCGGGGGGAGAAGGCAGTGGTGCTGCTCTTCTACCCGTTCGCCTTCACCGGCGTCTGCACCGGCGAGCTCTGCGAGCTGCGCGACCAGCTGCCGCGCTTCCAGAACGACGACGTGCAGCTCCTCGCGGTCTCCAACGACTCCGTTCCGACCCTGCGGGTCTTCGGGGAGCAGGAGAGCCTGGACTACCCGCTGCTGTCGGACTTCTGGCCGCACGGCGAGACCTCCCGCGCGTACGGCGTCTTCGACGAGGACAAGGGCTGCGCGGTCCGCGGCACCTTCATCATCGACAAGGACGGCGTGGTGCGCTGGACTGTCGTCAACGGACTGCCCGACGCGCGTGACCTGAACGAGTACATCAAGGCGCTCGACAGCCTCTGAAAACCCCCTGTGGGGCGGGAACCCGTCACTAGGATCGAAACGTTGATCCCATTGCAACCGCACGACGGGGCACTGCCCCACACAGAACCCAATGGAGGACCCGTGGGAGTCAGCCTCAGCAAGGGCGGCAACGTCTCGCTGACCAAGGCCGCACCTAACCTGACGGCGGTCATCGTCGGTCTGGGCTGGGACGCTCGCACCACCACCGGTGTCGATTTCGACCTCGACGCCAGCGCGATCCTGACCAACGACCAGGGCAAGGTCGCCAGCGACGCGAACTTCGTCTTCTTCAACAACCTGAAGAGCCCCGACGGCTCGGTGGAGCACACCGGTGACAACACCACCGGTGAGGGCGAGGGCGACGACGAGGCGATCAAGGTCAACCTCGCCGGTGTCCCGGCCGACGTCGCCAAGATCGTCTTCCCGGTCTCGATCTACGAGGCCGAGAGCCGCCAGCAGAGCTTCGGCCAGGTCCGCAACGCGTACATCCGCGTCGTGAACCAGGCCGACAACACCGAGCTCGCCCGCTACGACCTCTCCGAGGACGCCTCGACCGAGACCGCCATGGTCTTCGGCGAGCTCTACCGCAACGGCGCGGAGTGGAAGTTCCGCGCCATCGGCCAGGGCTACGCCTCGGGCCTGCGCGGCATCGCGCAGGACTTCGGCGTCAACGTCTGAGCCTGAGCGCAGTTCATCCGTCCGGCGCCGTGCACTGTGTGTACGGCGCCGGACCGGCTTTGCCACCACACACCGTCGTCCGGGGAGGACCACAACATGGGCGTCACACTCGCCAAGGGGGGCAATGTCTCCCTGTCCAAGGCCGCACCGAACCTCACCAGGGTTCTGATCGGTCTCGGATGGGACGCGCGCTCGACCACCGGGGCCGACTTCGACCTCGACGCCAGCGCACTGCTGTGCAACAGCGGCCGGGTGCTGGGGGACGAGTACTTCGTCTTCTACAACAACCTCAAGAGCCCCGAGGGCTCCGTCGAACACACGGGGGACAACCTCACCGGCGAGGGTGACGGGGACGACGAGTCGATCATCATCGACCTCACCAAGGTGCCGGAGCGCGTGGACAAGATCGTCTTCCCGGTCTCGATCCACGAGGCGGACTCCCGCCGGCAGAGCTTCGGCCAGGTCAGCAACGCCTTCATCCGGGTGGTCAACCAGGCGGACGGCCAGGAGCTGGCCCGCTACGACCTCTCCGAGGACGCCTCCAGCGAGACCGCGATGATCTTCGGCGAGGTCTACCGGTACGGCGGCGAGTGGAAGTTCCGGGCCGTGGGGCAGGGGTACGCGTCGGGGCTCCGGGGCATCGCTCTAGACTTCGGGGTCAACGTTTCGTAAAGCCGTACAACACGATGGGGTGCCAGTGGTTCTCAAAACCTTCGGCTGGTCGTTCGCAGTCACTGCGCTCGGTCTGGTCGCAGCGGTGTTCTACGGGGGGTGGCCCGCATTCGGGATCGTGGCGATCCTGTCCGTCCTCGAGATCTCGCTGTCCTTCGACAACGCGGTGGTCAACGCCGGAATCCTGAAGAAGATGAATGCCTTCTGGCAGAAGATCTTCCTCACGGTCGGCGTGCTCATCGCCGTCTTCGGCATGCGACTGGTCTTCCCCGTCGTGATCGTCGCGATCAGCGCCAAGATCGGGCCCATTGAGGCCGTCGATCTGGCGATGACCGACAAGGACATGTACAAGCAGCTCGTCACGGACGCCCACCCGGCCATCGCGGCCTTCGGCGGAATGTTCCTGCTGATGATCTTCCTCGACTTCATCTTCGAGGACCGCGACATCAAGTGGCTCGCCTGGCTCGAGCGTCCGCTCGCCAAGCTCGGCAAGATCGACATGCTGTCCGCGTGCATCGCCCTGATCGTCCTGGTCGTCACCGCGATGACCTTCGCCACCCATGCACACCAGCACGGTGGCGCCCATGTGGACAAGGCGCAGACCGTCCTCATCTCCGGCGTCCTCGGCCTGATCACCTACATGGTCGTCGGTGGCCTCTCCGGCTACTTCGAGAACAAGCTGGAGGAAGAGGAGGAGGCCGAGTACGAGGCCGAGGAGGAGGCCAAGAAGAGCGGCAAGCCCGTCTCGGCCGTGGCCATGGCCGGCAAGGCGGCCTTCTTCATGTTCCTCTACCTCGAAGTCCTCGACGCCTCCTTCTCCTTCGACGGGGTCATCGGCGCCTTCGCCATCACCAACGACATCGTGCTCATGGCCCTCGGCCTCGGCATCGGTGCCATGTACGTCCGGTCGCTGACGGTCTACCTGGTCCGCCAGGGCACCCTCGACGACTACGTCTACCTGGAGCACGGCGCGCACTACGCCATCGGCGCGCTCGCCGTGATCCTGCTCGTCACCATCCAGCACGAGATCAACGAGATCATCACCGGTCTCGTCGGCGTGGTGCTCATCGCGTGGTCCTTCTGGTCCTCCGTGCGCCGCAACAAGCGCCTGGAACTGGAGGGTTCCGCCGCCGAGGCATGACCGCGGCGCTAATGCGGAACGCTCCACTTGCGGGGCGGCCGGAAGGGTCCTCGGACCCGGGGGCCGCCCCGCTTCCGTATGCGGGCAAGAGGGGATCAGGGGGGTAGGGGATGGGATTCTTCGACGGCATTCTGGGCAGCCGGGCCGTTCAGTTCCAGTCGGGCAGCGCCTCGTCGAACGCGATCGAGCTGACCAAGCGACATTCGACGCTGTCGCTCACCAAACAGGGGGCCGTGCACGGCAATCTGCGCGTCAACCTGTCCTGGCGCATGCGCACCTCGGACATCGGCGGCCGCTCCGGCCAGAGCGGCCAGCTCCTGCGGCACCCGTTCAAGCTGTTCAAACCCGACATGGTGCAGGCGCACACCCAGGGCATGGTCAACGTCGACCTCGACATGGGCTGTCTGTACGAGCTGACCGACGGCACGCGCGGCGCCGTACAGCCGCTGGGCAACCTGCTGGGCGACCTCAACGACCCGCCGTTCGTCAAGCTCAGCGGGGACGACCGGTTCGGCTCGGGGTCCGGGGAGACCCTGTACATCAACCTCGACCACGCCGACGACATCAAGCGGCTGCTCGTCTTCGTCTACATCTACGACCAGACCCCGGCCTTCGACCGGACGCACGCCATGGTGACCCTGTACCCGGTCACCGGGCCGCGGATAGAGATCCCGCTGGACGAGCGGCAGCCGGAGGCCCGCTCCTGCGCGGTCGTGTCCCTGGAGAAGGTCAAGGGCGAGCTCGTCGTGCGGCGCGAGGTGAAGTTCGTCTACGGGTTCCAGGCGGAGCTCGACCGGCTGTACGGCTGGGGGCTCCAGTGGGGGCGGGGCTACAAGAGCAGCAAGAGCTGACCACGGCCCCCGGCGAAAAGGCCCCCGGCGGACCCCTGCCGGGAGCCCCGCCGGGGCCGTGCCGTCAGTGGCGGACGAACTGCGGGCCCTGCACCGGCAGCCGGAAGGCCGGATCGCCGCCCGGGCCCGGTACCGGCGCCGGGGACACCGGCTGCGGGTACCCGTAGGCGGGCGGGACGGCCGGCGGGGCCTGGGTGGGCGGAGCAGGCGGGGCCATCGCCGCCGTCTGCTCGGCGGTGGGACCGGTCGCCGGCGCGGCCGGGGCCTCGGCGGGGCTCTCGCCCGCGTTCTCGTCGACGGAGATCCCGTGGTCGGTCGCCAGACCCACCAGCCCGTTGGAGTAGCCCTCACCGAGCGCGCGGAACTTCCACCCCTCGCCCCTGCGGTACAGCTCCCCGCAGATCAGCGCCGTCTCGGCGCCGGTCTCGGGCCGTACGTCGAAGTAGGCCAGCGGTTCGGAGCCGCCGGTCGCGGTGGCGTCGTAGAGCAGGATCCGCAGGTCGTGGACCTGCTGGAAGGGGACGTCCTCGGCCGAGGCGACCACCAGGATCCGGTCGACCCCCGGCGTCACCGCGCGCAGGTCCGCCTGGACGGCGTCGGTGACGGCGTCGCCGAGCTGCTTCTTGCCGAGCCGCCACACGGCTCCGGAGGGGTGGCGGGGCTGGTTGTAGAAGACGAAGTCCTCGTCCGAACGCACCCGGCCGTCCGGGCCCACCAGGAGCGCGGAGGCGTCCACGTCCGGCACCTCGGGGCCGCCGGTCCAGCGCAGCACCGCCCGGACCGCCACGGCGGCCACCGGGATGTTCGAGCCCTTCTGCATCGCGTGCGTCATGCCCGTCATCCTGCCCTCCCGGAGTGGAGCGGGACAATGCGGCCCCCCGTAAGGCCTTGTCTCGAACGCGAGACCTGGGCATGGTGCAAGAGGGTTACCTGAACTTCATGTGCTTGAGGAACTCTTGACTCACGTTCGTACGTACTATTACCGGCCATGCCAGTTGGGCCGCCGAGGCAGTACGGGGGAAGCACATGCGTCACTTTGGGCACGTATCGCCCACGGTCCGTAAGGACCTCTTCCACCAGGAACCGGCGGAGTTCACCGGCGCTTCACCGGCCCGCATCCTCGCCGCGGCGCTCGGAGCCACCCTCTACAGCCCGGCCACCCGCCCCACGCTCGCCCGCGACATCCGCAAGCAGGCCGGCCGCGGGGTCGTGTCCATGGTCCTCTGCCTGGAGGATTCCATCAGCGACGCCGATGTCGCCGGGGCCGAGGAGAACCTCGTCCGGCAGTTCGCCGAGCTCGAAGCGGGCGGGGCGGAGCACCCCCTGCTGTTCATCCGCGTCCGCACGCCCGAGCAGATCCCCGATCTGGTGCGGCGCCTCGGCCGGTCCGTGAGCCGATTGGCCGGATTCGTACTTCCGAAGTTCGACGAGAGGCGCGGCATCGCCTTCCTCGACGCCGTCGCCGAGGCGGAGGCCGCGAGCGGGCAGCCCCGCCTGTACGCCATGCCCGTCCTGGAGACCCCCGAGCTGCTCCACCTCGAAACCCGCGTCGAAGCCCTCGCCGGCATCTCCCGCACGGTCAACCAGTACCGCGACCGGGTCCTGGCGCTGCGGCTCGGCGTGACCGACTTCTGCTCGGCCTACGGCCTGCGGCGCACCCCCGACATGACCGCCTACGACGTCCAGATCGTGGCCGGTGTGATCGCGGACGTCGTCAACGTCCTCAGCCGGGCCGACGGCACCGGATTCACGGTCACCGGACCGGTGTGGGAGTACTTCCGCAGCCAGCAGCGCCTCTTCAAGCCCCAGCTGCGCCGCAGCCCCTTCCTGGAGGAGGGCGTGGAGGAACTGCGCACGGCGCTCATAGAGCACGACCTGGACGGGCTGCTGCGCGAGATCGAACTCGACCGGGCCAACGGGCTGCTCGGCAAGACCTGCATCCACCCGGCACACGTCACCCCCGTGCACGCGCTGTCGGTGGTCTCCCACGAGGAGTTCTGCGACGCCCAGGACATCCTGCGGCCCGAACGCGACGGCGGCGGCGTGATGCGGTCTGCTTATACGAACAAGATGAACGAGGTGAAGCCCCACCGGGCCTGGGCGGAGCGCACGATGCTGCGCGCCGAGGTCTTCGGCGTGGCGAAGGAGGAGGTCGGCTTCGTCGACCTCCTCACGGCCGGGCTCCAGGTGTGAGCGGGCCGGTGACGACGAGGGAAGGCAAGAAGATCGACACGGTGTGGTCGGGAACGTGGGTCGCGGACCGCCTGGGCGTCCGGCTGGAGGACGCCGAGGGGACTCCGGGCGGCCCGAGGCTGACCGAACTCCTCGGACTGGCTCTGCGGCGCAACCCCAAGCGGGCGCACCTGCTGGTCTCGCAGGTGCTGGGCAAGCACGTCCCGCAGTCCCCACGGACGGTGTACGCCGCCGGGTACGGGCTCGGCGAGCGCGTGCGGGCGCTGCTCGGCGACGAGGCGGCCGCCTCGGCGGTGGTCCTCGGCTACGCCGAGACCGCCACCGGGCTCGGCCACTGCGTGGCCGACGGCCTGGGAGCCGCCCCCTACCTGCACTCCACCCGCCGGCCCGTGCCGGGCGTGCGGCCCGCGGGCGGCTTCGAGGAGGCCCACTCGCACGCCACCTCGCACCTGCTGCTGCCCGAGGACCCGCAGCTGCTCGCGGGCGGCGGCCCGCTCGTGCTCGTCGACGACGAGTTCTCCACGGGCAACACGGTCCTGAACACCATCCGCGACCTGCACGCCCGCCACGCGCGCGCGCACTACGTGGTCGTCGCCCTCGTCGACATGCGCTCCCCGGCCGACCGCGACCGGCTCACCGCCTTCGCCGCCGAGATCGGCGCGCGGGTGGACCTCATAGCCCTGGCCAGCGGCACGGTCCACCTCCCGGAGGGCGTCCTGGCCAAGGGCCGGGCCCTGGTGGAGGAACATGAGGCCGGGCAGAACCGGCCTGCGGCGGGGGAGGACCAGCCGACGGCCGGGCAGGACCAGCCGGCGGCCGGGCAGGACCAGACCGCGGCCGGGCAGGAGCAGCCCGCGCCGGCGCAGGACCCGCCGCTGCGGCCCGCGGGGAGCGAGGTCCCGGACGGAACGGCCTCCGGCCCGGCGCACGAGCCGCGGCCGACGCCGCGCGTCACGCTGGACTGGCCCGCCGGTGTCCCCGACGGCGGCCGCCACGGCTTCACCACGGCCCACCGCACCCGGCTGGAAGCCGCCCTCCCCGCCCTCACCGCCCAGCTGACCGCCGCGCTCGGCGCACGGCCCGGACGGATCCTCGTACTGGGCAACGAAGAGCTGATGTACGCGCCGCTGCGCCTCGCCAAGGCCCTGGAGGAGGCCGGCGCGGGCGACGAGGTCCGCTTCTCGACCACCACCCGCTCGCCGGTGCTGGCCGTGGACGACCCCGGCTACGCCATCCGCACCCGCCTCGTCTTCCCCGCCCACGACGCCCCGGCCGACGGCCCCGGCGACCGGTACGCCTACAACGTCGCGGGCGCGGGCTTCGACACCGTCATCGCCGTCGTCGACTCGGCCGGCGACACCCCCGACCTGCGCAGCGGGCTGCTCGACGCCCTCGCCCCGCACACCGGCCGCGTCGTGCTGGCCGTCGTCCCGTCGTACATACCCGAGCGGCAGGAGCCGATCATGCCCGAGCCCCTGCCCGAGCCCCTGCGCGGCCCCGCCTTCTCCTCGTACGCCCCCGAGGACGTCGGCTGGCTGCTCCAGGACCTCTCCGCCGTCGAGCTGGAGGCTCCGACCGAGGAGCGCGAGGAGGCCATCCAGGCGGGCGGCGCGCACTACGCCGAGTCCCTGCCCGTCGAATACCAGCCGTCCCCGCAGTACCAGGAGCTCTACCGCAGCGCGCTGACCGCCTCCGCCGCCCGCATGGCCCGCGCCGTCGGCACGGTCACCGAGACCGTCCTCGCCGAGCGCTCCCCCTCCCCGGTGCTGGTCTCCCTGGCCCGCGCCGGCACCCCCGTGGGCGTCCTGATGCGCCGCTGGGCCCGGGCCCGGCACGGCCTGGACCTCCCGCACTACGCCGTCTCCATCGTGCGCGGCCGCGGCATCGACGCCAACGCCCTGCGCTGGCTCGCCGCCCACCACGACCCGGCCGACGTCGTCTTCGTCGACGGCTGGACCGGCAAGGGCGCCATCACCCGCGAACTGCGCGACGCCCTCGCCGCATTCGACGGCTTCAACCCGGAGATCGTGGTCCTCGCCGACCCGGGCTCGTGCGTGGAGACCTACGGCACCCGTGAGGACTTCCTGATCCCCTCCGCCTGTCTCAATTCCACCGTGTCCGGACTCATCTCGCGTACGGTTCTGAGGTCCGACCTGGTCGGCCCCGCCGACTTCCACGGCGCGAAGTTCTACCGCGAGCTCGCCGGAGCGGACGTCTCCGTCGAGTTCGTCGACACCGTCGCCGCCCACTTCGACGAGGTCGCGGACGCCGTCGCCGAAGAGGTCAAGGAACTGCTCGCGGCCGACCGCACACCGACCTGGGAGGGCTGGGCGGCGGTCGAGCGGATCAGCGAGGAGTACGGCATCCACGACGTGAACCTCGTCAAGCCCGGCGTCGGCGAGACCACCCGCGTCCTGCTGCGCCGGGTGCCGTGGAAGATCCTGGCGCAGCGTGGCGCCGGGGCCGACCTGGACCACGTACGGCTGCTCGCCGAGCAGCGCGGGGTGCCGGTCGAAGAGGTCGACGGGCTCCCCTACACGTGCGTAGGGCTCATCCACCCCCGATTCACGCGCGGCGCCACCGGCGCCGACGGAAAGGCTGTGGCCTCGAAGTGACTGTCCTCCTAGCCAGTGATCTCGACCGTACGCTCATCTACTCGGCGGCCGCCCTCGGGCTGACCATGCCCGACCCGCTGGCCCCGCGGCTGCTGTGCGTCGAGGTCCACGAGAGCAAGCCGCTGTCCTATATGACGGAGACGGCGGCGGGCCTGCTGGCGGCGCTCACCGAGGACCCCTCGGTCGTCTTCGTCCCCACCACCACCCGTACCCGCAAGCAGTACCAGCGGATCCGCTTCCCCGGCCGCCCGGCCCCGTACGCGATCTGCGCGAACGGCGGCCAGCTGCTGGTCGACGGGGTGCCCGACCGGGACTGGCGGCGCGCGGTGGCGGGGCGGCTCGCGGAGGAGTGCGCGCCCCTGGAGGAGGTCCACCGGCACCTGCTGGCCGTGGCCGACCCGCAGTGGCTGCGCAAGGCACGGCTGGCGGAGGACCTGTTCGCGTACCTCGTCGTCGAGCGGGCCCTGGTCCCCGACGAATGGCTCAAGGCGCTGACCGAGTGGGCCGGGGCCCGCGGCTGGACGGTCTCGCTCCAGGGCCGGAAGATCTACGCCGTCCCGCGCCCGCTCACCAAGAGCGCGGCGATGCACGAGGTGGCCCGGCGTACGGGAGCGACCACGACCCTCGCCGCTGGCGACTCGCTGCTGGACGCGGACCTGCTGCTGGCGGCGGACGCGGCCTGGCGGCCGGGCCACGGCGAACTGGCCGACGCGCAGTGGACGGCGCCGACGGTGACCGCCCTGACGGCGGCGGGGGTCCTGGCAGGTGAGGAAATCATCCGCGCGTTCGGCCGTTCGGTTGCGAGACTGACGGCATGACCAAGGGCAACAGCACCAAGATCACGGACGAGCTCTACCAGTACATGCTCGACCACAACCCCCCGCTGGACAAGATCCAGCAGGAGCTGGTCGAGACGACCTACGCCACCTTCCCGGACGTCGCCGGCATGCAGTCGGCGCAGGAGCAGGGTCCGCTGCTGGCCTTCCTCGTCCGGCTGACCGGCGCCCGCCACATCGTGGAGGTCGGCACCTTCACAGGCTTCTCCTCCCTGTCGATGGCCCAGGCGCTGCCCGCGGACGGCCGCCTCATCACCTGCGATGTCTCCGAGGAGTGGACGGCGTACGGCCGCGAGGCCTGGCGGGCGGCGGGTGTCGCGGACCGCATCGAGCTGCGCATCGCACCCGCCCTGGACACCCTGCGGGCGATGCCGGCCGAACCGCACATCGACATGGCCTACATCGACGCCGACAAGGAGAACCAGATCGCCTACTGGGAGGAGCTCGTCCCCCGGATGCGCCCCGGCGGCCTGATCGTCACGGACAACACGCTGTTCCACGGCACGGTCCTCGACGAGTCGGCCACGGGCTCGGCGGCGGGCGTCCGCGCCTTCAACGACCACGTCTCGGCGGACCCGCGCATGGACTCGGTGCTGCTGGCGATCTCGGACGGCCTGACGCTTTCGCGCAGGCGGGCGTGAGGCTTTCGCGGGGGTGCGCCTGAGGCTTTCGCGCGGGCTCGCCTGAGGGCCTGACGGCCCGACGGCCTGACGCTTTCGCGCAGCCCGCCTGAGGCCCGTACGGCTGTCAGCCGCAGCCGCCTCCACCGCAACAGCCCCCGCCGCCCGCCGGCCGGGCGGGCGCGGGGGCACTGCTGGTCCCGCCCACCGCGACGGCGGACAGCAGCTTGACGGTGTCGGCGTGCCCGGCGGGGCAGTCGGCGGGGGCGGAGGACTCGGCCATGGGACGGCTGACCTCGAAGGTGTCGTCACAGGTCCGGCAGCGGAATTCGTAGCGAGGCATGCGCACAGGCTACGCAGCCGAGCGGCCCGGCGACTACGCCCGCCCCACCCCTCTGCGAACCCGCTGCTCCCGGGCCGCCTGCTCGGGGTGTCGGGCGCGCCAGTACGGATTGTCGTGCGGCAGGGCGCTGCCCACCCGCCCGTACATCCCGAACCACATCAGCATCACGCCGACGACGAAGCTGAACAGCACGTTCTGGATCCGGAACGCCAGGAAGTTGAAGCTGCTGTCCAGCAGGGCGAGATTGACGAACCCGCTCAGGATGAAGGCCACCCCGAGCACGATGTTCAGGGTGGAGGCGAAGGTCTTGCCGATCACCATCCCGATGAACAGCAGCGCCCCGATACAGATCGACAGGACGCTCAGCGCACCGTTGGTGTTCAGGGCGAGCACCGTGTCCCCGCCCGTGTCGAAGAACCCGATCCGGTCGATGAGCCCCAGGACGCCGAAGGCGACCAGCAGCAGCCCGGTCAGGCCGGCGCCGACCCGGTAGACCTTGCTGAGCTTGTGATCGGCGGGCAGGTGCTCGTCGAGCCGGGCGTTGACGGGATGCAGCATGCGCTGCAGGTATCCGGGGGAGACCTCCTGCGGCGGGTGGGTCGCCGCATGCGGCTCATGGGGCATGAACGGCGCGTAGTGCTCGTGGGGCTCGGTGCACCCGTAGAGCGCGTGCGGCACGTAGGAGGCGTGCGGTACGGGAGGCGGCGCCTGCGGCGTACGGCGCGCACGCGGCCTGTGGAAGATCCTGGACGTGTGGGACGTGTGGGACGTGTGGGCTGCCATACCGCCCTCCTCTGCTCCGTCTCCGGCTGTCCGCCAGCGGAACTCCGTACGCGAAACCCCATGGCCGGAACCCCGTACGCGTCCGCCCCCGGAACCTCCAGCATCCGCCGATGCCCAGCCCCCGACAACTCCGGTCTCACCGCGCGGCTGGTTGCCGGGCGAGTGCGCCCTCATCCTGTGGCTGGTTGTCCGGCGATTGCGCCCTCACCCTGCGGCTGGTTGTCCGGCGAGTGCGCCCTCACTACGCGACCGGTTGTCCGGCGACTGCGCACCCCTCACCCCGCGGCTCGTTCCCCGGCCACCCCGCCCTCACCCTGCGGCGCGTTGACCCCGGATGTCGGCCACCACCCGCGCCACGGCCACCCGTACCTCCTCCATCTCCTGGAGGAAATGCCAGTAGTCGGGGTGCCGCCCCTCCAGGGCCTCCCGCGCCCGGCCCACCCGCGCCACGGCCTCGTCCAGAGGCCGTGCGTGCCGCGGATCGGGCACACTGCGCCCCGCCATGGCCAGGCGCTGCGCATCCCGGATCGCGAACCGGGTCCGGTCCACCTCCGCCTGCGGGTCCCGCGCCACGGCCTCCAGCCGCGTCAGCCGGTCCTGCGCCGCCGACACCGCCTCGTCCGTGGCCTCCAGCGCCCCGCGGACCGCCTCGATCAGCGTCCCCACGTCGCCCCAGCGCTGCTCGTCCCGCGCCCGGCCCGCCTCGAACAGCCGGTCCTCGGCCTCGGCGACGTCCCGTATCGCCTGATCCGGTACGTGCTGAAGGTCCTGCCAGCACGCGGCCGTGAACCTCCTGCGCAGCTCGCTCAGCACGGGATCCACCCGGTCTGCCCGGTTGCGCAACGCCTGCGCGCGGGTGCGCAGGCTCACCAGCCGCCGGTCGATCTCGGCCGCCCGCTCCGGCAGCCGCGCCGCCTCGGCCCGTATCGCCTCTGCGTCCCGCAGGATCCGGTCGGCACGCTGCACGGTCTCCTGAACCCCGTGCTGGGCCGCGCCCTGGTTCAGCTTGGTCAGCTCCGGCCCCAGCGCGGCCAGCCGCGCCGCCAGATCATCGGCCCGCATCCCCTTGGCCCGTACGGCGTCCAGCGCCTCACTGGCCGCGATCAGCGCGGCCCTGGCCCGCTCCCGGGCCGGCGCGACCCGCGCGAGCTGTGTCTCGGCCTTGTCCAGCAGCGGCTGCAGCCCCTGCGCGAACCGCTCCAGCTCCCCCCGCACCCGCACCAGCTCATCGCGCGCCCGGGTCAGCTGCTCGCGCGCCCGCGTGGCAACGGCCCCGTCCAGCTCGGGCCGGTCCAGGTCGTGCGCGTCGACCGCCTCGATGTAGTGATGGCTGACCTCGTCGATCCGCCGCCCCAGCGCCGCGAACCCCTCGACCGCCTGCCGCCCCGCCGCCGACCCGTCTGCGGCGGCGATCGTCTCGATGGAGATCCGCAGATCCCGCTGCGCCGTGTCCAGCTCGTAGAACGCGGCGGCGGCGGCATCCTTCGCCGCCTGCGCATCCGCCCGCCGACTCTCGTCCCGCCCACCGAACCACCGCCGGGATGCCGTCGTCACAATCCCTCTCCCGTGCCGCGTCCGCAAAGCCCCGGTCCATTGTCCCCCACGGGAACGGGTTTGCGTGGGTGGTGTGCCCGCCATGTAGGCTGTCCACTCATCCACGGGTGCGTAGCTCAGGGGTAGAGCGCTGCTCTTACAAAGCAGATGTCGGCGGTTCGAAACCGTCCGCGCCCACCAGCGAAAAGGCCCCCCGCCGATCAAGGCGGGGGGCCTTTTGCATCCAGTTGGCGGAAGGACGCAGAAGGTCGTTCATCCAGTGGGGTGCACCACCTTGTGTGCCCTCCCGAGCCGTCTTGGGGCCGGGGAAGGGCGCTCGTTGGTGACCAACGTTGACAACTGGTGGCGGCTTGGCCGCAGGTCGGCGGGCTGGTCTGCTACTCAGCGATTAGGCGGCGCGTGGCCTGGCCAGCGGGAGGAGTGGTTCGTGGTGGTGCCAAACGAGGTAGCGGTCGTCGCGCAGTTCTGCCGAGCCCCACTCGACCCGCATCACGCCTTGTTCGACCGAGCAGGCGTACGCCACGATGACTAGCCGCAGTTCTGGTGGGAGGAGCGCTACGTCCGGATGAATGTGTTGCTCGTCGAGCTCCTCCAGGTCGAGGTCGAGCTTCAGTTGCATCGGCTCCGGGCCGTGACGTCGGATCAGGTCCGCGCGGGGGCCGTAGGCCTTGGCGAGGCGCGCGGCCGTGACCGGGACATCCCTCTTCGCGTAGAGAATCGGCAGGATGGCGTGGGTGCCGATGACCATCACCGTCCTGCCCTGTATGCGTAGGGAGGATGAGCCGTCGAATGGTGCCAGGCCGGCGGCAAGCGTCTCGTACTGTGCCGCGTGGAGACCATGGCCGTACGCTTCTTTGGTCTGCGTGCGGACTTGCTCATGAGCGTGGCGAGCCCTGGAGTGGGCTTCCACGAGGCAGGCCGGGATTGTCTTGGCCAGCTGGCTTGCCACGGCTCCGAAGGTCTCTATGGCCCAAGGCGTCACTGAAGTCACTCTGTGTAGCCCTCCCCCTGCGTGTGAGAACGCGAGCTGATCGTGCCCACGGTGAAGGCGCTGGGTGGGACGTGCAAGAGGGCAGCAGGAGGGCACGGGCGCACAGGCCGCGCATGGGCAGTGGCTGACATCCATGGCCGACAGCAACGATGGCAGACGCCTGCAGCTTCCGATGAACTCCGGGGGGAGCCAAAGCCGCGGCGGGGCGAGTCGCGCCCGACTTCCGGGCGAGCTTACAAAGCAGATGTGGCGGTTCGAAACCGTGCGCGCCCACCGGTCGGAAATAGCAGGGGAGAGCTTGTTTCGGCCCCTCAGTCGCGATCGACTGAGGAGCCTTCTTCTGTCTGCGAATCCACTAAGA
This sequence comes from Streptomyces sp. NPDC045695, assembly GCF_056432025.1. Classification (NCBI taxonomy): domain Bacteria; kingdom Bacillati; phylum Actinomycetota; class Actinomycetes; order Kitasatosporales; family Streptomycetaceae; genus Streptomyces; species Streptomyces sp. NPDC045695. The sequence continues at coordinate 103,552 of NZ_JBWKJU010000016.1, forward strand.
GGCCACTTTTCCTCGGGAGTTGCCTCAGGAGCAGGGCCGGCGCGCTTTCCACGCGCGCCAGAAGTGCGCCGCTCGACATCCTGAGGCCAGGGAGTAGCCTCGGCCGGAAGGGGGCCGGCCGGGGCTGGAGTGGACTAACTCTCCTTAGGCTCCGCTACGACGAACCGCGCACGGGCGGAGGCCTTTGGGGGCTCGGCTCCTGGTTGGCCTGCACCCATTGCATCGTCTCGACGAGGTCCGCGTACCGGGGATCGATCCACTCATTCATGCGCGGAGCCTACGCCTCAGCCCTTGAGCGTCGGATGATGGCGATCGGCCCCTCCGGGCCATAGTGCTGGCAGTCGCCGCGACGGTGACCGTGGTGCCGGTCGGCCCGGCTCCAGGTGACGGCATTGAGCGGTCCCGTCGACCCGCCGCCGACAACGGCCGGGTCACAGGCCCGTGGAGTCCCGCCCGTTGTTGTCGGTCACGAGATGTTCATCGTGCCGGCGGTTTGCGAGCAGACCGGGTGGCCGGCCTCTCGTCGCCTCGGCGCAGGCAGGGCGCGAGGAGTGTCCTGGCACAGGGAGGCTTCGTGAACTGCGGTCTCTGGAGCGGGAGATGTGGCCTTGGCGCGATGCCAGGGTAGGCGGGGTCTTGTTGAGGTCCTGGTGCCCGTTGATGAGGGGAGCTGACATGGGCGTTGCGAAGCCGTTGACGCACGAGGAGATCGCTGAGGGGCTGGCCGAGCTGCCGGGGTGGGAGCAGCAGGGCGACGCGATCGTCCGGACGTACCCCATCGGGTATCACGCTGCGGTGGCTGCGATCGTGACGATCGCGGACCGGTCACGGCGGATCCGGCATCACGCGGATCTGGATCTGCGCAGCGACAGTTTGCGTGCCTCGATCACGACGCACGACGCGGGGAACCGGCTGAGCGCCGCGGACTTCGACTTGGCGCACCGCATCGACGAGATCGTGGCCGCGCACCAGGCGATTCCGCTGGACTGAGCCCGTGCGTACGCGGAGGCGGCCGGCGGCTGGATGTGCGGGAACCTGTCGCGGCCCGGGCGGCCGGTCCCTACGATGGCCGCTATGGCGACAGGGCGTGCGGAGATAAAGCAGACGTTTCTTGCTAACGAACCTCACTACGAGGCTCTCAAGACCGAGGTCACCCACTCCCTGGAAAAGGCGCTCTTGAGCCTCCAGAAAGTGAAGATTCACTCCGTTACCGCGCGGGTGAAGTCCGTCGAGAGCTTCCTCGAAAAGGTCGAGCGGAAATCCTACGCCGATCCGTTCGCGGAGTCTGAGGATCTCGTGGGGGTGCGGCTGGTGTGCCTCTTCCTGACTGATCTGCCGAAATTGCAGGAGCTGCTCAATCGGACCTTCGATGTCCTCTCGGAGGAGGACAAGGTCAGTCAGGGGGATGCCTCTTCTTTTGGGTACATGTCACATCACTACATTTGCCGGCTCTCCGCCGCGCACTCGGGGCCCCGGTATGACGAGATCAAGGGCATCAAGTTCGAAGTCCAGGTGCGTACGATCCTGATGGACGCCTGGGCGAACATCTCGCACCACTTGGCCTACAAGAACGAGGAGAGCATCCCCGCCGACCTGGTGCGTGACTTCCATGCGCTGAGCGGTCTCCTCTATGTGGCCGACCGGCAGTTTCAGACACTGAACCGGGACGCCGCACATTCGGCAGCCCGCGCCGAGCGGGAGGTCCTCCAGAGTGAGGAGATCCTCGATTCGGCCATCAATAGCGATACGGTGCGGGCGTTGTTTCGGCGGCAGTACCCGGACCGCAACCGCGCGAGCGAGACGGCGGTGTCGGAATTCATCTCGGAATTGCCGTGGATCGATCTGGGTGACCTTCGGGAACTTGCGAAGATCCTGCGCGACCGTCATGACGACGCACTCGCCTACGAGAAGCAGTATCCGCCCGGTGTGAAGAGCCGCTCGTTCGCGGACGTCGGCCTGGCCCGAGCTGCTCTGGCCATCCACAGTCCCGCCTATGCCAAACGCAAATACGGCTACATGGAAATGAGGCGGTACTCCAAGTTCCGAGCCGAGTGAGGGGGCGGGGATTTTCTGGACCCTCCGCCGGAATGGTGGAAAAGACCCCCGGCCGGTCAAGGTCGGGGGTCTTTTGGGTCAGGCGTTGGGGCGCTTGCCGTGGTTGGCCTTCTTCTTCTTGCGTGCGCGCCGCTTGTTGCCTCGCTTGGCCATGGTGGAGGGCTCCCTCGTCGGTGGTGTTCATGCCTTCGTCAGTCTAGGTTCGGGCTGGTTTGTCCGCATGTGCGGTGAGGCCATAGGGGCTTGGCCGCGGCGTTGGGGCGTGGGATCGTCGGAGGATGGGCGACTGGCTCGCGTGGGGCGGGGTGGGCGCGGCCGTGGTCGCGGCCGCCGGGGTGCTGGTGGTGACCGAGCGGGCCCTGGGGGCCGGCTTCGAGCGCAGGCGGGGCGAGGAGCGGGCGCGGATATGGGAGCGCCTCGGTGAACGGGGCGAGCCGGCCGGGCCGTCCGCGCTGCCCGGCGCTTCCACGTTCGACGACGTCGGCGGCATCCGGCATGCCGCCGCGCGACTCGCCGACCGGCGGGACGACTTCACGCCGCTCCTCGTCGAGTACTACGCCTACGGGCTGACCCAGGCGCGCAGCAGCTTCGCGACCAGCCAGCGGTTCGCCGGGATCGGGGCGGCGATCCTGCTCTGCGGGGTGGCGCTGGCCGTGTGGAAGGCCGAGGCCGGCGGGGAGCTGTACCTCGGGATCGTGACGGGCTCGTTCGGGCTGGTCACGACCCTGATCGGGCAGCTGTTCCACCGGCGGGCCGACCTCGCCCTCAAGCACATGGCCGACCAGACCGCCGCGCTGCGCGACGACCGGCGGGCCGCCGAGACGACCCAGCAGGCCATCGAGCTGCTGGACACGGTGGAGGACGCCGGGCTGAGGGCCCGCCTCCAAGCCGGACTGATCATGAAGTTGTCGGGCGCCGAGCTGCCCCGGTAGCGGGATAGTAGGAGTATGTGCCGCTCCATTAAGACCCTGCGTCCGCCCGCGATCCCCGAGAAGGCGACCGAGGAGGAGATCCGGGCCGCCGCCCTGCAGTACGTACGGAAGGTGTCCGGGTTCCGGGCGCCCGCCGCACACAACCGCGAGGTGTTCGAGGCGGCCGTGGACGCCGTCGCCGAGGCCACCCGGGACCTGCTCGACGGAGTGCACGTACGCGGGCAGGCCGCCCCGGCGTGAGCCGTACGGGGCTACGTCGTTCGGCGGCGCAGCAGCACCCACACGCCGGCGCCGAGCGCGCTCGCGGCGAGGGCGCCGCCCACCGCGATCTGGCCCGTGCTCATCGAGCCCACGCTGCCGCCCGTCCCGCCACGCGCGGCGCCCGGGGTGACGTACAGGGAGGCGGTGACGCGCTCACCGCCCGGGCCGCCGCACTCGAAGGTGACGCGGTGCGTGCCCGTGGTGGCGTTGCGCGAGACGGTGGCGCTGCCGAAGAGGGTGCTGGAGTCCGCGTTGCCGGGGTTCAGCCGAACCTCGCCGAAGGCGGTCGACGTGGCCCTGGCGGTCCGGGTGCCGCAGCCGTCGACGCTCAGGGCGACCCGGCCGCCCGGGGCGACGCTCGTGGGGGAGACGGTGGCGGAGGGGAAGGCGTAGGCGAGCGTGGCGGGAGCGGCGGCGGCCAGGACGAGGGTCGCGGCTGCGACGGTCATCAGGCGGCGCGGTGCGGCGTGCGGCTTCGCGAGCGGTTTGACGGGCATGGAGAGAACTCCTCGGCTCCTCGAAACGGCGCGGCCATGGCACGGATGTGACGCGGATTCGGTTGCGCACCGTGCAGTTGACGCTAGGAGCCCAGGCCCGCGGCGGCGATCGGGGCCGGGTGAACGGGTGAGCCACTGCTCCGACCGGGGGACCTGAGGGGCAGGGGGAGCAGGCGCCCGGGATTCAGGCTGCCGCCGCCGGGAGGGGGCGGCGCACGAGGAAGGCCGCCAGGGCGCCCGCGGCGAAGAGGGCGACGACCGAGAGCGCGGTGCCGAGCCACTGGGTGCCCAGCCACTGCGTGCCGAAGTAGCCCAGGGCCACGCTGTAGCCGGCCCACGCCATGCCCGCCAGCACCGACCAGGGCAAGAACTCCGCCACCCTGCGCTGCGTCTTGCCCGCACCCAGGGACACCACCGAACGCCCGGCCGGGGCGAAACGGGCGATCACCACCAGGGCGCCGCCGCCGCGCGCCAGAGCCGTACCGAGGCGCTCGTGGGCCCGGGTCAGCCGGCGGGAACGGGCGATGGCCCGGTCGAGCCGCGCCCCGCCGCGTCGCGCCAGCCGAAACGCGGCCATGTCACCGAGCACCGACGCCGTCGTGGCGATCACGAGCAGCAGCAGGATGTCCGGCACCTGAGCGGGCACCGGCACCGGCACGGGTCCCGCCGCCCCGGCGGCTGCCGCAGCCGCCGCAGCGGTGATCACCAGAACCCCGCTTGGCAGCACCGGAAGGAAGACATCGAGCACGACGGACACTGCCACCAGGGCGTAGATCCATGGGCTCGCGGTCAGCGACCCCAAAGTCTCAAACAAAGCGGGACTCCCCAGTCCGGTTGACGTGCTGCGGCATGAAGCGCCGCGACGTCGCGGGGGAGCGGCAGGAGCGGCTGACAGCCATACAGCGTACGCCCGACGGCGCCACCCCGGACGCCCGGGGCGACTCCCGAGCCACCGCCACGTCAACTCCGCAGCCCCACGGCCCCGCAGCGCCCCCCGCTGCCCCGCACCGTCCCGGCCCCACCTCGGGGCACGGCGCACGCCGCTACTCCGCGCCGGCGAGCTCCCGGTCCAGCACCGTCACCAGCCGTGCCCCTGCCCGCTCCTTGCGCGCCTGCTCCAGCCGCAGCCGCGCGCCGCGCCCCGACAACGCCAGCGTCATCAGCTGATTCCCGAACCACGGCCCGCCCGTACGCCGCCAGTTCAACGGCGGCCGCCCCGTCCGCCCGTGCAAGGAGAAACCGCGCCCCAGCCACCGGCCCGTCCGCGACCAGCCCAGCCGAAAACCCCACTTCACCACGGTATGAATGGAATTGTGAACCGGCGAGCACGTCAGCTGGAACACCCGCGCCGTACTCGGTATTCGAGGCTCGGCCACATAGGCATGGTGCACGTCCCCCGACAGCACGCACACCGTCGCCGGCGCCCGCGGACCCGTCCCCACCTCCTCGATCAGATCCGTCAGCGCCGCGAACGAGGCAGGAAAAGCCGCCCAGTGCTCCAGATCGCTGCGCCGGCGAAGATTCTCACCGATCCGCGCCCACCGCGGCCCGCGCTCCCCACGGCACAAGGCGGCATTCCACGTCTCGGCATCATGGATCAGCGGCGGCATCAGCCACGGCAGCGAGGAGCCGATCAGCAAATGGTCATAACCGCCGTGCCCGGCCAAGGCGTTCTCCCGGAGCCACTCCTGCTCCGTCGGATCGAGCATCGCCCGCCCGTCCTCGGCCAGCACCCGCGCCGCCCGCGTGTCCACCATCAGCAGCCGGGTCCGGCCGAAGTCGCGCCGATAACTCCAGCGCACCGAGGCAGGATCGGCGTCCGCCGCGGACGCGAAGGCCCGAAGCTCATCCGTACCGTCCGGGGTCCGGCTCACCGCCCCGTACAGCCCGTCCTCCGCCAGCTCGGCGGGCGAGAGATTGCCCAGGTGCTGGTACACCCAGTACGACATCAGGCCGGAGAGCACCCGCTCCCGCCACCACGGCGTCGCCCGCATCTCCTCCAGCCACGCCGCGCTCGTGTTCCAGTCGTCGATGACATCGTGGTCGTCGAATATGTGCAGGCTGGGCACGGTCGACAGCAGCCAGCGGATCTCGGGGTCGAGCCAGGACTCGTAGTACAGCCGGGTGTACTCCTCGTAGTCCGCGACCTGCGCTCCGGGCGCATCCCGCAGGTCCCGCCGAGCCGAGAGCCACTCCTTGGTCTCCCGGGACAGCGCATCGGCATACACCTGATCGCCCAGGAGCAGCAGGACGTCCGGACGCACCGCCTCCGGGTCGGCGGCCAGCCGCGACGCGAGCGTGTCGAGCGCGTCCGCGCCGTGCGGCCCGCGCCGGCCGGCGGGCGGCGCGGCCTGACGACAGGATCCGAAGGTGACGCGCAGCCCGGGAGCCTGCCGGCCGGCAGCGGACCGGCCGGGAGCGGACCGGCCGGCAGCGAGCCGGCCGGGGCCTGCCACCGCCGGCGTACTGATCGTGCTCGGCGGGAAGCCACTGCCGGGCAGCGGCCACACCTGGCGGCCGTCGAGCAGCACCTCATACGCCGTCGTCGCGCCGGGGGTCAGACCGGTCACCGGCACCAAGGCGTAGTGGTGCCCGGCTATCTGGAAGGTGCGAACACTCCCACCCGCCCCGCCGACGCACCGCACCTCGGCCGTGCACGGCCGGTCCGCCTCGACCCATATGGTCGCCGAACCGCCCGTATCCCAGTCGACGTAGCGCAGCAGTGGCCCCAGACGCAATCCGGCCATGCAACTCCCCCTCCTCCGTATCCCCTTCGATCACGGTACGACGGAGAGGGGGAGCCACGCCTCCCCCTGACGGGGGAAAGATCGACCGGCCGGATCAGCAGCCGTTCAGGACGTTCACCAGGGCCGTCTTCTCGGCGGAGTCCATGCTCAGGCCCCAGTACTGCTTCACGTGGACCCACATCCGCGCGTACGTACAGCGGTACGCGGTCCGCGACGGCATCCATTCGGCGGGGTCGAGGTCGCCCTTGGCCTGGTTGACGTTGTCGGTGACCGCGATCAGCTGCGGGCGGGTGAGGTCGTTGGCGAACTGCTGGCGCTTGCTGGTGGTCCAGGAACTGGCGCCGGAACGCCACGCCTCGGAGAGCGCGACGACGTGGTCGATGTCGAGGTCGGCGGCGGCGGTCCAGGTGGCGCCGTCGTACTCGGAGTACCAGCTCCCGCTGACCGCGGCGCAGGAGGAGTCCTGGACGACGTTCACGCCGTCCCGCTTGAGGACGGTCTCGCGGGTGTTGCAGGTACCGGAGACGGTGCTCCAGTGCGGGAAGAGGTCACGGCTGTAGCCGGTGCTGGAACCCTCCGCCTTCGGCGTGACCGTCGCCAGGTACGTGCGGGCGGCCGAGGCGCTGATGGGGGTGGGCGGGGCGGCCTGGGCGGCGGGGGCGTTGACGAGGGTGGTGAGCGCGGCGAGGGCAGCCGCTGACGCGAGCACGCCAAGTCGACGCGCGTAGATGCTGGGTATGAGTGCCATGAGGGGCTCCCTGGATGCGGGGGGATCGGCCGTGCGGCCCCGGCGGGGCGTGGCCAGGATGGCGGCGCCGGGTTTCGAGGGGATGGGCGCCAGATGACAGCCTGGCGACATGAGCACGTCACATCAAGACCACAACGGGCCGGATTTAAGCGGAAGTTGCGATTCCGGCCGTGGGGGGAGGGGGGTGAAAGGGGCGAGGGAGGCAGCTGGGCGGCCGTCCGTCAGCGGACCGGCCGGGTCAGGAGATCAGGGCCGGGAGGCCAGACGGGACCAAAGTCCTCTTCCGGTCGCCCGCCGACCTCGCGTACCGTGTACGGAGCAGAAGGGGAGTAGCTCTTCGCCGGACCGTCGACATACTGCTGGGTCACACCAGCCGGCGCCCGGAGGCAGGCCGCGGACAGCGGTCGGCCAGCGAGACCTTCGGCCGCAGTGTCCTGTTCCGGCGTAGGCGCGTTTCCGTACGCGCACACGCACCCCAGGGCGCCGCCGAGCCGAAGCGACCCCGGAACGCGTTCAACAGGTCTCTCGGTACCGATGGCGTCCTGCCCGACCGATTGAGGTTCCCGTCCCGTGTTCAGCTTCAGCATCATGGCGATCGCCTTCGGAGTCGTCTTCCTTGCCGAACTCCCCGACAAAACGGCCCTCGCCAGCCTGCTGCTCGGCACCCGCTACCGCGCCTCGTACGTCTTCGCCGGCATCGCCGCCGCCTTCGCCCTCCACGTGGCCCTCGCCATCGCCGCGGGCAGCGTCCTCACCCTGCTCCCGCACCGGCTCGTCCAGGGAATCGTCGGCGTCCTCTTCTTCGCGGGGGCGCTCATGCTGCTCCTGAAGAAGGACGACGGGGAGGGGGAGAAGGTCAAGGCACCCTCCGACCAGTCCTTCTGGAAGGTCTCAGGGGCGGGCTTCATGCTCATCCTGGTGGCGGAGTTCGGCGACCTGACCCAGATCATGACTGCCAACCTCGCCGCGCGGTACGAGGACCCCGTCTCCGTCGGCATCGGCGCCGTGCTGGCCCTGTGGGCGGTCGCCGGCATCGGCATCCTGGGTGGACGGACGCTGCTGAAATACGTGCCGCTGCGATTGGTGATCAAGATCGCGGCCGCCGTGATGGCGGCGCTGGGCGTGTTCTCGCTGTACGAGGCGATCGGGGGGTAGGGGCCGGGGCGGAGCGGGGGCGGAGCGGGGGCGGGGCAGGGGTAGGGGTAGGCGGCGGGGCGGATATGTCGTTGCGGCGGGAACGCGCACGGGGCACCCTCGTGCGGTGACTGACACCACCGCCCCCACCAGCGCCTCGGGCGAGCCCGCGCCCTCGCCTTTGCCCTCGTCTTCGGCTTCGTCCTCGCCTTCGGCTTCGTCTGATGCGGATCCGCAGTTCGGCTGGTCCAACATGTTCGTGCACCCCGACGAGGACCCCCGTACCGACGGGGGGTTCCAGGGGGAGCGCGCCGTACTCGTCGGCTACCTGCGCGACCAGCGGCTGACGCTGGAGCTCAAGTGCGCGGGACTCGACGCGAAGGCCCTCGCGCGGCGCTCGGTGGAACCGTCCAATCTGTCCCTCCTGGGTCTCGTACGCCACCTCGCGGGCGTGGAGCAGTACTGGTTCAGGCAGGTCATGGCGGGCCAGGACGTACGCCGGCACTACCGCTCGGAGGAAGACCCCACGGCGGATTTCACCGGCGCGGTGGCCGACCCGGCGGTGGTCGCGGACGCCTGGACCACCTGGCGAGCCGAAGTCGCCTTCGCCGAACAGCTCGTCGCGCAGGCCCCCGGCCTCGACGTCACAGGTGACAGCGACGGCGAGCCGATCGAACTCCGCGAGGTCCTGGTCCACATGATCGAGGAGTACGCCCGCCACAACGGCCACGCGGACTTCCTACGGGAACGGATCGACGGGCGTCTGGGGCAGTAGGGGCGGGGCTTCGAGGGGGCGGGGGCGGGGGCCGGGATCCGGCGGGCGGGATCAGGAAGGCTGGGGGTGGCTTCGGGTTGGGGGCGGGAGCCACGCGGGCGGGATCAGGGATGCGTATGGGGGTTTCCCGTCAGTCTCATCGTCTCTCCGTGTCGGGCCGGTCCCTCAAGGGCGCTCCTCCTTCGTCGTCGCGTCGCTGCGCGATGGCCTTCGGCCACCCTTGACCGACCGTCCCGCCCCGGACATACGAAGACTGCCGAGAAACCCCCAAAGGAACGGGCCGGGCGTTCTGTTTCAGGGACGGGGAGGGTCGGGATGCGCGGCCTGGCGCTGGCGGCAAGGTCCGAGAGGCGGGCCGGTCGGCATCGGACGCCGGGTCGGGGGTGACGCGTCAGATCGCTACGCGCTTCTCATCCCTCAGCGTCCGGCGGCCGTCTGGGGCTGGGAATAGGCCGCCACGGATCGCTACGCGCTCCCCGTCGACGGCGACTGCCGGTCGCTTGTGGGCCTTGGGCGGTGATTCCTCGTCTCAGCCGAGCTGTACTCCCATCAGAGCGACCCCACTCCCGCAAACCAGTGGACAGACCGCCCCAATTGGGGCAAACCGAAGGGCTTTCTGGTCGCCCACCCACGCAGACCCGGATACAGCTCGGAATAGCCACGCTCCGGCGCATGAACTTCCCCAGGCGACCGTCAGACGCTGCCTTCGAGGACGTCTGAGACGTGTGGGCGGCCTATGTCCAGCCCCAGACGGCCGCCGGACGCTGAGAGATGCGAAGCGCGTAGCGATCTGACGCGTCCGCCCCCGCCCCCGACCCGGGATCCCCTGCCCGGATCGGCCCGCCTCTCGGACCGGCCGGCCGGGGCCCAGGTCGGTGGTCTCACGCTCCCCGTCCCTACACCGGAACCCCCGGCCCGTTCCTTTGGGGGTTTCCCGGCAGTCTTCGTATGTCCGGGGCGGGACGGTCGGTCAAGGGTGGCCGAAGGCCATCGCGTAGCGACGCGACCGAAGGGAGCGCCCTTGAGGGACCGGCCCGACACGGAGAGACGATGAGACTGACGGGAAACCCCCATACGCGTCTCTGATGCCGCCCCGCGGGGCTCCCGCCCCCCGAAGCCCGCCCGGCTCAGTTCCCCGTGCGCACCGTTACCCGGATCGAGCCGTCGGGGGTCGTCGTCACGGTGAGGTGCGTCAGGTCCGGGATGTGGGCCGTGGGGGTGTGGGCTGCCGCGCGGGGGCCCACGCCGATCACGCGCATGCCCGCGGCCCGGCCGGCGGCGATGCCTGCGGCCGAGTCTTCGAAGACGATGCAGTCGGCCGGGGTCACGCCGAGCGCGGCTGCGCCCTTGAGGAAGCCCTCGGGGTGCGGCTTGCTCGCCTGGACGGATTCGGCCGTGACCCGTACCTCGGGCATCGGCAGGGCGGCGGCCGTCATCCGGGCCGTGGCCAGGGCGGCGTCGGCGGAGGTGACCAGGGCGTGCGGCAGGCCGGCGATCGCCGCCATGAACGCCGGGGCGCCCGCGACCGGGACCACGCCGTCGGTGTCAGCCGTCTCGCGGGCCAGCATCACCGCGTTCTCCGCGTGGTTGACCTCCATCGGGCGCTCCGGCAGGAGCACGGCCATGGTGGCGTAGCCCTGGCGGCCGTGGACCACCTTCAGGGCCTCCTGCGGGTCCAGTCCGTGCGACACCGCCCACTCGCTCCAGCAGCGTTCGACCACCGCGTCGGAATTGACGAGGGTGCCGTCCATGTCCAGGAGCAGGGCCTTGGCGGTGAGGACGACGGGTGCGGTGGTGGTGCTGGCCGGCATCGGCGGGGCTCCAGACGGGGCGGGAAAGAGAACAAGTGGTTCCGTCCACCGGTCAGGGAGAGAGGACGGAACCACTTTGTTCCTGCACGATACAAAACAAAGGGGGGTCCGCGCCAATCGGTGGAAAGTCCGCCCCGCTACCCCTCCAGCGCCCGGCGGGTGATCGGGCCGTAGACGCCCCATTCCTCATCGATGTCGTTGTTGTACTGGAAGGTCGACACGGCGTCCTCCACCCGCCAGTCGTACTTTCCGTTGAGCTTGCCGTCGTAGAGACCCCGAGCCGTCAGCAACTGCTGCAGCTTCTGCACCTCCGGACCCGAATCCCCGTACCGCAGGGTCGGGCCGGCCGCGGCCGGTGGGGCCGAAGGGCTGGCGGAGCGGCTCGCCGTCGGCGACGGGCTCGGGGAGGGCGGCGCCGACGACCGGGACGGGCTCGGCGACGGGGAAGGCGACGCCGACTTCGAGGGGCTGGGCGACGGGGACGCCGACGGGGACGCGCTGCCCGGGGTCGGGGACGCGGTCGGTGCGGTCGGGGTGGCGCTCACCGCGGGCGCCGACGCCTTCGCGTCCAGCAGGGCGGAATCGCTCCCCGCCGAACCCGGCAGCACCCACACTGCCACGGCCGTCCCGCTGAGGGCGACCACCGCTGCAGCGGCGATCAGCAGGGCCAGCGGGCGTCGGGAGGCCGGGCTGCCGCCGGTCCGCTTCTCCGGGCCCCCGCCCCCGCCCCCGCCCCAGCTCCCGTTCCCCGTGCCGCTCCCGTTCCCGCTGTCGTCGGTGATGCCTGCGGCGTCACCGACGACACTGCCCTCCGTGTCGCCGCCGTACGGGTGGGCGGCGTGCGGGATCGAACGGAGCTCGGTCGTCTCGGTCGTCGAGCCGGGCGGGCTCGACGGGTGCTCCGGCGCGTCCTGCCACGGGCCCGTCTGCCACGGCCCGTCCTGCCACGGGCCGGGCGGCGGCAGGGGTGTTCCGTACGGCGGGGTGTCGTTCTCTGCCGCCGCCGCCGGGTGCGCGGCTGGGGTTACCACGCCTGATATCGACGGCGGGGGCGCCGGCTCGTCCGGTTCGCCCGGGTCGGGCAGCGTCACGTACGGGCGGATGCGCAGGGGGTTGAAACCCACACCCGGCGCGCACCCGCAGCCGGCACCGACGGCGCCGCAATGTGGACAGTGCTCACCGTTCACTGGAATCCCTCCCTGGCCGTTTGCCTGCGATTATGCAGACCCGCCGGGGCCCTCCCAACCCGCCCGAGAGGCCATAACCGGACACACCGCTCAGGATGGAGATGTTGATCCGGCCTGAGGAGGAGTCGATGGCTCAGGATGTGACCACGGAGGCCGTGGACCCCGGTCCCGGCCCGCGCAAGTCCGGCCCCGCCACCGAGCACACCCCCCGCGAGGTGCTCGTCTCCATCGGTGCCCTGCTGCTGGGCCTGCTGATCGCCGCACTCGACCAGACCATCGTCTCCACCGCCCTGCCGACGATCGTCAGTGACCTCGGAGGCATGGCGCACCTGTCCTGGGTCGTCACCGCCTACATGCTGGCCTCCACCGCGGCGACTCCGCTGTGGGGCAAGCTCGGCGACCAGTACGGGCGCAAGAAGCTGTTCCAGTACGCCATCGTCCTCTTCCTCATCGGGTCGGCCCTGTGCGGGCTCGCCCAGAACATGCCCCAGCTCATCGGCTTCCGGGCCTTGCAGGGCCTGGGAGGCGGCGGACTGATCGTGCTGTCGATGGCGATCGTCGGCGACATCGTCCCGCCCCGCGAGCGCGGCAAGTACCAGGGCCTCTTCGGTGGCGTCTTCGGTGCGACCAGCGTGCTGGGTCCGCTGCTGGGCGGCCTGTTCGTGGACCATCTGTCCTGGCGCTGGGTCTTCTACATCAACCTCCCCATCGGTCTCGCCGCGCTGGTCGTCATCGCGACCGCCCTGCACATCCCGGCGCGCCCCTCGAAGCACACCATCGACTACCTCGGCACCCTCCTCATCGCCTCCGTCGCCACCTGCCTCGTGCTCGTCGCCTCCCTCGGCGGCACCTGGGGCTGGGGCTCGGCCCGGATCATCGGGCTCGCCGTCCTTGGCGCCGTGCTGCTCGTCGTCTTCCTCTTCGTGGAGCGGCGGGCCGCCGAACCGGTCCTGCCGCTGCGGCTGTTCCGCGTCCGCACCTTCACGCTCTGCTCGGCGATCAGCTTCGTCGTCGGCTTCGCGATGTTCGGCGCGATGGTCTACCTGCCGACCTTCCTCCAGGTCGTCCAGGGCGTCTCGCCCACCATGTCGGGCGTCCACATGCTGCCGATGGTGCTCGGCATGCTGATCTCCTCTACCGCCTCCGGCCAGATCGTCAGCCGCACCGGCCGCTGGAAGGTCTTCCCGCTCGCCGGTACCGCCGTCACCGCCGTCGGCCTGCTCCTCCTGCACCAGCTGCACCGCACCAGCTCGACCTGGGAGATGAGCGCCTACTTCTTCGTCTTCGGCGCGGGCCTCGGACTGGTCATGCAGGTACTCGTCCTGGTCGTGCAGAACGCGGTCAGCTACGCCGACCTGGGCGTCGCCACGTCAGGCGCCACCTTCTTCCGCTCGATCGGTGCCTCCTTCGGCGTGGCGATCTTCGGCACGATCTTCACCAACCGGCTCGACGACAAGCTGGCCACCGCCCTCGCGGGCGTCCGGCTGCCGCCCGGCGCGGGCGCCGCGCAGCTGGAGGCCGACCCGCGGGCCATCGGCGCGCTCCCCGCCGAGCTGCGCCCCCGCGTGCTCGACGCCTACGCCACCTCCATCACCGACGTCTTCCTCTACGCCGTGCCGGTCGTGCTCGTCGCTTTCCTCGTCGCCTGGTTCCTGAAGGAGGACAAGCTCCGCGGCTCGGTCACCGCACCCGATGTGACCGAGACCCTGGCCTCCAACCCCGTCGAGCGCTCCTCGCACGACGAGGTGGCCCGCGCGCTGTCGGCCCTCGGCACCCGCGAGGGGCGCCGCCACGTCTACGAGAGGATCACCGAGAAGGCCGGCTTCGACCTGCTGCCCGCCGCGAGCTGGCTCCTGCTGCGGATCAACAAGTACGGGTCCGCGGAGCCCGCGATCCTTGCCGAGCGCACCAACGTGCCGCTGAGGGCCATCACCGAGGCCGCGCGCCAGATCGAGGAGCGTGGGTTCGCCGTCCGGGACGGGCTGCCGCTGGTGATGACCGACAAGGGGCGCGCGGCCGCCGCGAAGCTGGCCGAGGCCCGCCAGGAGTCCCTCGCCGAACTGCTCGGTGACTGGTGGGGCCCGGACCGGCCGACCGACCTGGTCAAGCTGGTCCAGGAGCTCAACAGCGAGCTGTGCGGATCCGACACCGAGGAGCCCTACGACGCCGCCCCGCGGCGCGATCACGCCCTGCGCTAGGAGGGAAGGGTGCACGGCCCGAGGTGCCCGACTGGCCCGAAGAGTCAGGCGAGGTGTTTTTCGAACCAGTGCTCGGCATACGGGCCGGAGTTGTAGGCGGGTATTTCCGCATACCCGTGCCGCGCGTACAACGCGCGGGCCTCCACGAGGTCCGACCGGGTGTCCAGGCGGACGCGTTCCGCGCCCAGCGCGCGGCCCTCGGCCTCCAGGACCGTGAGCAGCGCGGCCCCGCCGCCGGTGCCGCGGGCGCGCCGGTCGACGTAGACGCGGGTGAGCTCGGCGGTGGCGGGGTCGAGGAGCCGTATGCCGCCGCAGGCGAGGGGCTCGCCGTCCAGTCGGCCGACGACGAACCGGCCCGTCGGTGGGGTGAGCCCCTCGTCCGGGAAGTCGAGCAGTCCTTGGTCGATCTCGGCTTCGGTGACCTGCCGTTTCCAGTACCGGCCTGCGACCTCGGCGTAGTAGGCGCGGCGCAGGAGCGTGGCGTCCGGGGTGTCGTAGGGCTCGGGGGTCACGGTCCAGGTGCCGGCCTCGATAAGGGGGAGTTGAGTGTCCATGGCGTCATTGTGGAGTCCGGGACGGAGGGCGTGCGTTGGAATATCCACAGGCACGGGCCGATGATGAGGAAAAGGGTAAATAGCACAAATAGAGGGTGTGAGCGCCATGTCCCAGCATCCTGACGCCGTCCTGGTCCGCCGTGGTTACGAAGCCTTCGCCAAGGGTGACCTGGAGACGCTGAGCACGCTCTTTACGGCCGACGTCATCCACC
Organism: Streptomyces sp. NPDC045695; assembly: GCF_056432025.1. Lineage (NCBI taxonomy): Bacteria > Bacillati > Actinomycetota > Actinomycetes > Kitasatosporales > Streptomycetaceae > Streptomyces > Streptomyces sp. NPDC045695. Next base: position 118,663 of record NZ_JBWKJU010000016.1, read on the forward strand.
ACGTCCCCGGCAACAACCCGCTGTCCGGACACCACAAGGGGCGGGAGGCCGTCCTCGACCTCTACCGCAGGCTGGCGGAGGAGACGAACGGCACCTTCCAGACCGAGCTGCACGCGGTGCTGGCGGACGGCCGGGGCCACGTCATGGCGTTCCACACGGCCCGCGGCGACCGCGGCGACCGGGGGATCGAGGTCCAGCAAGGCCTCTTCTTCACGATCGTCGGCGGCAAGATCACCGACATCGACGCGTGCACCCAGGACATCGACGAGGAAGACACCTTCTGGAGCTGAGCCGAGCCGACCCGAGCCGACGCGAGCCGAGCCGACCCGAGCCGAGCCGAGTAGAAGTCGCGGTCCGGGGCCTGCGCCCCCGGACCACCGCGACGCCGTGCCGTGCGGCCCCCGCCGCTAGGCCTTCTTCGGCGCCGCCTGCTGCACGACCTCGAACGACCACACCGTCGACCCCGACGCCGCCGGCTTCGGGCGCTCGCCGCCGCCCGCCCCGCCGCCCTGCGCCCCGCCCTGGTGCGCGGCCTTCATGGGCCCCTCCATCCAGGCCTGGAAGTCCTCCTCCGAACGCCACCGCGTGTAGACGAGGTACTGGTCGGTGCCCTCCACCGGGCGCAGCAGCTCGAACCATTCGAAGCCGTCCGAGGACTCCACGGCCCCCGCCCGCGAGGCGAAGCGCTGCTCCAGCACCTCCCGCTGCTCGGCGGGTACGGTCAGCGCGTTGATCTTCACGATGCTCATGCGGGCCATCCTAGGTATCCGGCGCGGGATATCGTCGTCCAGGTAATGAAACGCGGTATGAAGCGCGGCAGCCAGGCAAAGTCAGGGTTGCGGTCAACAGGGCGGGAGGCCGGCGGGGCGTGGCTAACGCGGCAGAGCACAGCGGTGCGAACGGACATGCCGGAGTCATAGGCGATGACAACAGGCTCGGGGCGGCACGCCTCCTCCTGTGGGCGCTGGCGGGTGCCCTCGCCGTCAGACAGGCGGCCGTCGTGCTGCGGGTGCCACCCGGCGAATGGCTGAGCGGCCTCCACCTGCCCGGCAGCCTGCCCGGCTCGCTCTACGACACCGGCCAGTTCGCCGGGACCCCCTTCGCCGGACTGGTGCTCAAGCCGCTCGTCGGTTTCGCCGCCCCGTCGCTGGAGGTCGCCTGGACCTGCGTGACGCTGCTGTTCGTCGCCGCGATCGGGCTCCTCGCCGCACGCGCCCTGGCCGACCCCGTGCCCCGGCGCACCGCGCTGCTGGCCGCGCCCGTGCTCACCGCCCTGATGATGGTCTCGCTGCCCGTCCGCGAGGCCGCCTCGCCGGGCCAGACCGCCGTGCTGCCCGTGCTGCTGGTGCTGCTGGCCGTCTTCCGCGTCCCCGGTGACCGGCCCGCCGGTCTCCTCGCCGGTCTCGCCGCCGCGCTCCAGCCGGGGCTGCTGCTCTTCGCCCCGCTGCTGTGGCTGACCGGGCGCCGCCCCGCCGCGCGGACCGCCGCCGTGACCTTCGCCGCGGCCACCGCACTGTCCTGGGCGGCCATGCCGCGCGACTCCTGGACGTACTGGGTCGAACGCCTGGCCGGTACCGGCCTCGGCGGCGCCCCCGACAGCCTCGCCAACCAGTCCCTCCACGGCGCGCTGCTGCGCCTCGGCCTGACCGGGCCCGCCGAGATCCTCCTCTACGCCGCCCTCGCGAGCGCCGTCGTCTGGGTCGGCCTGCGCCGCGCCGTCCGCTACGCCCGCGACGGCCAGCTGCTGCTCGCCGTCGCCATCACCGGCTGCACGGCCGTCGCCGTGTCCCCGACCGGCTGGCGCTACCAGCTGCTGTGGGTCCTGCTCGCCGTCGCCGGGAAGGTCGGCCGGCGCGCCGCCGACCGGCCCGTGTGGCCGGTGGCCGTGGTCCTCGCCATGACCCTGCCGAGTGCGGTGCTGCTGCCGAACCTGGCCGCGCTGGCCCCCGTACGCGACAACGTGCTGCTGCTCACCGCGCTGGCCGCGGCCTGCGCCGTACCGTTCCAGCCGCGCTCCTCGCCGTACTGGCGCGACCCCGTCCCCACCGACTACGGGCGCCCGGCGGCGGCCCGCTGGGCGCGGGTGCCGCTGCTGCCGTTCTGGCGGCGCGTGCTGTCCCGGCCCAACCTGCTGCTGGAACTGCTGCTGATACGGGTCGGGTACTCGCTCTACTCACACATCCGCGCGGCGGCCCCCACCAGCCGCTCGGTCGCCGAGGGCAACGGCAGCCAGATCCACGGCATCGAGCGGGCCCTGGGCCTGGACATCGAGCACGCCGTGAACCACGCCGTCGTGAACACGCCATGGGTGGAGGCGTTCTTCAACTTCTACTACACCTCCTTCCACTTCGTGGTCCCGCTGACGATCCTCGCGGTCCTGTACTGGCGGCGCCCCGGCGACTACCGCTGGGCCCGCGCCTCGCTCGGTCTGGCCACCGTCCTGGCCCTCGCCGGCTTCTGGCTCTACCCGCTGGCCCCGCCGCGCCTGATGCCCGGACTCGGCTTCATCGACACCGTGCACGGACCGCAGGACCTGGCCAACCCCTCGTACGGGGCGATGACCGCGATCTCCAACCAGTACGCGGCGATGCCCTCGCTGCACTTCGGCTGGTCGCTGTGGTGCGGCATCGTGATCGTCGTGCTGGCGCCGAAGGGCTGGCAGAAGCTGCTCGGGGCGCTGCACCCGCTGATCACGGTGTGCGCGATCGTCGCCACCGCCAACCACTGGGTACTGGACGCGGTGGGCGGTGCGGTCGTCGTGGCCGCCGGCTTCGGGCTCGTGTACGCGTTGTCCGGGCCGCGGGGGCTGCAGGTGAAGCTGCCGGTGCAGCGGGCCGCCGCGGGTGCGCAGGAGGAGCCGGCCGTACGGGATGCGGCCGCGCGCGTGCGTTCGTAGGTCCCGCAATGGCGCGGTGTACCCGTCGCGGGCATCATGGGAGGGGCGCGCCAAGGCCGTTCCCCCCTTCGGGGAGCGTGAGGACCTGGCCTCGGGGAGAGAGGGACGTCTCCATGAGGAAGCGCACGCACACCCGTACTGGCACGCGTAGGGACACCCGCGCCGGCACGCGCACGCCGCACGCCCGCGCCGCGGTGGCGCTCGCCGCGGCGGGTGCTCTTACCGTCTGCCTCGTCCCGGCGGCCACCGCCGCCGCCGGTGCCGCCGCCCAGCCGTGGCCGCACTGTCAGGAGGCGGGCGCCGACTCGTACGACAAACCGCCTCCCGCCGACCCGGGCCGCTACGGGTACGGGGTGCTGCCCGCCACCGAGGGCGTGACCTGCCTCATCAACCAGGAGCGCCAACGGCTGGGCCTGCGGCCGCTGTCGGACTCCCCCGAGCTGAGGGAGGCGGCGAACAAGCACGTGACGGCCGCGCTGGCCCTGAAGTGGTGGGGCAAGGGCAAGGACCCGCACCAGAACCCGCAGGTGCCCGGTACGGGCCAGGAGCAGATCGCGGCCCGCATCAAGAACGCCGGGTACTGCGCGAACGGCACGTCGTGGGAGGGCTACGAGATCGCCTACAACGGGTGGGGCGGCAACGGTACTCCGCGCGCGGCCGTCACCTGGTGGCTGCAGAGCCCGACCCACGCCGAGATCATCCGCAACCCCGCCCTGACCGAGTTCGGCATCGCGCCGAGGGGCGGCGCGGCCGATCCCGCCGGAGCGGGAGCCGTCGCCGCGGGCACGTACGTGGTCACGCTCGGGAGGTGCGAGAAGTAGCGCGCGCGGGCGGCCGGAAGCCTCCTCCGCCCCGAACCTCCGCCCCGAACCTCCGCCCCGAACCTCCGCCCTGAACCCCCGCCCCGGTTCAGCCCTTGCCCGGGCTGGTGACCCGCAGTTCCTTGATGCCGTTGAGCCAGGCCGCGCGCAGGCGGCGCGGGGGCTCCCCGGACAGGCGCAGGTCGGGCAGGGCGTCGGCCAGCGCGTTGAAGATCAGGTCGATCTCCATGACGGCCAGGGACTTGCCGAGGCAGAAGTGCGGGCCGCCGCCGCCGAAGCCCAGGTGGGGGTTCGGGTCGCGGGTGATGTCGAAGACGTCCGGGTTCTCGAAGACCTCGGGGTCGTGGTTGGCGGAGGAGTAGAACATCCCCACCCGGTCGCCCGCCTTGATCTTCCGGCCGCCCAGTTCGGTGTCCTGGGTGGCGGTGCGCTGGAAGGACACCACCGGGGTCGCCCAGCGCACGATCTCCTCCGCGGCGGTGGAGGGCCGGCTGCGCTTGTACAGCTCCCACTGCTCCGGGTGGGTCAGGAAGGCGTGCATGCCGTGGCTGATGGCGTTGCGCGTGGTCTCGTTGCCGGCGACCGCCAGGAGCAGCACGAAGAAGCCGAACTCGTCGGAGCCCAGGTTGCCCTCGCCCTCGGCCGCCACCAGCTGCGTGACGATGTCCTGGGCCGGGCACTCCTTGCGCTGCGCCGACAGGTTCATCGCGTATCCGATGAGCTCCATCGCCGCGTTCGAGCCGACCTCCTCGGTGATCGCGTACTCCGGGTCGTCGTAGGCGATCATCTTGTTCGACCAGTCGAAGATCTTGGCGCGGTCCTTCTGCGGCACGCCGATCAGCTCGGCGATGGCCTGGAGCGGGAGCTCGCACGCCACCTGCGTCACGAAGTCGAAGCTGCCGTCGGCGGCCGCCGCCGAGGCCTCCTCGGCGATCTTCCTGGCCCGGTCCCGCAACGCCGTCTCCAGGCCGCGGATGGCCCGCGGGGTGAAGCCGCGCTGCACGATCTGGCGTACGCGCGTGTGTTCCGGCGGATCCATGTTCAGCATGATCAGACGCTGGGCATCAATCGCATCACGCGGGATGTGCTCGTTGAAGCGGATGATCGCCGTGTTGACGGTGGAGGAGAAGAGCTCGGGGTGCGTGGAGACGTACTTGACGTCCGCGTGCCGGGTCACGGCCCAGTAGCCCTCGTCGTCGAAGCCGGTGACACCGCGCCGCTGCGGGCACCACCACACGGGCGCCGTCTGCCGCAGCTGCGCGAACTCCGGCAGCGGGACCCGGCTTTGGAGGAGGTCGGGGTCGGTGGCGTCGAAGCCTTCGGGCAGCGCGGGGCAGGACATCGGGCGACTCCAAGGTCTGACGGCCCATCAGATGGTGGCTCGAAGGTAGTAACGAGTTCTAGAAGTGACAAGGGCCGGGGCGTCAACCGTTGCGTGGGGAAACCGTGCAGGGCGCGTGCAAGACCCTTGCGTGGCGGGGCGTGAGGTCATAAGACTGCGGGCAGAACTAGAACGCGTACTAGTTCGGGCGGGGCGCCGGGACGGCCCGCCGCGCCGGCACAGTGCAGGAGAGGACGAGCTCATGGCCGCGGAACCCGTCATCGTCGAAGCCGTACGCACTCCGATCGGCAAGCGCGGGGGCGCGCTCGCCAACCTCCATCCCGCCTACCTGCTCGGTGAGACCTACCGCGAACTGCTGGCCCGTACCGCGATCCAGCCCGACTGCGTCGAGCAGATCGTCGGCGGCACCGTCACCCACGCCGGCGAGCAGTCCATGAACCCCGCCCGCAACGCCTGGCTCGCCATGGGCCTCCCCTACGAGACCGCCGCGACGACGGTGGACTGCCAGTGCGGCAGCTCCCAGCAGGCCAACCACATGGTCGCCAACATGATCTCCGGCGGCGTCATGGACATCGGCATCGCCTGCGGGGTCGAGGCCATGAGCCGCGTGCCGCTGGGCTCGGGATCCAAGCACGGCCCGGGCAAGCCGTTCCCGGACGAGTGGAACGTCGACCTGCCCAACCAGTTCGAGGCCGCCGAACGGATCGCCCGCAACCGGGGCCTCACCCGCGAGGACGTCGACCGGCTGGGCGTGCTCTCGCAGGAGCGGGCCCGCGCCGCGTGGGCCGAGGAGCGGTTCAAGCGCGAGACCTTCGCCGTCCAGGTGCCGACCACGGAGGAGGAGCAGGCCGCCGGGCAGGGCATGTGGCGCCTGGTCGACCGGGACGAGGGCCTGCGGGACACGAGCATGGAGGCCCTGGCCCGGCTCAAGCCGGTCATGCCGACCGCCGTGCACACCGCCGGGAACTCCTCGCAGATATCCGACGGAGCCGCCGCCGTGATGTGGGCCTCGCGCAAGATGGCCCGCGCCCTCAAGCTGCGGCCGCGCGCCCGGATCGTCGCCCAGACCCTCGTCGGCGCCGACCCCCACTACCACCTGGACGGGCCGATCGACGCGACCCGGGCCGTGCTCGGCAAGGCCGGGATGTCGCTGAAGGACATCGACCTCGTCGAGATCAACGAGGCCTTCGCCTCCGTCGTCCTCAGCTGGGCCCAGGTCTTCGACCAGGACCTGGAGAAGGTCAACGTCAACGGCGGCGGCATCGCCCTCGGTCACCCCGTCGGAGCCACCGGCGCGCGGCTGATCACCACCGCGCTCCACGAGCTGGAGCGCCGGGACAAGGAGTTCGCGCTGATCACCATGTGTGCGGGCGGCGCGCTGGCGACCGGCACGATCATCCAGCGCCTGTAGGCGCTGCACGCAGGCCCCCTGGGATGGGATGCAGAAGGCCCCGGTGGGCCGGACCTGGGGAGGCCGGCCCACCGGGGCCTTCGTATGACTGACTGCCGGGTCGGCTGTCGCTGCCCGCCGGTGGCTTAGTACCAGTGGTTGGCGGACCAGAAGTTCCAGGCGCCGACGGGGCTGCCGTAGCGCTCGTTCATGTACTCCAGGCCCCACTTGATCTGCGTGGCCGGGTTGGTCTTCCAGTCCGCGCCCGCGGAGGCCATCTTCGACGCCGGCAGGGCCTGGGCCAGGCCGTACGCGCCGGAGGAGGGGTTCGTCGCGGTGTGGTCCCAGCCGCTCTCGTGCGAAATGATCTTGTCGAACGCAGCGAACTGGGCCGGGTCCTTGATCATCTGCTGGGCGATCGCCTTGGCGCTCATCGGGGCGGCCTGCGCGGGAACCGCGGCCAGCATGGAACCGGCGACGCCCAGGGCGAGGGCGGTACCCGCGAGGGTCTTCTTGGAAGCGGCGATGCGGCGGATGACGACGTTGGACACGGATGAAACCTTCCGAAGGGGATAAGGGCGGTCGCAGGCATGCCGAGGACATGCGTGAGCCACTCACGCGGAGGAGAGGGGTTCGTCGGCGGCGGGTGAAGTACCCCTGCCGCCTTGCGACTCATCCAGTTCTACAGATCCCCGGGCGCCCTGGCAAAGACCCCGCTTACTAGGGCCCATCGCAGCCGGGGCCTGGCGAGCCTCCAGGGGGGTGGGCGGCATCCGCGCTGGTGGGAGGGGGGATATAGGGGGCTAAAGTGGGGTTTGGGGGACCACTAACCGCCTTCGTATGTGACCTGGGTCCTATGGGGCGGGTCACCGCGGAGGGGTCTGAATCTCACGCTCGGTGTCCGTGTTGTCCCTTTTTTGGGTGTGGTCGGGCCCACTGTCCACCCCCGAATCGAAGGCCACGGCCGGGTCGAAGGCTGCTTTCCTCGTCGCCCGCCGCAGCGCCTTGAGGAGCGTGGCCCCGAGCGTGAGCGTCAGGACGACGGTCAGCGCCGCCCGGCCCAGGTCCCAGCCCACCGAGGTCGCCAGGCAGTACGCGACGAACCGCGCCAGGTTCGCCGCGACGGGATCCCCCGGGTGGAAGGAGACGCCCTGGCCCATGCCCTGCAGGATCACCCAGCCCTGCAGGTTCATGACGGTGCCGTACGCGAACGACCCCGCGAAGCCGTACGCGGCCAGCATCAGCAGCTCCGCACGGCCCCGGATCCTCTCCGGACCGGGCAACAGGCCGGCGCCCAGCGAAAACCAGCCCATGGCCAGCATCTGGAACGGCATCCACGGCCCGACCCCACCCGTGAGCAGGGCGGAGGCGAACATCGTGACCGAGCCGAGGACGAAACCGAAGCCGGGGCCCAGGACGCGGCCGCTGAGCACCATCAGGAAGAACATCGGCTCCAGCCCGGCCGTGCCCGCGCCCAGCGGCCGAAGCGCCGCCCCGACGGCGGCGAGCACGCCGAGCATCGCCACGGCCTTGGCGTCCATGCCGTTGTCCGCGATGGTCGCGACGACCACGGCGACGAGGAGGGGCAGGAGCGCGGCGAAGAGCCAGGGGGCGTCCTGGGAGTGGGCGAGCCCCGACTGCCGGTCGGCGAGCAGCGGCCAGCCGAAGGCCGCGATGCCGATGAGGGTGACGAGGGCGAGGGCGGCGGCGGCGCGGGGGCCGATCCGTACGGGGCGAGTGGGGCTAGTGGGGCGGGTCACCGGGTGCCTGCCAGGGCTTCGGCGACCTGGCTCACGGTGAGCCAGTGGCCCGGCGCGAGGATCTTCGCCACCTGCGGTGCGTAGGCGGGGGAGGAGACGACGACCTCGGCGGTCGGGCCGTCCGCGACGATCTCCCCGCCGGCCAGGATCACCACGCGGTGGGCCAGCTCGGCGGCGAGCTCCACGTCATGGGTGGCCAGGACGATGGCGTGGCCCTGGGCCGCGAGGGCGCGGAGGATCTCGATGAGGCGGACCTTGGCGGCGTAGTCCAGGCCGCGGGTGGGTTCGTCGAGCAGGAGCAGGGCGGGGCGGCCGGTCAGGACCAGGGCCAGGGCCAGGGCCAGGCGCTGGCCCTCGGAAAGGTCGCGGGGGTGGATGTCGTCGGGGACGTCCGGAAGCAGGGCGCGGACCAGGTCCCGGCAGGTGCCGGGGGCCGCGCCGGCGTCGGAGTCGGCGGCGGCGCACTCGGCGGCGACGGTGTCGGCGTAGAGGAGGTCGCGGGGCTCCTGAGGAACGAGGCCGACGCGGCGCACCATCTCGGCCGGGGCCGTGCGGTGGGGGGTGCGGCCGCCGACGCTCACCTGGCCGGTGGTGGGGGCGAGCGTGCCGACGAGGGTGGCGAGGAGGGTGGACTTGCCGGCGCCGTTGCGGCCCATGAGGGCGACGATCTCGCCCGGCGCGACGGTCAGGTGGATGCCGTGCAGGATCTGGGCGTGGCCGCGGCGCACGCCGAGGTTGCGCGCGTGGACCGGGCCCTGGGTGGTGGTGGCGGGGCTCGGCTTGCTCCGGCGGAGCAGGCGGGCGAGCAGGCCGGGCGCGGCGCCGCTGCCGGGGGCGCCGCCCCCGGGCCCCCGCGCCTCAAACGCCGGCGGGGCTGAAGGGCGAGCGGGGTCCGGGGCGGAGCCCTGGGAGACGGCGCCGCGGGCGGGCTCGGACAGCGGGCGCCCGTACTCCGGCGCGGGATGCGCCGCGAGCGGGGCCGCGGCGGGCGCGAGGCGGCCGCGCAGCGGTGGGGACAGGCGGCGGGCGTCGCGGACTGACAACGGGAGGGGGGTCCAGCCTGCGAGGCGGCCCAGGGAGACCACCGGGGGGTGGACGGGGGAGATCGCCATGATGTCGGACGGGGTGCCGAGGACGGGGGCCGCGCCCGGGGACGGCAGGAGCAGGACCCGGTCCGCGTACTGCACCACCCGCTCCAGCCGGTGCTCCGCCATCAGGACCGTGGTGCCGAGGTCGTGGACCAGGCGCTGGAGCACCGCCAGGACCTCCTCAGCCGCCGCCGGGTCGAGGGCCGAGGTCGGTTCGTCGAGCACCAGGACCCTGGGGTGCGGGGTCAGCACCGAGCCGATCGCGACCCGCTGCTGCTGACCGCCGGACAGGGTGGCGATGGGGCGGTCGCGCAGTTCGTTCAGGCCGAGCAGGTCGAGGGTCTCCTCCACGCGGCGGCGCATCACGGCCGGGGCCAGGCCGAGGGACTCCATGCCGTACGCGAGCTCGTCCTCCACCACGTCCGTCACGAAGTGCGCGAGCGGATCCTGGCCGACCGTGCCCACCACGTCCGCGAGCTCGCGCGGCTTGTGCGTGCGCGTGTCCCGGCCCGCGACCGTGACCCGGCCGCGCAGGGTGCCTCCCGTGAAGTGCGGGACCAGTCCGCAGACGGCGCCCAGCAGGGTCGACTTGCCGACGCCGGACGGGCCGACGAGGAGGGTCAGCTCCCCTTCGGGGATCTCCAGGTCGACGCCCTGGAGGGAGGCGGCGGACGCGCCCTCGTAGGTGACCGACACTTGCTCGAAGCGGATCACTGCGATGCCTCCTTGGGCGGTACGGGTGCCACGAAGGCGGGCAGCAGGCCGATCAGGACCGCGGCGGCCGGCCACAGCGGCAGCGAGGGCGCCACCAGCGGGACCACACCTGGGTGCAGGGCCGCCGGGTCACGCATCCCCGCGTGGATGAGGACGGCGGCGACGGCCGCGCCCGAAGCGGCGACCAGCCAGGCGCGCGGCCCCCACCGGTCGGGCCGGTAGCGGGTGCGCACCGAGCGGCGTCCGCCCAGGCGCAGGCCCGCGAGGGCCAGCGTCGCGCCGATGCCGAGCACGGGCAGCCCGTACGCGGCGCCCTGCGCGGCGAGCAGCCCGTACGTGCCCGCGCACATGCCGAGCAGACCTCCGAGGGTGAGTGCGTTGGTGGTGTGCCGGACGGCGGGCGGGACATGGGCCGTGCGCCCGTACCCGCGGGCGTCCATGGACGCGGCGATCGCGACGGAGCGCTCCAGGGCGCCCTCCAGCACGGGCAGGCCGATCTGGAGGACCGCCTTCACCCCGCCGGTGGGGCGGCCGCGCAGCCGGCGGGCGGTGCGCAGGCGCACGACGTCGGCGACCATGTTCGGCGCGAAGGTCATGGCGACGACCACGGCGACGCCCGCCTCGTACAGGGCGGCCGGCAGGGACTTCAGCAGCCGGGCCGGATTGGCGAGGGCGTTCGCGGCGCCGACGCAGACCAGGAGGGTGGCCAGCTTCGCGCCGTCGTAGAAGGCGAAGACCAGCTGCTCCGCGGTGACCCTGCCGCCGAAGCGGATGCCCTGCGCCCAGGCGGGCAGCGGGACCTCCGGGAGGGTGAACAGGACGTGCGAGCCGGGGATGGGGGAGCCGAGGAGCATGGAGAAGAGCAGGCGCAGGCCGATGACGAAGAGGCCGAGCTTGAGGAACGCCCCGTAGGAACGGGCCCAGGGGGCGCTGGTGCGGCGGGCCGCGACCACGTACCCGGCGACGCCGACGACCAGCCCGAGCAGGAGGGGGTTGGTGGTCCGGGACGCGGCGGTGGCGAGCTCGAGGGCCCAGAGCCACCAGGCACCGGCGTGCAGGGCCGTGGCACGGACGGCGTGCGGGGGCCTCCACCTGCTGTTCTCGTACGTCGACCGGTGCGGGGAGTCCGGCGCCGCGGGCGGGCTCCGGCGGGCCGGTGGTGTGTTCGCGGGTGCGGGGCCGTGGCCGGGGGCGCCGCCCCCGGACCCCCGCGCCTCAAACGCCGGCGGGGCTGAAGGGCGAGCGGGGGCCGGGGCGGAGCCGCGGGAGGGCGCCGGGTCCGTCATCGTGTGCGGCGGCGGGACTGCCAGACGCCGGCCGCGGCCAGGGCGGCCACCGCCGCGATGCCCGCCAGCAGGCCCACCGACGGGCCGTTGCCGGAGTCCGGGGCCGGGACCGGGGCCGCGCCCGGGTCCGGGGCCTGCGTCTGGGCGGTGTCCTGCGGCGAGGAGATCGGCTCGCCGCAGCCCTGCTGCGGATAGCCCGCGATCGCGCACAGCAGCGCCGCCCCGTTGTAGCGCAGCGGCTTCGCCACCGACGCCAGCGCCTCCGCCGCCGTGGCCTGCGGGGCGACCTGGGCGCAGGCCGTGCGGGGGCCCTCCTGCGGCGGGCCCTCGCCCGCGGGGGCGTCCGCGGGCACGCCGAAGTCGATGACCAGCGCCACCCGCTTGCTGCCCTCGGCCGCAGGGGTCGCCCCGCAGACCGCCGCGAAGTCCGCCGCCGCCCGCGGCCGGGCCGCCTCGGCCCCGGCGTCCCGGCTCACCGCGAAGCGGAAGCCCTGCACGGAGCCGTCGGCGGGGCGGGCCAGCGAGGGGCCCGTGGTGGCGTACGACCAGCTCCCGCCGCCGGAGCCGCCGTCCCAGAACGACCAGTAGCGGTAGCTCGACGCCAGGGCCGGACCGGCGGCCAGGACGGCCAAGGCCATGCCGAGGGCCAAGGCCAGGGCCGCGGCGGACAGACGGCGGCGGCCCATCAGAGCTGGTTCTTCTTCCGGCGGCCGCTCAGCAGGATGCCGATGCCCATGCCGGCCGCGGCGCCCGCGCCGATGATCCACCAGATGTTCTGGCCGCCGGAGGGCTTGTCGTCCTTCTTGTTCTCCACGGTGGCCGCGTCGGTGTCCGCGCCCTGCGGGGCCGGGCCGGTCGCGTTCAGCGCCGCGACCAGGTCGGTGCCGCCGAAGGACTTCGGGTCGGTGCCGGTGGCGTGCGCGGTCAGGATCAGGGTGCCCAGGGCCGCCGGGCTGTCCTTCGCCCACGCGGCCGAGTTCCCCTTGAGCCACTCCAGCGCGCCCGCCGCCGACTGCTTGTGCCCGGCCGCGGCCAGCGCGATCACCGCGTCGGCGGTGTTGCCGGTGTCCGGGGTGGGCTGGTCCGCGCCCGGGGTGACGGCCGTGAGGTGGCCGTCCTTCTTCAGTGCCTGGGCCAGGTAACCGGCAGCGCCCCGGGCGGCGGCCACCGGGTCGGCCGGGTCCGCCGCCGGGCAGGTCAGCGCTGCCGCGGGGGTGTCCGTACCGGACGGGACGACCGCCGCGCCCTTGCCGAGGCCGGCCAGCGCCGCCGCGGCCGTCGCGTCGGCGTTGGCGAGGAGCTTGCCGTCGACGGGCTGGTACGCGAAGGCGCCCCGGTCGGCGGCCGGCTCGGCGGCGCAGCCCAGCTGGAAGGAGAGCAGGCCCGCGTACGCCGACTTGCCGGCCTTCGACGTGACCTCGGCCGGCTTCTCGCCGGCCGCCGCGAGGGCGCTGATGACGATGCCGGTCGAGTTGGCGTCCGAACCGGTGTCCATGGCGCCGCCGGGGTTGCTGCTCCAGCCGCCGTCCGGGTTCTGCACGGACTTCAGCCAGCCCACCGCCTTCTTCACCGTCTCGTCGTGGCCGCCGAGCGAGGCCAGGGCCTGCACGGCCGCCGCGGTGGCGTTGGAGTCGATGTACGTCGAGGCGTCGCACTCCTTGGCGGTGTCCGCGCGGAAGGAGGGGAAGGAGCCGTTCGCGCACTGCTGGCCGGTCAGCCAGTCCACGGCCGGCGCGGCGGGCTTGACGCCGACGGTGTGCTGGGCGAGCAGCGCGAAGGACTGCCGCCACACGCCGTCGTAGGTGGGGTCGTTCTTGCCGTAGAGCCCGGACGGGATGACCGGCGGCGCGGAGGGGGAGGGCGGCGCGGTGTCGGCGAGGGCTGCGGGGGCGACGCCCACGCAGAGCACGGCGGAGGCGGCGAGCGCGGCGGCGCTGCGACGGACGTTCATGGGGGCGGGTGCCTCTCCTGCTGGGGAACCGGAGGCAGGCACGCACAGGCACCGGGCTCCGGCTCCGTTTACCTCGACGGTGCCGGCCGCCGGGGACCCGGCGGCACGAGCCGCGCACTTCGGTACGGGGCATTCCGGCTTCCAGCCCGGGGTGCCGGGTGGGTCACGGTTGCGGGTCAGCGCCGGAATCGCACCGGCTTCCCCCCGTACGGGAGTGTGGACGACGGCCTCACTGTACCGGCCCGTAGCCGGCGTGCCCCGTGGCGCCGGGGGGCTGCGCCCCTTACCCGGTCCCTCACAGCGCCCGGTAGGTGACCGGGTCGGTGCCGGGGACCGCCTCCGCGCGGCCCTGCTTCACGAGGCGGCGCAGGTGGGCTTCCGCTTCGGAGACGGCGATGTTCCGGGAGCCGTAGGGGATCTGCTCCCAGGGGCGGTTCCACTCCATCCGCTCCGCCAGCGCCCACGGCGTCAGCGGCCGGGCCAGCAGTCTCCACAGCCCGGTCAGGCGCTCCTCGTGGTGGTCCAGGAGCTCCCGTACGCGGCCCGGCGCGTCGGTGAAGGCGTGCTGGTGGGCCGGGAGCACCTCGGCGGGCGCCAGCCGGCCGATGCGTTCGAGGGAGTCGAGGTAGTCGCCCAGGGGGTCGGTGACGTGGGCGTCCTCCGGGGCCTCGTACAGGCCGATGTGGGGGGAGATCCCCGGCAGCAGGTGGTCCCCGGAGAAGAGGCGGCCGTTGCCCGGCAGGTGCGCCGGATGCTGCTCCTCCAGGTGCAGGCAGACGTGGCCCGGGGTGTGGCCCGGGGTCCAGATCGCGCGCAGCCGGCGCCCGGCGAGGGGCAGCAGCTCGGCCGGGACGATCTCCCGGTCGGGGACGGCCGCGCGCAGCCCGGGCAGGGTCCGCATGCGGCCGCTCGCGCGGGCTGCGCGCATCGGCGCGATGTGTTCCTCGGGGGCTCCGGCCGCGGCGAGCTTCGCGTTCATGTAGTCGAACCAGACGCCGGGCTCCGAGGAGCGGGTGCGTACGACCACCTCGGTGTCGGCGGCGTGCATGGCGATCCAGGCGCCGGAGGCCTCGCGGACCTGGCCGGACAGGCCGTGGTGGTCGGGGTGGTGGTGGGTGATGACCACGCCGTGGACGTCGGCGACGGCGGTGCCGAGCGCGGCGAGGCCGGAGACCAGGGCGTCCCAGGACGCGGGGTCGTCCCAGCCGGTGTCGACGAGGACCGGGCCGCGGTCGGTGTCGAGGACGTGGACGAGGGTGTGCCCGAGCGGGTTGTCGGGGATCGGCACCTTGATCCCCCAGACCCCTCCGCCGTGATCGGTGACCTGTGCCGTGTCCTGTGGCATGCGCCGTCCCCCTGCCTCTACAAGAACATGTTGCAGTAGTAGCCCAAGTCGACCACCTCAGAGGCTTTCTGACTAGTCGTTGGATCTTCCGCGCTCTTGCGTCCTCGTCGTGGACTCCTGGAACTAGAACTGGTATCAGTTCTGGAACGCCAAGCCGCAGGAGGCCTCAGCCATGACCGAGCTCGTGGAACACGGACAACTGTTCATCGGCGGGGAGTGGACGGATCCGCTGGGCACCGACACGATCCGGATCGTCTCCCCCCACACCGAGCAGGTCATCGGCTCCGTCCCGCACGCCTCCCAGGCGGACGTCGACCGCGCCGTCGCCGTCGCGCGCAAGGCGTTCGACGAGGGCCCCTGGCCGCGGATGACGCTGGACGAGCGGATCGCCGTCGTCACCCGCATCAAGGACGCCATCGCCGTCCGGCACGAGGAGATCGCCCGCTCGATCAGCTCCCAGAACGGATCCCCGTACTCCTGGAGCGTCCTGGCCCAGGCGCTGGGTCCGATGATGGTCTACGACGCCGCGATCACCGTGGCGCGCGCCTACCCGTACGAGGAGCACCGCGCGGGCGCCCTCGGCCCGATCCTCGTACGCCGCGAGCCCGTCGGCGTCGTCGCGGCCGTCATCCCGTGGAACGTCCCGCAGTTCGTGGCCGCGGCCAAACTGGCGCCCGCCCTGCTCACCGGGTCCACGGTGATCCTCAAGCCCTCCCCGGAAGCCCCGCTCGACTCCTACATCCTCGCCGACATCGCCCGCGAGGCCGGCCTGCCCGAGGGCGTGCTGTCGATCCTGCCCGCCGACCGCGAGGTCAGCGAGTACCTGGTCGGCCACCCCGGCGTCGACAAGGTCGCCTTCACCGGCTCGGTCGCCGCCGGCCGGCGCGTGATGGAGGTGGCCGCGCGCAACCTCACCCGCGTCACCCTGGAACTCGGCGGCAAGTCCGCCGCCGTGATCCTGCCCGACGCGGACCTCGACGCGGCCGTCGCCGGAATCGTTCCGGCCGCCTGGATGAACAACGGCCAGGCGTGCGTGGCCCAGACCCGCGTCCTCGCCCCGCGCAGCCGCTACGAGGAGGTCGCCGAGGCACTCGCCGCCGCGGCCGGGGCGCTGGTGGTGGGCGACCCGCTGGATCCCGCGACGCAGCTCGGGCCGCTGGTGGCCGAGCGCCAGCGCCAGCGCTCCCTGGACTACATCCGCATCGGCCAGGAGGAGGGCGCCAAGATCCTGTCGGGCGGCGGGCGCCCGGCGGGCCTGGACCGGGGCTGGTACGTGGAGCCCACCCTCTTCGGAGACGTCGACAACTCCATGCGGATCGCCCGCGAGGAGATCTTCGGCCCGGTCGTCTGCCTGATCCCGTACGGGGACGAGGCGGAGGCGGTACGGGTGGCCAACGACTCGGAGTTCGGCCTCAGCGGCAGCGTCTGGACCGGCGACGTGGAGCACGGCATCGACTTCGGCCGGCGGATCCGCACCGGCACCTTCAACGTGAACACCTTCAGCCTGGACATGCTGGGGCCGTTCGGCGGCTACAAGAACAGTGGCGTGGGGCGCGAGTTCGGCCCGGAGGGCCTGAGCGAGTACCTGGAGCACAAGATGATCCACCTGCCGGCCGGGTACACGGCGGGTGAGTGAGTGATGGGTGACCGCTGGCAGGTCGAGGTGGACCGGGGCGTCTGCATCGGCTCGGGCATGTGCGTCAACCACGCGCCGGACGGCTTCGTCCTGGACTCGGCGCGCCAGTCCCACCCCCGCGCCCCGCAGTCGGACGCGAGCGAGCCGGTCCTGGCGGCGGCGGAGGGATGCCCGGTCGAGGCCATCCTGATCACCTTGGCCGGGACCGGGGAGGCGGTGTTCCCGCCGGAGGAGTAGCTGAGGCCGTCGGGCCGGGGGTGCGGCGCCGCAGGGACGCAGGCCCCCGACCCGTCGGGCGGCGTCGCAGGTGACCGGCTGGTTCAGGACTTTTCTGGCGACGTCAGGTCGATCAGGCGGCAGACCGTCTCGATGTCGATCTTGACCTGGGCGATCGAGGCGCGCCCCGAGAGCCAGGTGATGAGTGCCGAGTGCCAGGTGTGTTCGATGACGCGGACCGCCGAGAGCTGCTGGGCCGTCGGCGGGGCTTCCAGGCCCATCGCGTCGAGGATGATCGCCGTGGTCAGCCGGGACACCGTGTCGACCTCGGGGCTCACGCTGCGGTCCGCGAAGGTCAGCGCCCGCACCATCGCGTCGGCCAGCTGCGGTTCCCGCTGGAGGGCGCGGAAGGCCCTCATGAGCGTCTCCGCGACCCGGGCCGCCGGGTCGTCCCCGGCCGGCGGGCGCTTGCGCAGCGTGGTGTGCATGTGCTGGAGCTGGTCCTGCATGGTGGCCACCAGCAGGTGCACCTTGGACGGGAAGTAGCGGTAGAGCGTGCCCAGCGCGACGCTGGAGGACTCCGCGACCTCGCGCATCTGGACGGCGTCGAAACCGCCCCGGCTGGCCAGCTGCGCGCTGGCGTGCAGGATCCGGCGCCGGCGTGCTTCCTGGCGCTCCGTCAGGGGAGGCGACGCCGGTGTGGTGACGGCCTTCACTTCCGCTGTCATGTGTCCCGTCCGTGTCGTTGCGGGCTGATCCGGGGCCAGCATGGCAGGCGTCGCATCCGTGGCGCGAATCACCTGCTCCACCTCTTACGGTGTGGTTTCCGGCCGGTAGATTCAATGGTCTTCGACGGATCAAGTCTGAAACTTGTTCTACATTATGCGAGCGGTTACGCTCCGGCGAAAGTGCAGCGAAAAGGGGGCGCGAGAGTGACCGCTGAGGCCATGGTGACGAGCCCTTTCGCGGGTGCCGCCACCGACGGCGACCGCCCGCTCCGCATCGCGCTCCTCACGTACAAGGGGAACCCGTTCTGCGGCGGCCAGGGCGTCTACGTCCGCCACCTCTCGCGTGAGCTCGTCCGCCTGGGCCACTCGGTCGAGGTCATCGGCGCGCAGCCCTA
This sequence comes from Streptomyces sp. NPDC045695, assembly GCF_056432025.1. NCBI lineage: Bacteria > Bacillati > Actinomycetota > Actinomycetes > Kitasatosporales > Streptomycetaceae > Streptomyces > Streptomyces sp. NPDC045695. Next base: position 136,231 of record NZ_JBWKJU010000016.1, read on the forward strand.
CCCCGTGCTCGACACCGGCGCCACGCTCACCGAACTCCCGAGCCTGGACCTGTACCGCAGTCCCGACCCCTTCCGTACGCCCAAGCGCGACGAGTACCGGGACTGGATCGACGCCCTTGAAGTCGCCACCATGTGGACGGGCGGTTTCCCCGAACCCCTGACCTTCTCGCTGCGGGCCCGGCGCCATCTCGCCGCCCGCGCCGGTGAGTTCGACGTCGTCCACGACAACCAGACCCTGGGGTACGGCCTGCTCGGTGACCTCGGCGCGCCGCTGGTGACGACCATTCACCACCCCATCACCGTCGACCGGCAGCTGGACCTCGACGCCGCGAAGGACCGCAAGAAGCGGCTCTCCGTGCGCCGCTGGTACGGCTTCACCCGCATGCAGGGCCGCGTGGCCCGCCGGCTGCCGTCCGTGCTCACCGTCTCCGGATCCTCCAAGCAGGAGATCGCCGAGCACCTGGGCGTCCGCGACGAGCGCATCCACGTCGTGCACATCGGCGCCGACACGGACCTGTGGTCGCCGGACCCCTCCGTCGCAGAGGTGCCGGGGCGGATCGTCACCACCTCCAGCGCCGACGTGCCGCTCAAGGGGCTCGTCCACCTCGTCGAGGCGCTCGCCAAGCTGCGCACCGAGCAGCCCGACGCCCACCTCGTGGTCGTCGGCAAGCGCGCCGAGCGCGGGCCGGTCGCCCGCGCCATCGAGAGCTTCGGGCTCCAGGACGCCGTCCGCTTCGTCAAGGGCATCACCGACGCCGAGCTCGTCGACCTGGTGCGCAGCGCCCAGGTGGCCTGCGTGCCCTCGCTCTACGAGGGCTTCTCGCTCCCGGCGGCCGAGGCCATGGCCACCGGCACCCCGCTCGTCGCCACCACCGGCGGTGCGATCCCCGAGGTCGCCGGCCCCGACGGCGAGACCTGCCTCGCGGTGCCCCCGGGCGACGCGGGGGCCCTGGCCGGCGCGCTCGGCCGGATGCTGGGCGATCCCGAGCTGCGGGCCCGCCTCGGCGAGGCCGGGCGCGAGCGGGTCCTGGCCCGCTTCACCTGGGCCCGGGCCGCCGAGGGCACCGCCGCGCACTACCGTGCCGCCATCGAGCAGGCCGCCGCCCGGACCCGCCGCGCGAAGTGAGCCTCCGCCGCTCGTGCCCCTTGCGCTCCCCGCGCACCACCCTCTTCCTCCGCACCACTCTCCTCGTACACCCCCGCGACCGCGAAGGCAGGACCCCGTGCTGACCGTCGATTTCTCCCGGTTCCCGCTCGCCGCAGGCGACCGCGTGCTCGATCTGGGCTGCGGCGCAGGCCGGCACGCCTTCGAGTGCTACCGGAGAGGCGCCCAGGTCGTCGCCGTCGACCGCAACGGCGAGGAGATCCGCGAGGTCGCCAAGTGGTTCGCCGCCATGAAGGAGGCCGGTGAGGCCCCCGTCGGGGCCACCGCCACCGCCATGGAGGGCGACGCGCTGGCCCTGCCCTTCCCCGACGAGTCCTTCGACGTCGTCATCATCTCCGAGGTGATGGAGCACATCCCCGACGACAAGGGCGTGCTCGCCGAGATGGTGCGCGTGCTGAAGCCCGGCGGCCGCATCGCCATCACCGTGCCCCGCTACGGCCCCGAGAAGATCTGCTGGGCGCTCTCCGACGCCTACCACGAGGTCGAGGGCGGCCACATCCGCATCTACAAGGCGGACGAGCTGCTCGGCAAGATGAAGGCCGCGGGCCTCAAGCCGTACGGCACGCACCACGCGCACGGGCTGCACTCCCCGTACTGGTGGCTCAAGTGCGCCTTCGGCGTCGACAACGACCAGGCGCTGCCCGTCAAGGCGTACCACAAGCTCCTGGTCTGGGACATCATGAAGAAGCCGCTGGCCACGCGGCTCGCCGAGCAGGCCCTGAACCCGGTCATCGGCAAGAGCTTCGTGGCGTACGCGACCAAGCCCCACCTCCCCGTCGGCGCCGCCCTGTGACCTCGCCGGGGCGCACCGCACCCGAACACCTCGTCCTGGACGGCGTACTGACCGCGGAGCAGGCCGCCGAGACGGTGGCGGGCATCCTCGCCGCGCAGCGGGAGGACGGGGCCATACCGTGGTTCCGCGGGCACCACCTGGACCCGTGGGACCACACCGAGGCCGCGATGGCGCTCGACGCCGCCGGTGAGCACGAGGCCGCCGAGCGCGCGTACGCGTGGCTGGCGCGCCACCAGAACCAGGACGGATCCTGGTACGCGGCCTACGCCGACCGGCCGCAGGGGGTGGACACCGCCGAGCCGCAGGACGCGAGCCGGGAGTCCAACTTCACCGCGTACATAGCCGTCGGCGTGTGGCACCACTACCTCTCCACCGGCGACGACACCTTCCTGGACCGGATGTGGCCCGCCGTCTACGCGGCGGTCGAGTGGGTCCTGACGCTCCAGCAGCCGGGCGGCGAGATCGGCTGGAAGCGGGAGCCGGACGGCGCGGCCGTCACCGACGCCCTGCTCACCGGTTCCTCCTCCATCCACCAGGCGCTGCGCTGCGCGCTGGCCATCGCCGAGCACCGCGAGGAGCCGCAGCCGGACTGGGAGCTCGCCGCGGGGGCGCTGCGGCACGCCATCCGCCGTCACCCGGAGCGGTTCCTCGACAAGAACCACTACTCGATGGACTGGTACTACCCGGTCCTCGGCGGGGCCCTGACCGGCGCCGAGGCCGCCGCGCGCCTGAAGGACCGCTGGGACGAGTTCGTGGTCCCGGACCTGGGCGTGCGCTGCGTCCTGCCGAACCCGTGGGTCACGGGCGGCGAGTCCTGCGAGCTGGCGCTCGCGCTGTGGGCGACGGGGGAGTCCGACCGGGCGCTGGAGATCCTGCGCTCCATCACCCACCTGCGTGCGGACAACGGCATGTACTGGACGGGGTACGTGTTCCGGGACAAGGCCGTCTGGCCCGTGGAGCAGACCACCTGGACCGCCGGGTCCCTGCTGCTCGCAGTCGCGGCGCTGGGCGGGGACGAGGCCACCACCGCGGTGTTCGGCGGGACCGCGCTCCCGTCCGGGCTGGAGCCGCACTGCTGCGGTTGAGTTCCATGCGAAGGGCCTTCCCCCACCCTGCCGTGGGGGAAGGCCCTTCGCCGTGGGTCAGCGGCGGTACAGCCAGCCGGCGACCGCGTGTCCGATCAAGACGTAGACCACCGCGGCCACGCCGTAGCCGAAGACGACTTGGACCCATTCGCGGCTGAAGGTGAACAGGTCGTAGGACCAGCCGGCCAGCCATGAGGCGGTGTCGTGGAAGAACTCCACGAGCTCGTTGCCGCGGTTGGCGTCCAGCAGGTAGAGCAGGATCCACAGGACGATCACGAAGGCGAGCACGTCCGCCACCAGTGCGACGGCCCGGCCTGCCTGATTGCTACCTCGGGCGTGTACTCGGGTGTGTGTGCGCATGTCCCGCGTCTTGCCGCCCCGGCCCGCGGCAAACCCGAACGGGTCCCTCAAGTCGCGGGCTCCCGGGGCCCGGGCGAGGCTGCGGGGGACACCAAAGTCCCCGGAGGAAACCGTGTCCGTAGCCACGTCCACGACCGTTCGATTCCGTCGCGCCCTCACGGCGGTGGTGCTCTCCACCGCGCTGCTGGCCGGTGCCACCGCCTGCGGCAGCGGCGGCAGCAGCGGCGGGAGCTCGCGGGAGGAGCTCTCCGCCGCCTCGATGGGGGAGCTGGCCGCCCTCGCCGCCGCGGAGCCGGCCGCCGCCGAAGCCGACGAACTCGCCGCGGTGACGCCCTCGCCCAGCACCTCCGCCGAGCGGCAGAAGTTCGCCAAGACGCGCTTCGTCGCCAACGCGGGGCTCGCGGCCGGAGCCACCTACCAGTGGATCGTCAAGCCGTACCGTGAGGGCAAGTTCAAGAAGGGCGCCAAGGGGCGCACCTTCGCCCTCATCAAGGCGGGCCTCGCGGGCGCGTTCGCGTACAACCGGCTGAAGGCCGCCGCCAACAACGCCAAGGGCGACCCGCTGCTGTCGAAGGCGATGGGTCCGCTGACGGCGGGCATCGACTCCCTCAAGGGCCTCGGCAGCAAGCTGCGCAAGGGCGAGGCGGGCGACGCCGACATCAGCAACTTCGACAACGTGATCAAGGGCGTCAAGGAGGCGGGCAGGAACTCGGGCGCCGAGGTCGTCGACAAGGTCCCGAGCGCTTCGGAGCTCGCGCGCTAGCGCGGGCGAGCGCGGGCCGGCGGGGCCGGGCCTGCTTCAATGGGCCCGTGATCGAGATCGTGGTGGTCGTCCTCGGGGCGGCCGGGGCCGGGTGGCTGCTGCGGCGCAAGCACCGCGCGCGGGTGGCCGCCGGGCCCGTGGCGGGTATCCCCGGCATGGCGCGGCAGCCGGCCGGACAGGGCCGCTGGCGGCCGGGCCGGCTGTACGCCGACGGGGGCGCGGCCCGCTGGGTCCCGCAGCGCGGCGAGCCCCTGCCACTGCCGGGCGCCCGGGCCACCGGCCTGCGGGTGCCGTCCGTGAAGGAGGGCATCTCCATCAACCCCGGCTCGCGGATCGTCACCTGCACCTACGAGGGCGGCGGGAGCATCGAGATCGCCGTCATGCCACTGGACGTGCGCGAACTGCTGGAGGCCGTACCGCAGGCCGCCAGCGCCAGCGCCACCGATACGGATACGGATACGGGTGCGGATGCGGGCTGAGGCCCCTGGAGGCAGAGCACCGGGCGGGGAACGGCCGAACACGCCGTTCCCCGCCCGGTGTCGCTCCTAGCCGACGACCGTGATGCTGTCGCAGCCGTAGAAGCTGAGCGGTCCGTTCGGGCCGAGGAAGCGCCCGAAGACGCAGCCGCTGGTGTCGGCCGTGGTCAGAGCGAGGTCGCGGGGCCGGTAGTGCGTGAGCGCGTCCAGGTCGCCGTCACGTCGGACCTCGTCCCGCTCCAGGCTGTCCTCGGGATGGATCCTGTTGTGGAGCTCGGGCACCCCCCTGCCGAGCAGCAGCAGGCTCGGGGATCCGAAGCGCAGCGAGGGCGCGTCGATCCGGGTCGCGTCGAAGGCGAGCGGGTTCCCGTACTCGCCCGCCGTGGTGGTCAGCACCGCCACCGGCAGGGTGCTGCCGCCCAGGTTGACCGGGTTCCTGGCGGAGCCCGGCTGGATGTTGATGGTCACCGGGACGGCGCAGTCGACCGTCAGCCGCTCGGTGCGCCGGTTGTCGGTGGGGTCGAGATCGATCACGGAGGCACGCTTGGGCGTCACGGACGTGGTGAAGTCCAGCGTGTGCGCGCCGGGCGCGGTGCAGGTGACGGAGTAGGTCTTCACCAGCCGCTGGGGTGTCCCCACGGCCAGCGAGACGTCCGTCGTCTCCCCCGCGGCGGGGGTGATGGTGACCCCCGGACCGGCGACCACCGTGCGCTCCACGCGCGCGTCGGCCGGACCGTCCGGGCCGGCGTTGGAGACGGTGCTGGTGACGCTCACGGCGACGGGCTTGCCCAGCACCGCGAAGAGCGGCGCGGTCGGCTCCACGGCGTCGACCGACAGGTCGCTCTCCAGGCAGTCGGGATCGGCGGGGTGGGCCACGCAGAAGTCACGGATGGCCGGCTTGACGTCTACCGTGACGACGTCCCGGTTCAAGGCCACGTCGGTGATGGTCATGGTGGAGAGCTCCGGCGAGAACGGCACGATGAAGCTGCCCGATCCGCTCTGCCTGACGTCCATGCGCTCCGTGTCGCCGTGCGAGAAGACCCACAGCGGGCTCCAGGCGTTCAGGCGGTCGGTCACGGTGCCGTCCACGTCCGTGAGGTTGAGCTTCAGGATCGGCGGGTCGCCGATGTGCGTGTGGGCCCGCTGAAGGCTGACCGACGTACGGTCGACGGTGGCCTGGGTACGGCTGGCGAAGGTGACCCGGGCGACGACCGCTTTCGCTGGGTCGTCGTAGTCGAGGACGGGAAGCGGGATGGTGGCCGGATCTGGGTCGTCGAACCGGGAGGAGTCGGCGGAGCCGCGCAACGGGGCGATCACCAGGGTGAGCACCACCATGACGAGCACCGCGAACAGTGAACGGTGACGGTTCATCGTGGCCCCCTCAGCATTTCGCCGACGAGCAGTCGTCGAAGATCAGCTTGTATCTGCGGAGGTCGGCGGCGTTCGCCGGACCGGTGTTGTTGAACATCACGTCTTCGGGGGTGGGTTCGGAGCTGAACCAGTCCGGGTCGGGCCACCAGTCGGTCGTCCGCTCCCACTGGTGGCAGGCGGTCGCCTCACGGTTCAGGGCGGGCGCGTCGACGATGCAGGCGGCCATGTCCTCGTAGACGTTGGGCGCGACCTCCTGCTGCCAGTAGCCACCGATCAGGGGGTACTCGTCGGCGAGCCCGAAGGGCTGGTGCCCGGTCTCGTGGGTGACCACCTGGAGGGCGTCGCCGCGCACGCTGGTGTCGACCACTCCGGAGAAGATGCGGTCGCCGCGCAGGGCGCAGTCGCGCTGGTTCTTGCGGTGCAGGATGGCGCCGGCGTCCGCGAAGGCGAAGCCCTCGTCCCAGCCGGCGGGCAGGTCGTGGTCGCAGTCTCCGTCGGTGAAGTCGTCGGCCCGTGCCTGCGCACGCGCGATCCAGAAGTTGAACTTGTCCTGGTTGGCGAGGAAGTTGTCGAAGCCGTAGTAGGAGGTGTCGATGACGCTGCGGACGTCGATCAGGAACTGCGGGTCGTCGAAACCCGTGTAGCTGTCCCGGTCCGCGACGAAGACGATGTCGAGCCGGCTGGAGCGGGGGCCGCTGTAGGAGATCGGCAGCGGCTCGGCCGAGTTGCCCGGGTTGACGTCCACACGGCGCCAGCCGGTGAAGAGCCCCGTGGCGCCCTCGCGCAGGCGGCAGCCGTAGACGAGGTCTCCGCCCTCGGCGGGAGTGAAGGTGAGCGACGTACTGTTCGCGCCGGACACCCTCCGGTCGGCCACCGGCACGCGTTCGGCGGTGCCCGAGACGTTCCGTACGGCCGTGATCTGCAGCTCATCGGCGATCACGGTGGGCATCAGCGCACCGTCGAGCGCGGTGGCCGTGATCGTCACGGGGTTGCCCACCGTAGGCCTGATGGTGCTGGAGGTGCACCTGATGCGCAGGCCCGGGGCGCTGGGCGGGTCGTCGGCCTCCACCCTGTACGTCACCTCGGCCCGGTCCTCCGCGGTGCCGGAGGAGACGCGGCTCCCCGCGCAGCCCTCTCCGTCGCCCGGGCCGAAGAACACCCGGCACGGGGAGACGCCCATCTGGAAGTTGATGCCCCGTCCCACCACGGGGGACGCGTCGTACTGGTCGTCGCCGGCGCAGAAGCCGCCGTCCTCGTCCCACACCTCGATGGTGACGGGGAGTTTCGCGACGCCGCTGCTCTGATCGAGGGTGGCGACGTCGACCTCGGTGGAGAACTCCCAGCCGGGGCTGATGTCGGTCTGGCCCTCCAGGTCGTCCTGCTCCTCGGTGTCCTCGTTGTTGAAGGCCACGCCGTTGATGAAGACCTTCGCGTACCAGTCGACCGACCCGCACGCCCCTTCCTCCGAGCTGTGGAGCGCCCTGATGCGGTCGAGCGTGACCGTCACCTTCACGTTGGGCGCGGCGTTGGCGGTCGGCGTCAGCACGGCGAGGAGCCCTGTGCAGACGGCGAGAACCAGGATCAGGCTCAGACAGTGCTGCCGCACCGTCTTCCTTCCGTGGGGCGGCCCCTCAAGGCCGCCAACCGTATGTCCCACCCGTATGCCCCTCTGGTCGACCATATCCGGGGAAAACGGAGCGTAACCACACGGTCGGCGCGTCGTTCGACTGCCGCGCCCGCAAGGCAGCTTGAGGGCGATAAGAGGGATCACCCGATAATGGAGCAATACGCAGGGCCGTCCGCGACTCAAGTGTTGAGTTCCGCCAGGACGCGCAGGGTGTGGGGGTCCGGGGCCGTGAGGAGCAGGTCGGTGACCGGGCCCTTGCGCCACAGCTCCAGGCGTTCGGCGATGCGCTCGCGGGGGCCGATCAGCGAGATCTCGTCGGCGAACGCGTCCGGGACGGCCAGGACGGCCTCCTCCTTGCGACCGGCGAGGAACAGCTCCTGGATGCGGCGGGCCTCCTCCTCGTAGCCCATCCGGGCCATCAGGTCGGCGTGGAAGTTGCGGGCCGCGTGGCCCATGCCGCCGATGTAGAAGCCGAGCATCGCCTTGACCGGCAGGAGGCCCTCCGCGACGTCGTCGCAGACCTTGGCCCGGGCCATCGGGGCGATCATGAAGCCGTCGGGAAGGTCGGTGAGCGCGGCCCGGTAGACGTCCGTGCGGGTCGGTGACCAGTACAGGGGGAGCCAGCCGTCCGCGATGCGGGTGGTCTGGGCGATGTTCTTCGGGCCCTCCGCGCCGAGCAGGACCGGCAGGTCGGCCCGCAGCGGGTGGGTGATCGGCTTGAGGGGTTTGCCGATGCCGGTGCCGTCCGGGCCGCGGTACGGGTGGCTGTGGAAGCGGCCGTCCAGTGCGACGGGGCCCTCGCGGCGCAGCACTTGGCGGATGACGTCGACGTACTCGCGCGTCGCGGTGAGCGGGCTCGCGGGGAAGGGCCGCCCGTACCAGCCCTCGACCACCTGCGGCCCGGACAGCCCCAGGCCGAGCATCATCCGGCCGCCGGAGAGGTGGTCCAGGGTCAGGGCGTGCATGGCGGTGGCGGTGGGGGTGCGGGCGGCCATCTGCGCGATCGCCGTGCCGAGGCGGATGCGGGAGGTGTGCGCGGCGATCCAGGTCAGCGGGGTGAAGGCGTCCGAGCCCCAGGCCTCCGCGGTCCACACCGAGTCGTAGCCGAGGCTCTCGGCCAGGGTGGCGAGGTCGAGGTGGGCGGGGTGGGGGCCGCGGCCCCAGTAGCCGAGTGCGAGTCCTAGGCGCATGTACGGTCCCCTCCGGCGAGCCGTCTGCTGACGAAGCGTCAGGTGACTGTAGGGCAAAGGCCCCCCGCCCGGAAGGGTGGGGGGCCTTTGCCGTGGGTCCCGTGTGCGGCGCCGTTGCCGGGGGCGATGCCCCCGGGCCCCCGCGCCTCAAACGCCGGCGGGGCTGATGTTCAGCCGCGCTGGATGCCCGAGGTGTCGTTCAGGATGCCGCGGCGGCCGTCCTGGGTCTGAGCGATCAGGGTGGCCGGGCCGCGCTGCTCCACGGCCAGGTACCAGGTGCCCGGGGCGAGCTCGGCGATCGGGGTGGGGGAGCCGTCCTCGGCGAAGAGGGGGCGGGCCACCGGAACGGCGAACCAGAACGGCGAGAAGTCCGCCGCCGGGGCGGGCGCCGGGGTCGGGGTCGGCGCCGGACCCTGCTGGGCGTCCTGCGGGGTGCCGCCGTACGGAGGGGCCGGCTGCGGGGTAGAGCCGTACGGCTGCGGCTGGCCGCCCGGGTAGCCGTACCCGGCACCCGGCTGCGGCTGTCCCCCGTACGGCGGGACCGCGGCCGGCTTCGGCTCCGGCACGAGCTGGCCCGCGAGCGCCGGCACCTTGGCGCCGAAGAGGGCGACACCGGCCAGGGCCAGGGTGGCGAGGAAGGCGATGATCGCGCCCGCGCCCAGGTCGAGCCGGGACGGGCAGGTGATCAGGGCCCACAGCGCGGACCAGGCCGCCGAGACCGCGAGTGCGCTGCCCCACGCCGACAGCGGCAGGCCCAGCACCTTGCGGGTCTCCGGCTGGAAACGGCCGGCGATGAGCAGCCCGACCGCGATGAAGCCGATGAGGAAGACCGTGGGGAGCACCAGGGCGTAGGAGTCGGTGTCCCACGCGTTCGGCAGGTCGGCGCCGGTCATGGAGTAGAAATCAAGGAACGAGGCGATGAACAGCAGCACCGCTGCTCCGATCACCACGCCGTCGCCTCGAGTGAGGGAGCGGATGTTCACGTCTTAGGTGTCCTTCTCGGTCTCGGTCGTCTCGTGGTGCCGCATGCGCAGACCATGCCCGGAGCGGGCGGGCGGGCACCATGGTACGGAGGTTCCGCGCAGCCGAGAGGATCGGGGCGGTGACCAAGTCCCGGCGGGACTCCCGAGGGGACTACCCGCCCAGGAAGCCGACGATGCCGTCCGCGATGCCCTGGGCCGCCTGTTGGCGCCACTGCGGACTCGTCAGCTGCGCCGCGTCCTTGGCATCACGCATGTTGCCGCATTCGATGAACACCTTGGGCTGGGTCGACAGGTTCAGTCCGCCGAGGTCGTCGCGGACGACCAGACCGGTACCGGCGCCGAGGTAGTTGGCGGGCGCCGAGCCGGTGGTGCGGGCGAAGTTCCCGGCGATGCGCTCGCCGAGCTCGCGGGAGGGCCCGACGATCGGCGCGGTGTCGGCGCCGCCGCCCTTGACCTTGGCCGGGAGGATCACGTGGAAGCCGCGGTTGCCCGCGGAGACGCCGTCGGCGTGGACGGACACCACGGCGTCGGCCTTCGCCTCGTTGCCGATGCGGGCGCGTTCGGTGATGCAGGGCCCCCAGGGGCGGTCGGCCTGGTGGGTGAGGGCGACCTTGACGCCCTGGGCCTCCAGGATGGCCCGCAGGCGCTGGGAGACGTCGAGGGTGAACTCGGCTTCCATGTAACCGGAGTTGGTGGTGGTGCCGGTGGTGTCGCACTCCTTGCGGCCCGTACCGATGTCCACCTGCTGGTCGATCTCAGCGGTGTGCTGGAAGTTGCCGGTGTTGTGGCCGGGGTCGATGACCACCGTCTTGCCGGCGAGCGGACCCTTGGCGGGCGCGGCAGCCGTGGTGCTCGCGCTCGTGCCGGGGCTCGTACCGGGGTCCGCGCTCGGCGTGGCCGTGGCCCCCGGCTTCGCGTCCCGCTGGCCCGATGACAGGGCCGAGTGCGACGCGGGCAGCGGGAGCAGCCGGGGCTGCTGCCCGTCCGGCCCGGCCCCGGCGAGCACCTGGGTCACCACCCAGCCCGCCAGGCAGGCCGGGGCGATCGCGGCGGCCGCGACGACCAGGGTGGAGCGACGCACGAACCACGGCCGGTCCGGACTGACCGACGCGGCGGACTCGGGGGGCGGGGGAGTGTCGTCGTTGCGCACGCCGCGATGCTAGACCGCTGCGCGGTTGCGCGGCCGGATCCTGGGCCATCCGAGGGCGCGGTGCGCTTATATGAGGGGAGCGTCGTCCCACCCGTCGGTAGATTCCAGCATTCGCCGCGAGCTACCGGAGGGATCCGTACATGTCTGAGACCAGCGCAGTCGGTTCAGGGACCGAGACCGCCCGGGGCCTTCTCTTCCGGGGGAGCGACGTCAAGGAACTCAGTGACCTGATAAGCGTGCGGTTCGCGCCCCATCGATTATCGGTTCTGGCCGATCATCCCCTCGACGGCCGTTTCCGGTCCGTCCATGAAGGGGCGCTCGCGGTGTACGAGCTGGGGTATGGCGCAGAGGTCGATGTCACGCCCGGAGTGCCGCTGGACTTCTACAACATCCACGTCCCACTCGCCGGCGACGGCACCGTGACCATGAACGGAAAGACGCTCTCCTCCCCGCTCAGCATCGCGGGACCGGAGCAGAAGCTGTCGATGCGCTGGAGCCACGACAGCGTGAACCGGGCTTTGATCATCCCGCGCCAGATCATCGATCAGGCCCTTGCCGTCCGGCTCGGCGACATGCCCCAGAGGCCCGTTGGCTTCGTTCCGGTCCTCGATGACCGGGCCGGCCCGGTGAGGGCGTGGCTGAGCGTGGTGAAGCACTTCGCCGAGTTCGCCGACTCCTCCCTCGCCGCCCGTTCGCCCATGTCGGTACAGCAATTCGAGCGACTCCTCGTGGACGGTTTGCTGGATGCACAGCCTCACGTGCTCAGTGAAGCAGTGTCCGGCCGCGGCTGCGCAGCCCTGCCCAGCGCCGTACGCCGCGCCGCGAACTTCTGCGCCGAACACGCCGGCGAACCCATCTCGGTGGCCGATATGGCTCAGGCCGCCCGGGTCGGCGTGCGGAGTCTGCGAGAGGGCTTCCGGACGCACATGGCCACCACCCCGCTGGCGTATCTGCGCAGTGTGAGGCTGGACCTCGCGCGGCGCGATCTCCTGGCCGTTGGCGAAGGCCACGCGTCGAAGACGGTCACCGATGTGGCCCTGCGCTGGGGGTTCACCCACCTGGGCCGATTCGCCGGCCACTATCGCAAAGCGTACGGGGAGACCCCTTCGCAGACGGTGCGCAGCGCCCGTTGCGTCCGGTGAAACCGAGGGGCCGGGCGCTGCGCTATCCGGAAACGTGTCCGCGCCCCGCCGAAAGCGGATAGCTGCACGACTCGCGCCAGGGTCATGCTGTGGTCCTGCCGGCCCGGGTCACCCCCGAGGCCCGCACGCGACGCATCTTCGTACGGCCCCCATCCAACGTGGCTCGGCGGGATGCCCTCACGGCCGCTCAGAGCAGCTCGTTTCCAGACCGTAATGCACAAAGCAAACGGGGAGAACTCATCATGCAGCTCAAGCGAACTCTCGCTGTCGGCGCCTGCGCCTTCGTCCTGTCCATGGCCCTCGCACCGGCGTCGGCGACGGCGCTGGAGGCGGACACGGGTGGTAACGCCCCGGCGCCGCTCCTGGCACGGTTCATAGAGGGCGGCGGGGCGACGGATTTCGCTCTCCAAGCCGAGCCCGCCGTCGGATACATCTACAACCAGAGCGGCAAGTGCCTGGAGATTTCGAACTCCTCCACCGCCAATGGCGCGCGGGCCCAGCAGTGGGACTGCAACGGGCAGGCCGGCTCGAACTGGAGCATGGCTGACGCGGGCGGCGGCACCTACTACCTCGTCAACGCCCACAGCGGAAAGTGCCTGGAGATCGAGAACTCCAGTACGGCCAACGGCGCGCGGGCCCAGCAGTGGGACTGCAAGGGCCAGGCCGGCTCGAAGTGGAAGTTCTACGTGGTCGGGGGCACCGCCGCACGGGTCGTCAACGCCAAGAGCGGAAAGTGCCTGGAGATCGAGAACTCCTCCAAGTCCAACGGTGCGCGGGCGCAGCAGTGGGACTGCAACGGCCAGCCCGGGGCGTACTGGCACTAGGGCGCCACGCCCGGCCGAGAAGGCCGAGAACCATGACCTCCGTGCGGCTCCGGACCGCACGGAGGTCCTTTCACACCCTGACTCTGCGACTACGCGTCGCGGTCCCGCCGTAGGGCCTGGATGAGCCAGGAGTGCACGGGGGCCAGGCCGTAGAGAGTCGTAGCGCACCGCCTGCGTCCGACCCTGGACCCGTACATCTAGACGGCGGAGCCGGTCCGGCGCAGGACGCGCAGGGAGTCGGTGACGGAGATCTCCTCGAAGGCGCCGGAGGCCAGGGCGCGCAGGTAGATCCGGTACGGGGCCTGGCCGCCGTCGGCCGGATCCGGGAACACGTCGTGGATGACGAGCGTGCCGCCCAGCGCGACGTGCGGGGCCCAGCCCTCGTAGTCGCCGGTGGCGTGCTCGTCGGTGTGGCCGCCGTCGATGAAGACGAAGCCGAGCTTGCCGCCCCAGGCGGCGGCGACCTGCGGGGAGCGGCCGACGATCGCGATCACGTGGTCTTCGAGACCCGCGCGGTGGAGGGTGCGGCGGAAGGTCGGCAGGGTGTCCATCAGGCCGATCTCCGGGTCCACGACGCTGGGATCGTGGTACTCCCAGCCCGGCTGCTGCTCCTCGCTGCCCCGGTGGTGGTCGACGGTGATCGCGGCCACCCCGGCCTCGCGGGCGGCGTCGGCGAGCAGGATGGTGGAGCGACCGCAGTACGTCCCGACCTCCAGCAGCGGCAGGCCCAGCGCGGCGGCCTCGGCGGCCGCCCCGTACAGGGCGAGGCCCTCGCGCACGGGCATGAACCCCTTGGCGGCCTCGAAAGCGGCAAGGGTCTCCGGCTTGGGGGTGGCGGCCATGGGTTCCTCCGGCGTTCAGCGTGTCGTGGCGGCCCATGGTGCCCTACCGCCCGGTAGGGCACCATGCCGGGGCCCGCCCGCCCCGGGCCCGCCCGGCCCCCGTCCGCCGCCGCCGTCGTGGACAGGTGACGGTGATGGAGCAGGTCGCGTCGACGGGGCACTCCACGGAGTCCGTCACCACCTCGTAGCCGGTGAACCCGCCCGAACCCGAGCCCGAACCGCTGGAGGTGGACTGCGCGCTCTGGGAACAGTTGATGTTCTGGGTGCCGTTGAACGTGTTGTTCGCCCCTGGCTGCCCGGTCGGGAAGCAGGCGACGGTGACCGAGGGCACGTCGAGGGGCGAGAGCTGAGAGCCTTTCGTCGGCTACTTCAGCAGGCTGCCGAGGCCGGGGGCGTTGGCCGGTGCCGGGGACAGCCCGGACACGAGGCCGGCGACCTGGCGCTTGGCGTGCCGGACCGTCGGAGTGAGGAAGCGCAGCGACGGCAGGTTGTCCAGGCCGAGGGGACTGGCGCTCGGGCGCCCGGGGGCGGGAGCGGCCTGGGCGGCGGGAGCGGAGGCGAGCCCGACGGCGAGTGCCAGGGCTGCCCCCGACACGATGCGGGAAACAGTGAGGTGAGCCATGACGGCCCCAACGCCCTTGGAGCCACCCGGTGATGGGCCCTGGGACGGGCGGGGCGGTTCTTTCGCCCGACTGGAGCCGCCGATTACGCGATTTGTGTTACCTGAACGCGATCGCGTGGTTACGCTCGGCTACGGAGACCAACGAGACGAGCTTGAGGGGTGGCTGCCCATGGTCGGCGTCCGCGTACTCGACCCCAGCGCATCGCCGCTGGACTACTACGCCTACGAACTCCGCCGGCTGAGAGAGGCCGCCGGGCTGAAGCAGGCGCAACTGGGCGAGATCATCTACTGCACCGGCTCCCTGGTCGGCATGATCGAGAACACGAAACGGGTGCCAACGCGGGACTTCTCGGAGCGGGTGGACGCGGCGCTGGGCACGGACGGGCATTTTTCGCGGCTGGTGGGGCTGGTCCTGCGGAGCGTGCTGCCGACGTGGTTCCAGGCGTACGCGGAGATGGAGGCCCGGGCCGCGTATCTCTCGACGTACCAGGCCCAGTTGGTCTACGGGCTGTTGCAGACCGAGGACTACGCGCGAGCGGTACTGGGTGTCCGGGGTGAGGGAGACCTGGATGCGAAGGTGGCCGCCCGGATGGAGCGCCAGCGCATCCTGGACCGCGAGAACCCGCCATTGATGTGGGTGGTGCTGAGTGAGGCCGTGCTGCACCAGGAGATCGGCGGCCGGGAGGTCATGCGGAACCAGCTTGCCCACTTGCTGGCCCAGCAGAGCCGGGAGTGGGTCCAGGTGCAGATTCTGCCTTTCGAGGCGGGTGCCCATGCCGGACTCCCGGGCTCGTTCAACATCCTGCGGTTCGACGACGACCCGGACCTCGTCTATACCGAGGACTTCGTCCAGGGGTATATGACGGCCAATCCCCAGGCCCTCAGGGAGGGTTCGCTCCGATACGATCATTTGCAGGCCGCCGCCCTCTCCCTGGAGAAATCGGCGGCGCTGATCGCCCGCGTATTGGAGGAACGTTATGGAGACCATCCAGGACCTGTCGGGCGCGCGGTGGCGTAAGTCCTCGTTCAGCTCGGACACCGGTGGCGACTGCGTCGAGTGCGCCCCGCTCGGCGCCGCCGCCTGGCGCAAGGCCTCGTACAGCGGTGACACCGGCGGCCAGTGCGTCGAGGTGGCCACCCAGCCTTGTCTGGTCGCCGTCCGGGATTCCAAGAACCCCGACGGGCCCGCCTTCACCGTCAGCCCCACCGCGTTCGCCGCGTTCGTCAGCGCCCTGTAGGAGGGGAGCCCGCCCCGCGCCACCTCACGCGCGGGGCTTCGCGCGCACGTGCATGCGCTCGCCCTGCCTGCCGAAGAGGCTGAGGACCTCGACCGGGCGCCCGTCCGCGCTGCTGAACCAGTGGGGTACGTGCGTGTCGAACTCGGCGACCTCGCCCGCGCCGAGGATCAGGTCGTGCTCCCCGAGGACGAGCCGTAGCCGGCCGTCGAGCACGTACAGCCACTCGTAGCCCTCGTGCGCGCGCAGGACCGGCTCGGTGCCCCGGTCGGGGATGATCATTTTGTACGCCTGGAGGGGACCCGGGGTCCGCGACAGCGGGACGTACGTACCGCCGCTCGCCAGCTTGCCCGGGGTCGCCCGGACCCGGGGATCGCCCACCTCGGGCGCGCCGACGAGGTCGTCCAGGGGTACCTGGTAGACGCCCGCGAGCGGGAGCAGCAGTTCCAGGCTGGGGCGGCGCTGGCCGGATTCCAGTCGGGACAGGGTGCTCTTGGAGATGCCGGTCGCCTCGGACAGTGCGGCCAGGGTGAGGCCGCGCTGGGCGCGCAGCCGCCTGAGCCGGGGGGCGACCTCGTCGAGGACGGTGCGGTAGGGCGCGTCCGGTGTGTCGGGTGCGTCGGTGCTGGCCATGGGGGTCATTCCATCCGGCTGTCCCGGAAACGGCAACAGGAGTTGCCGCTCTTCGCGCGGCGGGCGCACGCTCCGCGCCATGAACACAGACCTGACCTCAGATGGCGCAGAGCAGACGCAGAAACAGGCAGGGACGCGGAGGCCTTCGGCCCGCTGGGCGCTCGCCGGACTGTCGCTGTCCGTGCTGCTGTCCTCGCTCGGCACCAGCATCGCCAACGTCGCCCTGCCGACCCTGGCCGACGCCTTCAGCACTTCCTTCCAGAGCGTCCAGTGGGTCGTCCTCGCCTACCTCCTGGCCATCACGACCCTGATCGTCAGCGTCGGACGGCTCGGTGACCTCATGGGCCGCCGCCGGCTGCTGCTGGCCGGAATCCTCCTCTTCTCCGCGGCCTCGGTGGTGTGCGGCCTGGCGCCTTCGCTGGGGGTGCTGATCGCGGCCCGCGCCGCGCAGGGCCTGGGGGCGGCCGTGATGATGGCCCTGACCATGGCGTTCGTCGGTGACACCGTCCCGAAGGAGCGGACGGGCAGCGCCATGGGGCTGCTCGCGACGATGTCGGCGACCGGTACCGCTCTCGGCCCGTCGCTGGGCGGAGCGCTCATATCCGCACTGGACTGGCGGGCGGTCTTCCTCGTCAACGTGCCGCTCGGCATCCTGGCCCTCCTCCTCGCCCACTGCCACCTGCCCGCCGGGCGGCCCGAGTCCGGCGCGGAGCGGCGGCGGCCCCGCTTCGACCCCCTGGGCACCCTGCTGCTCGCGCTGACGCTCGGGGCCTACGCCCTCGCGATGACGACGGGCCGCGGCGGTTTCGGTGCGGTCAACGCGGCTCTCGTGGTGGCCGCCGTCCTCGGGGCCGGTCTCTTCGTGCGCGTGGAGAGGCGGGCGGCGTCGCCGTTGGTGCAGCCGGCCGTCTTCCGTGATCCGGGGCTGGGGGCGAGTCTGGGCGCGAGTGCGCTCGTCTCCACGGTGATGATGGCGACGCTGGTGGTCGGGCCCTTCCACCTCTCGCGCGCCCTCGGCCTCCAGGCGGCCGCCGTGGGCCTCGTCCTGTCGGTCGGTCCGCTGGTCGCCGCGCTGGCCGGGGTGCCGGCGGGCCGCATCGCGGATCGCTTCGGTGCCCACCGCATGACCGTCGCCGGGCTCGCGGCCATGGTGGTCGGCGCGCTCGTCCTGGCCGCGCTGCCGAGGAGTCTCGGCGTCCTGGGGTACGTGGCTCCCCTCGTGGTCGTGACCGCCGGTTACGCGCTGTTCCAGACGGCCAACACCACCGCCGCCATGGCGGACGTCGGGCCGGACCGGCGGGGGGTGGTCTCCGGGATGCTCAACCTCTCTCGCAACCTCGGGCTGATCACCGGCGCTTCCGTGATGGGCGCCGTGTTCGCCTTCGCGTCGGGGACGAGCGACATCACGACGGCGGGCGCCCCGGCCGTGGCCACCGGCACGCGGGTCACCTTCGCCGTCGCGGCGCTGCTGATCGGCCTCGCGCTGGGCCTCGCCCTCGCGGGATCCCGGCCGACGAAGTTGCCTGTCACGGCCGTATCCCCAGCGCCTCCTTCACGAAGGTGCTGCAATCCCCGGTGACGGAGAGGACGCGCGTCACATCGGCCACGGAGGCGTTCGCGCGAATCTTCACCAGAGAGGTCGCCGCTTCGGTCCCGACTTTGAAGAGAGCTTCTCTGTAGCCGATCAACGCAGCGTCTTTCGTGGAAACTCCCTGCTGACGCTGATCGTCCATCGTCTCGGCGAAAGTACCCAATGCCCCTGCGGTGATGCCAAAGGGTTGCAGGTTCCTGCCGCATTTGTTGATCGCGTTCAGCTCGTCTTGGAGGTCGCTGTCGGACAGCTTGGGCCCCTCGTTGACAGTGAACCCTGCGCTTCCACTGGCTTCACCCTGGTCGAAGACCGCGTGGGCGGTGTTCGTCTTCTTGCCGAAGAGATCGTTGCTGTGCCCCTCCCCCAGCCGGGTGGTGATGCCCATGCGGATGGCAATCCTGACGCTCCCGCCAGGGGCGATATCCGAAACGGCGCACGTGAGCCGGGTCTGGTCTGCGGGGATGGGGGCGCATGGTTGGGGTTCACCTGCCGCTGCCAGCCAATCCGCATCGAGCACTGGGCCCATCTCGGGCCCGAAATTGTCGATGACTTTCACATTGGTCGCTGTGCTGTTTCCGTGATTGACCACCTCGATAATGAAACCTTGGAGCTCGCCGGGGGTGACCGACGAAACCATCGCCACCTTTTTGACGGTTACGTCCGGCGCTGGATTACTCGGCTGATCTGGAATCGTCGGGGGCAGAGTCGGAATGCCGGGCCGCACCGGCGGTGCGGGCGGCACCGGCTGATCCAACTGCGGACGCGCGGGGGGTTCCGGCGGCGGGGGCGGTGGTTTCGGCGGGGGTGGCTTGGGTGCCACTGGCTGGACCGGCTTTGGTGGCTTGGGTGCCGTTGGGTGGTCCGGCTTCGGGGGTGGCTTGGGTGCCACTGGCTGGACCGGCTTTGGTGGCTTGGGTGCCGTTGGGTGGTCCGGTTTCGGGGGGGGCTTGGGTGGTACGGGGTGGGCCGGCTTTGGTGGCTTGGGTGCCGTTGGGTGGTCCGGTTTCGGGGGTGGCTTGGGTGGTACGGGGTGGGCCGGCTTTGGTGGCTTGGGTGCCGTTGGGTGGTCCGGTTTCGGGGGTGGCTTGGGTGGTACGGGGTGGGCCGG